>NZ_AJLK01000035.1 GCF_000317205.1 Fischerella muscicola PCC 7414 | reverse complement strand
ATAATTCCCTCAGGACTAAAAACAACCGATGCAAACCAGTTTTGCCTAGCTTGGAATGTTCGGACACACTCTCCACTACCTACATCCCATAACTTCAGCGAAAAGTCATCACCGCCAGTAGCAAGCAAGGTTCCTTGGGGGTTGACGGCGTTGACATACACTGCATTGGTATGCCCTTGTAATATTCTCACACATTGCCTAGTATTTACATCCCACAGTCGCACTGTTCGTTCAATACTAGAACTAGCAAGGATATTTCCGTCACCAATAAAAGAGATTGCAAATACTCCATTTGTGTGTCCTTTGAGAACACCAACACATCTACCCTCATTTATATCCCAAAGCCTGATTGTTTGGTCTAAACTGCTACTAGCAAGTAAAGGCGAACTTTTGTTCACTCCTAGACTACTAAAGGCAACACACCTGATCCAATCAGTATGTCCTTCCAATGTTTTAATACAGCGACCAGTAGTAAAATCCCAGAGTTTCACAGTATGATCATCGCTGCCACTAGCAATGATACCTCCTGCTAGGAATTTTGGATTTGGGATTTTAGATTTTGGATTATTTGGATTGTTAAATTGTTTGTTGACTTCAGTTGGGGACATTGGGAGAAAAGCTACAGACCAGACTCCGTTAGTGTGTCCTTGAAGAATTTTGGTACATTCCCCTGTGTTGATATGCCAAATTCTGATAGTTGAATCTGTGCTACAGCTAATTAAAGTTTTACCGTCGGGTGTAAACACAACAGTACGAACTCCGCCTGTATGTCCTTGTAGAGTTTGCAAACATTGCCCACTCGTTACATCCCAAAGTTTAATTGTACAGTCTTCTCCACCAGTGGCAAGTATGCAACCATCTGGACTAAAGGCAACTCCCCAAACAATACCCGAATGGCCCTGATAACTCATCACCAGATGAGTACTAGCAACATCCCAAAGCAGAAGATAACCATCTGTGTGAGTAGTTGCCAAAGCTTTGCCATCAGGACTAAACGCTGCACCCATAGCGGTTGCAAAGGTTTTGGCAAAAACTGATTGGGATAAGTCAGCACCAGCAAAGTTAACTTGCTGGAGGGGAGTATCCTGAAGATATGCTTGCCAGATCGTTAGATGCGAGAAGTCATAACCTGTTAAGTCTGTTTGGAGGTGAGACAACAGATTAATAATGTTACCTCCCGCGTAACCTGGTTCTGGTTCAATTTGAGATGTAAGATTTGGGATTTGGGATTGAGTTCGTAAATCATTGAGAACTTGAACTAGCCTAGTTTCTATAGCTTGTTTGGTTGGCAGTGACAATAATAATTGCTCAATGACTGGTTCAAGAATGAGTTTGGTTTGGGCAAGCCGGATATAATCTTTAGCGATCGCTTTGATCAAAGCATGGCTGTTAAAAAAGATGGGGTGGTGGGGTGGTGGGGCGGTGGGGTGAGAGTTTCTCCCAATCTCCCTATCCCCCCATCTCCCAATCTCCCCCGCCACCCGCTGAATCAAATCATCTATGACATACTCCATGACTACAGGTTGGAGGGTGAATCGCACCCCAGATGAAGGGACTGATTTTTTTTCAATTAAATTGCGTCTTGCTAGTGACTCCAATGCTTCTAACAGTTTCATTGATGCTATAGATAATACCAAGTCACTACGTAATTCTGCCATCGTCACTGGTTCTCGATTGATTGCTAACCAGTACATCAAGTCTTTTTCCAGTGCCGATAGCCTTTGAAATTGCTGAGACAATAAGTCATAAATACTACTAAAAACTGTACTACCTTGAGCGAGGAATTCAGTAACATTACCAGCAAATAACTCGCCGATTGTAGTAGCAATGATTTTTAACGCTAGGGGATTACCTGCGTAGTGTTGAATCAAGTGTTGCCATTGAGTATCCGAACCGTAGAAAAAATTCTTAGTTTTGATTAATTCTAGCGCCGCGATCGCATTTAACCCTGATAATTGTATTGATCGGACTGGTAGAGTTTCACCTTCAATAGCTACGATTTGTTGGGGCTTTTCTCGACTTGTCAATACTATGCAGCTTTGATGGGCTGTTTCTCCAACAAACTGCAATAATTGTCCATAATCTTCATATCCAGCTTGGTAATGTCCGCATTGTTCCCCACTTGCCAAAATCGATTCAGCATTGTCTAGCACAATTAAACAACGATGCGATCGCAAATGTGCCATGAATTGAGAAACTAACACAGGCGTAGCAACTCTAGTTACATTGCTCAGATTTTCTGACAAATTCAGTGGTTGACCTTTAGCAAAAAAATGAAGCAAGTTACTTAGCAATTCACCCAATGGTGGACTGTTGCGGAGACTACGCCACACCACAAACTCAAATCCTGCCTGAATCTGCTGTGCTAGTTTAATTGCAAGTGTGGTTTTGCCAATTCCACCCATCCCCAACACAGCAATCAGCCGACAGTGGTCATTCACAATCCAAGACTCTAACTTACTTAGTTCCTCTGTACGACCGAAAAAAATCGAAACATCAACAGCTTCACCCCAGTCTTGATGTTGGGGTGATGGGGGGATTGGGGGATGGGGTGAGTCTCTCCCTACCTCCCCATTTCCTGCTCTGACATAATCACTTTTCGCTAACTCCAACCCAAAGCCTCTAAAGAAGTAGACAAGGGTTTGCTTATCAACTCCTTCTTCGCGTGCCAAAACTTTGGAAACAGTGAAGGGAGCAAGTTGAGTGCGGTAACTGAGTTCTTCTAGGGTAAATCTAGCTCCATCATTTTCCAGAATCTCTGCCTCATGCCTAGCCTCTTGCAGCTTTTGCCATCCTTGCAGGCTGAGGATTACACCACGTTTGCGTCTTTGCTTGTGTACTTCCATTGGCTTACAAGGCTAACCCTTGTGTCAGGATTTATTTTACTGGTTTTTAGGCAGCATATGGAATTGCTTTTAATTTTATACAACTTAATACAAGTTAACTATTATCAATTCCAGCCAGTCCTGGCATGATCAAATTAATTAACTTATCAACAAATTCTTCAGTTAAAGGAGCGTGTTTCAGTAATGTTGAGCGTGCCTAATTACGAAGAAACGATGCAATGGTATCAACAAAAGCTCGATGCAATCGTTGAATAAAAAGCAGCACAATGAGAAATCTAAAATAATGTAGCGATCGCACCAAGCATAATTCAATTATGCCAGCAACAAAACAAACCACAAAGACACAAAGCTTCGTGTCCTTTGTGCCTTTGTGGTGAGCTAATTTATTTGTTTTCTACAAAGTCGGCATCGATCACATCTTCACCGCCACCTTTGTCATTGGTGGAAGCACTACCCGCTTGGGAGTAAACAGCACTACCAATTTGCATCAAGGCTTGTTGAATATCGTTGGTGAGAGACTTCATGCGATCGTAGTTTTCACGATCAATCGCTTCACGCAGGTCTTTAATCAAGCCTTCCAAACGAGTTTTGTCGGCAGGAGGCACTTTGTCGCCCAAGTCCTTGAGCTGTTTTTCAGCTTGGTAGGCAACAGAATCTGCCGTGTTTTTGGTATCCACGCGATCGCGCCGTCTGCGATCTTCTTCGGCATTGCGTTCGGCTTCCTTCACCATCCGTTCGACTTCAGATTTATCCAGTGTGGATGCGCCGGTAATCGTGATGGATTGTTGCTTGCCAGTGGCTTTTTCTTTTGCTGAAACTGACAAAATACCATTGGCATCAATATCAAATGTCACCTCAATTTGCGGCATACCACGTGGTGCGGGCGGAATGCCATCAAGCCGGAAGTTGCCTAGACTCTTGTTGTCGGCTGCCATTTCCCGTTCTCCTTGCAGGACGTGGATTTCCACATTGGTTTGTCCATCGGCAGCGGTGGAGAAGATTTCTGATTTTTTGACTGGAATTGTGGTGTTGCGGGGAATGATTTTGGTCATCACACCGCCCAAAGTTTCCACACCCAGTGATAGGGGAGTCACATCCAACAACAAGATGTCTTTCACATCCCCTGCCAATACTCCCGCTTGAATCGCTGCACCAACGGCAACTACTTCATCGGGGTTCACACCTTGACACGGATCTTTACCTGTCATTTGCCGTACCAATTGCTGTACAGCAGGAATGCGCGTCGAACCACCGACTAATACTACTTCATCAATGTCAGCAGCCGTCAGTTTAGCATCGCGCAGAGCCTGATTGACAGGAACCCGGCAGCGATCGAGCAGGTCAGAACACATTTGCTCAAACTGCGCCCGTGTGAGGGTCATGTCTAGGTGTTTGGGGCCTTCTTGGGTTGCCGTAATAAAGGGCAGGTTGATGTTTGTTTGTGTTGCTCCTGAAAGTTCGATTTTGGCTTTTTCGGCAGCTTCCGTGAGGCGCTGCAAGGCTTGTTTATCTTTGCGCAGATCCACACCTTCGTTGCGTTGAAACTCCGTTGCTAGCCAATCGACAATTTTCTTGTCGAAGTCATCCCCACCTAAATGGGTATCACCACTGGTGGATTTTACCTCAAACACGCCATCACCTACTTCCAGAATCGAGACATCAAACGTACCGCCACCCAAGTCAAACACCAAGATGGTTTCGTTCGTTTTCTTGTCTAACCCATAGGCGAGGGCTGCGGCAGTAGGTTCGTTGATAATCCGCAATACTTCAATCCCTGCGATGCGTCCGGCATCTTTAGTAGCTTGCCGCTGAGAGTCATTGAAGTAAGCCGGAACAGTAATCACCGCCTGTTTGACGGGTTCTCCCAAATAGGTGCTGGCATCATCAACCAGTTTACGTAATACCTGAGCCGAAATTTCTTCTGGTGCAAATTGTTTGTTTTGGATGGGGCAATCTAGCTTGACATTGCCATTACTATCACGCAGAACCTTGTAGGAAACTTGTTTAGCTTCGCCCGTAATTTCGTCGTATTTGCGTCCGATGAATCGCTTCACCGAATAAAAAGTATTTTCAGGATTCATCACTGCTTGGCGTTTGGCAATTTGTCCAACCAATTTGTCGCCAGTTTTAGTGTAGGCAACCACTGATGGAGTGGTGCGGCTGCCTTCTGCGTTGGCAATGACAACGGGTTGTCCGCCTTCCATCACAGCAACGCAGGAATTTGTAGTTCCTAAATCGATTCCAACAACTTTTGCCATTGAACTCCTCCTTTCATCTGAGTTCAAGATCAAGTCGCGTAGGTAAAAACAGTAGTTGGGAGATAAGTTGATGGTACACCCATTAACCCATTAACCCATCAACCCATTCGATTAGACCTGTCTTGAAAATAGGGAACAGGGAACAGGAATTAACTTAACAGCCAACCCATAATCCATCTATGTTCCATAAGTGTACCCTGCCTTCAGCCGCCCTTACGGGCGTCTACATCGCCTTGTACGGTGTTCGTTCAATTTTGATCCCTTGTTGTGGGCAATTGCTCATGAGAACCTATAAAGTGTAGGGGAAAAAATCTTGATCCTTCACTGTGAACTATTTTGTAAGAGTTGGGGAAAGGGTAAAGCATTTTCAATCCCTTTAACCCTTTCCCTTTAGCAAGGGTTAGACGATATTCACTTTGACGACTTTATTTTTCTCGTCTTCTGCTTTTGGAAGTGTGAGTTGCAGAATACCATTTTTATACTCTGCTTTCACATTGGTATTTTCAACTCGTGCAGGAAGAGGAATCACTCGCTGGAATTTACCATAACGAAATTCGGTACGAGTCATTCCTTTTTCTTCGGTTTTAGTTTCTTCTTTGCGTTCTCCGCTAATTGAAACTGCTTCCGCAGAAACTTGTACATCAATGTCCTTTGCGTCCATTCCCGGAATTTCCAGTTTTAAATGAATCGCATCTGATGTTTCTTGTATTTCTGCTGCGGGAATAAAGTTTGTACCGATTCTTTCACCGTCTCTTGTCATTAAGCGATCAAATAAACGGTTCATATCTTGTTGTAAATTTTCAATTTCTTGGAATGGTTGCCAACGAATTAGAGCCATAGTATTTACCTCCGATTTGACTTTTGCATTATGTAATTTATTGAATTTGAACTATCTATTTTCAGATTAATAAGTAAGCAAAAAAATCTGGGTTCGGTTCTCTCGAAAAACTTGATTCATTCTTCCGAACAAAACTATTTAAGATGGCTGTGTTTGTGAGCGAGTGAATTCCTTGATAAGAAGATCGCGTTTACTTTGAGCTTTGCGTGGTGTCGGCAAGAAAGAGGACGCGATCGCTCCACCGTAAAGCACAATGTAAATCAGCCAAAAATTGACATTCAGCTTGAGACACCACAAAAAGATCCAGATATAAGCACTGGGAAAAAGCATCCCTACGGCAGCTAAGGGAAGCCACTTGAAAGATTGAGTTGTTTGCTTTTTCATGGTCTACTCCTTGATTATTTGGCGTTTCCATCAAGTTGTTCTATTTCACTCCAGGGTTTTGGAAGCGGAAGTTGTTCTTCTGGAAGCTTGCCTGTGCGTAACCAGTGGTGCAGGTTTGGGGGTGACTGTGCCTGATCGAGGTGCGATCGCAACTCCTCACCCTCCAGAATCTCTTTTTGCAACAGGGTTTGTGCTGTTTCTTCCAACAAGTCTCGATTGTGTTGCAGAATCTGCAAAGCCATCTGATGAGCGCCGTCGATGATCTTCTTCACTTGACGATCAATCTCCTCCGCTACCTTAGGACTCACGGAACGACGGGGATTGCTGTAGCCTTCTAAAAACTGTTGCTGGACTTTCTCAAAAGCGATTGGGCCCAGTTCATTGCTCATACCATAGAGGGTAACAGCACGTTCTGCCAGATCGGTTGCCTTTTGAATATCATCGCTGGCTCCAGTAGACACCTCGCCAAAGACCAGTTCCTCAGCCGAACGTCCACCCAACAGGGTAGCAATGCGACCGCGAAGTTCGCTTTCAATCATCAAAAAGCGGTCTTCCTCTGGCAACTGAACCGTATAGCCCAATGCACCCACACCACGAGGTACGATCGAGATTTTTTCCACCTTACCCGCACCAGGCATTAATGCACCGACGATCGCATGTCCAACTTCGTGATAGGCAACGGTCTTCTTCTCGATTTCATTTAAAACACGAGATTTTTTCTCCAAACCAGCCACCACGCGTTCAATCGCTTCATTGAAATCTGCCATTGTCACAGCGTTGCGATTTTGACGCGCTGCCAACAGTGCTGCCTCGTTGACCAAATTTGCCAGGTCTGCACCGGCAAATCCGGGCGTTCGGATCGCGATTTTCTCCAGATCAACGTCCTCTGCTAATTTGACGTTGCGGGCATGAACTTTCAGAATGGCTTCTCGCCCAATTTTGTCGGGGCGATCGACCACCACCTGTCGGTCAAACCGACCAGGACGCCGCAGAGCTGGATCTAGGATCTCCGGACGGTTTGTGGCAGCTAAGATAATTACGCCCGTATTGGCATCAAACCCATCCATTTCAGTTAGTAACTGGTTGAGAGTCTGCTCGCGTTCGTCATTGCCACCAATGAACGGGCCATTGCCACCGCGAGATTTACCCAGGGCATCTAGTTCATCGATAAACACAATGCAGGGCGCTTGTTGTTTGGCTTGCTCGAACAAATCACGCACCCGTGCTGCACCCACCCCAACAAAAAGTTCAATAAACTCTGAACCCGAAATACTGAAGAATGGAACGCCTGCTTCTCCGGCAACAGCTTTGGCGAGGAGGGTTTTTCCTGTACCAGGCGGCCCCACCAGTAAAACACCCTTGGGAATTTTAGCTCCTAAACGAATGTAGCGATCAGCGTGCTTGAGAAAGTCTACAATTTCCTGAAGTTCTGCTTTAGCTTCATCTACCCCCGCGACATCATCAAACTTCACGCCTGTAACGCCCTCTGAATAAATTCGCGCTTTGCTCTTACCCACGGTGAGGGCAGCAGGCCCCGCTCCTTGAGCGCGGCTGAACAACCAAGCCCAAATACCAAAGAAAATTAGCGGTGGCACTACCCAACTGAGTACTGTACCAATCCAGCCCGTGTTGTTTGGTGGTGGAGCAGCAAATTCCACATTGTGTTCCCGCAAAATCTTGGGTAAGTCGAGATCCAGGGCAACGGGTGTAGTTTCTAAGATAATCGGAGCCTGATTTTCAGCACCTGGTTTGGATTTCAGCATATACTGAATCCGGTTAGGACTGACGATCGCTCGCGCCACCTGCCCATTCTCTACTTGTTCAATGAAAGTGCTGTAGGGAACCTCTGGCAGACGGGGACGCAACGCTGGTAAGAGAAGGGCAACAGTGCAGTTACGAAAATGATCAGGCTGTTGCCAAACTGTCTTGGTTTTGGATTCTTTTGCGAACGTTGAGTCTCAGTTTCAACAGGCATAGACACCTACCTTAATCTAGCTTGAAAATAAGGCAGATGGCAGATGGCAGATGGCAGATGGCAGATGGCAGATGGCAGATGGCAGATGGCAGATGGCAGATGGCAGATGGCAGATGGCAGATGGCAGATGGCAGATGGCAGATGGCAGATGGCAGATGGCAGATGGCAGATGGCAGATGGCAGATGGCAGATGGCAGATGGTAGAAGGCAGATGGCAGAAGGGGTAAAAATTTTCATGTTTGGTTGTGCCAAAACAGCAGCGTGATTGACTGTCTTGAAAATAGGGAACTCTTAACTCTTAACTCTTAACAGGAAACAGGGAAAAGGAATTAACTTAACAGCAAACCCATAATCCATCTGTGTTCATCTGTGTACCCTGCCTTAAGCCGATGGGCGCGTCTACGTTATATTTTTCTCTCGTTTTGGGCAATTGCCCGTGGGGTTATAGCTTGAAAATAAGGCAGCTATACTAGGGGCAGTCCCAATGAAACAAGTTTCACACCCAAAGATGAAACAGACCTTTTCCCCTATACTCCTATACCCTTACACCCCTACACCCTCTTGCAACTCAGAAGGGAAAGATAAACTTTCATTTCTTTGTTGTGAACTCTATTCGTGAGATACTCGGTCAACCGATTTTGGATTTTGGATTTTGGATTTTGGATTAAAACTTATTGATTAATAGATTCTGGTAGGGTCCGTTATGGACACGGCGTCTTAACGCACCATCATTCCATGATGCGTTAGCCTACAGCATAACACATCCTACAAAACTGTTATACCAATTTTGGATTTTGGATTTTGGATTTTAGATTTTGGATTGACCCCATAGACAAATCTGGGGGCTTGTACCATCAAGGAATAATTGGTCAAATTTGGTTTTGTTATTATAACTAGTTAAGTCTTGACTATCACACTTTAATTAATTACAAAACTTCTCGAAGCTATCGGGTGGGAGAACCGCCATATCCTCCGTTCGGGAAACACTACTTCAAGCAAACTCAGAGTTTCAAAATTGTTTGCTATCTATATTGAGTAGAGCAGCTACAACAAAAATCTAGCCTGCATTTCAAGATTGAAGTTAGATGCTTGTGCTGCTCAATCTATATTGCCATTACAAACTCTACAGACGCTGAAAATTGATTGTAAAGGAGGCTAACCGTATGAGAATAATGCGTTGGCAACCTTTTGACCTGAATTGGCAACCGTTTGAGCGAATGGAATCGCTGCGTCGTCAGCTTGATCAAATTTTTGACGAGGTTACGGGTACATCTACAGAGCGTGAAGCTACCTGGTATCCTGCCATTGAGTTAATGGATACCTCTGATAGCCTGGTGTTGCGTGTTCAACTTCCTGGTATAGATCGCAACCACCTTAATATTCAAGCGACGCGAGATGCCGTACTGATTGAGGGTGAGCATCCTTATCCACAGCAATCTGAAGACAGTCAGTGGCTCCGCTCAGAGTTTGCCTATGGTAAATTCCGTCGGCTGATTGCCTTACCTGTTGCGATCGAACCTGATCGCGTACATGCTGAGTTTCAGGATGGTATTCTGACCCTTACTCTACTTAAAACTGAACAAGAACGTCGTCGGGTTGTGAAGGTGAACTTAGGCGAATTGTCAGGTTCAGCCTCGACTGCTACCCTGGAAGCCGCTAGCGAAACTGTGCCAAACGGAAACAATCACAGCAGCTAATTGAACGCTGAAGGCTCCTCAGGGTTAGGGAGGAGCCTTTTCACCCCTTATATCAATTTTGGATTTTAGATTTTGCGAAAAGTTTGTAGACACGAAGTGGCTTCCCGTAAGGGTGCGGAGGTTTCCTCCGTACTCTAACCTTGAAGCCGCTACCTGCACCAAGCCCTCCGGGTACTCTACCCTACGCTCACGCCTTACGGCGTACGAGAAGCCGAGCTTCGCCCGTCTACGGGGGTTCGCATACCCTTACCTTAAGCCCATGAGCGCGTCTACGTGACCCAAAGCCCAGCCACTGCGGTGGACTCTTCTCCCGCCATAAAGGAGCCACTGCGCCCTTGGGGGTTCCAACAGTTGTAGCAGGTGGCGTCATGTGGCGTCCAAGACTGCGACCCCCTCACCGCTTCTTTGTCTACGCGTCTACGCGTCTACAAAGAAGCGTCCCGGAGGGAACCTCAAAGCTTTTCAAGACGGATTTTGGATTAAAAGTCTTTATTACAAGGTTCTGTAATTTCAAACAATGCTACCTATCCTAATTTGGTATTAACTGATTTTCATGTCCGCTTGAGGATTTATCATTCTGAGGCACCAAACGCAGAGACATTGTTGATGTAGCTAAAATGAGGCTCCATGAGCCAGCTAGTGAAGTACTCACTGCCTGGCTCTTTTTCAATCCAAAAAAACGAGTGCTATCAAGCACCACGCCTAGAACTCCCAATTACCCATTCCAAGCGTAAGGTTTAAATTCTTTATCAAGTGGCGTTTGAGCAATGTGATTAGTGTAGTTATGGATAACTTTCACAGCAATGCCGAGAATCACCTCTAGAACTTGCTGTTTTGTGTAACCAGCTTTTATAAATGTCTCGATTTCTTCGTCAGTTACCCAACCACGAGCTTGCACCATTCGCTGGGTAAAGTGACGAAGTGCCTCTAGTTTTGGATCTTGTAGGGGTTCACCATTTCGCATCGCATCTATATCTTTGGTGGACATGCCAACTCTTAAGTAGACAATTTTGTCTACACGATGATAAATCAATGGCACAAGAGACTAACCAAATCTACAATCGCATTCTGGAAACTGCTTCCGAGCTTTTTTACCAAAAGGGGATTCAGCACGTTGGGATTAATGAGGTGATAGCGGCTTCAGACGTTGCCAAACGGACGTTTTATAAGTACTTTCCTTCCAAAGATCAACTCATTTTGGAAGTGATGCGCGATCGCGAAAAGAAGTGGTTGCAGTGGTTTCACAAGGCTGTTGAGGAGCGAGGAAACACAGCTAAACAAAAGCTACTCGCAACCTTTGATGTGCTGGGGGAGTGGTATGCTCAACCAGATTTTCGGGGTTGTCCATTCATTAATGCAGTCCTAGAAATTGCCGATGCCAATCATCCAGCGCATAATATTTCTGTCTCGTTGCGTGAGGCAATCCGTACTCATATTATGCAACTAGCAATAGAAGCAGAAATTCCTAATCCAGAAGCATTCTCTCAACAGTACTTGCTGTTAATTGGTGGTGCTAGTTTAATGGCAACGATTGAAGGAACTCCAGCAGGAGCAAAATATGCGCGTCAGGCTTTATCTATTCTGATTGATGGGAGTTAGTGAATGTGAAGTACTCGTGAAAATCTCATCCGTTTGGCTCATGCCAATGGCAAGTGATTGGGCTAACTTTCTTGAAGAGAGTAGTTTCATCAGGCATCTTTTTAGCAGTATCGAAACGGAGATCATACTCTGAAGTGAGATATTTTGCTGTAACATTCGCCACAGACATTTGGTGTGATTAACGTAAAATTTAGCATTAATAACCTCACGTATATCTCGCATATCTACAGTTCATTATCTACCTACCTTTTTGGTTGGTAGAATTATATGAAATTGAATTCATTACTTATTGCTTGTCATCATGAGCGGAGCATAGAAGGCAATAGGCACTCTTGCAATAGGCAATAGGAAAGAATATGGTAATACTTAAGCTCAAAATGTACGGAATTTTTTCAAAAATAAAATAGGAGTTCTATATCTTGAGATTTGCTTGATAAATTAACTTTAGAGCAAAGAATTGATTGGATATAGGAACAAAATAATAATTAATTGAATAATTTCCCATTAAATCAGTAAATTTAGGGCTATATGAAAGAGAAAAAAAACGGCTATTTTATTATTCAAGCGGTTTGTAGAGAGGAAACCCGCTTTATAAGGTAGCCAAAGGATGAACAACTGGATTGTAAAGTTAACAGTCTATATATTATTATTTTATAACTTGTTGTTTGGAACTAATTATGCTTTTGCTAACCAAGCTGCAAATACTTATGTAGCGCAGTCCAATAATCTACCAGGAATTGAACAATTAGCAACTGCTGAATATCGTTTTAAAGAGAATAGAAAGGAAGATTTATGGCGATATCGCGAGGCTATCAAAGGAACGGACAAATTAGAGGGACTTTTCACCATTTATCGTGGTGAAGAAGATAGCAAAATTTACTTAGAACTGAAACCTGAACAACTCAATAAAAATTATCTTTGTACAGTAACATTGGAATCTGGTATTGGGGAAAGCGGTATTTATAGTGGATTACCTCTGCAAGATTTCCTGTTCTACTTCCGGCGAGTAAATAATCGTTTACATTTTGTTGTTCGTAATGTCAAGTTCCGTACAGAACAAGATGAGCCAGAATTGCGATCGCTTGCTCGTTCATTTAGCGACTCTGTTCTTTATGCCCTCGAAATTGACAGTATCGATCCGTATAGCAAAAATATTCTTATTAATCTAAATCACCTGTTGATGCAGGATTTTCCGGGATTAACTTCCTTATTGAAATATTATTTGCGGGCTGATTATCGCCTGGAAGAAAATACGTCATATTTTGGCGATGTTGGCAGCTTTCCTTTCAACTTGGAGATTGAATCTGTTTACAGCTTTTCATCACCAGAAGGAGCATATTTAGTCACATTACCAGATAGCAGGGCGCTGACTCTAAAAGTACACTACAGTTTTTCCCAGCTACCTGAAAACAACGGTTACATCCCCAGACTTGCTGATGACAGAGTAGGATATTTTATTACTGCCTTCCAGGATTTTTCTAAGAATAATGGCAAAGAGCCATTTGTACGTTACATTAATCGCTGGCATCTGGAACCATCTGACCCCAACGCACCTTTGTCTCCACCGAAAAAGCCGATTGTATTTTGGATTGAAAATGCTGTGCCATTGGAGTATCGCGACGCCATTCGTGAAGGCGTCTTGATGTGGAATCAAGCATTTGCCAAAGCCGGATTCCAAAATGCCATTGAAGTCCGACAAATGCCAGATGATGCTGATTGGCATCCAGCAGATGTGCGTTACAACACGATTCGCTGGTTCAATTCTTTGGATGCAGGTTTTGCTAGAGGGCCAGCTCGCGTTAATCCTCTGACTGGGGAAATATTGGATGCAGATATTATTGTCGATGCCAACATGGTGCGATCGATTCAGCAAGAATATCGCGCTTTGATAGCAGAAAAAGTAGGTGCAGAACATTTAGGTGATTGTGGCGTCATGCCAAATTCCCAATTCCCAATTCAGAATTCTGATTCTGACATCTGCTATGGTGCGGAATTTTCCGATCAAGCAGCGATGGGGGCGCTAGCATTATCACTGTTGCAAAACGCTACACCAACAAGTGATGAGATGAAAGAATATGTGCATCAATATATACGTTCTCTCATTGCTCACGAAGTCGGACACACACTGGGTTTGCGCCACAACTTTCATGGCAGCACTATGTTAGCACCTCAAGAATTAAACAACACTGAGGTTACTCACACCAAGGGTTTGGTGGGTTCAGTGATGGATTATCTGCCTGTGAATATAGCACCTCAGGGAACACAGCAAGGCGACTATTTTCCCGCAGTTGTTGGCCCTTACGACGAATGGGCAATTGAGTATGGTTATAAACCTCACCCAGATTTTTCAGTAGAAGCAATGATGCCGGAAGCGGAAAAGCCTTTTTTGGAAAAGATTGCTTTGGCGTCTCCCCAACCAGAATTATCTTACGCAACCGATGAAGATATCTGGGATATCAATCCTCTAGCGAATGTCTGGGACATGAGTAGTGATGTGCTAGTTTATTCCCAATGGCAAATGGATAATGCCCGTGCGATGTGGCAACGTCTTGATCTGCATTACCCGTTGAGAGGAGAAAGTTATAGTGACCTACGCGTATTGTTTAGCAGCATTCTGAGATATTATTTTCGTAACGCTTCTTTGTTGACTCAATATATAGCTGGGCAGTCATTCGGGCGTCATCATGCTGATGAAAGTATGCGCCCCAGTTTTGTACCAGTTTCTTTAGAACAGCAACGTCAGGTATTAGCGAAGTTGCAGGAGTATGTATTTGCTGAAGATGCTTTTAGTTTTCCACCACAATTGTTGAATCAGCTAGCACCTTCGCGTTGGCAACACTGGGGTAACTTTATACCGGTATCCCGCCTTGATTATCCAATTCATGAACGTATTCAGCGTTTTCAAGCTGTAATATTAAGATCACTCTTAGATAGCGATCGCCTCAATCGTCTCCGGGATATAGAATTTAAAACACCGCCTGGACAAGCGCTTTCCATGCCAGTATTATTCAGTACTCTACAAGAAGATATTTGGACAGAAGTTGTAAATACCAAAGAACCAAAACCAATTTCTAGCCTTCGCCGTTCTTTGCAACGGGAACACCTAAATATTTTACTCGATATGGTGTTGCGTACCACAGATGTACCAGAGGACGCGCGGACACTAGCTTGGTTTGAATTACGGCAATTACGCAAAGCCATTGATGCTGGTCTCAAACACCAAAATGAAAACCTTGATATTTATACACAAGCTCACCTGGAAGAAACGAGCGATCGCATTACCAAAGCATTAAACGCAGGATTGCTTTCAAGATAAAGGAGCAAGGGAAGGGGGTGGGGAGATGGGGAGAGTAAACCAATGCGACTAATGATTAACCAATAATCAATAGACATCGACAGAATTTAATTATGTGTTACCCAAAATCCTTGTAGAGACGTGCCATGGCACGTCTCTACACTATTTGTCGGAGAAGTATAATAACCACTAACAGGCAAAAACCAATCTTAAGTTAGCACCTTAAAACCTTTATCTTTACTGGAACATTTCAGAAGCTGATCAGAAACTGAAATTATCAGCAGTGTAGTTATCTGTTGCTTTGAAAGCAGTGGCACTGGCGGCAAATGCCACCTGTGATGAATGGAACAAACAAGTCAAGTCCTCTTCCCTTCTGCCCTCAGCATAGCTGCCTTCTGCTTTCTTTTCCAAGAACTTATTCAAAATAATTGGGGGACTCAGCCCATGACTGACACTATTATTAATCCTATTGAGCGTCCTCAAGTGACGCAACAACTTTCAGAAAACGTCATCCTCACAACCGTAGATGATCTCTACAACTGGGCAAAAATGTCCAGTTTGTATCCAATGATGTTTGGCACAGCTTGCTGCTTCATGGAGTTTATGGCTGCTTACGCTTCTCGCTTTGATATGGAGAGATATGGCATGATTCCCCGTGCTACTCCCCGACAGGCAGACCTATTGATCACCGCAGGCACAATTACAATGAAATATGCCCCAAACTTAGTACGACTCTACGAGCAAATGGCAGAACCAAAGTATGTCATTGCGATGGGTGCTTGCACAATTACCGGTGGTATGTTCAGCGCCGATTCCCCGAGTGCAGTTCGCGGTGTAGATAAATTAATTCCAGTTGATGTTTACATCCCAGGATGCCCGCCTAGACCGGAAGCAGTCATAGATGCAATTATTAAACTGCGTAAGAAAATCGCTAACGAAAGTATTCAAGAACGGCAGATTAGCCAACAAACTCACCGCTACTACAGCATTTCTCACCAAATGAAAGTAGTATCTCCTATCCTAGATGGGCAATATCTCAGAAGTCCAGATCGACAGGTGCCATCCCAGGAAATTACTCAAGCAACAGGCTTGCCATTGCCTTTGACACTACCAGAAGTTACAGCCAATGAGTTATGAAGCTTAAAGCTTGACAATACTTGGTGACTTTGTGCCTTGGTGGTAAAAAATCTTGAACCACCAAGACACAAAGACACAAAGACTTTTCATATGTTCTGTTGTCTACTTGCATAGTAAAACTATGGTGCAAAAAGAAAAAAGGGATGCATCTGAATTATTTTATACTTTTTTCTCTTTAATCAAACCCCGCCAGATTAAGCCTCTTAATGAGTCTGCTTATATGATTGATCAATGGCAATCTCATGTGTTACCTCATGGTTGCATTGAAGAACTGGCGCAAAACCTTTGGCATGTTACTGGTATTTTTCCTGCTGCTGTAGCGCCTCGGGAAATGGTGCTGTACAAATTACCAGATTCCACTCTTCTCATTCACAGTGCGATCGCGTTAAATCAACAGTGATTTCGGTAGCACACGGTGAACCGATAACAGTTGATTGTTCTCAAAGATTGCGCGAGGCAGCTGCAAGGCTGTTGTAGGTATGGAAAAACTATATTAAGATTTTCTGTACAATTGCGATCGCTTCACTTACACTCTCAACCACATGAACATTTTCGGGCGATAGTTTTTTAAAGAAAATTTTGCTTTCTGCATCGTTATTTAATAAAATTACTTGTTTATTTGCTTTCAAAGCTAGCGCCACTTCTGAAACTGTTCCTGCACCCATTCCACAGGCAATGATTACATCCGAGGAAAGAACGTTAATATTATTGCGAGCATTGCCCATATCAGTAAAAATAGCAATATCTACGGCTTCAGAAATATCTTTTTGATGATCAGTTGGTAAGATGCCAATTGTTAAGCCATTGGCAGATTTTGCACCCTTATTGACCGCATCCATGACTCCAGATTTTCTACCACCCGTGAGTAAGATCCATCCTTGTTGAGCGATTAATTCCCCCAGTCTATAAGCATGTTGTACATCGACTTCTGTTGCTTTGTCTCCAGGTCCCATTACCCCAACAATTTTTTTCCTCATTACTAGCTGTCTATGTAATTTTCCTGGCTGATTATTAAAACACAATTATCATAATCTAAATTGAGTTAGATTTGGGGGCGATCGCATATGGAATGAATATTTAGAGTAATGATTGAATTGGGAGACCAAATCCTAAAGAATTCCTCATGATTAAAAATAAAGCTAGTACACCGATAAAAAAAGCAGTAGTTTGCATATCTTGAATAAAACAAGAAAGTTTTTCCCGCCAGAGTCCATAGAGATTAACTATATATAAAGGTAAATCACTAAATGCAATAACAATAATTGCTCCTAATACGCTGAAGCTTTGATAAGCTAAAGGTACACCCAAAGCTATGATTCCAAATCTAGCAAAATTACTCTGGGCGGAATACAGCGGTTTCCCAATTGCTAACAAAGCAGGACTAGTAGTATAAAATAGCAAAGAAAACCAGATACCACTACACAAAATAGGCATCATCCAAGTAGCTGTTGCGTATCTTCGATCATATAAAAATGCAACTAATAAATCTCCAATAGTTATTAATATTGCCAATATAATTGCAGCTCCTAGTAGAATTAATCGCCGTTGAGGCAGAATTTTTTGCCGCAAAGTAGCCCTTGGTAAGTGAGATTGTTGGGAGATTGCAGGAAAAATAACTCTAAAGCTGAGTTGCCTGATCACATCTCGAGGAATACTGGCTAGAGTATACGCTACTGTGTATACACCCAATATTTCAAATGACAATAACTTAGCCAAAACAAGGCGATCTGTTTGTTCAGCAGCAAACATTAATGTTGATGCGATAAACATCCACTTACTAAACGAAAGAATTTCTTTAACTGCTTTTGGTTCCCATGCAAAACGATTAGAATAATTTGGTATTAACCAGTAGCTACTAACCAATTTATAAACTCCTGAAATTACTATTGCAATACCTAAAGACCAGACATTTGGATACAACCAAACCAAGCCTATGAGCGTAGAGAAATAACATACCTGAAAAATAAGTTCATAAATGGAAAGTTTACCCAGTTTCATCTGACGATGCAGAGTGTGTAAACTAGTAGAGTTAAAGCCTTCAATAAATGAAGTAAATACAACGATTGGAATTAACCATAGTAAACGTTGATCATTATAAAAATGGGCTATTGGAAAAGCAAGAATTAGACCAAAAAACCAAATGACTGCACCACGAATTACTTGCAGAGTCCAAATAGTATTTAAAAAAATAGGTTCATCACCTCTTTTGCTATTAACTATATTTTGAGCAACACCTATGTCTGAAAAAAGTTCCAAACCCATTCTTAAGGTATTTACTAATGCCATTAAACCAAAAAATTCTGGTTGTAGTAGGCGAGTCAAAATTAAATTATTGCCAAATCGTAGGATTTGAATACTTCCGAAACCAATAATAGTCCAGATTGCTCCACGAATGGCAAGTTTTTTTATAGATGTCATATTTTCAATAGGAAATACTTAAGTCGGAATATATGCAAAAACTGTACTCTAGAAAAAACTGCTGCACGCACGTCAACAGATGAAACAGCAGAGTCAATTGTGAACTTAATTGCTGGAGGGGTAGGATTTATAATCATTCATAGCAACCCTTTCAAGGTGGATCAAAATTATCGAAAATGAACTCCTCCATAACCTCTTATCTGGTGTGTTCTCTGTACCTCTGTAGTTTATTAAGTTATTAAATAGAGAACACACCAGAGTCACAAAGAGCCTTCACGAGTTACCTTAAAAGGGTTAGTATTCATAGAAATTAGCAACACTTTTCATCACCGACTTGAAACAGAAGTTGTTACTGTTTCATATGCCGTCAGGGAAACTAAATTTTCTGGAACATTGGGGCGAATTGGTTCTACATGTCCTTTCAAAGCACTAGTCATGAGGTGATGCAGTCGTGCAACTTCATAGTGAATGTTAAAATCTGTTTCTACTTTGGCTCTACCTGCTGTGCTAAATCTTGCTCGAAGTAGATGATTACTCAGTAATTTTTCTATACGCTCTGCTAGTATGTTGGGTTCGCCAGGTGGAACAAGGTAGCCATCTACGCCATTTTCTACTAATTCACTGATGCCTGCTATCTGGGTAGCGACAACAGGCACACCAGCTGCCATTGCTTCCATCAATACTACTGGTATTCCTTCTGCAAAGCTAGACATCACAAAAACATCTGTTTGCTGAAAATAGTTGCGTACCTCAGCCTGAGATTTATAGCCAACAAAATTGACGTTTTGAGTTAATCCTAACTCGACACTCAATTGTTCCAACTTTTGACGGTCTGGGCCATCGCCGACAATTGTTAAAATAATATCTGCATGAATTTGTTTTAATAAAGCTAAACTTTCCAGTAATATTGGTAATCCTTTCGCCTCTGCCAGTCGCCCCACAAACAGTAAGCGTTTTCCTGATTCGTTGTGAGAAACCACATCAAACAGCGCTGGATCGATACCGCAATGAATGATATGCATTCGGTTCCACTTTTCAATAGGCGCAAAAATCATGCCCTGACTACGAGCGTAGTAACTTATACAACATACAAATAGCGATCGCTTGATTTTTTCATCCAGCCGCCATTGATAAGCACGCAAGAAGATATACGGCCCATGAAGTGTAAAACTGTACGTAAAACCACCCATCTCGGCAGACAACATGGCAACAGTACCACTAGCTTCGGCAATATGGTTATGCAGATGGTTAATTTGTCTTTTTTTAATTTGTTGAGCCAGAATACCCGCTTCTAAAAAGTAGAAAAATTGATATAAGCCACCCCGCAACCCTGGCTGACTGGTTGTGAATGCCAGTTTGATAGCCTTGAGATATCTTTTGGGGGAAGCCAGCAGTAAACTCAGATGTGCCAAAAGTAAATGGATGGGGTTTGGAGGGAGAATGTAGAAAGTGCGATCGCGTTCTTGTTTCTGTTCTGGTCCAACCATATGTCTATCATCTGTGCGGCGAACGGAGAATGTGTGTACATCCACACCCATTTCTCGCAAGGTTATGACTTCTCTCTGGATATATGTGTCTGTCGCCCTGGGATATTCTCCAGTTAAATAGGCAATACGCATACAATCAACCTCATGGTGATTTTTAGTTATTGGCGAAAATGTAAACAACGCAGAAATAAACGAAGCTTAGACATGCAACAAATCAGCATCGCTACAACTACGTTCTAAGGCAGTAACAAGTGAATACTTTGGTTTCCAGTGCAATACTTGCTGGGCGCGAGTGTTGCTATAGTGTAAAGGCTTGAAGCGGGCGTGTAATCTTGCTGGTATCAGAATGTGAGGTAGTTGCATCTTACCTGCCAAAAGCAATTGATTACACAGCCAAATAGAACGAGCCAGTACACGCATTACCGTCCAGTTGATGGTAATAGTACTAGGTGAACGTGGCATAATTTTTGCCAATGTCTCTGCATACACACTCTGAGTTGGCAAATCATCATCGACGATATTCAGAGTTTGACCAATCGCTTCATCACATTGGGCGGCTGTGACAACCGCTTCTGCACAGTTTTCTACATAAACCAGAGGCATCTGGGCATTAGCACCAATGCGAATCCAGAAGCGATCGCTAACTTTAGCACCCACAAGAGCATTCCACAGATGTCCTCGCCCGTAAATCATCCCAGGGCGGAGAATTGTCACCTTTCCCCTATGTTTTGTCTCAAAAGCACGCACAATCTGTTCTTGCATCAGCTTTGTCTGGGCATAGACATCCCGTACTAGAGGTTCGCACTCAATCGGCGAATCTTCAGTGATAGTTTCACCAGAATTAATTCGCAGGTAATCAAATACTGAAAAGGAACTAATAACCACTAGTCGTAACACCCCTGATACAACCATTGCCTTCAGTAAGTTCTCTGTCACCACCACATTACTGGCATACTGAGTAGCAAAGTCACCCTTTGTTGCACCTGCTATGTGCAGTACCACATTCACACCCTGTAATGCATCAACTAGGCTATCTAACTCTTGTTTCTGTAAATCTATGCGTACCAATTCCAATCCTGGATGATTGCACCAGGGCAGATTTTCATTACTTGTTTGTCTTACGACAGCGCGCACCTGAAATCCACATCGCAGTGCCTCAGCAACGGTATACTGACCAAGGAAACCAGATGCCCCTGTCACAAGTAATTTCATACACACGTACCCTCAGTATTATTGATGAGCTTTCTTTATTCTTCTACCGTCTGCCCTAGAAATGGGTGTGGGGGTGTAAGGGTGTAGGAACATTAATATTTTCATGCTTGGCGGTAAAATTTGTTTCATAAAGACTGCCATCTGCCCTCTGCCCTCTGCCATCTGCCTTATACTCTTACTTTGCCCAAGGCATTGGTTCAATAGACTCAAATGTAGTAGTCAATTTATAAGAAGAACCTGTATCTAAGGAATTTTGAATCGCCAGTACAATTTCATTGTTATGCAAACAAAACTCAGGCGACAATCGGCAAGGTCGCTTTTCAACCATTGCAGCTGCCATATCTGCCACACCTCGACAGAAATCCATACGCTGAGCGCCTTTATGCCCAAGGTAGGGAGTAGGCTTCACCAAGGGATAATTTTGCTTCCAAATACCTTCTAGTCTCTTGCGGCGAATATTGATACTGCGCCGGATATATACTGGCGCTCCATAATACCAAGAATCATGAATGCCAAGTATACCCGTATCACCGATAATCCTTAAAGAGTGGTCATGGGGTGCAACAATACTACAAGTTAATCTGGCAACGACACCCGAGGCAAACTTGATGCAAGCTACAGAAAAGTCTGGAGCTTTCACATCTAATGGTACATCAGTTTGTTTATCGGGAATCAGACAGGATGAAAAAGCAGTAACTGATTGTGCAGGCCCAAAGTATGCAGTCAGCCATGTCACATAGTAGCCAGCGTGTTCTAAAGTACAACCAACTTCAAACTCATCTTTATAAGGCCAAGGAGTACCGGATTCACTCACCCATTTTTTGTAAGGCATGAGGTGGACTAGTCCATCATCCATTTCAGCATAGACAAGTCGAACTGTGCCAATCTGATTTTCTCGCAGTGCTTTCCAAATTGTCTGAGCGGTTTCACTTAACAAACTGCATGGCGCCGAGGAAAGATATAAACCCTGGTGTTGGGCTAATTTGACTAATTCCTCAGCTTGCCACATCTGCATTGCTAGAGGTTTTTCAGAATAAACGTGTTTACCAGCTTTTAAACAAGCTTGAGAAACACAATAGTGACTGCTGGGATTAGTTAAATTTAAGACGATATCAACTTCTTCATCATCAAGAAGTTCTGTTAGGGAACTATATACACGAGGAATAGCATAATATGCAGCCAACTTGTAGGCACGCTCACTGATGCGATCCATTACCCCTACTATCCGTAATTGCGGATGAAGTGAAAGTGTTTTCAGGTAATAATCTGCCACATAGCCACAGCCAACAATCGCAATGGATCTTCTATATTGCTCATCAACACTCAGAGAATTGGAATTGAGCTTGGCTTCCCTCGGTTTGCTGACAAAATTGGTCAAAGTCTTAACCAACATTAAAACGCTCCTTTGTACTCGACTATAGTTGGCTGTCGTTTGAATAACTTGAATAAGTAAAATTGGCTCTGACCAATTAGTTGAGGGTACTTACCTAAAACACAAAATAAGCCGTAAGCGATCGCATCTTTTGGAGCAAAACCTTTACACCTTGTATACCTGTATGCTCGGTAGGCAGAGAAAAGATTGGCTAGTAGTAGTAAAATTATACTTAACCCATGAGTTGGGAAGAAAGTAGCGATCGCCAACACAGGCAAAACCAAACTCCATACCCAAATCCGCAAACTTTCTTTTAGCCAATGCCGTTCGGGACTGCGACCGTGTAGCCAAGCACCTTCTGCATAACCATAACCACTGCGAACTGAGCGTTTCCACCACTGACCAAAACGAGTCATTTGCCCATCATGCCATGTCATGTCTGCATCGACACGTAGAATCTTGCCACCAGCTTGTCGCAGGCGCACACACAGTTCTGGTTCCTCACCTGCAATCAATGATGGGTTGAAACCTCCTACCTTTTTAAAGGCTCCTACCCTGATCATGGAATCACCACCGCAGGCTTTAGCCTCACCCACAGGAGTATTCCATTCAATATCCAACAGGCGGTTGTAGATAGAGTTTTCTGCAAATTCCTCCCGACGACGACCACAGACCACCACAACTTCTGGATTAGTATCTAATTCAGATGCTGCTCTTTCTAACCATCCCTCGACAATCCAACAATCTCCATCTACAAACTGCACATATTCAACTTCTGGCTTGACTTGCAATAAATACTCAAATCCAGCACTTCTAGCACGACCTGCGGTAAAGGGAATAGATAAATCAAGTTCCACAACATGAACGCCAAGAAAATGAGCCAACGCCACACTCGCATCTGTTGATCCAGAATCAACATAGACCACAGTTATCCCTTTTGCAATGACTGATAGTAAGCATTGGTGAAGACGCTTTCCTTCGTTACGTCCAATAACAACAACTCCAATTAAATGCAAATTTGTACCTCCTATAATTAATGAACCGCCAAGAGTCAAAACACAAAACGAAGTAGCTCCCATTAACACTCTGCGTTCCTTTGCGGAAACCTCTGCGCTCCTCTGCGTTTAATCAAATACTTGAAAAGCTACCAATTTTCATTTCTTTTGCGATTGTTTTAATAAAGCTGATTGCGGAGGGTGAAATACTAATGTGTGATACTGACTTTTGTTACTAAGAGTAAAAGCGATCGTCATAAACAAGACCCAATAAATATTAGGTAAATATAATAAACAACTCTCTGTAATATTATTGATAATCAAAAATATCAAATATGCCAAAGGCCAAATTTCTTCAGGTTTATTACTAGCATATCCAAACTTTAGAGCTTTAGCAAAAGTCCTGAAATAACAAATGAAAAATAACAATAAACCAATTACCCCAACATCAAGTGCCGTATCAATAAAGCCATTATGACCGTGAGGTGGAACCCAGCCAGTACCAATTGCTTGGGTTGCTTCAAATGCGTAATTACTTTTAGGAGCCCAAAATGCACCACGTCCATAACCTAAGAATGGTCTTTCCATTAATCGATTTAATGCTACCTCCCAAATAATTGTCCTGCCTGTGATAGTTGGATCTCTGCCTAAACCAGTAATTAGTTCTACCCAATAAGTAAAAACTAGTAAAGAAATACATCCTAAAAATAGAATTGTCAGATCGAGAAAAATAACGCTAACTTTTCCTTGCCACCGAAAATTTTTATAGAAAGTGATGATTAATAAGAGTAGAAAAGAGAGAACTAAAGAAGTTCTAGAAGTTGATAACAATATAAAAAATAAAGATAAAGCAAAACCACCCCATCTGTATATTAGTAAGCTATCTTTAGATAAAGATAAAAAAGCTAATGAACTTAAAACCATCAAGCTACCAAGATAATTTTTATGTCCGTATACCCCTTTCCAGGCTCCTGGATGATCTACCCAGTGTCTACCAATACCAGGAAATGCATATACAAAAATGAAGCTCAGAAACATACCTATTAATAGAGTATAGGTAATAATTTTGATTTGCTCTTTAAAGCTAAATCTGATAGCAAAATATAAAGCAAAAGTGGTCATCATCCAGATATCTCTAGCATTAAGTAAGGTGTAGTCTGGAAGTTCTGACCAGATAAATGAAAAATAAGCTAATACCGATAATATAAAAAGAATTTTGTTACGATTGATGATCGCGATCGCATCCTGCCAAACCAGAACAACTAAAAAAGTAAATATCCCCCAAAGCGAGAATCTGATAAATGAGACAAAGATTTCAGGTAGAACTGTACCCATTGATTCAGGGCTAAATATCCCTGAGAAAAAGCTTAACGCCAAAATAATCAACCCTTTCTCAGCGAATTTGAGATATTTTACGATAATTTTTTGATGTATCATATCATTTCGCTTAAAAACTTGTATTATTTGTTGAGGTCGGTAATCGGTAATCGGTAATTGGTCATTAGTCATTAGTCATTGGTTATTAGTCAGTGGTCATTGATTAATAATTACTAGTTGTTACAAAAGACAAAGGACAAAAGACAAACGACAAATGACGACCCCAACTTGTACCAGACGTGCCATGGCACGTCTCTATATTTGTGCCAACTTAATTATGAGACTTTGTCTCTTTCAGTACGAATCCACAGGCTTTGAGGCTGAACTAAAAAATTAAAATACACAGGAATCTTCCAAAAAATATAGAAAGGAATCGTTAAAAGCTCGTGTAAAGGTAAATCTTGATAGGCGAATTTACTCCAAGCTATAAAGATTGACATCAAGACACACAATCCAGAACAGATAACCATAATTACTGGTATCCATACTCCTGTAAGTACTCCAAAAAGTAGAGAACAGGTCATCAATACTGACCAAATCATGACTAGCAGAGATAGAGGCGGTACGCATAAATCTAGAGCGCTGGCCAACAAATCCAGCCTTTTTTGATTGACTGCTTCTTGCAGCAAAAGGGGAACGTAAGTCTGCATAATTTGCAAATGACCGTGTTCCCAGCGAGTTCTTTGAGTTTTGGCTGCTTGTAACTGCTGTGGTAAATAGCCAGTAACTTTTGCTTCTAGACAAAATAGTGGTTTGTGTCCTGCAATCGTCAAATCCAAGCCTAGTTTTAAGTCTTCGACAATGTGACCACTTGCGAGATTGACTGAGCGAATGACTGACCAGGGGAAAGCCATGCCTGTACCATACAACAAGCAAGGCATTCCTAAGCGAGTTGAACCCAAAGGACGAACTAAGTTTTTGATGATGATCGAAAATTGGGAAACAAGGTCTTTCGATGACTGAGAGTTTTTCTGTCTCAGCATTAAATAAGTAGCTTGTACTGGTCGATTTGTGGCGATCGCACATTCACTCAGTTGAGCGATCGCACCCGGATACACTGTACAATCGGCATCGATAATCACAACTACGTCTGGTGGTTCAAACTCTATAAACCGTAAGCCGTAGTCTAGAGCGTATCCTTTACCTTTACAGATGGAGTCGTGGCGTTCAATCACTGTAGCACCTAGACTACGCGCAATCTCAGCTGTCGCATCACTACAATTGTCGGCAATCACAATCAAACGGTCTTGTGCTTTTAACGCAGGCATGAGTTTTTCCAGCGTCGAACGAATCACAACTTCTTCATTGTGTGCTGGCACTAACACAGTAACTTGAGTATCTTGCCATTGATGGGTGCGATGCCAAGAAGCGATTGGTAACAAAGCAGCAGTACATTCAACTAGAAAAAATAGGCAGATAATCAATAAAACTAAAGTGCTGATTAACAGAACAACACTACTAGACACAGCCAAAAGCTGACTAATTGACATGACACTGCTACCTCTATGAGTGAGTGATATCTGTCTTGAAAATGGGTATAAAAATGTAAGGGTGTGGGGGTGTAGGACGAGTCAAATTTTCATTCCTTCGTTGTGGGCATAATTGCCCGTGGAGGTCTTGCACCAATGTCAGTAAGCCTCAAATCAGGATTAAAGGAATTAAAAAATCCTTTACCCTTTTCCCTTCTGCCCTCTCTGCTTTCTACTTAATAATCTTTGCCGGAATACCAACTGCCGTTGCTCCTGCTGGGACATCGCATAAAACCACAGCATTAGCACCGATTCTGGCATAGTCACCAATGGTGACATTGCCTAATATTTTTGCACCAGCACCAACTTCAACTCCTTTACCCAATCTAGGCGCATCATAGGGACGATCTGGGTAACGACTTCCGAGAGTAACTCCTTGGCAAATTTGGCAGTCATCATCAATGGAGGCGTAGGCGTTGATGATGATTGTTCCTTGATGGTGAATAACCACACGACGACCAAGCTTGACTGTGTAAAGTAGTTCAATTCCGTAGTGATTGCGAATTCTGCGATATAGCATTAGATAGAGAATGCTAAAAGGTATTTGTAAGAGTTTGGGTTTGATTTTCTTACGCCAAACTCCAAAACGGTGAATAGCTACACTGCGGAACCCAGGTAGAGTCCAATCACGCCCGTGGGCGATCCAGTCTTCTTTGATTTGTTGCCAGAGACTTAAACTCGTGTCTTCTGCTGGTTGTTTATTGGTTATCCAGTCTACTTGAACACTCATTGTTTCGGTAATTGGTAATAGTTCTCAATCTGAAAGTTGACAATAGAGGGCTGTGCGATTGGGCTGTATGAAGCGACTAATTTCTGTGCGGAGGATATGCAAGAAACTAGTTGTGACATGAGCGGGGATGCGTTGTGTAGCAATAAATCCAGCTTGTTCACACATTTTTTTCAATGTCACAGGGGTAAAAGCATTGATATGTTCAAGGGGGTGAACAGCATGAAATTCTGAAAAATTTTGAGGTTGACTAATTCCTCGACAGTCAGGAACTTCGACGATTAAAATTCCTTTGTCAGCAATTGTGGTTGCTATTTTGCGTAAGGTTGCCAGTGGGTCTTCGAGATGTTCTAATACTTGAAACAGTGCCACAGCATGTACTTTATTGATCTGAGCAGATTCTAGAGCTTCCAAATTGTTGAAAACAGAGATACCCATTTTTGCTGCTCGTTCGCTACGCCTTCTGCTGAAATCTATTCCATAGACATCAAAACCAAAAAACTTTGCTAAACAGAGGAAGTATCCATCACCACAACCATAATCTAGAATGCGAAATTGTTCTGTTGTATGTGGTTCTACTAGTTTTTTGACGCGCAACAGATGCTTGATAGATTGTCGCCCACGTTCAAACAGAGTATCTCGCTTATTACCTGTTTGATAGTGTGCTTCCATATGTTCGATTTGGAGATCATTAATCCACTCGTCATACAGCTTGTTTAATCCTTGGGGTGTGAGAATCCGTTGATGGAAAATCATGCCACAGTTTTCACAACGCACCAAAGAAAAGGTTTCTTCTGCCAGCAACGGTACTACATCTTTGCTGTAGTGACATCTGTTAAGAAAAGAACGAGTAGGTTCATCAGTAAATTTTCCTTGCCACAAGGGATGAAGATTAGAGGAACCACAGCTGATACAATGCGATCGCTCTCTAAATACAAGCTTTTCGTTAGAGAACTGTTCTAAACGGTTCTTGTTTATGGTCATGTTGATAAAGTTCCGATTGGAAAAATATAGTTTGTTTCTCTCGGAAGCCACCCTTTGTCTAGTCTTTTTTATCTGCAATCAAATTCCTATTTCAGTTTTTGCGGTACTCTCTCCAAGTCTGCGGTACTATTTCTATCTCGAAGGCTGGAATAATAAAAGTAACTGCTAGGTTCCTGCTTGGCGTTAACAGCATTAGCAACTATTCCCAAAACATTTGCCTCAGAACGTTCTAGTAGAGACTTAGCAGCAGCAGCACTAGGTGCATCTAAAACACCAGGGCGAGTTACCAGCAAAATCCCATCTGCCATTTTTCCTAAAACTGCGGCATCAGCAATTCCTGCAAGAGGTGGAGTGTCAAATATCACGTAATCATAGTTTTCAGCAAAAATATCTACCAAAGAAGTCATACCTTCAGAATCAATGAGAGCCAAGGGGTTGGGAGGTATGACTCCAGCAGTCAGCACAGCTAAAAACTCTGTAACTTTTTGCACGGCTTGGGACAAGACTCCTTGACCAACCAGGAGGTGGCTTAAACCCACCGAATTGATTAAACCCCATAAATGATGTTGCGTTGGTTTACGCATATCTGCATCAACTAGTAGAACTCGCTTACCTGATTGAGCGATAACCGCAGCTAAATTGGCAGAAACTTCTGATTTTCCTTCGGCAGTTACAGAACTTGTGACTACTATTTTACGAACTTTCCGATGGCTGATAAATTTCAGGTTTGCCTGAAGCATTTGGTAAGCTTCATGAACTACTGTGCGAGGTGAAGTAGTGGCGATAACCTGAGGATAAACACCAGCTTCTATCTCTTGGACACCACTAACAGAATTGTTCGGTTTATATTTGGGAATTAAACCCAACAAAGTGTAACCAAAAAATGTTTCGGTTTCCTTGACTGTTTTCAATGACCTATCGATCAAGTCTACAAAAAATGCAGCAGCAATACTCAGTAATACGCCCGCAAATATACTCCCACCTGCTAACAGTATTTTCGTTTTGGAGATAACTGGCTTTTTCGGAATCTGTGCCGGTTGGACAATTCTAGCATTCCCAATAGTTTGCTTTTCTGCTACCTGAATTTCCTGTAGTCTGGTAACAAGATTTTCATAGCCAGTTTTAGCAGCTTCTAGTCTACGCTCCAAAGCTTGTTGCTTTTTCTCTAAACTTGGCATCATAGCCAATTGTTGTTGATAATTCGCTCGGATATTAGACAAAGTTCGGATTTTTTTCTCTAATCCCTGTCGTTCTGCTTTTAACTCCACATATTTATCAGTCAGTTCTTCCCGAATCTTCCCTATTTGCAATTTCCCCGGAGAAACTATTGGAATTCCTGAATATTCCTGAGTCCGTTGTTGTAATAAAGAATTGAGAGTAGCTTGTTGATTTTTTAAGTCAGTAATTGTTGGATGTACCTCAGTATAAATTGCTCGTGCATTTGCTAATTTAGTTTGAACTTTTTGCAACTCAGTCAAAACTTCTTGAACACCAGGTATTTGACTCAAGGAAGTAACTGTGACTGCCTGATTTTCACTTACATTTAGTTGACTGGCTATCTGTTGTTCTTGGGCACTCACATCCGCTAAGGCAGCCTTAACTTGATTTATTTCTTGATCAAGCTTGGAAATAATATCAATAGCTGCGGTTGATTCTTCTGCAAGCTGAATCACTTTGTTTTGGATTTTAAACTGACGTAATGCTTCAGCTGCCCGTTCTAATTCTTGGCGAGAAGCAGGTAGTTGCTCTTTAATAAATTCACCAGCAGCAGAAACTTGGGCACGGTTAGTTTGAATGTTGTTCTCTACATAAGATTTCATTAACTGATTTACTACTGCTGCTGCTAATTCAGGATCATTTGAGGCGTAAGAAACTCTAAGGACATCTGTGCCTACAATTGGTTTGACGTTGACTTTAAGTAATTCCGGAGCAATGAGTTTGCCTTGTTCATCTTTTAACTGTAAAGAAGTAATTACTTCTTGTAACATTGGATGGGAATTGACAATTACGGCTTGAGTTTCTAGAGGATTACCCTCGCGCATCAAAGCTTCTAAATCCCCTATTTTTTCTCCTACTTTGGTAAGTGATGATGTGCGGTCTGATTTGAAAAGTAGTATACCATCTGCTTGATATTCAGGTTTTTGCATGAATAGAGCTGAACCTGATAAGCCAATAGAAGCAAGAATGATTGCTGCTATCAATCGCCAACGGCGTTTGAGAATAAGCAAGTACTGTTGAATTTCTGCTTCTTGTGTGTAGCTATTAGTCTCCATACAACAAGTTTCCTTGTGGTGGTTGTATACACATGCGGAAAATTGAAAAGATTATTAACAGACAAAACTCAAGAAAAACTTATTAAATAATCTTGTTGGCATTTTTACTAAAACATCAAGTTTTTTGCTGCCAGAAATGATATTTGAGATTACACAATATTAGATTAGATTTTATCTTCGTTTTATATTTATTTCAAGTAGAAAAATTCAAAGAATATTTTATGATAATTGAAATTGATTCTTGATATATCAATATAAATGCTTTATTTATCGAATATTAAATTTAGGGGTTAAGTAAGACTGTGAATTGAAGAAGTGATATAAGGTTTTTAGCAATTGTCCAGAGTTTGATTTGATTAACTTAGACGCCCCAAGGGCAGTTTCCGTAAGGTACACAGATAGATTATCTGTGTTTATCAGTGTTCATCGGTGTTCGTTTACCCAAAAAATATTGAACCCATGAATTAACTTGCAGCCACACAAAAATCAATGAATAGCGAACACAGATGCACACAGATGCACACAGATAAATCAATCGGTGTTTATCGGTATACCCTACGGGAAGACAGGCTTTAAAAACATGATTGTTGCCATAGTTTTAATTGACATTAGATGTGAGTTGATCATACGGAATTCTTCAAACTAAGTGACAGAAGGCTGAAGAGGAATTATGAGTATAATTTTTTGAAATCTTCTACCTTATACCCTCTGCTTTGAATTAATAAGCACCCGTCTTTTGTAGCACGACTCTAACAGTTTCCAACAAAATTTTCAAATCAAGCCAGAGTGACCAATTCTCAATGTAAGTGATATCTAATTTCACCCCATCTTCAAAGTTATCAATATCAGATCGACCAGAAACTTGCCATAATCCGGTGATACCAGGCAAAACTTCTTGGCGAATAAAGTGCTTGGTTTTAAATCTTTCGACATCCCTACTAGGAAGAGGACGAGGACCCACCAAGCTCATTTCCCCAACTAAAACATTTAATATTTGTGGCAATTCATCTAAACTATAAAGCCGCAAAAACTTACCTATCCGTGTAACCCGAGGATCATTTTTGATCTTAAAGAGAACACCGTCTTTGATTTCATTGTTGGTTTCAAGAGATGCTTGCAGTTTTTCTGCATTATTAACCATTGTCCGGAATTTCCAAATTTTAAAGTTCTTTCCGTGCAATCCGACTCGATTTTGGCGGAAGAACACTGGCCCTGGGGAGTCTAATTTAATGAGTATGGCTATTGCCAGGTAGACAGGAGATAACAATAATAACAGTGAGATTGAACAAATAAGGTCAAAACACCTTTTGAGCCAAAAATCACTACCTGCGATAATTGGTGCTGGAATTGTCATACAAGGTACTTCACCCAGCATCCAAAATACTGATTTGGGACAGCAGACATCAGTTTCCATTGGTAGGATTCGTAAAATAATGCCAGCAGTCTGGAAGTGCCAGCAAACATATAAACGATTTTTGATGGCATTCCAAGAAACAAAAGCTTCTGTTATACCCTGTTTGCGCAGATACTCAAAAGTCGCTTCTCGGTTAACCAAATCCAGACAGCTAGGATCAGCAATTCCCTGCACTGTGTAGCAATTTTCTTGTTCAATTAACTTAATATGATTTTTTTGGTCTTGGCTGTCAGTAATCAGAAAAACTGAATGACGAATTGCTCCCTGACAACGAAATTGTTTTGTCGCAACATCAAATATGAAGCGATCGCAACAAACAAACACTACAGAACAAAACCAAAATATCAAAAAAGTAGAGCGTGAAACATAACTTTCTGGTTCGTAAAGAAAGGCTATGAATAATAGTAAAATGTCTGCTAGTGATACTGCTTGAATCAAACCAAAATAATTACGGCGCTCTTTTCCAGGTTTATAAAGTCCTTTAACTGCTATGACACTGATTGCAGTTACTAACATGAACATGAGTAAAGAGATTTGTTCTGTCCACAGAGATTCTATACTTGTTCCGTAATATGCCGCTAACGTCCATGCTGAAGTCAAAGCAATGACATCTAACAAAATTAAGGTTACTACTCGCAGTATCCTAATTTTTAATCCTCGTTGTATGGTAGTACCTTTAGCTGACCTCAAATCCGGTTTAAAAGTTGTAACTGTGAGAGTATTAGTAGTCATAAATTTGACAACCTCGATGTTTTGGTAACTTTAGAAATTCCTAACTAAAACAGAGCCATGCCACGTTAAAACTTTATTCAAATTTTGAAACTCCTATGCGTTGTTTTAGTACTAACCAAACAAACAAAGGATTACCCAGGATATAGCGTTTCCATAAGCGTCTAGGTTCCACTAGTAAGCGAAAGAACCATTCTAAGCCAGATTTTTGCATCCATAACGGCGCTCGTTTCACCATACTACTGACTAGTTCAAAGCTAACTCCAATACCAATTGCAATTGGTACATTTAAAGTTTTGTAATTGTCATAAATCCAATATTCCTGCTTGGGAGAACCCAAACCAACAAAAAGAATATCTGGTTTCGCCTCTCGAATTTTAGAGTTAATAATTCCTAATTCTTTAGGCTGTGATTCAAATCCATAGGGTGGACAATATGTGCCGACTATTTGTAAATTTGGATATTTTTTTTCTAGAACTTCTTTTGCTTTGATAGATGCACCAGGACGTCCTCCTAATAAGAAGATTTTTAACTGTTTTTGAGCGGCGATCGCACATAATTTCTCAAATAAATCTGTGCCATTCACGCGATCCTTGAGTGATGATTTTAAAAATTTCGCTGCCCATAAGAGGGAAACCCCATCTGGTACTACCAAAAAAGCTTGACGATAGTATTCACGAAAACGAGAATTATTTTGTAGTAGTACAACATGTTGTGCGTTAGGGGTGACAACATATTTTGGTTCTTTGCCTACTAGTACATGTTCGATTATCTTTTCAACAACTTCATTAAAACAAAGTTGGTCAATTTCTACGCCACAAATATTGATCTTCATGGTTCACCCTGGATTAAGATTGTCAAGTATGCTTCACATACTTGAGTAGATAGGAAGTAGTTTTTGGAATAAAAAATTGATTATCGTTTTGGAGCGTGATCAAATGCTCTGGCCATAGCATTCCAAGCCAGTTTATATTTCATGTTTGAGTCCAAAGGTAAAGGACGGACTGGTGATTTATCTGAACGGGGATAAAAACTTGATACCCAAGTGTATTTGTCGCTCAATCCCCAAGTTAAAACTGCAATGACTGCTCGTTCATCTAAGACAATATTCAAATAGTCTTCATAAAGACCTGCGATAATGCGATCGCGTGCGATCGGATCTGAAGTTAATTCCTGATCTACCACATCTAGTTCAGTAATCAGAATTTTGAGACCAAGACTAGCTACATCTGCAAGAAAACTCCGCAATTTTTTAGCATTAAAGCCTGGTATGTGCCCCATGAGATGAGATTGCATACCCAAAGCATGAATCGGTGTTCCTCTAGATTTCAATCGTTCTAGCAGTTTGAGAACAGCAGTTCTTTTGGCTCCATCTTGGTAGCCGTCATACTCTAGTCCATAGTCGTTATAGACCAACATGGCTTTGGGGTCACAAGCCGCCGCCGTCCGAAAAGCAAGCTCGATGTAATCTGCACCTAAAAACTCTAGCCAAGGCGTTTTTCGTAACCCGTCAGTTCGTCCATCATCTATTTCTATTGCCTCGTTCACTACATCCCAAGAGTGTATTTTCCCCCCATAGTGCTTAGTTACAGTTGTAATATGTTCCAACAACAAGCTTTCTGCATTTTTGCGGTTAACTACTTCCTTAAACCACACAGGTAAAGCCTGATGCCAAACTAAGGTGTGTCCGCGGAAAAACATGCCGTGACGCCGTGCAAATTGAGCTAACCAATCTGATTTAGTAAAATCAAATTTTTTGGGATGAGGTCGTATACTATCCCACTTAAGTTGATAATCTGGAACCAGCATATTGCACTCTCTAACAAAGCTGGTCTTTAAATTTGTGTTTGACACCAAATAATCTTTGACAGCGGCGGCTCCATAAATTAATCCCTTTGCTGCGGCACGATCTTTCAAAGAATTTTTGCCAAGTACTTTGAATTCCTTGCTTGAATCATCAAGCGCTTGACTGTACATGTAATTTCTATTTTTTCCGGCACTAACTGCGCTTGCTCCTGTCAAAACTGATAGGCTAGCGTACAAAAAATAACGTCTGCCCAATGACATTTTTTTGAACATATATATAGACTAGACAAAAGGCTTGTATAGACAAAATGCATGATTTTAGGCAATAAATATAGCTAGTTAAAATGCCTGAAATGCTTCTATATATGAGTTTGTTTTTACTGTCAATTCTTCTAATTTATTCAATATTAAATATTCAAAAAATGGAGTCAATTAAACTTTAGATAGATACTTAGTATTTTTGTTGATTTACAATTAAATATTTTTATTTGATAAAGCAAGCTATTTATTAGTAAATACATAATAAATAGTTTATGTTGATTGAACTGAGATCCATAAGACCATCTAAGCCCAAATCAATTGCTATAGTCAGATATTTATTAATTTGTGATTGCTATTAAAGCGAATAATAAATGTGGTATGTGATTGTTGAGATCGTCATTCTAAAACTGTACAAATCATCAAGTCACTATAAGCTATATCCTTAGAAAGAAAAAGGAAATTTTGTTGTAGCTATCTACACTGTCAATGCACAAATATATCTATTGCTAGATTAGCAAACTATGCAATTTTACTATCAGCTATTCAGGCAAATATTATATGAATTTATGCTTCATAGATAAGATATTTGGAGCTTATCTTGAAATTGCAGTTGTCAAAATCAGGTAAAACTCACACTTAATTACTGACTAGCTTTCAAAGCCAAAAATGCTGTGATTTAGTTGCTGCTACGAAGCATTTTTGATTTTCCAAGGGTTTTCTAAAAGCTATCTATATCATGCAACAATCTTACAATAATATTCTTATTTATTTCAAGTAGTTATTTTCTACCAGAAGTAGCTAAAATTTGCTTTTATTGATTATATCGTTGCTGAGAATGATGATTTTATTGAATAATTCTTATTTTGCGAATAATATTTACTATAAACCATTAAAAGTATTATCAAGATAAATATTGATACATGCATCAAGTATAAGTTTGATAATAAAAAGATTAAAAATAATCAACAACGAGAAGTAATTTAAGTAGCTTTCATCAATGTCTATGATCAATGACTTTGGACAAATGACGAGCCTAACGAGTTAGCTTTATTTGTGCTGACTTACCATTCTTCAGCCCAATAGATAATCTCTGAAGCCGATAGATCTATAGCGACACCATAACTATCACCATGATTCCACTTAAAATTAGAACCACTTCTATCGTTTGCACCCAGTACTAATATTTCATAGGAGTTAGGAAAAGAATCTTCTTGAGAGTTACTAGTATAAAAAAAAGTTGTAGGCACACCGTTAGGTAGGTTGGCGTGTTCATTAGTGTTACCACCTATATACTTATGCTTAGCTATAGCTTTGTATTGATTATTTAATTCCTTTACTTGTTGTGCTGGAAGTTTCAACCTAAGTTGAAAAAAATTATTTTTTTGTCCTTGTAAAAAACCACGAGAGTAAGCTAGACGAACGTCCGAGCTATTTGGCGGAATATGACGAGGAAAATGTCTGACTTGATTTTGATTTAACCAAAGTTTATGACGAATTTCCTGGTATCGTGAGGCATCTTGTATGATATTTGTTTGATTGTTACTATTAAAAGCTTGTCTGAAAACGAAACCTACCCCAACAATACCAACACTGCCAAGGGAAATGAAAGCAATAATGGCAATTTGTACAAGTTGTGCAGACGCATAGCGTCTTGTTGGCAAACTTCGTTTCATTGCGTTGGGTGTGAACTATGGTTGTATACCCAACTTTTATCGAAATTCGTAGAATTCCGGAATAGTTTCTAAGTGCATTTACGCAAAATTTACAGAAAGTTTACTAAAGCACTGTAATAACACAGGCAAATAAGGGGGAACGAGAAGGATGAAGGATGAAGTATTAATTTTAATCCTTCTGCCTCCTGCCTCCTGCCTTCCTAAAAGCTACCAAAAATCATGCCAGCCAGTAGGATAAAACCAATCCAAACATTTTGCTGGAACATTTCACCATATGCAGAATTAGGTATATCCTGTTGATTTAAGCGAACAGACTGCCAAACCCAGCCAGCAGTGGCAACTACAAGACTGAGCCAAAAGACTAGGTGAAGCTGAATCACGATTCCCAACCAAGCAAGACACAATATAGTTCCAGCAAAGAAAATTCCAATAGCAATGGGTGCATAATCACCAAAAAATAAAGCGCTGGAATTCACACCAATACGCTTGTCGTCAGAGCGATCGCTCATAGCGTAAACAGTATCAAATCCCAGTGTCCAAAGTACAGTTGCTCCCCAAAGCAGCCAAGTCGGTTGAGAAAGATTCTGTGTCACAGCACTCCAACTAATTAACACCGCAAATCCCCAGGCAATTGACAGCACTAATTGCGGAACGGGAAACACCCGTTTGGCGGCTGGATATAGCAAAATAACTGGAACTGCTGCCACAGACAGCCAAAAGGAAATTGGGTTAAGATAAAAAGCAAGAACCGCTGCACAGAAAAAAGCCACTATTGCGATCGCAATACCAACTTTTACAGAAAGCGCACGGGAAGCGAGGGGGCGATCGCGCGTTCTTTCTACTTCTGGGTCTATATCTCTATCCCACAAATCATTGACAACACAGCCAGCAGCGCTTGTAGCAAGCGTTCCTAAAATGATCACGCCAACCAATGGTAAAGGCGGCTTTCCACCAGCTGCTAAAAATACAGCCCACAGGGCAGGAATCATCAAAATAAGCCGTCCTTCTGGCTTATGCCACCGCAGTAATCGGATGATCACAAGCCAAGTAGGTTCCTGGTTGCGTTCTGGTGTACTGAGCATAGGGGTCTCGAAATGACTGGATAAGGGATAGGGGACACGAGAGGTGGGGAGGTGGGGAGACAACCAACCACCAACAACTAACCATCAACTAATTCACACATCTTCACATATATAGAATAACTTTATTTGATATTTATAGAAGCAACTGCTAAAGTGGCAACTTTGACTCAAGATGAATAGTCAAATTTGTGGATCTTGCAGGGTGAGTCAAAAGCTCAGGCACAGTCAAGCATCAGAGTCAATCTGAAAATCAATTGGTGAACAGACACTACTTTGTTATCGTCCGCAAGTCAGCTTTTACCTTCTTTTACTTCATTTACTGAGAGAACGCTAAATGGTCAATTTGGTTTCTGCTAGCTGGGGGAGTACACTAACTCAAACAGACAAGCAACAGCGAATCATCGCTGCAATCGATTTGGGAACCAATTCTCTGCACATGGTGATTGTGCGGATTGAAACAACACTACCAGCATTCAGCATTATTGGTAGAGAAAAGGAAACCGTGAGATTGGGCGATCGCGATCTAGTCACAGGATGCTTAAAAGCAGAAGTGATAGAAAGAGCGATCGCTTGCTTGCGACGTTTCCAAGAAGTTGCTAAAACTCTCAACGCCGAAACAATCATTGCTGTAGCAACTAGCGCCGTACGAGAAGCTCCCAATGGTAAGGAGTTTCTACACAAGGTAGAAGCTGAATTGGGTTTGAGCATTGATTTAATTTCGGGGCCAGAAGAAGCACGACGGATTTATCTGGGTGTACTGTCGGGGATGGAATTTAATAACCAGCCCCACGTAATTGTTGATATTGGTGGCGGTTCCACAGAAATTATTTTGGGAGATAGTCACCAAGCACGAACTCTTACTAGTACAAAAATAGGTGCAGTTCGCCTCACCAATGAATTAATTAACACTGATCCGATTAGTAACGCTGAGTTTCAATACCTGCAAGCTTATGCACGGGGAATGTTAGAACGTTCTGTCGAAGAGGTACTAGCAAACCTACAGTTTGGTGAACACCCACGCTTAGTAGGAACTTCCGGTACTATTGAAACTCTAGCAGTAATTAACGCCCGTGAAAAATTGGGTTTTGTTCCCTCGACGCTGAATGGATATCAGTTCAGTTTGAAAGACTTGCGCGAGTGGGTAAATCGCTTGCGGAAAATGACTAACATCGAACGGGCAACAATTCCTGGTATGCCAGATAAACGGTCAGAAGTGATACTAGCTGGGGCAATAATATTACAGGAAGCAATGAATTTATTAGGGTTAGAGTCGATCACAGTCTGTGAACGCGCCCTGCGTGAAGGCGTGATTGTAGACTGGATGCTCACCCACGGCTTAATTGAAGACCGCCTACGCTACCAAAGTTCAGTGCGTCAGCGCAGTGTTCTGAAAACTGCAAAGAAATATCATGTCAACTTAGAACATAGCGATCGCGTCGCTATCTTTGCCCTGAGTATATTTGACCAGACTCAAGGTATACTTCATAACTGGGGAGCCGAAGAAAGACAACTTCTTTGGGCTGCGGCAATCCTACACAATTGTGGACATTTTGTCAGTCATGACTCTCACCACAAACATTCATACTATTTAATTCGTAATGGCGAATTACTCGGCTACACCGAAACCGAGATGGAAATCATCGCCAATATCGCCCGTTATCATCGCAAATCCCCACCCAAGAAAAAGCATGAAAATTTTCGCAATTTGCTGCACAAAGAACACCGACAAATGGTTAGCCAGTTGAGTGCAATTCTCAGATTAGCAGTTGCTTTAGACCGGCGACATATAGGAGCGATTCAGCAATTGCAATGTGAATTTATTCCAGCTACACGAGAATTAAAAATGCGAATTTTCCCATCTCGTCCTGATGATGAATGCTCCTTAGAACTCTGGAGTTTGGATTATAAAAAAGGAGTATTTGAGTCAGAATTTGGTGTGAAACTAGTAGCAACTTTGGAAGAACCTGCTGTTGTAGTTGGTTAGCCTTTGGGTGATGGGGTGATGGGATGATGGGGTGATTCTAATTGTATATTCTCCCTACCTCCCCACCTCCCTATCACCCCATCTCAAAATAGCCTTCACTTTTAACCAACCATATTGATTACAGCCCTAACCAATCTTTGATTTCTTTCACCAACCATTGCTGTTCTACATCAGTTATTTCCGGACTAAATGCACCAAATTTGTATTTTTGAACTCCAGCTTCAATACTAACCGCCATCAAGGGTTTATTATTCACAGAAATAGTTTCACGGCTGACACAGACATCGTGAATAGCTGAAGTATTTCCTCGCTTTCTGCGATAGCATTGACCAAATAATTCCCACTCCATGAAAAAATATTTATGATCAAAACGAATATAAACTTCTCCAAATGCAGGAAATAACAACATACTCAGTGGTAATAAACCAGCCATCCAATGAATTAACAGAAAAGGATGGAAAATACCTCTTGTGAACAAAAGCAGAATTCCATACCATAAACTCACAAAAAATAATAAAAAACTATCAGAAGATTGTATTCCTCGTGCTGGAATTTTAATTGCTAGATAACTAGCCGTTTTTTTGAGATGAATCCGGCTACCATGAGGTTGAGAAACTACACCAGAAGAGTAAGTAGTGAGGCGATTGTTGAGAAGTTCTAAAGCTTGATGCGCTGTTTGAAATCTTTGTTCTACATCTGGTTGCGTAAGAGTTTCTAACCACCGCGTAAAATGAGGGCTTAAATTAGTGCGATCGCTAAATTGAATCCGCATATTTCGCTGTGGTAAATCTGCGGGAGAAATACCTGTAACTAAATGAATTAATGTTCCTCCCAAAGCATAAAGATCAGAAGCAGGAACCGCTCGACCACCAAATTGTTCGATTGGTGCATATCCATAAGTACCCACCACTGTAAAAGTAGCTCCTTGGGCTGTAGCTCGGTCTTGTACCGCACCAAAATCAACCAAATATACTTGTTGATCTTCACCCAAAATTAAATTACTTGGTTTGATATCACGATGTAAAACATGGGGAATTAAAGAGTGTAAATAAATCAAAATTTCTAAGACATCAGAGGCAATTTTTCTGACTTGTTCCTCTGAAAATTTCTGTCTTTGATTAAGTAATTCTTTGAGAGATAAACCAGGAATATATTGTTGAACTAAAGCAAACCAGAGGATACGATCATCAATAGAAAAATAATCGCGATACTTAGGAATGCGGGGATGATTTAGTTGTTTAAGTACATCCGCTTCCCGCTCAAACAGTTTCAGATCATCCCACTGTACCTGATCACCAAACGCTAAGAACTTGACTATCACTAGTTCTGCTGGTTGAGTTGCGAGATCCTCAGCTAACCAGGTTTGACGACCTGCATTTTGTCCCAACTTTTGTTTGAGTTGGTAGCGATCGCGTAATACTTGCCCCGCCTCAAGCATGGATAAATACTCCAGTCAAGTGATTTAATATCAATGTAACAAGTTTTTATAAAATAAATAGTAAATACACTGATAATTAAGCCACTCAGAACCACTATCACTCCTTGTTTTCATCTCCTAAAAAGCACACGCAAAATCCATCTGTGTCCATCTGTGTTCATCTGTGTTCGATATCTAAAACATAATCTTCCTAGCTACTAACCACTAACCAACTTCCAAACCAAAACCTGCTTGTAAATAACCTGCTGCAACACAATCATCTATTAACTGCTCAACAAAAGGCCATAATTCTGGCGCACCCACTTCCACCAGAGCTACACGCCGCATGACTTGCTCACGGGAAATACCATGAATGCGCCAAGTTCCCCCTTGGGTTTGTTGGTTATGCAGTAGAGGTTGAATACGGTCTAAAGCTGCGGCAAAATGAGCAGTGGGTGTTTGCTGTAATTCAAACTCTTCCCAAAGAGAACGCAACTCCCTTTCTTGATCCACAGGTAAAAGTCCAAATAGTCTTCTTGCTGCTTCAGCTTCTTTTTCTGCCTTACTCAAATTGCCTTGCACATCATAGCAAAAGGTATCACCTGCATCAATTTCTACCAAATCGTGAATTAGCAGCATTTTGATAGCACGGAGGATATCAGTTCCTGCTGGAGCATATTCTGCTAAAACTACCGCCATGACTGCGATATGCCAAGAGTGTTCAGCACTATTTTCCTGACGTGAGCCATCCGTAAGCAGAGTTTGTCGCAAAATTTGCTTGAGTTTGTCAATTTCTATAATGAATTGAATTTGTTGAGTCAGTCGATTAATTTGCATAATTGGGATAAAAAGAATTTGGGTAGCTATTTTCTATCAACACTTATTCGCTGTGAAAAAAATTATGTTTTGGGAATCGAACACCGATGCACACAGATAAACACAGATTAATTGAAGAAGAGTCACCCATTACCAGTAACAGCGAATTAATAGACGTAAGACTGTTAATTTTGTACTTGTTTTGACTAACTCCGAAACAATCTTGTATACAGTGTTTCATGCTTCATACTTGCTAAAGATAAACCCCAAGTACAGCAACTGAGTTCATCGTCTTCTAAATTTAGAATCTGTGCTGTGGCGTGGCTCAGTAATGGCTGGAGTTCGAGCAATATTTTTTGCCCTGAGGTTTGACCGAGAGGAACGAGTTTCACCCCAGCAGTAATCAAATTATTTGCCCAAGAATATAAATATCCTAATAAGGCTGCTTGTATATTTATTTGCCAATAAGCAGCAGCTATGGCAAAAGCGATCGCATAATTACAGGAATTACCCACAACATCGGCAACGGGTTTAATTTGTGGTTGTAATTCAATTAAAAGGCGGATTAGCGATCGCCCCATCCCCAAACTAGAAGCGCGTAATTCTTCGGTTTCCCTCGCCGCCGATAACCAGCTATTCCAGCTAGATAACCTCTGGAAATCTCTTGCCTGTACTGATTGATAGCCTCGAATCATCACAGCTGCTTCCATGCGAATTGCTCCATAACGCAATTCCATTTCTAACCAGTGCTTGAGATTTTCTGGATGAGCGATCGCACCATCTTCAACCAAAGTTTCTAATCCTTCAGAATAACTATATCCGCCTACAGGTAAAGCCGGGCTAACTAGTTGTAATAGACACAACAGATTGGGATCAGTGAGAGTGATGGTGTCCATACGCACCTACCTCTGGTTGAAAAGGTGAGATTTCTTCTTTAATTTCCACTCCCATTTGTTCCAGCATTGCTTGTAAAATCGGATCAGGAGATAAGCGTAAATAACTGGGTGTAATTTCCACTGCCACATGACGGTTGCCTAAATGATACGCCGCCTTAAGTAAATCTATAGTGTTTTTGGCAACTACAGTTAAAACAGGTTCTGGTTTGGCAGTAATCCTGACTAGACTACCAGTAGTTTCATCTACAAGAATATCCCCATCTCGCAGTACCGTACCTCTGGGTAAACGCAAAAGCACTGCTTGTCCATCTTCCATTTGCCAGTGATGACGACTGCGGGTACGTTCTTCCGCAGTGAGAGACAAAGTTGAAATTACTGCTGCATTAGGACTTGGTGGTTTTTTTTGGGTAAAAGTCAGCATCAGCTATCAAAAATAAATCATGAAATAAACTACCACTGAAAATATAAGGTGATTATTTCTAAATCAGTCTATAGTATCAATCCTTTGAAACAATTAATGATGTAAAAATCTACCTCGGCTTTTCCACCCTGTGTGCTGCCAAGGTATAAAGTAGGGGTGGGTGAGTCATAAACTTGAGGAAAAATCTGTATGGCAACTTACCAACCAAATCCGGAAGCGATCGCAACTGAAGAACTGATCAATGAGGTGGTCACAGATACCGCAACGATCAATCATGTAGAAGTAATTGAAAACGTGATTGATTCTCTGGAACAAAATGACAGTGCTATGGTTAGCCAGTCTCCAGAGGGTAATTATCTCTGGAAATTTACTTACGGCAGTGTAGAAATTTTTGTCCAGCTTACAGGGACAACAGATGAAGATACGATCACAGTGTGGTCTCCAGTACTAAAGTTACCTGCTAAAGATGAACCTAGACTAATGCGGCAATTATTAGAGATGAACTGCTCTAGCACTTTTGAGTCTCGTTTTGGCATTATTGAAAATCAAGTAGTTGTACTGGCTACGCGCACCTTAGCAGAGTTGTCTGCTAGCGAAGTCTCACGCCTCATCACTGTTGTGGCAACAATCGCTGATACTAACGACGAAACTTTACAATCAGAATTTGGTGGAGTTTAAGTAATTTTCAGGGGGGTATGCTGTATAAATGCATAGCAAGCGGATTTGGCGACTAATTCCTTTACTAGAAGCCGATGGCAATATCCAAATGGCTATTGATCATTGGTTATTAGGACAGCACTTATCGGGACAGCATCCCCCTTGTTTGCGATTTTATACTTGGTCGCCAGTCGCTATTTCCCTTGGCTATCATCAACACAAATATCCTCAACACTGGCAGAATTTAACTTGGCAAGGTCAGAAAATAGATTTAGTACGGCGTCCCACTGGGGGACGGGCAGTTTTGCATCAAGGTGATTTAACTTACGCTGTTGTCACATCTGGACTCAGTGGTAGTCGCATTGAGGCGTACCAAAAAATCTGTGAGTTTTTAATTCAAGGATGGCGGCAGCTTGGCATAGATTTACACTACGGTAGTGCTGGCCGGGGTTACATCCACAACCCAGACTGTTTTGGGACTGCTACCGATGCAGATTTAATTACACAAGATGGTTATAAACTCATTGGTAGCGCCCAGTTGCGACGTGGTGGGGCAATCTTGCAACATGGTTCAATGCGTTTGCAACCAGATGTAGATTTATTTACCAAGGTGTTTGGTGGTGAGTCGTTTAGTTGTGTGCAAATTCCGCAAAATTTGAGCATGGAAAAAATTATTGCAGTTTTGATTGCTACTGCTAGTAATTGTTTTGATATGCAATTAGCTGTACAACCACTCTCTGAAGATGAGTGGCAAGCAATTTTGGCGTTAAGTACTAAACTGTATAGTCCATAATAACTTAAATAGTTTTGGTTCAATAATTTGTTGATTTTCAAAAAATTATTCCAACATAAAATATCATTTCCTTTAATTTAGCTATAAGAATATTGTGTAATTTTATCTATAAAACATAATGTGTTTTTAGATATAGTTTGGAATATATTTTCATACCATACCTAAAGGCGAATTGCGTTTATTTTATATCTAAACTATCTATATTTATAAATATAGTTTGATATATAGACTTCCTATAGCAATCCGTATAGAAGTTGTGAGAATTGACAAAAGAAAATCCCCGAATTCTGCGAAATAGGGGATAATGTTGGGATTTTGTTGCTCACGAATGATTGATGAATACCATAACAAGATAAATTGAAATTTGATCTTCCATATCCTCTCTAAGATTTCAATTTGCTTTTTCATTGAAGCAGAAATCTATTCTAAGGCTTGATTTTCCATATTCTCTCTAACATTTCAATTTGCTTTTTCCTCTCAATACTGATCTGTTCCTCAGTATTAGACATCATCTTTTGTTGTTGTTTCAAGTTTTCAAATTCTTTGAGGATCTGAGCCATTTGCTTGTCACGCTGCTTTTTGTATCTATTGGACTGATATTTTCCCAAGATAAAGCCAATTATCAAAGAAGTAATGAAAACTAATGTAAACAAGCCGATATGATCATTGCTTTGCTTTGCCGAGTTTGGTTGACTGGGCTGATCTGTTTGAGAAGGGAGTGCAACAGAAACAGATTGTATATTTTTAGAGGCTTTTGCTATCAGCATAATCACAGCATTACTTTCAGTTATCAGTTATCAGTTATCAGTTTTCACATTCTATTACTTACTGTTAACTGTTCTACTCACCTCTTAATTTTAGATTGCAGGCTTCAAAGTATCTAGAGCTAGATTCAACTTCAAAACGTTAACTCCCGGTTCACCAAAGATACCCAAAAAACGATCATCAGTATTTTGAGTAATAAGGGTTTCCAACTGCTGAGGCTGTACTCCTCGCGCCTTTGCGACTCGTGAAATTTGCGCTCTGGCAGCTTCTGGGGTAATGTGGGGGTCAAGACTGGAACCAGAAGTGTATACTAAATCGGCTGTAGGCTGCACACCTGCATTTTTGAGACGATGAAAATCTCCTTCAACCCGTTTACTGGGGTCGGGGTCATCGTTGCCTTTGATACGCTCTAACAAAGCTGGATTACTAGGAGCCAAATTACTAGCACCGGAAACTCCAGTTTTTAATACCCCGGCTTCATCCTTCTGCGGGTCAGCAGTACTGTAGCTAGTAGTACTGGGGCGACTGTTAAAATAGCGATCGCTTGTGAAAGGTTGACCAACAAGAGCAGAACCAACTATTTCACCTTGGGTATTTCTGATTAGACTACCATTCACCTGAGTTGGAAACACAACTTGTCCAAACCCAATCATTACGAAAGGATAAATAATAGCTGTAATGATCCAAAGTACTAAAGTAGAACGAATTGCTCTACTTGCTTCGCGTGTAAAACTCATCAGAATTTCTCCGGTATAAACATCACAAAAAATAGATATATAGAAAGAGCAACCGTGACTATTCCCAATAGTCCCAACGCCCAAGCTTGAGTACGAGAAAACTGTTGATCAGCAGCTAACACCAAAGGTGCAACCACCAAGTTCAAGCACATGGCTATGAACAAGTACAATGGCAGCTTTTGTCTTTTGCTAGCAGACCAAATTTCAGTCACAGTTTCTAGTAGTTGGTCAGATAAAATTGGGTAGCGTTGGATGGGTTTCATAAATAAATAGTTGGTAGTTGGTGGTTGATAGTTGGTTGTTAACTAATCTCCAATTCTGGAACTTCAAGTTTTGAACTAAAACATTGAAATTGTGGACACACCGATGACCTATCTGTGTCCATCGGTGTGCATCAGTGTGCATCGGTGTTCGATTTATAAAATACGATTTTGGTCACAGCTTTAACTCTTAAAAGGCAGAAGGCAAGAGGATTTGACTGAACTTCACACTTGAAACCAGAACATTCAGGTTTCAAACTCAAAATTTCATACTTCAAACAGGAACATTCAGGTTTCAAACTCGAAACTTCACACTTGAAACTAGAACATTCAGGTTTTAAACTCGAAACTTCACACTTGAAACTAGAACATTCAGGTTTTAAACTCAAAATTTCATACTTCAAACAGGAACATTCAGGTTTCAAACTCAAAACTTCACGCTTTGAACTAAAATACTGAGGTTTAGATCCCCAATCCCCGATTCCTATTCTCAAGACAACGGCAAAATGACATCTATCAACTTGATAGCAATAAAAGGAGCAATAATACCGCCAACACCATATATAAAGATATTGCGGCGTAGCAGTTGGTCTGCTCTCAAGGGGCGAAACTTTACACCTTTGAGTGCCAGAGGAATTAGGGCTGGGATAATGAGAGCATTGTAAATCAAAGCTGAAATAATGGCAGATTGAGCGCTTTTCAGCCCCATGATATTCAATGCGCCAATACCAGCTGCTGCAAAGATAGTAGGGATGATCGCAAAATACTTAGCGATATCATTAGCGATCGAAAACGTCGTCAACGCCCCACGGGTAATTAATAATTGTTTACCAATTGTCACCAAGTCAATGAGCTTTGTAGGATCAGAGTCTAAGTCCACCATGTTAGCGGCTTCTTTGGCAGCTTGTGTACCAGAGTTCATTGCTAAACCCACGTTTGCTTGAGCCAGCGCTGGTGCATCGTTAGTACCGTCTCCGGTCATCGCCACTAACTTACCCTGAGACTGTTCGGAACGAATTACTTCTATTTTGTCTTCTGGAGTTGCCTCGGCAATAAAATCATCAACCCCCGCTTCTTGGGCAATCACCGAAGCTGTAATTCGATTGTCACCTGTGAGCATAATGGTACGCACACCCATACGACGGAGTTGGTCAAATCGTTCCTTAATACCAGGCTTGACGATATCTTTGAGGTAAATCACACCATAAATCTCATCGTTTTGGCAAACTGCTAAAGGAGTACCACCTAAACGGGAAACTCGCTCAAACGCTGCATCCAGTTCGGAAGTATTATTTCCGCCACGAGAACGCACAAACCCCTTGATTGCATCTACTGCTCCTTTACGGATTTGTTTACCATCAGGTAAGTTAGTACCACTCATGCGGGTTTTAGCAGAAAACTCGACGCCTTCAGCTGTGCTGGTGTCGAAATCTACTCTTGCACCAAAGTTTTGGGCAAGTTTGACTATCGACCTACCCTCTGGTGTATCATCAAATACGCTAGCAGCTAAGGATACTTGCGCCATATCTTCTACAGAGTGACCATTGACAGGGATAAACTCATCAGCCATGCGATTACCAAAGGTGATAGTACCTGTTTTATCTAATACCAAACTGTTGATATCGCCACAGGCTTCTACAGCTCGACCAGAGGTAGCAATGACGTTGAATTGTGCCACCCTATCCATCCCAGCAATACCGATCGCACTCAGCAAACCACCGATTGTAGTAGGAATTAATGCTACTAAGAGTGAAATCAAAATGGCAACGCTAGCACCAGCACGGAGACTGTTTCCTGCCTCAACTCCGTACAATGTACTGACAAAGTTAGCAATATAACCAGCAAAAGGAGGAATAGTTGCCACGACAATTAGGAAAACTTGCGTCAGGACTGCCAAAAGTACTGTTAAGGCGATTTCGTTAGGAGTTTTGCTACGTTCCGCCCCTTCTACTAAAGAAATCATACGATCAATAAAGCCCTGACCAGGGTCTGCTGTAATGCGGATCTTTAATTGATCAGACAGCAGCCGCGTACCACCAGTCACAGAACTAGCAATATCTGTACCGGGTTGCTTAAGTACAGGGGCAGATTCTCCCGTAATGGCAGACTCATCCACTGAGCCAATACCCTCAATCACTTCCCCATCGGCGGGTATCATGTCATTGGCAACGACTTTGACTAAATCACCCCGCCGCAGTTCTGTAGAATTCACTTCTTGGATAGAACCATCGGGTAGAATTTTACGAGCAATTGTATCCGATCGCGTCGCCCTCAAAGTATCTGCTTGTGCCTTACCTCGCCCTTCAGCCACAGCTTCGGCAAAGTTAGCAAACAGAACTGTGAAAAATAAAATCAGAGTAATCAACCCGTTTAACAAACGCTGCTGGTTAACAGGAAGTTGTATAGTTCCGAACAAATTCGGGTCAAGGGTGACAAGAAAAGTGACGATAGTTCCCACCCAGACAATAAACATAACTGGGTTTTTTACAGCTATGCGTGGATTGAGTTTCACAAAAGACTCTTTAATAGCCCTTTGATACAGTCCCCGCATATCTGCTTTAGGGGTGTGCTTTCGCGAGTCACGAGTTCCCTGTGGTATACGGGGCGGACGAGGAGAGGATGAATTGGTCTTGGTTCCCATAGATTTTAGTTATGAAGTGGGGAGATGGGGAACTCGGGGTCCCCTCTGGGGATTAGGGGCTGTGGGGAGGTGGGGGAGTGTGAGGAGTGTAGAATTTACTCCTTTTTGTCTTCCTTGTCTTCCTTGTCCTCCAATCTCCGATTAGCCGTTACTAATTTGAAAGAATTCACCAATCGGGCCAAATGCCAGTACCGGAAAGAAAGTGAGTGCGCCTAAAATCAAAATTATACCTGCGGTTATGCCCGTAAATAATCCGGTATCAGTTCGCAGTGTACCAGTCGTTAAAGGCACCGACTGTTTGCGGGAAATACTATCTGCCAGTAACAGCAAACCGACGATTGGGATATAACGTCCTGCGAGGAGACTAAAACAAGTACTGAGGTTCCACCACAGGGCAGTTGTAGTTGGTGCTGTACCTGTGGCGATCGCCAAGGGAGAGGGTTGAGAATCAGCCAAGCCTTCAAACCCAGAACCGTTGTTAGCAGCTGCGGAAGCATATTCGTAGATAACTTGGGCAAAGCCGTGAAAACCAGGATTGCTAATACCTGCCAGTTGCTCAGGAAATGCCAAAGCAATGGCGGCTGGAATCATAATAGCGATGGGATGAACCAGCAATATTAGGAAACTGGCTAGGACTACTTCCCGCTTTTCTATCTTGCGTCCAAGAAATTCTGGTGTGCGTCCCACCATCAAGCCTGTAGCAAATACAGCCAAAATTAAATAAGCAAATAAATAAGCTGTTCCTGTACCCTGTCCACCAAACACAATTTGCAAAAACATATTGGAAAGGGTGACGAAACCACCACTAGGCATATACGAATCATGCATACTATTAACAGCACCACACATCGTGGCTGTGGTGATAGCTGCATATAAAGCAGATTGCGCCCAGCCAAATCTGACTTCTTTACCTTCAAGGTTGGGTTGATTGCTACCCAACAAAGTATTTACAGCCGGATTTCCGTTATATTCGCCAATGGCTGTAATGATGATAAAACCAACAAGGATTACCAAAGGAATACTATAAACTAACCAGGCTTGTTTGATGTTGTTGGCGAAGATACCATAGGTGTAAATCAGCGAGGTTGGGATCGAGAGAATTGCTACCAACTGAATCAAATTAGTAAAGCCGTTAGGATTTTCAAATGGATGAGCAGAGTTGATAGCAAAAAAACCACCGCCGTTTTCCCCTAGTTCTTTGATAATTTCAAAGTGAGCCACAGGACCACGAGCGATCGCCTGAGTAATCCCAGGATCTTCTAAAGTAGGAATTAGTGCAGGCCCTGCTAATGTTTCCGGAACACCAGCAGCCATAAGAGCGATCGCACCTACAATACTAATTGGCAGTAATACCCGCGTAATTGAGCGAATTAAATCTACATAGAAATTACCCAGTGGTCTACCTGTTAATCCGCGAATAAAGGCGATCGCCACTGCTATTCCCGTCGCTGCGGAGGTAAACATGTGATATCCCAGTCCCCACATTTGACTGGCGTAACTCATGTAAGTTTCACCAGAATAATGCTGTTGGTTAGTATTAGTAATAAAGGAAATTGTGGTATGTAGTACTGTGTCCCAAGTTGGCGCGCCAATTTTCGTTGGGTTTAGGGGTAGCCATCCCTGATTCATAATGATGAAAAAAATTAGCAACCCCATCACTATATTGCTGTAGATAATGGCTCGTGCATATTGCCAACCCGTCATATTTTCTCTGGTTTGAACACCAACCAGAGAGTAAATTACTCGCTCAACTGGGTTCGAAATCGGGTCGAGAAAAGTCTGTTGCTCTTGGAAGACACGTGCCATATATCTCCCAAAAAAGGGAGTAATTGTTACCACAATTAGTAGCGTTAATGCTATTTGTATCCACCCTTGTAACATGAGTTAGGTAAACTCCAATATAAGTAAAATCAGACTTTCTCTTAATTCAAAAATCTTTTTTCAGAAAAGGATAAGTCTGAAAAGTCTTTTTGTTAGCCATCAAGTCACTAAGACACAAAGTGATTTTTTTGCACTTCCTCTATGAGATAGCTGTATCAATTTACATCATCGAGTGCTTTGCAAAATAAAACAAGAATTAGGGGTAATAAAATTATGTTTATTTTTTTGATATAAAATACTTATCAATAGATATATATCAGTTTTGAATTGTGTTTAGATAATTAGTAAACAATATATATAGATATCTAAACACACGAGTAAAAATCCGTAATTATAATAGATTTACTCAGAATATTCTGAATTTCATACAGTTGCATATAATTTGAGTGAAGAAGGCTGTTCTGCTGAAAGTTCAGTGCATTTTTATTTTCTATTTTCATCTAAAAACTTAACGCTTGGCGTTCTTGGCGTCTTGGCGGTTAATTAATAAAAATTAGTGACAGGATTATTTTGTGAATGGCATCTTTAAAAACGAAATTGCAGTCTCAGAACTGGCACTTGGGTAAAACCCTTCTGATATTGGGAGTCTTTATTGTAATTGCAACCCTAGAATATACTACTCCAACAGATTATGTGTTTGGATATCTCTATAGTGGAGCTATTTTATTAGTAAATTCTTGGTTTGGCGAAAGAGCAACTTTGCAGGCAACATTTCTTGCTGTTTGCCTGACTATGCTAAATTTATGGATACCAGGACGGGAAGCAGTTGTAATTTCCACAGTTTCAAGTCGAGTGATTGCTTCAATGGCGTTGATAGTGACGGGGTTTTTAATTCTACGCCTGCGACGTTCGCAACAAGCAATTGCCTTGACTCAAGCTAAGTTAGAATCACAGGAACAATTGGTAAGACTGCGAGAAGATTTTGCTTCTACTCTGACGCATGATCTTAAAACACCATTATTAGGAGCAATCGAAACTATTAAAGCATTTCAGGAAGAAAAATTTGGTGCTGTTTCGCCAATTCAGCAGAAAGTTCTAGCAACAATGGTACGCAGTCATCAGACTTCTCTACAATTTGTCGAAACTTTGTTGGATGTTTATCGCAATGATACCGAGGGGCTAAAATTAAATTTAGCACCTGTTGATTTAGTTGCGATCGCAGAAGATGTTGCTAGTAACCTTGCGGCTTTAGCTTCTAACCGTCGCGTTTACATAACTTTTGACTATGGTGATTCAGATTTTCGGCAATCTTTATGGGTGTTAGGTGATACTCTGCAACTAGAACGAGTTTTTACTAATCTTTTGGTAAATGCCATAAACCATTCTCGGCGCGGTGGTCATGTGGAAGTAGTGCTAGAATCGCAAGCATCCCACCAAATCGTCAAAATCCTAGACACGGGTGCAGGCATTTTGCCTAATGAATTTTCCCACCTATTTGAAAGATTTTACCAAGGTCATAGCGATCGCCAAGCAAAAGGTTCTGGGCTAGGGCTTTATCTGTCTCGCCAAATTATTGAAGCGCACGGTGGTACAATTTGGGCAGAGAATCGAGTTTCTGCGAAAGATACTTTATCATCAGATACCACTACAACTGGAGCTATCTTTGGTTTTAAACTTCCAGTTTATCCTCATTCAGTCAACAGTTATAAAACTGATAACTGCTAACTGATAACTGATCATTGTTGAGTAATGGCTTCTACTGCACTCAAAATTCTCCTAGTTGAAGATGATGAACTGTTCCGCTTGGGATTGCACGTCAGATTGCAACAAGAACCAGGGTTAGAAATTATTGCTGAGACGGAAGATGGCGAAACTGCGGTTGAGTTAGTCAAGCAACATTCTCTTGATATTGTACTTTTGGATGTAGGATTGCCAGGTATTGGAGGCATCGAGACGTGTCGACAAATTAAGCAACTACACCCCCAATTGCCTGTATTAGTTCTGACTTCTCATTCTCAAGCGTCCTTGATTGCACGGTTAATTGCAGCAGGCGCACAAGGCTATTGCTTGAAAGGAATTGCGGCTGAAAAATTGGTACTGGCGCTGCGTTCTGTGGCTGCGGGAGCATCTTGGTGGGATGAAACTGCAACCCAAGAAATTCGCTCCAAGTTCGAGTTCAATTCTACCGAAGATTACACCAAAAATCTATCTATAACCGTAAATCCACTGACGCAACGAGAACAAGAAATTCTCTCGCTCATAGCACAAGGCAAAACAAATCAGGAAATAGCTGAAGCACTATATATCACCACAGGTACAGTCAGAGTTCATGTCCACGCAATTTTACATAAACTAGAAGTCCGCGATCGCACTCAAGCAGTCATCGTCGCCATGCAAGCAGGTTTGATCAAGTGAATAATCGCAATCCAAATCATTTGTAAAATTATTTACTTCTCTTCCTCTCTTCCTCTGTGTTCTCCGTGCCTGGTGCGGTTTTTTACTCAAAGTTCTATTTTTACCCCAAGAATTAAAATCCTTAACTGATAGCCACAACGCCTAAGTATTCTTTCCTTCACAAAAAGACATAATTCGGTAAAATTAGGTAAAGCAATTTATGCAGTTGTAAAGCAAAGGCGTCAGCAATCTCATGCATCTGAAATTCAGTGCATCTCGACTTTCCTTAACTCCCCTACTCCTAATCGCACCCTTTTTTCTCTGGGGCACAGCGATGGTGGCGATGAAAGGAGTGATTTCCCACACCACACCGTTGTTTATGGCCGGGGTGCGGATAGTCCCAGCAGGGGTACTGATTTTAATTGCAGCTGCTTTCATGGGTAGATCCCAGCCTAAGGGTTGGACTGCTTGGCTGTGGATTGCTTTATTTGCCTTGGTAGATGGGGCATTATTTCAAGGCTTTTTGGCTGAGGGATTAGTGAGAACTGGTGCTGGTTTGGGATCAGTGATGATTGACTCCCAACCTTTGGCGGTGGCTTTGATGTCTTCTTGGTTGTTTCAGGAAAGAATTGGTTTGTGGGGATGGCTAGGACTTTTGTTGGGCGTTACGGGGATCAGTTTGATTGGCTTACCTGATGAGTTGATTTTAGGTCTTTTGTCTCACAACACTCCCAAAATTTTGCTTTCTCCCACTCTCCCATTCCTAAATTCTCTGTTTGCTAGTGGCGAATGGCTAATGCTATTGGCAGCTTTGAGTATGGCAGTGGGAACGGTGATGATCCGCTTTGTCAGCCGTCATGCTGATCCCGTCACTGCTACGGGATGGCATATGGTTATCGGTGGCTTACCCTTGTGGGGGATTTCATCGGTTGTAGAATCTCAACAATGGCAGAATCTCGTACCATCAGACTGGGCAGCTTTGGGGTATGCTACGGTATTTGGCAGCGCGATCGCCTACGCATTGTTTTTCTATTTTGCTTCTAAAGGTAATCTGACTAGTCTCAGTTCTCTAACTTTTCTCACGCCTGTATTTGCCTTATTATTCGGCAATTTATTGCTGCAAGAAGTTCTCAGCCCGTTACAGTGGATAGGAGTTGGTTTGACTTTAATTAGTATTTACCTGATTAATCAACGCGATGTTTTAGCTGGTGTAGAGGAGATCGGGGATCGGGGATCGGGGACAAGGGAAGAGGGAGAAGGAGGACAAGGAGGGCAAGAGGAATTCTTAACACCCAACCAGCAACCAGCAACTACTAACCACTAACCACTGTACAGACGTGCCATGGCACGTCTGGTACAACTACTAACTACTAACAATCAACCAACAACAATCAACTATCAACTATCAACCACATCACTTTTCTAGTGCTTCTGATTGCAGAATGGCTTGGCAGTATTCGATGATAATTGTCAGGCGATCGCTAATTGTTTTGAGTCGATCAACAGCAGTTGCAGCTTGTCGCGCACCTTGAAAAAACATCACGTCAATTTCCAGCAGTCGCAGTTGCTTACTCATCTCTGTCCGATAGGATAGTTCCCGTATTTTTTCCTCTGCTAAAGGTAAAATCTGCTGCTGAAAAAATTGTTGTAAAGACAAAAGATGCTGTCGCAGTTGCTGGGCATCTGTTTGGTGAGTTGCTGCTTGGGAGCGGAGTTGCTCTAATAGTACTACGAAGGTGTGATATCTCTCTTGATTGACAGACATTCAGTGCTAATTGAGATACTATTAATGTCAAGTAATTTTTCTTATACAATACTCTTTTCTAACCTTTTGTTAGGTTATGGACTCCAAAAT
>NZ_AJLK01000034.1 GCF_000317205.1 Fischerella muscicola PCC 7414 | reverse complement strand
TCCAAAATCTTAAATTTGGGGTCTGATTTGCCATCATGGGATTCTGATGGCTATTATGCTTGACACCTAAGATAAGATGATTTGCACAAGTTTCTTGTTTGAGCAATTCTCCTGCGATCGCTTTTTCCTCCCCGTGTCAGCAGCAAATCAATCGTTTTTCGACGATATTGTCGTCAGTGTGTTCAACCCTCCATACAACCACCGAAATCATCTCCAGCCCCGCTATATTTTATGATGAGCAGCACAATTGTCAACCACCCTATTGATATAACTCTTCCAGAATGGCTAGAAAGTTGTTTGCGTACACCGCCTACAGACAGTGGTGCAACGGAAGAAGACCGGAAATATTATGATACAAGTTTGATTTGTCGAGCCTTTGAGTTTGCTTATCAACTGCATCAGGGTCAGTACCGCAAATCAGGAGAACCATACATCTGTCATCCGATTGCTGTAGCTGGAATGCTGCGTGATTTAGGTGGTAGTGCAGCTATGATAGCAGCTGGATTTCTTCATGATGTAGTGGAAGATACAGATGTTACAATTGAGGAAATAGAGCAGCGTTTTGGCTCAGAAGTTAGGTGCTTAGTTGAAGGCGTCACCAAGCTATCTAAAATAAATTTCAAAAGCAAAACCGAAAGTCAAGCCGAAAATTTTCGGCGGATGTTTTTGGCAATGGCGCAGGACATCCGCGTGATTGTGGTGAAGTTGGCAGATCGCTTACACAACATGCGGACATTAGAATATATGCCAGAAGAGAAACGCCGTCGTACCGCTACAGAAACACGAGAAATTTTTGCTCCCCTAGCAAATCGCTTGGGGATTTGGCGTTTTAAATGGGAATTGGAAGACTTAGCATTTAAATATTTGGAACCAGAAGCTTTTCGACAAATTCAGCAGCTGGTTTCCGAAAAACGTACAGATCGAGAAGAGAGATTGACAAAAATCTCAGAAACATTGAGAACACGACTCGCAGAAGCAGGAATTCGCTGTCTTGATATCAGTGGACGTCCCAAGCATCTTTATAGCATTTACCAAAAGATGCAACGGCAAAATAAAGAATTTCACGAAATTTACGATTTAGCAGCACTGCGAATTATTGTACAAACGAACGAGGAATGTTATCGTGCCTTGGCGGTCGTTCACGATGTCTTTCGTCCGATTCCTGGTAGATTTAAAGATTATATTGGACTGCCCAAGCCCAACCGTTACCAATCATTACATACTGGGGTCATAGGCCCTTGGGGACGACCTTTAGAAGTGCAAATTCGGACAATGGAAATGCACCATGTGGCAGAATATGGTATTGCTGCTCATTGGAAGTATAAAGAAACTGGCGGTTCTCACACTGGCTTGACTGCATCAGATGAAAAATTTACTTGGTTGCGGCAGTTATTAGAATGGCAAAGTGATTTAAAAGATGCCCAAGAATATTTAGAAAGCATCAAAGATAATCTTTTTGAAGAAGACATTTATGTCTTTACTCCCAAAGGAGATTTAGTCGCTTTAAAACCCGGTTCTACAACAGTAGATTTTGCTTATCGCATTCACACAGAAGTAGGGAATCGCTGTGCGGGAGTCCGGGTAAATGGTAGAATGGTTCCACTTTCGACGCGCTTGCAAAACGGCGATATAGTCGAGATTATTACTCAAAAAAATGGTCATCCTAGTCTGGATTGGTTGAACTTTGTTCGGACTAGTGCAGCAAAAAACCGGATTAAGCAATGGTACAAGCGATCGCGCCGGGAAGAAAATATTGCTCGTGGACGCGAATTATTAGAAAAAGAACTTGGGAAAACCGGTTTTGAAAATGTGCTGAAGTCAGAAGCAATGCAGGCGGTAGCAGAAAGGTGTAACTACCACTCCACAGAAGATTTACTCGCAGGTTTGGGTTACGGGGAAATCACACTCAACTTAGTGCTGAACCGTTGGCGAGAAATCGTAAAAGCACAGCAACCTGCTACTAACGAGCCAGATATTACCACACACCTACCTACCACAGCCAAGGCGGCGGCGTTGTTACGAGAAGCGACTCCTATAACTTCCCGCGCCAGTGATTCGCCTATCGTCGGTGTAGAAGGGTTGTTGTATCACTTAGCTGGGTGTTGTACCCCTATTCCCGGCGAAGCAATTATCGGTGTAGTAACACGGGGCAAAGGAATTTCTATTCATCGCCAAGGGTGTCATAATCTGGAAAAAGTAGAGTGCGATCGCCTTGTACCGGTGAGTTGGAACCAAGCAGTAGAACACAGTGGTCGTCCCGTAACTTACGCGGTGAATTTGCAAATTGAAGCACTAGACCGAGTAGGAGTATTAAAAGATATTTTGTCACGACTCAGTGACCAAGGAATCAACGTCCGTCATGCAAATGTCAAAACATCGTTTGGTCAACCAGCATTGATTGATTTGGGGATTGAAATTCGCGATCGGCCTCAATTAGAACAGTTATTTACTCAAATTAAGAAAATGAGTGATATTCTTAATATCCGTCGCGTTGGCCAAATTGACGAATAATATCAAGTTCGCATGATTACTTACAATTCCGTTTAACCTCACCCCCCCTTCGGTACCCCTCTCCTTGGTAAG
>NZ_AJLK01000033.1 GCF_000317205.1 Fischerella muscicola PCC 7414 | reverse complement strand
GAGGTTTTTTATTCTAAGTGATTAACCGAACTTGATATAACATCATCTTTGATTGAATATCAAAGTCATGGGAAATAGGTAAGAACAATGCGGTTTACCTATTTCCTAATTATTAATTGCTGATAATACTAAGTACAGCTTTGCATAAAATCTTAGTTTATTTAAACGCAAAGGAACGCGGAGTCAGCGCAAAGGGACGCAGAGTATTTCTATAGATAATTCACTACGAAATAATAAAAAATTGTACTAAAAATGCTCACCTAAAAACACACCCAATTGATAATAGTATATGTAGATCGTTAAATTTTTGGAATTATTATACTGAAGTAAACTTTAAATTGTGGGGTGCGTTAAAGCAGCGCGTAACGCACGAGATTTGGTGGTGCGTTACGGCTAATTTCTATTCTCTCAAACGCTCAAATTTTTACGTAGCCGTAATACAGCCTACTGAATATTTACTCACAACCACGACATAATTATATTCACGTTAATCATCAGATTTTTGCCCTTCTGAGATAATTTTTGTCAAAATATTGCCTGTAATATCTAATAGTTGATCTAAGAGAAAACCGATAGTACCAATATAAATTAGACCCTCGATAATCTTATTATAGTTACCTCCTCTGTAACCATTCCAAATCAAAAACCCTAAGCCTCTTCCGATTGTCAACATTTCAATTGCAATCACTGTAAACCAAGCTATCCACAGACCTGTTCTTAAAGCATCAAATATATAACTAATTGCCACACGAAAATTATTGTCTTGGAGACGACTTTTTCGCATACCTGTAGCTGTGTTAATCATCACCGCCCAGATAGCGCTAAAAAAAACAACGATACTTGCTGCTACTTCTACTTCTTTAAAAAAGATAAAAGCGAGTGGTACAAATGCTATAGGAGGAATGCTGTAGGGAATTTGTAGCAATCGCTTACATAGTTGATAAAGTAAGGGATTTATACCAATTGCACTTCCCAGTAAAATCCCCGCAACAGCAGCAGGAATAAAACCTACAAATAATAATTGTAGGCTAGATAAAAAGTCTAACAATATACTATGCTCCATGCCTCACGATTTCAATTGGAACATCTGAGGAATGGAGCGACTGTAATAAATGATGGCACACAAACAAGCAATTTGAATTGCACTCATTCCCCAGAAAATATGAAAGTCGGGCTTTATAAAATCTATCAAAAATCTAAAACTTAAATAACAAACTAAATAAAATTTAAATAAATCACCTTCTTGGTATTGATAGCGACTGCGAAGGCGTATAAATATTAATAAGATGATTAAAAATATAATTTCATAGAGTTGAGTAGGATGACGAGGAATACCATCACCAAAATCTACACCCCAAGGTAATTTTGTAGCAATTCCGTAAGTGCGATCGCTCAACCCAGTTAAAAAGCAACCAATCCTACCAATTGCTGTTCCGATAATTAATGGATAGACAAATACATCACCAGTGGAGCGCGTGACACCAATAATTTTTTTGGTAATTTCTACTCCAATCACCGCACCTAATATCGCTCCAACAACTGTTTTACCTTGCAGTAATAGTAATAAAAATAGCTGGGAATTTTGCCCTAATAAATTAATATGTTGCAGTAAAACTAACGCCTTTACACCGACAATAGCACCCAGCATCCCACCCACAATAATACAAGTGCGTTGTGGTGGTGTAATAATATCCTTGCGGGCATTACGCAAGACTAAACTTAACGCCACAGTATAAGCTATGGATTCAAATAAAATATGTGGGTGAATCCGCAGTGAACCCAAGTAAAAATAAACGGGAAAATTCATATGTTAGTTGATAGCTATTAGTTGTTAGTTTAACCACCAACTACCAATGTACAGACGCGATGTTCCTCGCGTCTGTACCCACTAACTACTAACCATTATTTATCTTCCCATCTTCCGCTTCATATCTTCCAACTCAGCCTCAGTTTCCCAACGACGGAATGTTTCTTCTAGAGGATCATTCCCACTGGAGTAACTACGGCTTTGATTCGACCAACCAGCGGTTTCGATACGCTGCTGTGCTTGTGCTTTGGCACGTGCTGTCTGTGCTTCCGCAGCTTTTGTTTGCACTTCCTGTCGCCGTTGTTGAACTTTCTTGAGTAAATCCTGTGCTTGGGTAATGCGTTCTTTCAATCCTTGCATCTGTCCCCACTGCTGATTGCCTTGCCGCAAGAGTGCTGCTTCTCTTTCTTGCGCTTTGACTGCTAAATCCTCTCTCCCGGCATTTTTTGCTTTTTGGACACGGATATGCCACCTTTGGATTTCTTGAGCTGTGGACAGAATTTCTTCTTGCGATCGCTTCTCTTGTAATTGTAAATCTGCAATCAATTTTAAAGTATCTTCTTCCTGCTCCCGCAGCTGCTCTAACAACGCTTCTAATTCCAGATGCGGATTACTTCGCAAGAATTCCTCTAAACGATTTTCCAAAAACCGACTCAAATCATCAAATAAGCCCACAGCTAGAACTCCAGAGGTGAGGTACATCATTTTATTGTAGCCATTATTATCAGCAGCAAAAAGCTACTGAGAAATAAAAAAGGTAACTATGCAGATAAAATCATCTTTTTATAGCTTTTCAATCTCAAGATATCTTTAGTTTTTAGTCTTTAGACTTAGTTTCAATATTCAATCTTCCCTCTCAAGGTTGAAGTTTTTTCTAGCTATCTTGCTTAGTTTGTATAGATAGTTAGAAAGAAAGTTAGTTTACACAAAAAATTTTTAGTGATAACTTTTATTAGCCAGTAGTTAGTGGTTAAAAGCCAACTACTATATGAGTAATTTGCAAAGTCTCTCTTTCAAGAGACAAAGTTTGTATATTAATTTTTTAATTTAGTGGAAGATAAGCGTTTAAAGACTTCATTGTTACTCACATTAGTAGCTTTCACGTTGGAGAAAATATGAATTATCTTATTGCAGTGTTATCAGATAGAATGCAGGCGGAGGAAGCTTACTCTGCTCTTGAAAAAGAAGGTTTACCTGTAAATCAAATTGATATTTTAGGTCAAGGCTACAAAACAGCTGATGAATATGGGTTAATCAACCCAAATGTGCAAGCTAAAAAAGGAGCAAATCGCCTGGCGCTTTGGTTAATTCCCTTTGGTTTTGTAGCGGGTTATGCTTTTAATGCTTTGACAGGCATTGAGATATTTCCTATTGGCAGTTTTGGCAATCATATTATTGGTGGACTTTTAGGAACTGCTGCTGGTGCTTTGGGTGCATATTTAGTTGGTGGCGGAGTCGGTTTAACTGTGGGTAGTGGAGATGCTTTACCTTACCGCAATCGTTTAAATGAAGGAAAGTACCTAATTGTAGTCAAAGGTACTGAAGAATTAACTCGTCAAGCAACTCGTATTTTACGCCAGTTTGAACCAGAGAACTTACAAGGCTACATCGAGCCAACAAGTGCATAAAAGGGAAAGGGGAACGACTTGGAGGACAAGGAGGACAAACCAGACAAGGAGGACAACAAAGAAATTTTTCTTCCCATCTCCCCATCTCCCAACCATCAAGTTTTCCCTTTAACCTTTCCCCACTTCTTTACATATTTGAACGCAACTGAGCAACACGACTTAATGCACTTAATTGCGGTTTATTTTTGAATTCATCTAAGTGCATAAGTTTGCCACTTTGAGCAAGCCGTTTTTCCACAATTTCTTGATAAACAGCTTCATAGCCATCTACCATTTTTCGCACACTGAAATTATTCTCGACATGATCACGACATGCATAGCGATCAAGTTTTTCCACTTTGCTAACAGCATCAACGCATTCTGCAATATTGTTACAGATAAAACCTGTTTTACCGTGAGCAATTACTTCTGGAACTGACCCCATATTCATAGCAATAACAGGTGTTCCGGCTGCCATTGATTCTACCATTACTAGCCCAAATGGTTCCCGCCAAGTAATGGTAAATAAAGTTGCCACTGCACCACCCATCAGAGCATTTTTCTGAACATGATTTGCTTCACCTAAATACTCTATTTGCTTCCCATCAATGAGAGGTTTAACTTCCTTTTCAAAATATTCTCTATCAACTACATCTATTTTGCCTGCCATTTTTAAACGCCAACCAGCTTGTTTAGCAATTTGTATTGCGATGTGCGTTCCTTTTTCTGGTGATATCCTACCTAAAAATGCCAAGTAAGGGGGTTCTTCTGGCTGGGGGTGGAACTGATGACTACTGACATCTATACCGTTATAAACTGTTGCTACATAATTTAACTCTAATCTTGGTTCACGCTGGGAATTAGAAATACTCACATAGGGTTGATTTTTAGCATTTACAAACAATTTTTCGTTGTCGGGTGTAAAAATACCGTGCAAAGTATGTACAGTAGGTGTGTTAACTAAATTAACATAGGGTAAAGCATTACAACCCATATGAGAATGAATAATATCAAACTCATTTGCGGCTTCGTACACCCGACTCAATTCCAACATCTCATAGACGCCATACTCTTTTATACTTGGATCAAGCCGTAAAGCACGAGGATGAACTGATACTAACTTTGCCAAAGTGAGAGAATCTCCCGATGCAAATAGCGTGACTTCATGTCCACGCCGGACTAACTCATCGGTTAACAATCCCACCACTAATTCAGTACCACCATAACCTGGAGGTGGAACTCTTTCCCAGAGTGGGGCAACCTGAGCAATTCGCATAAAAGACTCCTAAAAAAATTAGAATTAAAAAGTGGCTACGTTTTTCTAAAATGTGTTTTCAAGCAACTTATTTAATGTAAGAGCTTAGTTGAAACACTTGTCGAGCCAGGGAACAATAAAAACTTTATATTTCTATGCAGGTGATTTTTGTCTACCTAAGGTGGGGATATGCTTGCTTTCAGGTATGAAAAAGAGATTACAACCGGCTTTCGCGATTAATCATTTTTCTTGTCTTCTCTCCTAAGAGAGAAGACATGGAGAGTAAAACCAGCTAATAGTATCTAGTTATTTACTGTTTGAAACTACTGATAAAAAAGAAGTGTAAGTATTCATAATTTTTCTTTATGCCAGTCCTGCAAAATTCTTTTGATATAGTTAGAATATAATCAATATCAAATCCAAATTTAAAACTCATTTGGATTCAGAATTGTTGAAGTTGGGAGCTTAAAGCTTCAACGCATCATTCTGAATAAAAAACTCATGATTTTTTGTCTGATGTAGATTCTCATGAAACCTATCTACGCAGACTTAAAAAAAGTGAGTAAATGCAATTTGGATTTGGTAGAACTAGCGTCTTACAAGTAGATAAAAGCCAATGATAAAGGCTTAATGGATGCGCTTGTTGGCGCTAGTAGTTAAAACTTCACAATAAACCATCAATAGGAATAGTTTTTGGTTAAATCCAAACACAAGACTCACAAATGGGTCTAGTATACCTTATACATGTTTGGTTAAGGGAAACTCAGAGTCCCTACTCCCTTTGGGAGTGGAGATCAGGAGGAATAGGTAAGGGGAAGGGAAATTTAGGAGAGTACTTTCTTCTTTCACCTTTGACCAAAATATGTTGAGGTCTACTCCATATCTTTTTCTTGATTAATCTATTCCTACTCACACATTAAAAATCGATTCTCAATATCACAACTTATGAACCGTCTAACAAATCTATTTCAAAACAGAGCAATTTTGTGGATTGGTGTTTTTTCCCTGCTTGTTGTTTACTGGGCGATGGTGAATCTCGCCATGTAAACCGATTCAATTAGTTATTAACTTTTAGGGTGGACAGCATTGCTGCCCACCCTAAATTGTAATTACAACAGTGTCATCCAGGAAAAGGGCGCAGTTAAGAGTAAAATACATAACTAATAAATTTTTATAACTTACGCATATGTGAATTAAAAGTATAGTGTAAATCCTGTTTTTGAAGTCGTACACGCTCCCAAAGGAGGCTTCCCAAAGGATACACGGATGAACACTGATAATCTATCTGTGTCCATCTGGGTTCATCTGCGAAAAGTTTGTAGACACGAAGTGGCTTCCCGTCAGGGTGTGGAGGTTTCCTCCGTACTCTTACCTTGAAGTCGATGGGTGCGCCTACAAAGCAGCGTCCCGGAGGGAACTTCAAAGCTTTTCAAGACAGTGTTCGTTAACTTCAATCAAACTGGACAATTGCCAAAAAACCTTATGTTGCTCTTTCAACTCATATTTAGACGTAACTGACATTATTGGAGATAACCATGATTTTTGCAGGTAAACGACCATCAAACTTAGGCGTTAGCGATCGCAAATTAGCACCTTGTCCAAATAGCCCAAACTGTGTTGCTAGCCAAAGTACAGACGCAGTTCACAAAATAGCACCTTTAACCTACACTTCCAGCCCAGAACAAGCACTGGCAGACATCAAAAGTATCATTCAGTCCCTACCAAGAACAACAATCATCAGCGAAACTGAAGATTATTTGTATGCTGAGTTCAAAAGTGCCTTGATGGGATTTGTCGATGACGTTGAATTTTACCTAGACCGCAATGACAATATTATCCATGTTCGTTCAGCTTCCCGGTTAGGTCAAAGCGACTTAGGTGTGAATCGTAACCGCGTAGAGACAATTAGAACCAAGTTAAACGAGATACAGCAAAACCGTCGTTAGCTAGAGGACAAGCATAATTTTGGAGGCAAACATTCACCAGGTTGAACGCCAGGATGTAAACAAGGTAATTTACTACGAAGCCAACGGAAAACAAAACCAGCTATATGTAGATGAAATTCTCGTAGGGGTGGGGCGATCGCCTAACGTAGAAAATCTAAACTTGGAATCTGTAGGTGTGAAATACGACAAACAAAAGGGAGTGATTGTCAACGATTACCTGCAAACAACTAATCCCCGTATCCATGCAGTGGGAGATGTTTGCATGGAGTGGAAATTCACCCACGCTGCTGATGCAGCAGCGCGTATTGTCGTTCAAAATGCCCTGTTTTCAGTTTTGGGATTAGGGCGGAAAAAACTGAGTTCGTTGACAATGCCTTGGTGTACCTATACTGATCCTGAAGTTGCCCATGTCGGGATGTATCTTGAACAAGGCCAAGGTATAGAAATTGATACTTATTATATTCCCTTAAACGAAGTAGATCGGGCAATTATCGACGGTGAAGCTGAAGGATTTGTCAAAGTTCATGTTAAAAAAGGCACTGACAAGATTTTAGGTGCAACCATTGTGGCACGTCATGCTGGAGAGATAATTAACGAGATTACTTTGGCAATGACTAATAACTTAGGGATGAAAGCGATCGCCAAAACAATTCATCCCTATCCTACGCAAGCAGAAGCAATCCGTAAAGCAGCCGACGCTTACAATCGCACCCGTTTAACTCCTTTAGTCAAGAAAATCACCTCTAGTTGGTTATCATGGCAACGTTAGCTAGAGTGCGATCGCATTCATTTGTTCTGACTAACCAATACACACCAAATAATAAAGACTGTAAATCCCACATAGACAAATACAGTCAGCCATTCTTGAGGACTACCGAATGTGTCATTCATTTTTTGAGATTTATCACAATACGTCTAAAGCGTACCCTTTCTCTCTTGTTCTCCAAGTCGTCCCCCTTTTCTTCCTTCCAAACCACTACTGTGGTTTCTGAGTAGCAATAGCCAGTTTTGCGCCCTGAACTTGTCGCACCTTATCCATCACCGTCACAACTTGACCGTGACTAACTTTTTCATCAGCATTAATAATTACCAAGACTTCTGAATTCTCACCTACTAAAGCTCGCACTTGCCCTTCTAATGCATCAACAGTAGTTGGTTTGCGGTTAACACTGACTTGTCCATCTTGAGCTACAGTCACAGTAATTTTAGTCGGAACTTGCTGCTGTTTGGCTGTTGCTGCTTTGGGTAAACTAACCGGCAAGCCTTCTGAACGAGTTAAAAACAACGTTGACATAATGAAAAATGTCAAAATCGCAAAAATCACATCTATCATTGGTACGATGTTAATTTGCGGTGGTAAATCTGGCTCATCTAGTAGACGCATAAGCTCTGTCTCCTCGTTCATAACGACGACGGTAGAGTAATTCTAACTGTCCTCCGTATTCTTGAATCGAAGCTATTTGGCGTTGGTACAGTCCCCGGAAGGTATTGGCAAAGAGCAATGTAAAGATAGCTACGACCAAGCCGGATGCTGTAGACACAAGTGCTTCACTGATACCTGCGGTGACACCTGCGGTTTTTTCCCCTCCTACATCACCAACATCTAGGGATGCAAACGAGACAATTAATCCTAATACAGTCCCCAACAAACCTAAAAGTGGTGCAAGACCGATGATTGTCTCAAACAAGTTTTGGAAACGCTTGAGTACAGGAATTTCTGCCTGGGCTTCACTTTCTAAAGCTAGGCGAAACTCTTCTGGTGTCGGTTCTTCTAGTTGTAATGCTGAGAGAAAAATGCGTGAGATGGGCAAGTCGGCGTTTTTTTGCAATTTATCCATTGCACCGACAACGTTATCTAGGCGGTAGAGATTTAATACCTCTCGCACTACTTTATGTTGACGGGTGTTGATGCGATACCAGAAACGCACCCGTTCAATAATCAATGCGATCGCCACCACACTAAATGCCAGCAGGGGCCACATGACCACGCCACCTGCTCTGAACAACTCATTGAGATTAGTTAGCATGTAATGCTTCTTTAAAGATGAACAATTTAACAGTTAGACTAGCAGTAAATGATATATCTTATCAATAGCAAGACAAATAAGTGAAAACTTTATGTCAAGTTAAATTAACTTTTGTCACATAAAATTTACTATAAATCTCAAAGCTCTTTGAGAGCCAAACAATTAACAAATTAAGCATTTCCGAATTGCAATACTCTATAGAACTTAACTAATTTTTTTATACTTTTATTGCTTGACTTTTGCTTCTAGGCATTCTAATCTGACTGATTAGGTAATAATGAGTTGCAATATTATGAGCTTTTCCAGCATCGCAGTGCAGCAGCGAGAAAAAGAAGCCAAAGCTCTCAAGTCTTTTGTGGCTTTTAGCCTAATTGGCTCACTAGCGCTGCATATTGGGGTATTAGCTTCCGGCATCGGCAATCTTTTAAGTAGAGTGCCTTCTGAAGAAGAACCAATAGAATTCACAATTGTTGAACCTACGACGCTGGAAACGCCAGAAGCACCAGAAGAAACCAAAAAAGAGACTCCAAAACCAGAACTTATAGATAATAAGATTCTCAGCGCCAAAGCAACTACCAATAGCAATAATACCGAAGTTCTGCCCGTACCAAAACCTGTTGAGAAACAACCAATACCGCAACCAACTGCTCCGGTGCAGAGTTTCAAACCTGAACCTGTCAAAGAACCGCCAAAGCAAGTTGTGCAGCAACCAGCAACTACACCAAATCCGCGCCCGAATCCTACCATTGCAAAAAATACCTCTCCTGCACCTGCATCAGTGCAGAATAATGTAAACCAAAGCAGTGAAAAATTGAGACAGCTTTTAAACGAAGCTAGAGATTCAAATGGTGGAGGTGGCGGTGGTGGAGGCGGCGGGGGTTCCACCGTTGCTACTACTACAGGCAATGGTACAGGTACAATAGTTACTGGCGGTAGTGGAACTGGAACTGGAACAGGTTCTGGCAGTGGCACAGGAAGTGGAACAGGTTCTGGTTCTGGCAGTGGTAGCGGTAGTGGTACAGGAAGTGGAACAGGTTCTGGTAACGGTTCTGGCACTGGTTCCGGCAACGGAACTGGGCGAAGACAACGCCAAACCATAGCTACAGCACCAACCCCTCCTAAGTTGCAAACAGGTTCAGGGGATGGTCGTGCAGCTTGTCGTAAGTGTGATGTTAAATATTCTGAGGATGCCAGACGTAGAGGTATAGAAGGTAGAGTAGAAGTAGCGGTTGATACTGACTCTCAAGGTAATGTTACGAATGTGCGAATCGTCAAATCCAGTGGTAATCGTAAACTAGATGAAGAACACCTCAACCAGGCTCGGAATTGGAAATTAAAACCCTCACAACGTGGTAGACAAGGAGAAGTAATCGCCACAGAATATGCCATAAGAGGTTCGCGTCGTTACCGGGATGTCAAAAAACGTCAAAGACAAAGAGAAGAACAACAAAGAAACCAACAAGCAACTTCTGATTCTTCTGTCAACTCTGCCAACGTCGCACAACCAACCACAAGACGTAGACGGCGGTTAACCCCTGGAACTATCGTCGATGTTCCGCCAGAAACCCGAGTTAGACAGCGACAGAACACATCCCCTTCACAACAAACTACTTCTCAACCGACAACACCTGTTCGTCGTCTACGGCGTCAGCGTGTGCAAACTCCTTCACCTACCACAAACCAAACTACCCCAACACCCAGACAACGACGACAACAAGTCACACCTAATAATCCAACTCCAGCAACCCAATCTCCTCGTCGACGGCGCAGACAGCAAAACCCCACACCAGCCTCATCAAATGGTCAGACTCAGTTGAGACAATCACTGCGTCGTTTCAAACAGCAATCGGCCCCTGCACCAGTTCCTGCACCTCCTCCAGCTTCTAGTAGTCAGCAATAGATATAGGTAACGGGTAATGGGTAATTGGTGAGCCAGCGACTCTTACGCAGGGGGTTCCTCCCGCAACCCCAAAGGGGCCCCGAGTCCCCCATGAGCGTAATCGCGAACCCGTAAGGGTAATTAAGATACTGATGATTTTCACATGCCTAATGCCCAATGCCAATTATTATGTGGTAGACACATGAGATTTTAGCTTTGCGAGAATATCCCAAGACCTCGTCCAGAGAATTGATCCGCCTTGTTGTGGGTCGATGGTATGGGAAGCGATCGCTAGGCGTAAAGCCAAGGTCGTGCCAAAATCTGGGGAGTGAACTGGACTCGTATCCAAACCGCCATACCAGAGATCCACAGGAACGGTAATTTCCTCCAACTTCACAGACCATGAACTGAACGTATTGACGAGGTCTCGTGCGTATCCTTGTGTACCCTGGGAGAAACCCTCCTGCAAGGCCCGTTGATATGCTTGGCTGAATGTTTCATTCTCATACAACACGCGATCGCACTGGGCACTCATCCCAATAATTAACTGCCATAATCCGTCCGGCGTTGCCATCTGCGAAAAGTACTTCTCAAAGCCTACAGCATCTTTTTGGACAGCAGCAACCATGCCCTCTACATCTGGATGCAAAAGCGGTCTCACACGCGGATGGGTAAATTCATCCTGTCCCGACACAATTGCTATAGCCTTCACCAAATTCTGTCCCGCGAGAGCAAATGCAAACGGTGCGCCTTGAGAGAAACCAACGGCAAGAACATTATGGAGATCATTGACCTGAATCAACTCCCGCATGTCATCCACCCAAGAGGACAAAGTCTTGTTAGGGTGAACATCGGACAAACCCAAGCCAGGCCGGTCAATAGCAATAAGTTTCAAGCCGAGACTAGGGAGATCACTCGCGCCAAAACCAAGCCATCCACTCATTCCAGCCCCAGTACAAAACAAAACTGGAAAGCCCTCAACAGGCCCCCATTCGTACCATGTGAGCATACGACCATCATGCAATTGCATCCTTGCCTGTCTCTCTGGTGGTGTCACAAGCTCATTCATGCTGTTTCTTCATTTACGTTTTTGCTTGAGCAACTCTTTGATAGTTTGTAAATCGTACTTCCCAACTTTTCCAGTACTAAAAAGTAAATATCCCACTGCTAACAAGGCAGATGATATGAGAAAAGCCAAGAAATTTACTGAAGCAAACACGCCACCAGTGAAAACAATGACTCCAATTCCACCCAAGATCAAAAGCAATCCAAAAATTGGATTAATCCGCCCCCAAATCAGTATGGCAACTCCAACAACGCAAAGTAACACACCCGGAAGTCGGACAAAAATTCCAATTTGAGTACTAGAAGCAAAAATGATAATTCCGGCGATCATTAAGGCTGAACCTAACAGCTTGCTAGTTCGATCAACCTTATGTTTTTGATTGATATTAGTATTCTGGGGCTGAAATACAGTTGGATTGGAAATATAAATATTATTTGTTTGATTTTGTTGTCTATTTTGAAATATAAAAGTTACTTTTTCTTCTTGAGCGAGGTTAATTTTATCTCCTAAATTCAGAGCATAGCGAGTTCCTGGCTCTAGCTTTGTATTATTAAGATATGTGCCGTTAGAGCTTCCTAAATCCTCAATATAGTAGTTATTACCTTCTATTTGAATTTCTGCGTGCAGGCGAGAAACGATATCAGCGTCTGGTAAAGCAGAAACATCTATATCCGGATTAATTTTTTCGTTCGGTTTACCGATACGAATTACATCTGAATGTGTTGGTATTGCAAATGATGTACTACTTTGAACATGAAATAGTTCTAAGTTCAGTCCTGTTAGTTGTGGTGTACCTAGATTTTGCATGGCTCATACCATCGTAGACTGGTAATTGGTAATTGGTAATTGGTAATTGGTAATTGGTTTTTCCCATTACCTACAGTCCTTCACAAATATGATAAATGTTTCACCGGACATGATATCAACCTCTTTCCTCTCTTACTTTGCGTTCTGTTGCGTTCTGTGCGGTTTAAAACAAAAATTTTAACTATTTAACTGCCAAGACGCCAAGGATTAGTAGAGTGTGCGTAAGTCCTAAAACTCTACTATGCAATACTTCCCCGCTTTCTTGCTTCTTTATAAGACGTTCCCACGTTTCTCAAACCAGCTTTGATCATTTGTCGTTCTAAAAGAGCAAAGAAACGCGCTTTATCCCCACCACGTACTACTGCTTGATTGTGTGCTTCAGCTATGGCTACGGGGTAGCCATATCCTTTTTGCACTTGTGCCAACATCAATCCTAGTGATTCATCAAACAAAGATGTATTTTCTGCTACCCACGCAGGTATTTCTATCCGGGCAATTTCGGCTCCTACGTGGACATAACAAAAGTAAATCTGTAAGTCTTCGTATAAGTCTAGAATACGGGCATTACTACGCCACAGGGGGCCACGTTGTCCTGGTTTGAGTTGCGTTGTCCAAAGCGTTGTATCGCGTAGCGGTTCAAACACCTTACAAGGGACTTTTTCCAGTTGATTGGGGCAAAAACTCATACAATCAGGCACAGGATGGGGACAAGCCAAAAGACGCAAAAAGTTCATGGCTTCGATGTTACGAGATGCGCTGAGATAACCCATCAGGGGAATTTGGGCATCCCGCATTTGCCGCCAAGCTTGCAGGATCGGGGGTAAGATGCGATCGCGTGCATCAAAGGGTAATTGTTCTAAAAACCAGTATATTAACGAACCATCGACCATTGCGAGGGTGGGGATTTTGGAAGTGGGGGGAGTAGGGGGAGAAGATATTTCTTTATCTTTTGAGACAACACTACACGCTAATTCTGCTAAGACTGTGGCTTCGCTGGCGGTACGGCAATAACTCATCCATTCTTCGGTTCTAATTCCCCACTGACGGGAAATGTATAAATCCTCTGGACGATAAAATATCTCCGGTAAACTATCTAGAAGCGGGTGTTTATTTTGACCATAATGTAAAACAACTCTGCCAATATTGAGTAGATAGCAGTAGGCTATTTCATGATGGTTAGGGGCTATTTGGGAACCATCAGTAGCAATAACAGTATGAACTTTAGGCGGAACGGGAATTTCAATACAAGTGTTGAGTGGTTCAACAGGAGTCGCACTAGCAAACAGAATGCGATCGCGCCATTTTTCCTGCTTCTGTACAAATTCTTCTTGGCGATCGCAGGCGTTAAGAAAATGTTGTTGAGCTAATTCTAAACGTTGGCGACTAGCAGCAGCTTCTTGTGTAAGATGCTGACTCAAACCTTGCATTTGTCGTGTTAGTTTGGTCAGGTCAAGCATAGGAAATTTGGGGATTTTAAATTACATGATAGATGGGGAGGTGGGGAGTGTGGGGAGTATGGAAATAACTACTAACCACTAACCATTAACTCTTAACAAATTTAACTTCCCAACATCTGTAGGTTGTGTAGGGTAGCGTAAAGTCCCCCTAGTTGCAATAACTGTTCATGGCTTCCCTGTTCTATTAATTCTCCGCGCTTGAGTACAAAAATCCGGTCTACGTTGCGAATTGTGGATAGGCGGTGAGCAATAATAATTGCAGTCCTTCCGATCAATAGCTTGTTTAAAGCTTCTTGAATTAATGCTTCTGTTCCTACATCTAGGCTAGCTGTAGCTTCATCTAATACTAGAATTTGGGGGTTGCGAATTGCTGCACGAGCAAAGGCTAATAGTTGCTTTTGACCGCTAGAAAGATTTGTACCTCTCTCCCGCAGTTGGGTATTATATCCTTGGGGAAGTTGTTCAATAAATTGGGCAATGTTAGTTTTCTCTGCTGCTTGTTGCACTTCCTCAAAAGAGTAGCCATCTGCTAAGGTAATATTGCTTTTCACATCGCCAGCAAATAAAAAACCTTCTTGCAAAATTACCGCCATGTAGCGCCTGAGTTCGGCTTGGGGTAATTCTCGGATATCTATACCATCAACTAAAATGCGTCCTTGGCTGGGTTCATAGAGACGACACAAAAGCCGGATGATAGTAGTTTTACCAGCACCAGTAGGGCCAACTAATGCTACTTTCTCTCCGGGGTGAATTGTAAAATCTAAATCTTTAATGACGTAATCATCTTCTTTATATCCAAACCAAACGTGTTCAAATTTGATTTCTCCTAATTGTGGTTTGGAATGTTCGGCTTCAGATTCGAGATGTTCCACTATTTCATCAATATAGCCGAATTGAACATCAAAAACTGATACTCTGGGATTGGCGCGATCGCGGATTTCGATGGGTTCATCTAAAACATCAGAAACACGTTCGATGGCGGTGAAACCTGATTGAATCACCGTAAACTTTTCGGCAAATTGCTGTAATGGCTGGAATAGCCTTTCAGCATACAATACAAATGAAGATAAGGTTCCAAAAGTCAAGTTATTTTGCAAAAGTAAATAACCACCAATCCACAAAACAGCTGCGATCGCCACCAAGGAAACCCATTCTAATGTTGCAGATACCGCCGTGTCATGAAAAATCGTTTTATCTACCTCTTTGACATAACGTGTATTGGTTTTGCGAAACAACTCAGCATTAAATTTTTCCCGGCGGAAGAGTTGCACAACATTAATACCAACAATATTTTCTTGGAGTTGGGAATTTAATATTGAAAGTTCTTCTCTGGCTTTGTAATTAGCTTTACGGTATTGCTGTTGAAAATAAATGATTAAAGCCGATACAGGTATAAGCATCACCAGCAACAGCAAAGCGAGTTGCCACTGGATCGAAAACATAAAACCGACTATCATCAGCATGGAGAATAAATCAGAGACAATGCCAATTGCGCCAGTGGCAAAGACATCTCCTAACACTTCCACATCACTGGTGAGTCTAGTAATTAATTTACCTACGGGTGTGCGGTCAAAAAAGCGCACTGCCAAAGATGTAACGTGATGAAATAAATCTTGGCGAATGTCAGCAGTGATTTGTTGTCCTACCTTCTGTACCAAATAACCCTGAAAGCCTGTAAATATCAGTCGGATAATTACGGTGATTACTAATAAAATTTCCAGAAATTGTAAAGCTTGCCAGAACGGTAGATTGCGTAGAAAATCGTAGGTACTCGGTTCTTTGCGAATCAGGGAAATAACCTGTCCAATCAACAATGGTTGAACAGCATTAGCTACAGCTACTGGTACAAGTAATAGTATTGATAACGTCAGCGATCGCACATGGCGACGAGCATAAGGTATCAAGCGCAAAAATAACCGCCAGTCATTTTCACGCCGACGGTATTGTGAGTGAGATTTTTTTTCAAGTATAGAGATGCTCATAATAGGAAAATTATATTAATTTTTACAATACTATAAGCAAATTTTTTTAATATAGTGTTTGCATTCCTACTCGTCACCATGCCAGAGATTGAAACTGCGCGATTGCGACTCAGACCATACACCCTTGATGATGTGGATGAAACAGCAGTAATTTTAAGTAATCCAGAAGTAATGAAATACTCACCCGGAGGGCCTATTCCCCAAGACCAAGTCAAAGAAGTAACACAACAGATTTTAGAATTTTTTATTCAGCATTGGAAACAGCACGGCTTTGGTGTTTGGGCTGTAGTAGACAAAGCTACAAATAAATTACTCGGTCATTGCGGTTTAAATTTCTTACCAAATAGTCCAGAAGTAGAAGTTCTTTATCGTTTGGATCAAGCTTATTGGAATCAAGGTATCGCCACAGAAGCGACAAAAGCCAGTTTGAGGTATGGTTTTGAGGAGGTCAACTTAAATAAAATTGTTGCCATCACTTTACCAGAGCATACTGCTTCCCGTCGTGTGATGGAAAAAGCAGGGTTAAAGTATGAAAAAGACGCTCATTTCTATAACTTAGATGTAGTGTATTATGCTTTGACACGAGCAGCTTGGCAACCGGACGAATCTAGTTATACTCTGCTATTGTAAATGAATTTACTACACACCGACCGTCTGCACCTACGACCATGCCAACTTGAGGATCTTGACATTCTACACGAGTTATGGTGTGATGCAGATATACGGCGATTTCTCTTCGATGATCGCCAAATCTCCTGTGAAGAAGCCCAATCTTTCATTGAAGCTAGTATCACCAGCTTCCGCAATCACGGTTACGGAATTTGGTTATTTTTTGCTCAGCAAAACAACCAGATAGCAGGGTTTACAGGTTTACTCCAATTTACCGAAACAGCACCAAGTTTAATTTTTGGTGTCCTACCCCAGTTTTGGGGACGTGGCTACGCAACCGAAGCAACCTTAGGTGTGCTTGATCATGCATTTACAGACCTGGGTATTAAATATATAGTTGCAGACGTTGATGAGCCGAACGATCGCTCAATTCGGGTGTTGGAAAAAATAGGCATGTCTTGGACAAAAAGAGCGATAGTGAACGAAAAACCTTTACTTTACTACGAGATTTACGCTCCTAGTAGAGGTAATAGAGAATGAGCGATCGCACGTAATATTGTGTTAGTTACAGTGTGGGCGAGGAGACAAAATGTTATTTATGGTGATCGAGCGATTTAAAGATGGTAAGGCAAAAGAAATATATCGTCGATTGCAAGAGAAAGGGCGGATGATGCCTGAAGGTTTAAAATAACCACTTAGTCACCAACGCAAAATATATCTGTGTCCATCGGTGTGCATCAGTGTGCATCGGTGGTCGATTTTTCATTCCCTTGTTGTAAGCGAAAAGTCCTTAGAGAAGGTATAACATAGTATTATCACCAGTAAATCTTAAGTAGGCAGTAGTGGTCTATCGCATTAAATTTGAGTAGTAAAATAACGTAGACGCGTAGCGGTGAGGGGGTCGCAGTCTTGGCGGTTTCCGTCACGATTGCGAACCCCCGAACCCGGAGGGCTTCCCGAAGGGTACCACAAAAAGCGCAAAGTACGCAAAGAATCAACAGCGGCTTCCCACAGGGTAGGAAGAAGGAAAAGAAGAAGAATTGAAAAGTTGACCTATGAAAACTTTTGCGATAGACCAGTAGTGGCGCGACTGCATTAAAATAGTGCATTAATAAACCACAGAGGCACAGAGAACACAGAGTATAGAAGAAGAGATTTTTGCACCAAATTAGCCCGGTCACGCTAGTAGGGTGGGTTAGGTGTTCAAGCATTATTGGACGAATTATAGTGAAATTTGACGCAAGTAAGAGATTTACGAGATGAAAGCCATATTTTTAAGTTGAAAATCTGTTTTATGACTTGTGAAGCTAATTTACAATTCAGAAACCTGATTTACAATTCAGAAACCTGATTTACAACTCAGAAACTTAATTTACGACTCAGAAACTTGATTTACAACTCAGAAACTTAATTTACGACTCAGAAACTTGATTTACAACTCAGAAACTTAATTTACGACTCAGAGACTATTGACAGCTTTTTTCAGGTAAATAAAGTACACGTTTAGGGGCGTAGGGCCGTACGGGTTTACAGTAAATCCAATATGTATCAGGATTTTTGTGAAACCGTATTACTCCGCATTGACTACGAAGCCGGACATGGCGTTGGTTCAACCAAAACGCAACGTCTCCAAGAACGAGCCGACATCTTCGCTTTTATGATGTGGCAATTTGGGATGGAAGATTATTAAGGGATCGGGGACACAACAATTAAAAATTAAAAATTAAAAATTGAGAAGAGGGTCAGGGAACAAGGGAGACAAGGGGGACATGGAGGACAAGGGAGACAAGGAATTAATTTAGCAGCAAACTCATGCTCCATCTGTGTTTATCGCCTTGCACAGTGGTCGATTTTTCATACCCTCGTTGTAGGCGAAAAGCCCTCAAAGAAAGCATAGCATGGTATTATCACCGCCACTATTCAGACTCACTGTATGGTTACAACTCCTCTGACATTAAACCTGGACACCGTTCACCTGACGGACGAACAGTTCTATCAACTATGTCAAAATAACCAGGAGTTGAAATTTGAACGAACGCCCAAGGGAGAATTAATTATCATGCCACCCGTTGGAGGAGAAAGTGGTAATCGAGAAGCTGACCTAATTGCCGATTTGGTTATCTGGAATCGCCAAACCCAACTCGGTTACACTTTTAGTTCCTCCACTATATTTAAGTTACCTAATGGTGCTGACCGTTCCCCGGATGCTGCTTGGATTCGCCGGGAACGTTGGGAAGCACTCACACCCGAACAAAGACGCAAATTTCCCCCCATTGCACCGGATTTTGTGATCGAGTTAAGGTCAGCAACCGACGATTTAGAAACCCTACGCCAGAAAATGCAAGAATATATAGATGCAGGGGTGCAATTGGCATGGTTAATTAACCCCCAACAGCAGCAAGTGGAAATTTATCGCCCAGCACAAGAGGTGGAAGTACGCAACCTTCCCACTGAATTATCTGGTGAAAATATATTGCCAGGATTTAGCTTGAATTTATCTGATTATTAAAAAAATTATATTGAATAGTGGATAAAGGGATCAGGGATTGGGGATCGGGGAATTTGTAATTAATTCTGTTTAAATACTTAACTGGTAACTGGTAACTGATAACTCTTAACTGGCTTATCTGCTATTGCAATTTGACGCCTAAAATGGAAAGGTAATTGAACCACCAGCAAATTGCACTCTTTTAGGCATTTGACCCCATCTGCCATGACACAGACTGCCTTTGACCGATTTTGGGAACTTATATTTGGAGCGATCGCTCTCAACCCCCAAGTTTTTGAATCTATCCAAATTCTCCCCCAAGGTTTTCGGGTTGCACTTTACACTGCACTATTAGCAGGCTTTTCGCAAGCTTTCGGTCAAGGCATTGTACTATTTGTTAACCGAGTCAAGCCAATTCGCTTTCTTCTCAGTTTAGCGATCGCCTCGGTGTTATTTGTATTTAGTGTGTTGTTTTGGGGTCTGAGTACATGGTTGGTGAGTTGGCTATTCTTCGATGCTAGTACCCCATATGAAGTTATATGGTCTCTTCTGGGACTAGCCTATGCACCAATGATATTTAGTTTTTTAGTGGCACTGCCTTATTTTGGTGTACCAATTAACGTCATACTCTCCATCTGGACACTATTGGCATTTGAGGTGGGTTTGCACGCCGTCTTGCATGTCAGTATCTGGCGGGCATTTTGGTGCGCGGCTTTAGGGTGGGTGGTACTCCAAATTTTACAACGTACTATCGGTAGACCCATCGCAGCGATCGGTGTATGGCTTTCAAACACGGTGGCTGGTACAAAATTAGTCACGGATATGCGAGGAATAGAAAGTCTTCTGCAAGCAGGGCCGCAACAAATCTTCTCCAGTATTTATCGAACTGGCAACACGCTTAACAACAGAGACGACGGAGAGTGAGATGATGTTAAAGCGAGTCGTCAAATTTTTGGGTGTTTTTTTGATAGCCTTGCTTTTAACTGTATTATTTCCACAACTGCGCCAGATATGGGTTGTTGCCTACGATACTCTCGGTAGTGCGTTAAGTTTGACTATAAGTTTAGCGCAGATTGCTCTCATTGCTATCCTCTTTGCCGGGCTGCTAGTTCCTTTAGAAGCTTTAGGCTGGTGGGCAGGTTGGTATGGTGATCAAATTGATACAACAATCGATCCAGGTACCTTAGAAGAACCAATCCCACCCCAAACAAATGTTGTGCGTTATGTAATTTACTTAGATGGTATTGGCCAAGCTTCTTCGCGGTATTTTCCTGATGGTGAGGAGTTTCTCAGTCAGTTAGCAGCCATATTGCCAGATAACATTGCCATTATTAGAGGGCTAATTCCTTACTCTGTCCTTAATCGACCCTTATCAGATGATAGGCTGTTTTCATTTTTTTGGCGGACAGCCGAGCGATTGAGTATGTCCCCAAATCCAGGTTTACTCGGCATTTTGCTGGCTGTAGCAATTAACATCCGTAACACTTTTGTAGTCATGGTTTCTGCTGACCAACGTTACGGCCCAATTTATAACCAGGGAATGGCTCAGGTAATGTACAACAGCCTGATTAACTATGACTACACACCTGGTAGCGGTGTACCAATCACCCTAATTGGTTTCAGTGGCGGTGGACAAATAGCGATGGGGACACTATCGTATCTCAAGAAGGCATTAGTAGCACCAATTGAGGTAATTTCTTTAGCTGGTGTTATCAGTGGTAATACTAATGCTCTAATGGTAGAGCATCTCTATCATTTTGTTGGCGACAAAGACCCTGTGGAACGTTTAGGCCCAATTTTTTTTCCCAAGCGTTGGAAAATCTTCTTTTTATCCTACTGGAATCGTGCCAAACGCATGGGCAAAATTTCTTTTGCTTCCCTCGGCCCAGTTGGTCACAGTGGCGCTGGAGGTGTCTTAGATCCTTACAAATTGTTACCTGATGGTCGCACCCATCTGCAACAAACACTAGATGTGGTGACAAAAATCTTACTAGAGGAGTATGACAGTGACCAAGAAACTGAACCGCGTCAACTCAGCAATTACGATCGCTATCTCCAAGCAGATTTTAATCGACCAGAGTACTATCCTTTACCTCAAACAACAAGATCCTTAACTGGGATACCGACAAACCTCTATCAACCCATCGCTGCGTGGATGGGAAGGCTGATTTTGCCACCAAAGGAACAACGACAGTTTGGTGTTTTGCTGGAACTATATCACGCCCCTAGTGAATATCAACATCTCATCGGAGAAGTTATAAATCTGAAATGGCTGGAGAGTTCTACAGTCATTAAAGATATTCATTTTAGCCAGCAAGCAATCTATAGTTCCCAACAAGGGTTAGTGCAACCAACCCGTTTAAATCATTGGCGACGGGTGACACCCCTAGAATCTTTAGCAGGTGCCAGACCAAATAATGATGTTGTTGTCATGTTACGTGAACCTGTGGTGATTGAAGAAAATGGAGGAAACAAAGCTGTTACTTTGCACATCACCAGTGAACCTGTGCAAATTTCAGGGCGATTTTACGCCTTAGTGAAGTTTTTACAACCAGCCACCCCAGACAGCGAACAGTTCCGCGTCGTTCACTATAATCCCACCTCTGGGCAATTTGATGGAGTTGAGGAAGTCGTAACAATGCCTCAAGTACTTCCTTACGAAAACGAAATTTATCCTTCCACCAACCGTGACATTGAAAAGTCTCCTTTAAATCCTACAGGGTGGTATATTTACGGTGCTAGAGATGCTGGCGGTATGTTTGTAGTCCAGTCCCTCATTCCTCGGACTTTGGTACAAGTCAAGCCCCAAAGGGTAATCAATGGCATAAAACCAGCCCTGCACTACCTGAAAAAAGAATCCTGGCAGGAAATCATTGCTCATAAAGGACAAATTCAATCTGTACTTTTGAATACACAAGACCGGGAGATTGAACAAGCAGTCTCAGAGTGGCGTGAAGGCGATCGCGCTTTAGTTGTCCACATCTACGGCGGTATCGGGGGCAAGAAAAAAGAAGCCGCAGCTAGGGGCCCCGTCTACTTTGGACATTTTGCCTACGGAGTGGCGCGGGTAGTGCGGGAACCCCTAACAGATGAATTATGCTTCGACATTGAGTACCACCAGGTTTATACTCACAACATCGATGGATTAATTGCTGGGACGTTGCATATATCGCGTTATTTAGGCGATCGCCAGTTTGGTTGGCTGGGGATTCGTCCCACTACCAACATTTTGATCAAATATGATCCTTTTACCGAAGACTACGATATTAATGGCATCAGGCGATCGGCATTACAAACACTCGTCCGAGAATTGGACATCATGACAGCCCGTTACCGTATTGGTGATGGTACTGGTGGAACCTATGTCGGTCCTGCCAATAACTGCTCCCAAGATTCCAATCAATCATTATACGCCGCTATCAAAGCTATTGAAAAAGCAATCAAATCCAATAATCCCGAGTATCAAAACTGGCTAGAGGGCAACCCCGAAGACGCCACCCGTCTGCAAAAATTGGTCAAGTTAGGAAAATCTCTTCGTTGGGAACTATTACCTTTTGGTGTTGCCCGCGCAGACTGGCAAAACTATACTGAAAGTCTGGGCAGTTCTCTAGAAGACAGCCCCTTAAAACAACTATTCACAGGCTTAATCAGTTGGCGAGCAATGTTTCCTCGTAAAGCCAGCGACACTGTAACTGAAATATTTCTCAAGCAGGGAGCTGCTGTATGGGTACTTACTACCAGTCAAGTAGGTGGTTGTGATCCAGATATTGCCGCAGTTGCTCCCATGACATTTTAGCATCTACTTTATCACCCATATTATGTATGCATACATCACACTCGCCATCAACCAACGTTCATAGAATTGCTAGCGAATTTCGCATACTGGGTTGGATTGGTTTCTGGCTACAGTTAGTGTTGGGAAGTATCCCCCTATTCATAGCCATACCTACCCTATTGTTTAGGAGTAATCCTGGCCGAGTCGGTACTCAAAACAGTATTGGTGTATTTTTTGCCTATGCTTGTTTACTAGTTTTGATCTTCACAATTTACTGGTGTTTTCGCTACACACGCTTGTCAAAAAAACTAGATGATCCTGATCTGCGTCCCTCAAGAAAAGAGGTGACGAGAGATTTGTGGATCGGCATCCTTGCCAATATTAGCGGTATGATATTTGCGGTCATTGTCTTACTTACCCAGGTCGGCTTGCTCTTGAATAGAGTCCTATCAATACCCCAAGGAGCAGCTACTATTTATACACCTTTACCTGGTGCGGCGATCGCAACTTCAAATTTACCAATTACTCCCCTGCAAATTATCTCTATGCAAGCAGTCAGTTGTGCGATCGCAGCGGAATTGGTAGGAGTAATTGTTGCCCTGTGGCTATTGTATAGGCTGATACCACAGCCGGCTTATGAATAAACAGCGCTTCAAGACGTAAATGCATCCCGGTAAATCTATCTGTGTCCATCGCCTTGCACGGTGTTCGATTTCTCAAAAATGATCTTTGTTACATCTTGAAATCACATTAGCGGCTTTTGCGGTGGGGCGATAGTTAAATTCTTGAAAGAGGGATTGAATTCAATCCCTCTCATTCCTAATCTATAGACTAGCTAACTAGTTCCTTGACTTTCTTGATAATGCTTTCAGGATCTAGTCCCTGATGAGGAAACTGTTCCCATAATCCACCACAACCTTCTTTATGAATACCCAGGTGAGCAAATTTTGGTGTCAGTCCGCATTCTAGTAACCAAGAACCAAAGCGGCTACCCAACCCTGTGCGACGGTTGAGTGCTTCTACAACCAAAACAAAAGGTGCTTTACCAACTTTAGCTAGCATCTCTTCGTCAATAACGTTGAGTGTCGGCTTATTGATCAAACCAACATCAATTCCTTGCTGTTTGAGTTTTTCGACAGCATCAAGGGCGCGATACAATCCATCACCAAAGCTGATAATATAACCAGCAGTTCCTTCCCGCACAACTTCATCTTTGCCAGGAACAAAGGTGTAACCTTCGCCGTAGAAGTTGTTACCATTTTCATCCAAAATCTGGGGAACTTTCGAGCGGGTAGAGTAGATAAATCTTAATCCAGGGTCAAAAAATACTGCTTCCACACAAGCTTTCATCTGGCCAGCATCGGCGGGGAAATACAACCGCGTTTCGTAGCCGTCGTCTAAGCCGTTGTCGGCAAACATATTATTTAGACCAAAATGGCAGGTGTTGTCTGCCATGTCGTCTACACCGCAGTGAGAGAAATGACACAGAACGTTGGAGTAGTTCAACCGCGCCATAGTGATTTCGGAAATACACATTTCCAAGAAGGCGCTAAATGTACCGAAGATGCCTTGTTTGCCTTTTTCCATACCGAAGCCAGCGGCGGCGGAGAAGTTACCCCGTTCCATAATGCCAGAAGCGACAAAAATATCTGGATAGGCATCATGAATTTTTTTCAAACCGCAGGAACCTTCGAGGTCACTATCGATACACATGACCTTTTCTTTGCGTTCTTCGGGACTCATGCGGCTAAGGACGGATACCACGGCATCACCGAAGACATTGCGGTTAGAATCCCATTTTTCACTCACACCCAGGAAAGTATAGGGTAGTTTGGGTTTTTGGATATTCTTGAGGTATTCGACAGCTGCGGTTTGTCCGTGCTTTTCTAAGTAAGCGATCGCTTTATCAACTGGAATCACATCATGACCATGGGTTGATCCTTCAATACCATCGATCCCTACAGCCATTTTGCGCTTGTTCACTAAAGCAATTGGGCCATCGGTGGTTACTGCTTCGCAAATGCGACGGTATAAATCATCTATGTCCTCCGGATCTCCCACATTAACGCTAACTCCGTGACCTGTGAGGGTTTTAGCAACACTAAAACCTGGTAGGTACTCAGAAGGATGTCCAGCAATGGTGACATCGTTATCATCAATGATCAGTTTGATATTGAGATTCTTCGCAACTGCCAAGCGTGCTGCTTCTGCATCATTACCTTCTTGCTGTGAACCATCAGAACCAAGGCAAATCACCACTTTGTCTGGATTGGCCATTGCCACCCCATTAATGTAGGGCCAAACGTGTCCTAAACGTCCAGAACTAAATTTGACACCAGGTGTCAATCCCAACTCCGGATGTCCGGGTAATCGCGAATGGGCTTCACGATAGTGAGCAAGTTGCTCAAAAGGTAGATCACCATGCAGGGCAGCCATGAGATACTGGGTAGCAACTCGGTGTCCTGCTTCATCAAAGAAAATCGGTACAAATTTATCTGGTGCGCCTCTAAATAGTGCATCCAGAATGACCACCTCTGGCACTGTGTCGTAAGGGCCACCAGTATGCCCACCTACACCCCTAGCTGCTCCCGTCGCTGTGAAGAAAACAATCGCATCACGGCATAGCTGGATATTAGCTTTGAGGGTTTGGCGCTGCTCGTCGGTGAGGGTAGGATTGCTTGGGTCTAATGCCAGGGGCTTGTAGGCTCCTAAATCAATCGGAAAGCTACGTTCTACAACATTAGTCATGACTGATTTTCCTTGATTCACTCATTGCCATCATACATTTGTAAAGGATGAAGGGTGAAGGGCGAAGTCTGAAGTCTGAAGTCTGAAGTCTGAAAAAATATATTTTATGTTTTCTCCCCATCACCCCAACACCCCATCACCCCATCCTATGTTCTCCACTCGCTTTATCTGTTTCTTTCGCCATCTCAACTTTCAGGTTCTCCAACAAGTTGTCAAAGAAAGTGGCGAACACAGATTACCTGGTTTAGCTGCGGAAATGGCTTATAACAACTTGCTAGCTTTATTTCCAACCTTGGCGGCTGTTCTCACAACGATTGGGATGTTAAATATTTCCCAAGATCAAGTTGATACTTTAGCTCACCAAGTACTTAATTTTGCCCCAGAACAAGTTCCACTGCTACTGAAAGAATTTACTGGACAAATACAACTACCTCAAAGTAGAGAATTAGTTTATATTAGTTTTCTCGTTGCCCTTTGGCTTGCTTCTGGAGCAATTAGTGCGGCTATGAACGCAATGGATGAGATTTATCAGATTCCACCAAATCTCAAACAACCTTTTTGGAAAGCGAAGTTAATTTCTTTGCTCCTAACAATTGCTACCATTGGTTTAGTTTTAACTGCTTCTTTGTTAGTATTTATCAGTGACCTAATTGTGCAATTTGTGTTAGATAGTACACAAATATTTGGAGCAATATTTTTATCTGCTTGGTCTTGGTTCCGTTGGCTTTTAACCTTGATGATTATCGCTTATGCATTTAGTATTATTTATCGTCATGGTCCAAGTCAATGGTTCAACGGTACTCCTATTATGCCTGGGGCAATTATTGGAGCTTTACTGTGGGCAGGTGTTTCTAAATTATTTCGAGTCTATGTCAGCAATTTCGGAAACTATAATTTGACCTATGGAGCATTGAGTGCAGGGATTGTGTTGCTGTTGTGGCTCAATCTCAGTTCTTTGGTTCTACTGATTGGGGCACAGTTAAATGTCACGGTGGGGAAAGTAATGAGAGCTAATAATCACAATAATTTTTAAGTCAGAGATAATTTATAAAGTAAACCTTAAATTGTAGGGTGCGTTATAGCAACGCTTAACGCACCATCTTTCTCGGTGCGTTACGGCTAATCCTCACTTTCTCAAACTCCGAAATCCTTGCATAGCCGTAACACACCCTACTTAATATTGACTTTATAAATAAGCTCTCAGTGATTCGCTTAAATAGTGATTTTGTGATTATTTTGGCTATTTATGAAATAAAAACTCTAGCATTGAGTCAATTAACTTAGTTTCACTACCTATTGTTTCTCTATAAGCAAGAAAGTTTTATTTTTCTATTCACATATAGATTTTTATAACTCATATATTGATTATCTATAGAAATGAGTTATTAAAGAAAACTCATAATTACTTAATATTTATATAAACACTTTTGAGCGAGATGGTATATCATTGACTGAACGCCAACGTCTACAATAATTCATAATTATTGGCAAAGTGACTATTGAATTCTTACTTTCAGATAGCTAAGGAGCTAATTAAATAGATGAGTTACTACGACTTTGATAACCATTTTTGGTCTCCAAAACAGGTTTGTTGTCAATCGAAAGTATCCAATATTCAGAAAAAAATCAATCCAAAAATTAAGCCAAAAACTATATTAATTGGGACTTTTGCTTTAGTATGTGCCGCTATTTCGACTACAGCATTAATCAAGAATAAAGCTGTTAATAATAATGAAACTTATGGAAATAGCTCTGAAACTTCATGTATTGTTTTAAGACGCGAAACATTCCGTATGTATTGTTCTCTGCCGCAGCAGTGATCGTATTTTGGATTTGTTTTTATATTTAGACTTTGTTATTTATCTATCGCAGACATTTTTTAAGTTGTATGAAAAGAAAATGCGGTAGATAGTGTTGATTTGCCCTTCGGGTAAGGCAGAAAGGAAGAAAAAAGTTTTAACTTTATAGCAATCCTAAAACAAGATCCCCGACTTTTCTAAAAAGTCGGGGATCTGGGCGATGTGAGAATTGCTATAGAGAATATTTTATAAGAACTATCTGGCTTAACTGGGTAGGTTAACTGGCTTATCTGCTCTGGAAAAACTAGAAAATAACGTGGATAATCATAAACTGAAACTAAGGCTTTTAGGTGTCTTGAGTACGTACGCATTCTTGAGAAAAAGTTGCCAACGAATGAGTGAATTGAATCATCCTTTAACAAAGCGCAGTAAATCTGCGTTTTTTTCTATTTCTCAATTGTGGGTAAAGAGATTAGGACTACTACTCTACCACACAAGTTTTGACAGCTTGCGAGACCTCAGATCCCCGACTTTTTAAAAAAGTCGGGGATCTAGCCAAACTGTCAAAATCAATTTGGTGAACTACTATTTAATAATTCAATTTGCTAAATGAGCGATCGCACCTTGTATCCTTTGACAATTCACATCTAGTTTGAAAAGAAGGCAAATGGCAGAAGGTATTAGGCTTTAGAAATAACCAATGTACAGACGTGCCATGGCACGTCTGGTACAACCACTAACAACTAACTACTAACTATTAACTTTTGTGCAATAAATGCCAGCATTCCTCAGCGATCGCCCAATCTTCTTGAGTTTGGATGACTAAAACGCGAATACTGGAATCTACTGCTGCAATATCTTCATCTTTGGGTGAAGCTTGATTTTTGGTTTCATCAACTTTTAGTCCTAAAAAGGCAAAGGCTTCACAGGCTGCTGATCGCGTTAAGGAATGATTTTCCCCGATGCCACCAGTAAACACAATCGCGTCTAATCCTCCCAGTACAGCCAACATCGAACCAATGTGCGATCGCAATCTATGAATATACATATCAAAAGCTAACTGGGCACGGGTATTACCTTCGCCAATAGCAGTTTGGATAGCACGCATATCACCAGAAATGCCTGAAATGCCTTTTAACCCAGAGTCGTGATTGAGAATATCATCTAATTTGTCAGCATCTATTCCTTGATGGCGTAAAAGGTAAATTAAAATACCAGGATCGAGAGAACCGCAACGAGTCCCCATCATCAACCCATCCAAGGGAGTAAATCCCATTGTTGTATCAATACTTTTGCCATCTTTAATTGCTGTCAAAGAGCAACCATTGCCTAAATGACATGTAATCAGGCGCAAGGAATTTAAGTCTTTGCCTAATAATTGTGCTGTCCGTTGGGAACAATACTGGTGACTAATACCGTGAAAACCGTAACGACGGATACCTTCTTTTTCATACCATGCATAAGGACCGGGGTAAACAGCCGCGCTTAGAGGGATTTGGCTGTGAAAGCCTGTATCAAATACTGCCACTTGGGCAGCCTCAGGAAATACCTTCTCAGTTGCTTCTATTCCCTCCAAATTGGCTGGATTGTGAATTGGGGCAAAACTTGCTAAACGTCTGATGGCTGCTTTGACTTCTTTTGTCACTAAAGTTGCCTGATTATATTCTTGACCACCATGTACTACCCGATGACCAACAGCATCAATTTCCTTAGCTTCTTTGATTACCTGTGTTTCACCCTCAAGCAGAGTCTGTAACACACGTTCAGTTACAGATGTATAGGAATCAGCCTGAATTTTTTCTTTGCAAACTGCGTTCTCAGCAGTTTTAACTTCGAGTTCAGCAAATCCTTGATGATGAGTCCAGTCTACACTAGCTTGCCAAACTGGTTTTGGTGGATGCCCTGGTAACTGCTGCCCAACTATTTCATATAAACAACTTTTCTGGCTACTTGACCCAGAATTAAGTACTAAAATTTTCATAATTAGTTAGTGGTTAGTTGTTAGTGGTTGGTTGTTGTTTGTTGTTTGTTATTTGTCGGTGGTTAGTGCTTAGTAGTTATCTCTTACTCCTCACACTCCTGACACTCCCCATCTCCCCACTGCCCCTAATCCCCACGACCGACAGGGAGTGGGGGCCGGTGAGTTCCCCACCTCCCCACCTCCCCACCTCCTAAGTCCCTGGTCGTAAGCGCAATTCTTCTGGCATATAATTACGATCGCCTAATACTTGCAGCATCGGGCCATGAATATCAAATTTGACGATGCTGACTGAGGTAGCTGGCATATCGATGCGATCGCGATAGCGTCCTAAATCAATACCTAATAAGTTGCAAAGTACAATTCGGATAGTTGCTTTATGAGAAACTACTAAAACATTACCTTCTGGATATTTTTCCTGAATTTCTGCAATCACAAGGGAAGCACGACTAGCAATTTGTACTGCTGTTTCTCCTCCTGTAGGTGGGTTCCAAGCTGGTTCGGCTAACCAACGCAGGTAATCATCTAGGTAGTACTGCTTGACAAAATCGACATTTTGACCTTCCCATTTGCCATAATTAATTTCTTTTAGCCCATCCCGCAGTTCCATTTTCATCCCTATGGCATCACACAATGGTTTGGCTGTAGCAACGGTACGCTTTTTGGGACTGGCATAAATTGCTGTCCAAGGTATGGAACTGTGTGCTTCGGCGAATGCTTTAGCCATGAGTGTTCCTTCTGGTGTTAACTCTGGGTCTAGCTCTCCACAGTATCCCCCAGTTTGGCTGTAAATTGTTTCGCCGTGCCGCAGCAAATATAGTTTTAAAACCACAGAATTTCCCCTATAAATTTTTGATCTCACACCTTTTGTCGGAGACCTGAAGTGAATTGAATGACAAGTGAAAGGCTACTCCTAATCCACCTGCCATTTCTTCAGGAGTGATGATCCCATCATGATTTACATCTAGAGCATCGAATACTGCATCGATTCCTGTCCACTCTTCACGACTGATGAAGCCATCACCGTCGAAGTCGTAGACTCGAAAGATGTTTCCTAAACTGAGACAGCTACAGCTATTTATATACTTGTTTTCTAAACATTCCAACCATTGTGCTAAAAGTTTTTCTAGAGCAACCAGTGTTTTTGACATACCAACAATTCCCTCTTCTAGTTTTTGGTATGCCATGCGATCGGCTTCATGCATATTGTAAAAAGTGTATTTATCAACATGTATTTTTCTGAAATGAGCTTCGGCAGCATGAGCCGGAACAAGTTGACGTGGCAATTCTCCTGTTGTGGATTGCAATTTTTCCAGCAGCACGGGTGAAATTGCTAGTAAGTCACAACCTGCTAATTCTGCAATTTGATCAATGTTACGAAAGCCAGCCACCATAATTTGGGTTTGATAGCCAAATTTTTTATAGTAGTTATAGAATTGGCTGACTGATAGAACTCCCGGATCTCTTGCGGCTGGATAAAACTCACGTCCCGATTCTTTTTTGAACCAATCTCCAATTCGCCCTACCAAAGTAGAAACTAAAGTCACACCAGCTTCCGCACAGGCGATCGCTTGATGAATACCAAATAGTAAGTTTAAATGACAATGAATCCCTTCTTTTTCTAAAACCTCAGCTGCACGAATGCCCTCCCAAGTAGAGGCAATTTTCATTAAAATTCTTTCTCTAGAAATATTATTTGCTTCGTACAGAGAAACAAGATAACGCGCTTTGGCAATGATTGCTTCCGTATCGTAGCACAATCGCGCATCAATTTCTGTTGATACTCGACCTGTGATTGTTTGGAGAATTTTCTGTCCAAACCACACAAGCAAACAATCTACTGCTAAAGACACAATCTGATCAATTGTTGCTCCTGCATCTGCATCTTGCTTTGCTTGCAACAAAGTTTGATGAAATATATCTTCGTATTCAGGCATTTGAGCAGCAGCAGTAATCAAAGCAGGATTGGTTATAGCATCTTGCGGCTTCAAATTTTCAATTGCTCTGATATCCCTCGCATCTGCAACCACAATGGTTATTTGCTGTAGTTGCTCTAGCCAAGTTTTAGACATCTTTCCATACCCTAAAGTCAAAAGTTTGTAGAAACGCAGTTCATCGCATCTCTACAAAAGTTAAAAATCCTTTTAGTTAAAGCTTTTCACTGATTATCTGTTGAATATATTTATCTTTGTCATAAGTGATTAATATAGTAGGTTAGGAATAAATATCTAGTAGACAAAGGTTAAAAAACTAAACTTACTAGCTTGCGTGAGACTGCTATCAAACAGCCTACCAGCATTGCTGATTTTTGATAATCATCTATTTGATAGATATTGTAATTTTTGATGAATATTGAAACTGAATGCAAGAACAGATAAGCCACTTAAGCATTTACTTTTTATTGTTTAAAGATGTATAAAAAGTTAATTATTCTGAAATTCAGAACTTTGAGAATAAACCAATAAATAATTATTTCAAAATAAATTTAGTTAATTTGGCATCGGAATACTATCAATCCAAGCAGTTAGTCAATACTAATTTGGAATAGTAAAAATATTTTCATAATGTAAAGATTTAATGATTTTCCCTTAATTAAGTTAACTGGCTTATCTGCCATTGAATATCAAAATTTCAAGATGAAACTTTATCAATAAAGAAGGCAAAAGGTACTAAATCTTTTTTGGTCTCCGTAACTGCTTAGAACCAATTGGCCCTAGAAGTTGATTGAGGGCGCGCAGTTGTTCTGGTGTACCCATAGCAATTAACACATCTGCGGGCATAAATACTGTATCAGGAGTGGGACCGCCGATGAGAGTGCCATCATTGCGCCGGACAGCAAGTATTAATGCACCTGTTTGCGCTCGCAACCTAGCTTGTCCTAAAGTCATTCCTACCACTGGACAAACTTTTGGATCAAGCAAAAATTCTTCCATGTATAACTGTCGGTCTGTACCTGAGATAATTCCGTCCACAAAGTCCATAACTTGGGGTCTGAGGGCAGCCGCCGCCATGCGCTTCCCACCAGTAATATAAGGAGAAATAACAGCATCTGCACCAGCGCGTTGCAACTTTTGCAAAGCTTCTTCTGTACTAGCGCGGGCGATCGCTCGAATGCCTGGGTTCAAAAATTTTGCGGATAAAACTATGTATAAATTTTCTGCATCAGAAGGAAGGGCTGCAACTATACAAGTTGCTCTTTCAATACCTACTCTTATGAGGGTTTCATCTAACGTAGCATCGCCCTGGTATATAGTATAACCCTGCTCCTGTGCTTTCCGTACAGATTCAACATCAGAGTCAATAACCACAAAAGAGACGCCTTCTGCTTGAAATTCTGTGGCAATTTGTCGACCAGTCCGACTAAATCCACAGATGATGTAATGCCCTGATAAAGATTCCATTGCCCGCCGCACTTGTCGAAGTCGAATTCCTTCTTGAAAGTAGCCTTGAATGACTGCTTCTGTAAATCGGTTGACGATGTAACCGATAGTGATTACCCCCATTAAAATTAGGGCGATGGTAAATAATCGTCCTCGATCGCCTAGTGGTCTTGTTTCACCATAGCCCACAGTAGCTAAGGTGATGATTGTCATATATGCTGCATCTTGCCATGACCAGCCCTCAACTAGGGCGTACCATAGAGTACCAATCAGAAAGACACCACCAAGAGCAATTGCCCCTGCCATTAACTCTTTTTGGATGCGTTGATATTTCTGTTCCAGAGTTGAGTACACAATTATTCACCATCGCCACTCGTTTTGAGGATAACTGAGTGACAGCTTAAGATGAAGTATGAGGTAAAGATAAGAAATTTTGACAGATTTCTATCAGACCAGTGAATCACCCTACAATAAAGAATTTAGGGAGCTAAGCAGGTGAGCCTAGAAACTCTTGTTCAACAACACCCCATTACTTCAGAGTCAGGTTCTGCATTATCTAGCGCCTTTGATGCTGATAGTTTTGATGCAGTTGTTATGTCTACCTATGGGCGGTTTCCCCTCGCTTTGGAACGAGGTGCAGGCTGCCGCGTTTGGGATACCCAAGGACGGGAATATCTCGATTTTGTCGCAGGAATCGCCACATGTACCTTAGGACATGCTCATCCAGCAATGGTAGAAGCGGTGACACGACAGATGCAAAAACTGCATCACGTTTCTAACTTATACTACATCCCTGAACAGGGAGAATTGGCAAAATGGATAGTTGAGCATTCCTGTGGCGATCGCGTGTTTTTCTGCAATTCGGGGGCAGAAGCAAACGAAGCTGCAATTAAACTAGCGCGTAAATACGCACATATACTGTTGCAAATCGAACGTCCTATTATTCTCACCACTCACTCCAGCTTCCACGGACGAACACTAGCAACTATTACCGCCACAGGCCAGCCGAAGTATCAAAAGAACTTTGATCCCTTAGTACCGGGATTCCACTATGTACCATACAACGATATTGCAGCGGTAGAAGCAGCAATTAGCGAATTGGATGAAGGTGATTACCGCGTTGCTGCGATTCTGATTGAACCATTACAAGGAGAAGGCGGAGTTCGTCCGGGAGATGTCGACTACTTCCAGAAATTACGGCAAATTTGCGATGAGACAGGCGTCTTACTGATTTTCGATGAAGTGCAAGTCGGGATGGGGCGCAGTGGCAAGTTATGGGGTTATGAATATCTTGGCGTAGAACCGGATATCTTTACCAGTGCCAAAGGTTTGGGTGGCGGTGTTCCCATTGGCGCAATGATCAGCAAAAAATTCTGCGATGTCTTCCAACCAGGAGAACATGCTAGCACCTTTGGCGGCAATCCTTTGGCCTGTGGTGTGGCTTTAGCTGTCTGCCAAACCTTAGAAAAAGAGAATATTTTACAGAATGTTCAACAACGGGGTGAACAACTGCGAACTGGTTTAAGAGTGTTGGCTAGCAAATATCCAAATCACATCGTTGATGTACGCGGTTGGGGTTTAATCAACGGTATGGAATTAAAAGCAGACATTGAACTTACCGCAGGCGATGTCGTCAAAGCAGCTATTAACGAAGGTTTGTTACTTGTACCAGCCGGGGCTAAAGTCATCCGGTTTGTACCACCCTTAATTGTGAGTGAAAAAGAAGTAGATACGGCGTTGCAGATTGTTGATAAAGTAATGGCAAGTGTAACTGTCTCATAAGTTCGTAGTAAGCGCTACTCTGCCTTGAAGCCGCTTCGCGTCTACAGCGCTTACTACAAATAGTTTTATTCTGAGTGTCTTTGTGTCTTTGTAGTGAAAAAACCATTTTTGCAACAAGAAGACACTAAGACACCAAGAAAAGATAAACACAGATTTATGAAAAGATTTTTAGCATTATGCCTTTTAAGTTTTGCTTTAATAGTTACACTAGCTAGTTGCCAAACAGGGAAAATAAGTAGTGTTGGAGGGGATATTGTTGTTGCTTCTAAAGGTTTTACTGAACAAGATATTTTAAGCGAACTTTTAGCACAACAAATAGCAGCTACAACTAATTTAAAAGTTGAGCAACGCCGTTTTACTAGTGCTTTGGTGACTCATAATGCTCTGGTTGCTGGCAAAATCGATGCTTATGTAGAGTACACAGGTACAGCATTTGTAACTATATTAAAACAGAAAGATATTAAAGATCCAAAAATTGTTTATGAAAAGTTAAAACAAGCCTACGCCCAGAAATTTAATTTAGAAGTGATGCCACCTTTGGGTTTTGAAAATACTTTTGCGATGGTGATACGTGGTGAAGATGCAAAGCGCTATAATCTGAAAACTCTCTCTGAAGCTGCTCAATATACACCTCAATGGCGGGGTGGTTTTGGTTATGAATTTATGGAAAGAGAAGATGGTTTTCCAGGTTTAGCCAAAACCTATAATTTACGTTTTGCTCAATCTCCCCGGATTATGGATTTAGGATTAATATATCGGGCGCTATTGCAAAAACAAGTTGATATGATTAATGGTAATTCCACTGATGGTCAAATATCTCGGTTAGGGTTGGTAGTGCTAAAGGATGATAAACAGTATTTTCCACCTTACCAAGCAGTAGCGATCGCACGTCAACAAACATTACAAAAGTATCCCAAGTTAAGAACTGCTATATCCCAACTTAGTGGCAAGATTTCAGCTGACGAAATGCAGCAAATGAATTATTTAGTTGAAGGGGAGTTGCGTGATATTAAAGAAGTTGTGAGTGAGTTTAGAAAATCGAAAGGATTATGAGGATTTTAAACTGAAATACGTCTAATCTAACTTCGCAGCAATGACAAAGTATTTTTGGGTAAACGAACACAGATAAACACAGATGCACACCGATAGACTATCTGTGTTTATCGGTGTGCATCTGTGTTCGATATTTCAAAACCATTCCTCCCCCACCACTAACTCACATCAGACATAAAATCATACTATTCACAGCAAACTTAGTTTATGTTTTCTAAACTCCATATTATTCCAACAACCATAAACACTCTAATTTTAGGAATATACACTACTAGTGGCAGTGCTATTGCCCAAACTCTAACTTTGACACCAAATTTAATTGGCTTTACTACACCCGAAGGGGAAAAACTATTAATTAACAGTCGTTCTCGGCAAGACTTCTTTCCTCTCAGCACACAATTTGTCACTCAAAATAATCAAGCTTACTGTGGAGTTGCCAGCATAGTTATGGTGCTGAATAGTTTGGGAGTTCCTGCACCGGAAGCACCCGAATATAAACCGTATAAAGTATTTACTCAGGAAAACTTTTTTAACAACGAAGCGACACGAAAAGTTATCAGTCCTGAAGTTGTTGCTCGTATGGGAATGACATTAAACCAAATGGGGCAACTACTAGCAAGTTACGGCGTTAAAGTACAAGTCTACCACGCTGCTGATACTAGCTTAGAAAAGTTTCGTAAACAAGCAGCAGAAAATTTAAAACAGCCTGGTAATTTGATTTTAGTGAACTATTTACGTAAAGAAATTGGACAAGAAAAAGGCGGACATATTTCCCCGTTAGCTGCTTACAATGAACAAACAGATAGATTTTTAATTATGGATGTATCCCGTTACAAATATCCGCCTGTTTGGGTAAAGACAACAGACTTGTGGAAGGCAATGAATACTATTGATGCAGTTTCAGGTAAAACCCGGGGGTTTGTATTTGTTAGTAAAGGAGAAAATGTCAGGTGAAAGGTTAAAAGATGATTGAAAACACAGTTCGCAACCAATATGATCAAGTAGCAGCCGTTTACGATCTCCGATGGAAAAGTTATATTTCTAAGACACTGTCCTTTCTCAAAACCTGGGCAGAGATATCACCCTTGGATAGTGTACTTGATGTGGCGTGTGGCACTGGTGAGTTTGAAAGGTTACTGTTGAGTGAACATTCAACACAACACATTGTTGGAATAGATATTTCAGAGAAGATGCTGGCAATAGCTAAACAAAAATGTAGTCCTTACCCTCAAGTCGAGTTTTATACCGCGACTGCAAAAGCATTACCATTTGCCAGCAATAGTTTCGATGTGATTGTATCTGCCAATTCATTTCATTACTTTGATGAACCAGCTGCTGCATTAACAGAGATGAGACGTGTCCTTAAGCCTGAAGGTAAAGTTATCATTCTGGATTGGTGTAGAGATTATTTGCTTTGTAAAATTTGCGATATTATACTTAAGATTTTTGATCCGGCTCATAAGCAGTGTTACACCCAAGCTGAATTTCACCACTTGCTTGAAAATAGTAATTTTGTGATTCGTCGTTCAACAAGAGTTCGTTTCGATATTCTCTGGGGATTAATGATAGCTACAGCTAGCAAAAAGACTTAAGCTACTCATCCAAATAATCACCACCAGAACCATATTTCCAAGCATCAACCCAGCGATGCCAATAGTATTTAGGAATGTTGGGTAAATATTTCTCCCAAGGTTCTAATCTTTGACTGAGCCAAAATAGCGCCGAATATACGCCTAAATTTCCGTAATGTACCATCCAATCTAATAAGGCTGGTAAACCTACTTGGGAGATAACTTTAGCAACAATACCTGGATGGGCAACACTTGTTTTTAATAAGGTTTGTGTTAGGGCAGGAAACTGTACGATATCTTGTAAAAATGGTTTTAAAACCATGTCACCCGATTGTTGCATTTGTGAAAATACTGCTGATAGCAACTCATTAATTTGTTCAGGAGCAATTTTTTGATTGACACCAACACTCATGGCCTTTTGAAATAGCCAAGTTACACTCAAGCTAGGTTGATATGGTTGCAGTAGTGCTAACGCATTAGCAGATAGTTGATCAGTTTGCAGTGCTTCATGAATACCTTGGGTTAATCTGTACAAGTGACGCACCATCGCCCCAAAGCCACCAAAACTTAAAGGAGATTGATTTCCACTACTATCTCCGATGGGGAGAATGCGACTCCAAGGTGTATGCAGTGGGCTTTGACGATAGGAGGGAAAGAAACCAAATAGCGCCCGTTGGAATGTTAGTTGTGACAATTCCACACCTTGATATTTTGGCATGAAGCGCAGATATTCTTCAAACAAAGCTTCTAATCCTATGTGTTGTGGATCTGCATCCATATAGGTAAACATGTAAGTAGTTCTGCCATCTCTAGCAGGAAAAGCTTCCCAAAAGTATTGGCACTGCTTTTGAATCGGTGTAAAAGATAAAATTAAATCGCCAGTGTGATTTTCTGGAAAACCTTGGGCACAACTACCAACTACCAAACACACCGCATCTGGTTTTCGTCCTTGTCGCGCTTGTTGGGTAATGGGAGAAAAGTGTCCCATTGCATCGATTAACAACCTAGCTTTGTATTGATTGTTGACTATCACTCCATCTGGGTGAACTACCGCTTCTACAAAAGGTGTGTTTTCAAATAAATTTCCACCAGCTGCCAGAAATTTTTGTTTTAAAGTTTCCAGTAAATACACTGGATCTATACCAATATTTAATACATTTTCTACCCAAATCTCGACGCGGTTATCAAAGCCAACTCTGGCAGGGTTGTATTCTGTAGCGATCGCTTTTTCTAATTCTGCATCTGTTAATAGAGATAATTCTAAGAATACTTGCAATTCTTTACGGGAAATATTCCATTCTTGATCTCTCCCCCGCAATCTACCCCGTTCTATCAATGCTACCCGCAATCCTTGCAGGGCAAGGGCGCAGCCAATTAAAATCCCTAAAGTACCACCGCAAATTAAAATATCCCAATCGACAGCACCCAACTCTTGTTGATTTTCTCTGACTACCGTCGGTACTGGAACTTTACCTTCTCTCATGGATGATAAAATGCGATCGCTACGACGCAATCCCCCTAAAACATCACCTGGTAATTGCGAAAGAATTTCTTCAGTTAAAGACATAGAACTTGATTCCAGCAAAGTCACTGATTTTGATCGTAGCGACTCCACAAGCATAGGGTGGTAACTGTTACCTTTGTGAACTTTGTGTCTTCGCGGTTAAAAAATATTGATTTTGAGCAGTACAAATATCATATCTCGGTATTTTATCAGCATGAGTTTTTTCATTTCAAAAAAAATTTAATTATTCTGCTTTTTTGTAAAAAAATAATGAAGATGTCTCTGACACTATTTCTGAATAGCAAAAAATAATTAGGTTTAAAAGTACATGTAATATAGTGCAACTAAATTGTTTGTCTGTTGAGCAACAGCTAGTGATTGGTAACGTCAGCATATGAAAATAGCCTTCATAGTTAATAAATTTCCGGTCATATCGGAAACATTTATTTTGAATCAAATTACAGGCTTAATTTGCCGAGGGCATGAAGTTCATATTTACGGTTATAGACCTGATGATACTACTAAATTTCATCCAGATGTAGAAAAATATGACTTGCTAAAATGCACTTTTTATGCTCCTCACATGCCTCATAATAAACTTTGGCGGCTGCTCAAAGCACTGTGGTTAATTATTACAAATTTTCATAAAGCTCCATTAGTAATATTGCGATCGCTCAAATTTTTAAAGTTCAACAAAGATGCACCAGTTCTAAGAATTTTATACTCAATTATTCCTTTGTTAGATGCAGAACCATACGATATCATTCACTGTCAATTTGGCATCCTGGGCAACGAGGGAATAATTTATCGTGAAATTGGTGCGATCAAAGGTAAGTTAGTGACTTCTTTTCGGGGCTATGATATCAGCTGGTATGTCAAAGAGTATGGAGAGAAAATATACAATCAACTGTTTCTCAAAGGAGATTTTTTTCTAGCAAATTGTGAGTTTTTTCGTCAGCGAGCAATTCAACTAGGTTGTGATGAAAAGAAAATAATTGTTCACGGTTCTGGAATAGATTGTAGTCGATTTACTTTTCGGGTACGCAAGCCTGTAGCAGATGGCAAAATCTGTATTGCTACGACTGGTCGCTTGGTTGAAAAGAAAGGAATAGAGTATGCCATTCGTGCCGTTGCCAAAGTATTAAAAACCTATCCCAACCTAGAATACAATATCATTGGCGATGGACACTTAAAAGCACATTTGCAGCAAGTAATTACAGAACTGGATGCGGCAGAAAAAATCAAGCTCTTAGGTTGGAAAAATCAACAAGAGATTATTCAAATTATCGATAATACTCACATTTTTATTGCTCCCAGTGTCACCGCTAAAGATGGTAATCAAGATGCTCCTGTAAATACCCTCAAAGAAGCAATGGCTATGGGTTTACCAGTCATTGCTACTCGGCACGGTGGCATTCCAGAACTAGTTCAAGATGGTATTTCTGGTTTATTAGTTACAGAGCGAGATGCAGATGCGATTGCAGATAAACTAACTTATTTAATTGAGCATCCAGAATTATGGGAACAAATGGGTAAAGCTGGTCGTGCTTATGTAGAAAAGCATTACGACATTAATCACCTCAATGATGAACTAGTAAAAATTTATCAGCAAGTCATAGTAGATAAATTACAGCCATGCTCAGAGCAAAGCATAGATTCCATCGCTAGTCCTAAATACACCTAAAAGAGATAAAGGCTAGTCAAAATTCTTCACAACAGTTCACTTAACTTTTTTCTGCATATTTCAAAAAGGCTGAAACCATGAATCAATCTCAAATTCTTGAGCCAGAAGTTACTATTGTCGTTGTTCCTCGTGAGCGTTTTAGCTACACTCGTGAATCCTTGGAAAGTATTTACGAAAACACAAATAACCCCTTCAAGTTAATCTATGTTGATGGAGGTTCACCTACTCACATCAAAAATTACCTCGCAACTCAAGCAGTTGAGAAGAAATTTCAACTAATTCGCACTGATCACTACCTTTCCCCCAACCATGCTAGAAACATCGGTTTACGTCAAGTTAACAGTAAATATGTTGTCTTTATAGATAACGATGTTGTAGTTACACCTGGTTGGTTGCAGCCATTGATAGATTGTGCTGAAGCAACTGGGGCCACTATAGTTAGTCCCCTCATCTGTCAATACCTACCACTACACACAGAAGTGCATTGTGCAGGTGGAGAATCTGGTGTGAAAGTAGAAACTAAAGGCGAGACTACCAGACGGCGAATAATTGAAAAAATTTATAAGCAAGGACGGAAAGTAGCAGATGTACGTCCCCAACTGCAACGGCAACAAACCGGGTTAGCAGAGTTTCACTGTATGATGGTACGCACAGAAATATTTGATCAGATTGGTCTTTTAGATGAAGGACTGTTGAATACGAAAGAACACGTAGATTTGTGTATTATGGTTAACGAGGCTGGCGGTACAGTCTACTTGGAACCTGAATCCTTAGTAACCTATGTACCAGGCCCGCCCTTAAAATGGACAGACCTACACTTTTATATGCTGCGGTGGAGTGATGCTTGGGAACTAGCAAGTTTGAAACGCTTACGTGATAAGTGGAATCTGAGCGAAGATGAATACTTCCAAAACAAGTACAAACGCTTAGGATGGCGGCGAGATATGACAATTGTCAACCCCCTCGTCCGTAAACTTCCCCTTGGCAAACTTGGCTCTCGAGTGGTAGGGAAAATTCTCCGACAAATAGATAAGGCGTTAAACCATTATCTTACCTCTCGCTATGCAAAAAAATACTTGCAAGGATCGCCAAATCAAATCCCTCCACAACAGCCACCAACATCTACTATGACGGCCTCATCCCAGAGTTAATCAGGGTGTGCCTGCCAAACCAAGGACACAACCTCCATGCAAAAAGAATCTGTGCTTACTAATAATTCCCCATTAATGATGCGGCCTCACCGTCGCCAGTTTGTGATTGGACCAGAAAGTTTTCGTGTATATGAAGACTGGCATTGTTGCCAGTTCGACGCCTCCACATGGATTTCCTATTGTCCCGAACTCCTTGCTAGTTGGACAACCGATGCAAACGGGACTACTTGGGTAATCTTGGGAGTGGCTGTGGAAACCCTAGAATCCCGTTCCGAACCACTAGCAGAGATTGCTCAGACAGCCAGCGCCGATGTACCTAACCTCTATGCCAGTTGGGCAGGTCGTTGGGTGTTAATCGGTAATGGCAAGGTACACATGGATGCCTCCGGCCTTCTCGGTTGCTTTTATGGAACAACACGCGACGGTCAAGTCTGGGTATCAAGTAGTCCAGCTTTACTTGCTGATATACTGTCACCCAAAGCTGATTCTCGGCAGTTATATTACCAACAAGGGCTGTCGTGGTTTACACCACCACTTTCACGCTTTGTAGACATCAGTCGTCTTTTACCTAGTCAAGTTATTGAACTCAAAGACGGTAGCATTCAACCCCGACCTTTGCTACCGCCAATCAATCCTGATCTTGACTATGAAGAGGCTTTGGAACTGTTGAGCCAAAGTATGATCACAGCACTGCGGCGACTTTATCAAAAACAAAGCAAAGTGTGGTTAGGACTTTCGGCGGGTGTTGATTCACGATTAGTACTAGCAATGGCATATCGTGGCGGTATCAACATCGCACCCTTTACCCGGATTGCTGCCAGAATGTCAGTAGCCGATCGCATTCTCCCAGCTACCCTAGCAAAAAAACTCGGATATAAGCACATCTTTTTGCATGGACGCAACAGTCAAGCCAACCGTCAGCATCTCGTTACTGAACATAGCGCAGGACATGTTTCACAGGGTGACGCCTTGCCTTTTCTCCAAAGTGTACGAGATTCCCTAGAGGGAATTTCTGTTGGTGGTTGGTGCATGGAAGTGGGTAAAGCAATGTGGCGTAATTCTCTGCCTAATACCATAGACGACACCGAAATCTGCACCCAACAAATTGCCCAAACCTATGGCGAACCGTTGAACTCAAGTGCGATCGCAGGTATACGTCAGTGGTTAGAATGGGTGAAGCAAACTCCCCAAGCACATATGGATTGGCGAGACAGGTTTTACATCGAACAACGCCTAGCCGGCTGGCAAAGTTCCAAAGAACAATTGTATGACCTTAGTAATATCCAGAGAATCCCCATTGTTAACGCTGCTCGCACCTATGCTTTAATGCTTAGTATTGCCGAAAACCGTCGCCTCAATGGCAAGTATCAGCTCGATTTGATTTCTCAAGCTGTCCCTCATCTATCTTGTTACCCTTGCAACCCCAGTGACAAATATTTTGGCAGACTCCGGGCAATCATCATCAAATCTTCATATGACCCTTTATATATACCCCGAAGCGTTGCCAGAAAACTGCGATCGCGGTAGTCTTTTTTATTGTCAGTAAATAAAAATCCAAATCTTGCCACATCACAGTCTAAATTGACAATATCTCAGTCAATAGAAAAGTGGATAACACCCACCTGTGATTGGCAATTAATACAGTGTAGTAGGGTGAAAAACTTTGAAGCCAAACATGCATTCAAAACATCAGCTACCTGAGGTGATTCATACACCAGAAAGTAGCCTGAAACATCCCCTCCGATTACTCCAACAAATGTGGCGAGACTTACTCGCTTCTCGTGAACTCGCCTGGCGACTAATGGTACGTGATATTAGTGCCCAGTACCGTCAATCATTTTTAGGAATAGCCTGGGCTTTCTTACCCCCTATTGTCATGGCAGCTAGTTTTACCCTTGCCAATAATGCCCAAGTTATTAATGTCGGGGTGACAGATATACCTTATCCAGCTTACGTCATGTTCAGCACTGCTCTGTGGCAAACATTTGTAGAAGCATTAAACGGCCCAGTGCAAGCCGTGACAGTTGCCAAGCCAATGTTAGCCAGAGTTAATTTCCCTCGAGAAGCACTGATTTTAGCAAAGCTAGGCGAAGTGTTTTTTAACTTTGGCATAAAAACAATTTTGATAGTGGCATTATTTATATTTTTTCGTGTTTCCGTAAGTTGGACGGTGATTATAGCGCCAGTAGCATTAATTCACCTAGTTTTACTAGGAACATTCATTGGTATTTTATTAGCCCCTTTTGGAGTTTTATATCAAGATATATCCAAAGGGCTAAGTTTAATCACAGGATTTTGGCTATTTTTAACTCCAGTAGTCTATGCAGTTCCTAACGAAGGAACATTTGGATATTTAGTGAAGCTTAATCCTGTAACTCCTCTATTAGTCACAACTCGAGAGTTAGCAACCACAGGAGTAGTATCAGAACCTTTAGGATTTTGGGTAGTCAGTACAATTACTATTATTGGTTTACTACTGACTTGGATCGCTTTTCGTCTTGCCATGCCTTTCGTAGTTGAAAGAGTAAGTTCTTAATCATGACTGATTTAATCGAAAAAAAGATTTCTATCCAGCCTCAAGACGATTCTGAGGTAGTAATTTCAGTAGAGAATGTTTCTAAAAAATTTTGTAGAAACTTAAAAAAATCTTTATTATATGGTGTGCAAGATATCACCACAGAACTGTTTGGCGTCAATAGAAACAGTGATGTCTTAAGACCAAAAGAATTTTGGGCACTGAAAGATATTAGCTTTCAATTAAGACGAGGAGAAGCACTAGCGTTAATAGGCTCAAATGGAGCTGGTAAAAGTACCATACTACGCATTATTAGTGGCTTAATTAAGCCCGATACTGGCAGAGTCAGAGTTAGAGGTAGAATAGCACCATTAATTGCCTTAGGAGCAGGGTTTAATCCAATTTTGACAGGGCGAGAAAATATTTATGCTAATATGTCAATTTTGGGTCTATCTACAAAAGAAATTGAAGAAAGATTTCAGGATGTCATAGATTTCGCTGAAATTGCTGATGCTATTGATGCACCTGTACAAACCTATAGTTCTGGTATGGCAGCACGACTAGGATTTGCTTGTGCTGTCCATATAGAGCCAGACATTTTACTAATTGATGAAGTCTTAGCAGTTGGAGATATTAAGTTTAGAATGAAATGCCATCGCAGACTAGCTAAACTTCGAGATAACGGCACTGCTTTTATTTTAGTTTCTCATAATCCACCAGCTATTTTAAATGTCTGTACTTCGGCAGTGTATATATCAAAAGGTAAATTAATTACTACCGGCGATATAGATACTGTAGTGCGTAAATATGAAGAAGATTTGTGTCTAGCTGGGACAGAAAAATCTCCAGGTTATTTGGTTTTGCCGGATAAATCTGAGAGTGAAAGCACAGGTATAGATATTACTTCTGTATATTTTAAAGATGCACAAGGCAATATTGTAGCAACACCTACAAGTGGTGAGTCTATTTCTCTATGTGTAGAATGCAAAGCACATCGGAGAGTAACTAATGCTAATTTATGCGTCACAATTACAGATGTTGGTGGAGAAAATGGACGGATCTTATATCTCACTGCTGCCAACGATAATGAGTATTTAGAGGTCTTACCAGGCAAAAATGAACTACAAATGTATATGCCTTTTTGCTGTTTGAATCCTGGTGTCTACAATACTAAAGTTTTTATTAAAGAAGGTGCTTACTCTTTTGATGCAGTCGAATCTTTTAGATTTACAGTGAAATCAAATACGATTACTAGTCAATCTTTATTTTATCAACCCCGAGAATGGAAAGTTATGAATTAAATAGTACTGCAACCAAGCGTTTATTGTGTCAAATTTTTAATAGTACTATATTAAGTTTAGCTAGTTGCTTACAATCTTATGCTTCGTTGTTGATCATTGGTTTTTCTTATTACCTATTACCAGCCTACGTGACAGTATAAGCATTCAAACGAACATGATATTGGATATGTTCGTTAACATCTCTTCATGAGAAATCAAAGGACACGAGCAATCATATCAACATGATTTCCATTAAATATTGCAATCGCAAAAATATTTTATGGAAAAATTTATATTTCCTGGTTTAACCATTGCTATATTCAAAATATTAACTGTATCTTGCATAATTTCAAAACCATATTATTTCTGTGGTTTTAATTATTGATGAATATATTCCAACACATCCAGTCAAATACAAATGCCAAAACTTGTCTCAATAATCATTCCTTGTTTTAATGCAGAAAAATGGTTGCAGGAAGCAATTGATAGCTGCTTACAGCAGACATATCCTCATCTCGAAATTATTGTTATTGATGATGGTTCAACTGATAATTCATTAGAAATTATCAAAAGCTACGGTGATAAACTTATCTGGAAATCTCTACCTCATCAAGGCGGAAATCATGTCAGAAACTATGGCTTTCAGATATCAAAAGGAGAGTATATCCAGTACCTAGATGCAGATGACTATATATTACCTGAAAAAATTGCCAGACAAGTAAGTTATTTAGAAACGACTGGAGCAGATGTTGTTTATGGTGATTGGAGACATCAATATCACAATTCAGATGGAACAAGTTTTTTAGGTCGCATAGAAATTGCTGCAACACAAGCTGATATTCTTGAGTCGTTACTAGCAAATTGGTGGACTGCGGTTGCTTCTTTACTCTACAGAAGAAGCGCCATCGAAAACAGTGGTGGATGGGATGAAAGCTTATCAGCTGCACAGGATCGAGATTTTTTCTTATCAGTAGTAATGAATGGTGCCAAAGTAGTATATCAACCAGGTTGCTATTCAGTGTATAGAAGATACGGCAATGTGACAGTTTCCACTTGTAGCAAATCTCGTTGGATAGAATCCCAAAGTTTAGTATTACAAAAAGCACAAAACAAGCTAATACAGTCAAACCAATTAACAATTAAGTATCGTTGTGCATTAGCTTTATCTTATTTTGAACTGGCACGAGAATCATTAAAAGTTGACTATGGAATGTACCTGCAATTCTTGGAAAAAACTTTAATATTATCTCCTGATTTTAAACATAACAGTCAACGAACAGCATATAATTTGATTCAAAATGTTTTTGGATTTAGACATACAGAAAGAATATTTTTTATAATGTTGTTTCTCAAAAAAATTATCAGTTCCCTGAATCAATACTTGCTCAACACAAAAAGAAAATTCAGTGTAATATCATAGTTAGTAGAAAATAGAACGCAATGAGGCTGCTCTCTCGTTCTAACTTTCATATAGGAAATACAAATGAATCGTTCAAAAATTGTCGCAATTATTACAGGCGTTTTTTCTTTGATTTTAGCGATCGCTTACCTGCTTCTAGTACAAATACTAGACTTTCGCGGCGAAATGAAACCCGCTCCTATCAGTGAAATAGAACAGCCAGTATCAATAGTTACCTCAACCTCTACAAACAACTGACTCAACTCGTAGCATCTACAGTCAATTACTCAAACCAAATCCCCAACTACTTATTATCCAAAGTTTCAATCAACAAATCTACTTGCTGTTGTCGCTGACGTAAAAAACTTTCACACTCACGCAAATACTCAACAGCTTGAGCAAATTGCTCAAACACATCAGCCAATTCCAACTCACCCCCCTCAATCCGATCAATAATACCCTCTATCTCAGCAACCTTCGCCTCATAATTCCAGACCTCAGCCTCTACAGACTTAGAATTAGAAGAATTAGCACGTCTAGCCATCAAACTCTCTGCGTCCTCTGCGTCTCTGTGGTTTAAACTTCTTACTCTTTTTTACCCGTAACCCTTACTTTCACCTCACCCTGACCCAACTGTATCACCAACTCCTGCCCCATAGCTAACTCACTCGCATTGCGAACAATCATCCCATCTTCTTGCCTGACTACCGCATAACCACGGTGTAACACAGCCTTGGGGTCAAGAGTTGTTAACTTCTGTCGTAACATCTCCAAATGTTGAGTAGCTTGTTGTAACTTACCAGACGTAATTTGCACCAATTTCTGACGTTGCCAAATCAGCGCCTGCATTTGTTGCTGTACCTGCTTATCCAACCGTAAACGCTGCAAACGTTCTCGCAGTCCTTGCAGTTGATCATCAGCCGTTTCTAACTCCCGTTGCACAGCTTGCTGCAAACTCACAACTCTGTGTTGATGCTGATTATATAAATCCGCCAGTGCCGGAACAACTCGTTCTGCCGCCGCAGTGGGAGTATGCACATTCTCATCTGCAACTAAATCTACCAAAGACTCATCCCTTTGATGCCCAATTCCAGTAATGATAGGAATTGTACAATTAGCCACTGCTCGCACTACCCGCTCATCATTAAAACAAGCCAATTCCTCCACCGCACCCCCTCCCCGCGATAAAATGATCACCTCAGCTCGTCCATCTCTTTCTACCCGTTCAATAGCCTTAACAATAGACTCCGGTGCTTGCTCACCCTGAACTGTCGCAGGAGAAAATAAAACATGTAAACCAGGGTATCTTTGTTTGAGAGTCTTTTGGATATCCCCCCAAGCAGCAGCAGTGGGTGAAGTGACAACAGCAATTGTTTGGGGATGAGAAGGAAGCGATCGCTTCCTTTGTGGATCAAGTAATCCTTCTGCTTCTAGACGGTTTCGCAGTTGTTGGTAACGTAGCGCCTGCAAACCCACACCAGCAGGTAAAGCTTGCCAAACAGAAAGTTGATATTCACCCCGTGCTGGGTATAGCCTTATACTGCCCAAAACAATCAACTGCTCACCCACAGTTGGTCTTTGCATTAGTTTAGGTAATTGCCCACTCCATACCACACATTTAATTGCTGCTTGGCCATCAGGATCTTGCAAAGTAAAAAATAAGCCACTGCGGTGGTTGTTAGCACTAGAAACTTCTCCAATTACCCAAATTTGCCGTAATTGTTCATCTTGTTCTAGTAGCAAGCGGATATAGTCAGTCAAACCAGCGACGCTAACAGCTGTATCAGGAATCAAAAAGTCAGTAAAATCAGCAGTCATTCGATTTTGGATTTTAGATTTTGCGAAAAGTTTGTAGACACGAAGTGGCTTCCCTAAGGGTGCGGAGGTTTCCTCCGTACTCTAACCTTGAAGCCGCCCTGCGGGCGTCTACAAAGCAGCGTCCCGGAGGGAACCTCAAAGCTTTTCAAGACGGATTTTGGATTCGTTCCGGGACTTGTACTGGTGTAAGATATCAGTCAACAATGTTCTGTAAATAAACGTAAAAATATGCTTGTACTAGCATTTGAGCAGGCATCTAGCTACTACATGTTGCATAATAACCAAGATAGACAATACAAAATTTAATACCAAATACCAATTTTAGAAATGATTGCAACAGGATCTACAGAACCTATACCCAGATTAGATGTCCCATTCTAAAATCCAAAATGGTATAATCCCCAGTCCTAGCAATTATTGATCAGCCCGCGCTAAACTATGTAGCGATTAGCCGCAGGAAAATGTCAAAATAGTATATCTGTTCTATTAAATCTTCCCAAGCAACACTCCCTAAATCCATATATATAGAGGTAGGAATGGCTGTTAATACTGATAATGCTGGCAAGCAAAAAGCGCTCAACATGGTACTCAACCAGATTGAGCGTACTTTTGGCAAAGGAACAATCATGCGCTTGGGCGACGCTACCCGGATGCGGGTAGAAACCATTTCCAGTGGGGCGCTGACATTGGATTTGGCATTAGGCGGTGGTTTACCCAAAGGTCGAGTGATAGAGATTTATGGCCCAGAAAGTTCTGGTAAAACGACATTAGCACTACACGCCGTTGCAGAAGTACAAAAAAATGGCGGTATTGCTGCCTATGTTGATGCAGAACACGCCCTCGACCCCACCTACGCCGCAGCTTTAGGTGTAGATACAGAAAACTTATTGGTTTCTCAACCAGATACAGGAGAAGCAGCATTAGAAATTGTCGATCAACTCGTTCGCTCAGCAGCAGTAGATATAGTTGTCATTGACTCGGTAGCAGCCTTAGTTCCTCGCGCGGAAATCGAAGGTGATATGGGCGATGCCCACGTTGGTCTTCAGGCAAGATTGATGAGCCAAGCTCTGCGTAAAATAACTGGTAATATTGGTAAATCTGGTTGCACAGTAATTTTCCTCAACCAGTTACGACAAAAAATTGGTGTTAGCTACGGTAATCCAGAAACTACAACTGGTGGTAATGCTCTTAAATATTACGCTTCGGTACGCTTGGATATTCGTCGGATTCAAACCCTGAAAAAAGGAACCGAGGAATTTGGTAATCGCGTCAAAGTCAAAGTTGCTAAAAATAAAGTCGCGCCACCTTTTAGAGTTGCAGAATTTGACATTATTTTTGGTAGAGGTATTTCTACCTTGGGTTGTCTTGTGGATTTAGCAGAAGAAACTGGCGTACTCAACCGCAAGGGAGCATGGTATAGCTACAATGGCGACAATATTTCCCAAGGTCGAGATAACGCCATTAAGTACTTAGAAGAAAAACCGGAATTTGCTGAACAAATTAAGCAAATAGTACGGGAAAAATTAGAAAAAGGAGCTGTTGTTTCCGCTAACTCTGTTAGGAAGACAAACGAAGACGAAGACGAAGATATGGATGATGCTTCTGAAGAAGAATAGTATTGGTTAGTGGTTGTACCAGACGTGCCATGGCACGTCTGTACAGTAGTTATTAGTTAGTAGGTACAGACGCGATGTTCCTCGCGTCTGTACATTAGTAGTCAAAAACTAACTGCTAAGTGCTAAGCATTTTCTGCCAGAAAAACACGAACCCCGACTTCTCAAAGAAGTCGGGGTTATGTAGTCAAAGTTAATAAAATAATCATCAAATCTGTAAAAACAGTCATTATATAGAATTACTAGGCATTTGTTTACTGAAGAAATTATCTAAAATTTCTGATTGCTGTTTTTGACTTAGCGATACTGCAATTTCTTCACTATTAATTATTGGAATCTCTCTCAAAGCTTCTAAAGTATTATCTAAGTTCTCCAGAGATACTTTTCTATTTATTTGTGCCTCATCACCATCACCACTTTTGCGTGTAACTAGTTGCATCAATAACTCAACTGCAACTCTAGGCAATACTTGGGGTGGTGTCAAATTCATATAAAAAGAAAAAGTCATGCTACCTAGCCGAATATGATCACCATCTTGTAGTTTGATTGGGCGATAAACAGGTTCGCCATTCACAAAAGTACCATTGGTACTACTAAAGTCAACAAGGTAAAAGCCTGAGTAATCAGCATTTTCAATATACTGAATAGCTGCATGACGTCGAGACACGCGTTTGTCACAAACACAAATACCACAGGTGCGATCGCGCCCTATAGTCCAAATATACTGTGGTTGTAATAATGTTTGCGTCTTACTCTCACATAAATTAGTAATAACATAAACAGCAGAACCATCAATTACACCTTGTAGATAACACCCCTGCACTCCTGTAGACGACGGCTGAGGTAAATTTTCTAACTGAAGAATTTCATCTAAAAAGCTACTATGGTGTTCATACAACTTAAGGAATACTTGATATAAACTCAGCCGCTTTTCTAATTCATTTTCTGAAAATTCAGCAATCATATATTAGCCTTTATATTGCTAAAAAATATCTATTTTTGAAGTCAGTTATGAACAATTATTCTGAATCTTATAATCTGAAACAGTGTCTGACATGCTTGATGCTGTAAGTTTAAGCATCAAGCAATAGACAATCATGAACTTTTCCCTCTCCCAGATTAAAGTTTCTCTTCAGTTTAAAGTAACCGCAATACTACTTAATGTTGAGAAAAGATTTAGAATATTTGCTTTAGTTAGCTTAATAATATATAGCAATCCTATATGATTTGTGAGAATAGCAAAGCCCAGATCCCCGACTTATTTAAGAAGTCGGGGATCTTGTCTTTCACGAATGATTTAGGAATGTTATATGACTGTTTATTTAAACAATACTGATTAAACAATTGAATTTACACAAAGCAATTCCCAACTTGTTACCAGATTCAACCTGGTGACGAGGGTGATAACTGTTCACTGATTTACTTGTGGGCGATTCAATTTTTTAGTCTGATAATATTAATCGAACTCACGTTAAATAAACAGAAATGTTTCTTAGAAGCAGGCGCACTGGTGGCACACCAGGAGCTACGAATGAAAGAAACAAAGCAAATCTTCTTCCCTTCTGCCCTCTGCCCTGTACCCTCTTTCTTAACAGAGGGATTATAACAACCCTCGTCTGCCATTGGGACGTACCGTCATCCAATTCGTTTTGGCTAGTGCTAGTTGTTCTTCAGAAATTTTCGCACCAGTCAAATTAGCGCCACACAAATTAGCTCCCCGCAGGTTGGCGTTTTGCAGATAGGCATAGCTGAGATCCGCGCCTCGTAAGTCTGCTCCTTCTAAATCAGCATTATTCAGGTAAGCTTTGGTTAAATTACTATCTCTAAGATTCGCTCGATTGAGACTAGCTCTGCCAAAATCGCTATTGTGGAGATTAGCTCCTTGGAGGTTGACTCTTTGCAGTTGAGAAGAATGGAAATTTGTTTCTGATAAATTGGCACCTTGCAAATTGAGCAAATTTAAATTATGTAGGGCAAAATCTCGTCTCCCTTTTAGATAAGCTGCAATCAAATTTTGGCTATCTAATTGGCGCATAGCCTGAGCTTTTTGACCTTGAGAACTACTACAACTGCTAGCCAAAGTCGTTGATTTTGTGGTTAGCGTTCGTTGTCGTGTTCCCCCTGCATGGGTAACACCAGCACCTTCTGTGATTTTAGCCCGTCTTGCTCGAATTGCTGCTGCTACCTGTGCCACACTCATGCCAGAGACACCGGAAGGATTGCTGCTATAAATACCAGAATCTTCTAAACGCTGAACTGTTCGTTCTTTAACACCGCCGCTTGGTTGAGAAACCAAACTTTTCGACAAACTCTCTAAATACGGTTCTAGTTCTAATGCTCTGAGTACTTCTTCGGCTGTTTGGTAGCGATTGCGTACAGAGACTTCCAGCATTTTCCGCAACACGTCTGCTAGATGGTCACTCACATGTACGTGATGTTCCCATATAATTTCGCCTGTGGTGGGGTTATATTCCAAATCTTTAGGAGATTTGCTGGTTAGTAGATAAACACATGTAATCCCCAAGGCGTAGATATCACTGGCGTAGACTGGACGCATTGCCATTTGCTCGGGAGGCGCAAAACCAGGAGTGCCAATTGCATATGCAGTTAATGCTGTGTGTTCTGAGTAGTTCACCACAGCTTGTCTGACTTGGTTGGTAACAGCACCAAAGTCTATGAGGACTAATCTACTATCTTGAGCGCGGCGAATTATATTGGCAGGTTTGATATCACGATGTATTACCTTGCGTTCGTGTATATATTCCAGTAATGGCAGGATCTCACTCAAAAATTGCTTCACTGCTGCTTCAGTGAATACTCCTATGTGTTTAACCTCTTGCTGTATGGTGGAGCCGCTAATATATTCCTGAACCAAATAGAATTGTTCGCGCTCTTCAAAGTAATCTAGCAAGCGTGGTACTTGCGGATGATTGCCAATCTTGCCTAAAGTCACAGCTTCTCTTTCAAACAACTCCCGTGCCATTTGTAGAACGTGGGGTGCGGTTCCTGATGGACGTAATTGCTTGATTACGCAACTCGGTTCGCCTGGTAAGGCTTCATCATTGGCTAAAAAGGTTGCTCCAAAACCACCTTGACCTAGAGCTTTTACTACCCGGTAGCGCGAACGTAACAGCAATCGCGAGCCACAAGACTGACACCTCTCGCTATACGCCAAGTTTTCTGGATTGGGACAGTTAGGATTTACGCAGTAGCTCATGCACTGTCAACTCGCTGCACGAAGATTCACGGGGAGTGTTACACTCACTCCGATCTCAATTATTTAGATCAAAAGCTACTTTCACCAGGTAATTTTTGCTGGAAATCCTTTGAAGAGTTGCTAAAGCTAGGCTAAGCTGAGATGAAGCAATAGTAGACTTACGTAATTTTATTAAAAGCGGCGGGAAACACTATCCCCTCGTGGGTGGGGAGGAAAATCGTCCCACCGCTTTGGTAATGGGTAATGGGTAATTGGTAATTGGCCCATTACCCAAGATCAAGCATCTGTTGCCCCAGGCAGATTATGTAACCAATTAAACTTTTATTAAGTGCATACATGAATATATGTTCAAGTATATTAATATTTTGACGAGAGGACATAAAGGAGAAAGCAATGACTACCGTAACCCAAATGAAATGTGCCTGTGAATCTTGCCTATGCATCGTTTCTATTGAAGATGCGATTCAAAAAGATAGTAAATACTACTGCTGTGAAGCCTGTGCTGACGGCCATAAAACGACGAAAGGCTGTGGTCACAGTGGTTGTGGCTGTTAGTTAGCTGTTATTCCTGCTTATATAAACTTCAACCCCGCCCACTAGTGGGCGGGGTTGCTATTTTTACAGTTGAGACATTACATCCCTAGCTGCTTCTAACGTTCTGTCAATATCTTCCTCTGTGTGAGCAAAAGAAGTGAATCCAGCTTCAAATTGTGATGGTGCCAAGTAAATACCATGCTCTAACATACCGCGATGGAAACGAGCAAATTTAGCCAGATCAGATTTCTTGGCATCTTCGTAGTTATGAACGGGACCAGCAGTAAAGAACAAACCAAACATAGCACTGATGGAACCGCCGCAAGCTGGATGACCAGTTTCTTGAGCAATTTGCAACAAACCGTTTGCCAACTTCTTGGTAATCTTATCTAAGTACTCGTAAGTACCAGATTTTTGTAGTAATTCCAGGGTCTTAATACCCGCAGTCATGGCCAAGGGATTACCAGAAAGAGTCCCTGCTTGATACATCGGGCCAGCAGGGGCTACCATTGACATGATATCCCGACGGCCACCATAGGCTCCTACGGGTAAACCACCACCGATAACTTTGCCTAAGGTTGTCAGATCAGGGGTAATACCAAACTTTTCTTGAGCGCCACCGTAGGCGATACGGAAACCTGTCATTACCTCGTCAAATACCAATAAAGCACCGTGTTCGTGGGTAAGTTCCCGTAATCCTTCTAAGAATCCAGCATCGGGAGGAATGAACCCAGCATTACCTACCACTGGTTCTAGAATGATTCCAGCGATTTGATCACGGTTTTCTTCAAACAAAGCTTTGACGGCTTCCAAATCATTGAAAGGTGCAGTTAGAGTATTACTTGTTACCGATTTGGGAACGCCAGGAGAGTCTGGTAAACCCAGGGTAGCAACACCGGAACCTGCTTTTACCAGAAACATATCAGCATGACCGTGGTAGCAACCCTCAAATTTGATGACTTTTTCCCGTCCAGTGAAAGCCCGCATTAATCGCAATACTGCCATACAAGCTTCAGTGCCGGAGTTAACAAATCTTACCATTTCAATGCTAGGAACAGCATCGATCACCATTTCTGCTAAGACATTTTCCAGTACGCAAGGCGCACCAAAACTAGTGCCTTTTTCTAGGGCTTCATGCAGCGCTGCAATCACTTCTGGGTGAGCATGACCACAAATAGCTGGTCCCCAAGTACCTACGTAGTCGATGTATTGATTGCCATCTACATCCCAAATGTATGCGCCTTTAACATGATCAAAAACTATCGGTTGTCCTCCCACAGATTTGAAGGCGCGAACTGGAGAGTTTACCCCTCCTGGCATGAGGTTTTGAGCAGCAGCGAAGATTTCTTGTGATTTTGTTGTTTTAATTGTTGTATTTACCAAGGTTCTCTCCTAAACGGTGGGAAATAATAAAGGTCTGTCTTGGGATAGGGGTTAAGTCTTCTCAGAACTTATATCGTATAAAGTTATCCGAACCAAGAAAATAACAATATGTTATACAAGTCCAACCAAGACTTGCCTGTGGAGATTCGCACTCGCTTATCCGAGGCATACCAGGATATTTACCGGGCGGCTTATAACTCGGCTATTCATTGGTATGGTGAAGCTACAAAGGCTCATCAGGTCGCTTTAAGTGCTGTTAAGATGCAGTCTGCTATGCATAAGAGTTATGTTGTCTAAGGCTGACTAGAAAATATTTTCCGGCGCAAAATGCCAGTTGCCCTCTTTAGAATGGTATCGTGAACCCATGAATCATTCTCGCTTTTTTTCAAGCAGCTGGTATGTTTTTTTCTGCAAGCAATCCCCAACACCAAGTTATCCCTGTTGATCAAATTCGCTACGATTCGCACGGTCTTGTCCCGGCAATTGTCCAAGACTATCTAGATGGTACTGTTTTGATGATGGCGTGGATGAATCGGGAGTCATTACAAAAGACCTTAGAAACAGGAGAAACTTGGTTTTGGAGTCGTTCCCGTCAGGAGTTATGGCACAAGGGAGGAACTTCTGGCCACGTTCAGAAGGTGCAAAGTCTTCGTTACGACTGTGACAGTGATGCACTATTAATTGGAGTTGAGCAGGTGGGAGAGATTGCCTGTCATACTGGTGAACGCAGTTGTTTTCATCAGGTAGAAGGGAAAATCACTCCACCACCTGCTGATACTTTGTCACAATTATTTGCTGTAATTTGCGATCGCCGTGATTATCCTCAGGAAAGTTCATACACTTGTAAACTATTGGCAGGTGGCGATAACAAGATTTTGAAAAAAATTGGCGAGGAAAGCGCAGAGGTCGTCATGGCGTTTAAGGATAATGATGACGATGCGATCGCAGCAGAGGTTGCAGATTTGTTTTACCATACCCTGGTCGCTCTTGCTCACCATCAAGTTGACTTGAAATCTGTGTATCGTAAATTACAGGAGCGTCGTCGTTAATCAGTGAACAGTTATCAGTGAACAGTGAACAATAACTGATAACTGATAACTGATTACGTGGCTCACATTTTGTCAGAGAACTATGACTAAAAACTAATTATCAAAATAAACAAATCTAATCTTTTTGTAATTCTTATTATTCTATGAAATTTTCCTCACTGATTCCACAGAGTTTCCACAGGCTATTTCCTAGTTTTCCACAGAGACTCGACGATGGTATGGGCTTCCTAACTCTTGCCTGGGGATTGTTTATTCACAACTGCTGAAGATATATAAGACTGAGTTTCTATTAAGAAGTATTACAAAAAATACTTAAAAGCCCTATAATTTCGTAAGTATATTTTTTTCATAAACTTGTTCTTAACATTTCGCAGCATTGACAACCCTACCCCCTTTTGCCGCAAAATGATGCGGCTTACCTTTTTAATCTGCTCTGAATGTCTGTGTGAAATGACCATTGACCGTGCCAATTTTAGATTTTGGATTTTGCGAAAAGTTTGTAGACGCGAAGCGTCCCGGAGGGAACCTCAAAGCTTTTCAAGACGGATTTTGGATTACTTAATCCAAAATCGCAAATCTTAAATCCAAAATTGCTTGACTTGACTACAGAATTATTGGACAGGCAAAGGACTACACACTCTCATCCTGTGGCTCTAACTCAAAGCAAGATTTCCTAGTCAATGGACACTGCCAAGGAGAAAAACCTCATGAATACAACTGTCAGCATTTTTACAGAAATTCCTGAAACACTACATGAGTCTCTCAAAACCTACTTAGAAAAGCATCCTGATTGGGATCAAAACCGAGTATTAACGGCAGCGCTGTCGTTGTTTTTACTCCAAAATGGGGATAGCGATCGCCGCGCTGCTCGTGTATATTTAGAAACTTTGTTTCATCACTGCTAAGTAGAAATATCTTTGACTAAATTATGCCTAAAAGCTAATTTAGTAGACAGCTTGGTCATGGGTGCTTCAATTAAGTAGTGCTATAAATGGATTATGCTCTTTAGGTCACATTTTACACATGGTAATCCAAATAGCTAATTTTTCGTGAACAGAAGCGGCCATTGGTTTAGGGTAAGCATCAAAACCAAAAAATCAAGCAAAGCTGTATGAAATTTCAAGTAGTTGCTCTAGGTCGCAAAACTAGTGACAATTGTTAATAGTTGGTAGTTGTTTGTTGGTTGTGATTACAAACAACTACCAACTATCAACTATCAACTAACAACTAATGACTATTGTGGTTTGTCAGGCTGTTGAGATTGAGGAGGACATTCAAATTTGTAGCCAACACCACGTACAGTCTGAATTAATGCTGGCTGGCTAGCATCAACTTCTATTTTCTTGCGAATTTGACCTATGTGTACATCCACAACCCGTTGGTCGCCGACGTATTCATAATCCCACACTTCCTGGATTAGTTCAGCTCTTCGCCAAACTCGACCTGGATGACTAGCCAAAAAATGCAACAAGTCAAACTCTAAGGCGGTTAAGGGTACTGGTTCATGATTGAGCGTTACCTCTCGCCGCACCGGGTCAATCATCAACTTTTCAAAGATGAGGCGTTTTTGTTCTGCTGTGGTTACAACCCGCTGACGCCGCAAAATAGCTGCAACTCTGACTTCCAGTTCTCCCAGACCAAATGGCTTGGTGAGATAGTCATCAGCACCTTTGGAAAAGCCGCGAATCTTGTCAGCTTCATCTGCACGGCTAGTTAACATCAGAACAAAAACACCATTGCGGCTTTGCATTTCTTGGCAGAGGTTAAAGCCGATCACGTCTGGTAAATTAACATCCAAAATGACTAAATCTGGATTAAATTGCTCAAACAGAGCTAGAGCAGTTTTACCATCTTCAGCAGCCTCCACCTGATAGTTCTGCTTCATCAAAAAGCGTTGGATTAAATTCCGAACCGCAGGGTCGTCATCAACTACAAGAATCTTGGCGGGAGCCATGACCATCACTTTGCACAAAAAGTTATTAGGATAAACATACAGGTCGCGCTAAAAACGCATTTCCTGCTTAGGAGCAAATAAAATCTACAAGGTTAAGGCATAAATTTCCTGATAATCCAAATACTAGTTTAATCAGGATTTTCGACAACTAGAGTGCGAATATTATCATAATGCCACCCTGAAGTGTTTTAGGCTAATAGTTGTTAACCTTGGTTTATAGTTAAGTAGATGCTCTCACTTCAGCCACAAACCTAAGTCAAGTAAGATACTTTTGTATCGCACTTACTTAGTAATTTCAACGCTATTAATTTTAAATCTATATGCGGCTTTATGACACATGGGAATGTAAGGCTTCCTATTTAAAACTTTATCAAGGTACAGTCAACAACCAAATTTGAAATATAAAAGATATTTCTTTCATAAAAGAAAGGCTTTTAGGTATTTTTAACTTAAATTCTAGAGTAGAGCTTGAAATTGTGAACGACATGAGGGGATACACGGAGTTATGGCAATATGTTAAAGTGTCTATAGTTAAAACTACCAGGTCGATTCTGCTTACCCATGCTACTATCCAGGTATGATATATAAATCGACCGAAACATTGGTTTCGACCGACACAAAATCTCAAGTTATTTTTTCTGCAAATTAAAGACTGCTGCCGAGAAAGGCTAAAGTAATAAACTCACCATGAGCGAGCAAAGTCCCTACGAAAAACTTGGGGTATCTGAAGAAGCTAGCTTCGATGAAATTCAAGATGTTCGTAATCGCCTCTTGCAGCAATATAGCGGCGATAGCAAGCGTGTAGAAGTCATCGAAGCAGCTTACGATGCGATTTTGATGGATCGCTTGCGGATGCGCCAAGAAGGAAAGATTAAAGTACCTGAACGTATCCGATTTCCAGAACGCCTTGTACAAGCACCTCCGAAAGAAACTCCCGTCTCTCGCGAACAGTCGCCTGTCTGGCTGCAAAAGTTTCTAGATAAACCAACACCAGCCGATGTGCTTTTACCTGGTATTTGGTATCTGGGTTTAAGTGCTATAAGCGTATTTTATCCAGGTGGTAGCGATCAAATTTTATCGATGGCGTTAGTGGTTGGTGTAGGTATTAGTATTTACTTCATCAATCGCAAGGAAGGTAAGTTTGGTCGAGCAGTTTTATTTATCCTATTTGGTTTAATCACAGGTTTAATTGCCGGAGGAATGATTGCTAGTTGGGCAATACCACAAATACAGCAGTTTGTTAGTTTGACACCAAACCAATTTTCTACGGTAGTGACTTTTGTATTGTTGTGGTTAATTAGTAGTTTCCTTAAGTAATAGGTAATTGGTAATAGGTAATTGGTAATCGGCCCATTACCCATTACCCATTATCTATTACCAAGTTCTAGTGAGTTGTAACGCTGGCTCTAAAACTAAATCAACAGCTACACTGAAATCTTTAACAATAAAATCTGGCTGATAAAGTTTTAATTGTGCGCGATCGCGAATACCACTTTCCACTCCGATTGCCTTTATACCGTTCTTTTTGGCAGCAGTAATATCCGCTTCTGTGTCTCCTACCATCCATGTATCTGTAGCAGTTGGTAGTTCTTTTAATGCTCGTGCCATTAATAAGGGTTTATCATCAATGTCACGGGTTTTTACATAGTCATTACTCAGACAATAACAGCGATTTTCGGGGAAAAATTTACCTAAATCATACTGTTTAAAAGCATAATCTAGCTCCCAAACTCGGCGCATAGTCATCACCGCTAAATCGATGCCAGCTTGTTGAATTTTTAACAACGCATCCACAGCACCAACTGCTAGGCGATCGTACCGGAAATAAGGTTCTGTATGTACTGTTTTGCGACGCAGGCTAGAAAACTCTTGTGCTTGTAACTCATCTAAACCAGAAATCATACCGATTTGTGTTTCTGGCACGCGTTGGCGCTTCATTTGCCAAAATTCTGCTTTAGAAAGTTCTTGCACTTTTTGCCCCGGACGGCGGATTTCCTCTAAGCAGAACTGATATACGCGGTAATATCGTTCTGAGACATCCATAATTGGGCCGTCGAAGTCTGTAATAAGTCTTAACATTTTTTTGAAAAATAACATTAAAATTTACCTTCAGACTAGCCCAGATGTAGTGATGTTAGAGTTTTAAATATTTAATGAATGTGTTTAGAATTACTAATCAGATGGTTGTTGATTGTTAGTGGTTAGTGGTTAGTGGTGAGTCAGCGCGCCCCAAGGGGGGTCCCTCCCCCAACCCCAAAGGGGACCCCTAGCCCCCAATCCTCAACGCCAGGTGCTTTATGCCGGGAAACCCGTCCACCGCACTGGCTCCTCCCTGTCGGTCGTGGGGGCCGGTGAGTCCCCCATGAGCGACTGACGAACCCGTAGACACGTAGACGCGAAGCGGTGAGGGGGTCGCAGTCTTGGACGCCACGTGACGCCACGTGCTACAACTGTTGGAACCCCCAAGGGCGCAGTGGCTCCTTTATGCCGGCAGAAGAGTCCACCGCAGTGGCTGGGCTTTGGGTCACGTAGACGCGCTCATGGGCTTAAGGTAAGGGTATGCGAACCCCCGTAGACGGGCGAAGCCCGGCTTCAAGGTAGAGTACCCGGAGGGCTTAAGGCAGGGTAGTGGCTTAAGGTAAGGGTAGGGTTAGTGGGTAGAGACGCGATGTTCCTCGCGTCTGTACAATAGTGGTTAGTGGTTGGTTAGTACCAGCCGCAGTGAGTAATAGAATTTGATAACTGATAACTGATAACTGAACTACACTTCCCCTACTCCTTAGCCTCTAACAAGCTACCCCGTTTAATTTGTTCTCGTTCGATCGCTTCAAATAAAGCTTGAAAATTGCCTTCACCGAAACCTTGAGCTTGGCGACGGCGTTCTATAAATTCAAAGAAAAAAGTTGGCTGTCCAAATATAGGCTGGGTGAAAATTTGCAGTAATAAAGCATGGGGAGTCTTTTGGTTCCAGTCCACCAAAATTTCTTGTTGAGCGATCGCTTCTAGTTCTGCACTAGAAAGGGGAAATTCTGGACGTTCTTTAAGCTGTGAGTAATAGCTTTGGGGAACTGGGAGCAAGGATAAACCACAAGCACGAAATTGAGCGATCGCAGTTACAATATTCGCAGTTCGTAAAGCAATATGTTGAATTCCTGGGCCTCGATTAACATTTAGAAATTCCTGAATTTGAGAATTAGCTGAAGCGGGTTCATTAATAGGCAATTGGACATCGCCGTAGCGAGAAACCATCACTTGGCTATACAAAGACGAGTAATCGGTTTGAATTTTAAATGTCTGCTGGGGTTGAAAATCAAGAATTTTTTCATACCAAGTCACTGCACGCTCAAGATCACCCACTGCGACATTGAGGACAATGTGATCTATTGCAGTGATAGGGTGATGGGGTGAAATCTTCTCCCTATCTTCCCATTTTTCTATCAACGTATGTGTCAGAGAACCCCAAGCAGCTATTTTGCTCCACTTAATGTATCTGTCTCCTTGTTGATAGTGTTGGATGGGTTGTAAGACTTTAGCACTGTATGCTTGAGCGCGAGCGATCACAGCTTCTACATCTTCAATAACAAAAGCAACATCTGCTACACCGGGGGGATGGTGACGCAGAAAATCTGCCACTGGACTTGTAGATGACAGTGGTGAAGACAACAAAAAGCAAACTGAACCACTTTTGACTGCTTCTGTACAAGTGTGAAAACAACTCCCGTTGTTTGTATTTATAAAGGGGGTTAAAAGTGTCGAACTTTCAACCGCCTGAAAACCAAGATGACTGACAAACCAATCACGCCAAGCTTTGGCATCTTCCACGTAAAAGTGAACCCAATTAATTTTCATAAGCTAGGAGAATCCAGCACGACAGCCTATCTGTCTCGTTATTTTGCCTTTTTTGCTGGATTTTCTGGTCATTCCTAAGCAAGATTATTTGTTATTGGTCAATTGTCAATTCTCAATTGTCATTGGTTAGTGGTTAGTAGTTAGTAGTTATTCCACACTCCTCACACTCCTCACACTCCTCACACTCCTCACCACCCCATCTCCACTACTTCCACTAAACCTCATTACCTATCGCCAGCCGCACTCCCCAAAACAGAATTAAAGTTGCGATCGCTAGCCAGTCGCGTCTTTTGAGCCGTAAGTCGTGCCATTGGACTCGATGTTCATTAGGACTAGTAAAACCTCTGACCATCATGGCGTTTGCCATTTGTTCTGCTCTCAGTAGCAGGTTTTGCAAAAGTCTCTCTGCTACAAGCATCCAAACTTTAACTGCTCCTTTTAATCCTAATTTTTTCCAATTGATTGCTCTTGTCATAATCGAGCGAATTAAATTCTGTACTTCTTCTAGGACTAAAGGTATAAACCGTAACGATAAAGTCAACATTAATGTGATTTCAGTTACAGGTATATTAAATTTTTGCAGGGGTTGCATTAAGCTTTCAAGCGCAGCTGTAATTTCTTCCGGTGCGGTTGTTAGTAAGTATAAATTAGTACTATAAATAACAGTAAATAATATCGTACTTAGGCTGATTGCTAAATCTAAAGAACGACGAGTTACTTTTATTGCTCCTTTTTCAAACAGTACGTAACTATATTTTTGTCGCTCCTGAGTAGGTGAAGTTTCAATAGTTGGAGTTGGAGTAGTAGAAGTAGCAGGATTGGATTGCTCGGTTAAAATGAAATCGTTTTCTGGTAGGCGGGGTTGATAGCTTATACCCAAACCATCAGGGCTAATAGCAGCAATCACTAACACAAAAAAGCATAGCATTAATAACCAACCCATCTGCTGCTGCCAAACTCGCTTGGGAATTCTGGCGATTAAGGTAGCAATAATCAACAATACCACCAGTAATACCCGCCACAAGTTGTTAGCAAAAACGTAGGTAGTCAGAAAGCTCATCAACCAAAAAAACTTGATGCGCGGATCGAGTTTGTGTAACCAAGTTTGTGGTTGTTCTAGATAAAGGCCTATTGGTAGCGATCGCAGTAAATCCATTGTGAAATTATGAATGATGAATGATGAATTATGAATTGCTGAATTGAGAATTCATAATTCAGAATTCATAATTTTATACGCGGGTAGCTCTGTTATTATTAGCATTTTCCACATCTCGAGCTTTTTTACTCCGCCAGATCAATCGGATTGGAGTACCCTTAAATCCTAGTTGTTGCCGGAATTGTCGCTCAATATAGCGACGGTAGTTGTCGTTAAAACGTTTAGCATCATTGACAAACAATGCTATTGTAGGTGGCTGAGTGCTAACTTGCGTACCGTAATAAATTTTGCCCTGTTTGCCACTGCGGCTGACTGGTGGCGAATGCCAGCGAACTGCTTCTTCGAGAACTTCGTTGATTACCGAGGTACTGACGCGACGCTTATGTTCCTCGGCTGCCTGATTTACCAATTCCAAAATCTTCTCTACCCTTTGTCCAGTTAAAGCGCTGACAAAGATAGTTTCTGACCACTCAGTAAAATGCAGCCTTTCTTGTAAATGTTTTTCGTAATCGTAGATGGTGTAAGAGTCTTTGTCTACCGCATCCCACTTATTCACCACAACAACGCAGGCCCGTCCTTCTTCGATTACCCGTCCGGCTAACTTTTGGTCTTGGTCGGTGACACCATCAATAGCATCAATTACCAATAAAACGACATCGGCGCGACGAATTGCTTTAAAAGCACGATTGATACTAAAAAATTCCGGGCCGTATTCTACATTTTTCTTTTTGCGAATTCCGGCTGTGTCGATCAAACGATAGATTTGTCCGTTACGTTCAATTTCGGTATCAATTGCATCGCGGGTAGTACCGGAAATTGGGCTAACAATCGCTCTTTCTTCACCAACAAAAGCGTTCAATAAGCTTGATTTGCCAACATTTGGACGTCCGACAATTGCGATTTTGATTTCATCGATGTCAGGAATATCCTGGACTGGTTGTAAATAATTTACTAAGGCGTCTAGTAAATCTCCTGTACCGCTACCATGAATAGCGGAGATGGGGAAAGGTTCACCTAATCCTAAATTCCAGAATTCGGCAGCTTGCATTAAACCTTGTTCTGGAGATTCACATTTATTCACAGCCAACAGTACGGGTACGGGTTGTTGTCGCAACCATGTAGCGATTTCTTCGTCGCCTGCTGTTGGCCCAGTATGACCATCAACTACAAAAATAGCCGCACTGGCTTCCGCAAGGGCAGCCATAGCCTGTTGGCGAATTAGTGGTAAAAATTCAGTATCATCATTAAAGACTAAACCACCAGTATCAACAACCATAAATTCGCGATCGCGCCAAAAGGCAGGTAAGTATGTGCGATCGCGTGTTACTCCTGGTTGGTCATAAACAATAGCAGATTGCTCCCCTGCCAAACGATTGACAAGAGTCGATTTGCCCACATTTGGGCGGCCAATAATAGCTACGATAGGAAGTTTCATAAGCTGATGCAGAATACTGCAAATCTTTATTGTAGCGATTAGAGCTGTTCTTTTTGTCTGTTTGCTATTTAATTAGTAGAAAGTTTCTCATTTCAGCTTTGTAGATACCCTTAGCTTTCCTTGCTCAGGATTGAGTTAAGTTAAGTACGGCTTTGTGTAAAATTGTAGTGATCTCAAACGCAGAGGAACGCTGAGTCAGCGCAGAGGGGCGCTGAGTTTTTTTATAGAGAATTCGCTAATAATTCATGAATTGTTGTAGTAAGAATCTTCTATTAGAATTCAAAAGTGAGTAAGAATTGATGAACAATCAATTATATTTTTCCTCTTTCATTGTTCATCATTTACACACTCCCTGATTCATAATTTATAATTCATAGTTCATAATTCAATGTCTACTGCCAAAAAAGTTTTTCGTGTTAATGACTTGAATGTGCAAATTGATAGCTGTGAAACTGAATTAGCTCAGAATGTCGCAGAAATTGCACAGAATTATTTACAGGATGTTCTACAACAAAATGGTAATGCTGCTGTATTACTGGCTACAGGTAATTCTCAGATTAAATTCCTTGATGCATTGATAGCATTAGGTGGTATTGATTGGTCGCAGGTTACTTGTTTTCATTTGGATGAGTATTTAGGGATTTCTGCTGATCATTCTGCTAGTTTTCGCCGCTACCTCTGGGAACGTTTTCATAAACGAGTCAATCTGAAAGAATTTCACTATATTGAGGGTGACACTCTAGAACCTATATTGGAATGCGATCGCTACAGCAAATTATTGCAAGCACAACCAATTGATTTATGTTGCTTGGGTGTGGGAGAAAATGGACACATTGCTTTCAATGATCCATCTGTGGCTAGTTTCCAAGATCCTTATAGCGTGAAACTAGTGAAATTAGATCAAGCGAATCACCAACAACAAGTAAAACAAGGCCATTTTCCTAGTTTAGAAGCTGTACCGAAATATGCTTTTACTGTTACTATTCCTACAATTTGTTCTGCCAAAAAAATTCTTTGTCTTGCACCAGGAAAGCATAAAGCTGAAATTGTCAAACAAATTTTGCAAGGAGATATAAACATAGAATGTCCTGCTTCTATTCTTCGTAAGCAACCACAAGCAACTTTGTTTTTAGATGAAGATTCTGCGACTTTAATTAGGAGTGAAGGGGTGGAAAGGTGGACTGTGTAGCATCTCTACTGTGAAATTAATAACCACTCAAAATTCCTCTTTTCTTCGCCGCACGTTCGGCGACACGAAAAAGCAATAAACCCACAGCGAAATACACTCCTCCATTTACAAAAGCTATAGCCAAGTTTGTGAAATTTAAACTTTCACCTCTTGCCATTAAGTCGCGCAGTAATCCTGCGCCGGGAGTCATCGGCAATAAATTTGCCAAAAATTGTAGAGGTTCTGTCCAAGTTTCCGTAGGAGTCGCCAGCAAAAATAATGGTAGAAACTGAATGATGGCAAACAATTGTTGAACACGCTTGAGCAATAATGCTAAAGACCCTAATGTTAAAGCAATGCCATAAGCTCCTAGTAAAACGGTGACAAGCGGTAAAAGCAATGCTGGAGGGAAGTTGAGACGGCTTCCAGTAAACGCCATGATCATAAAGAGACTGCCGAGCATTATAATTATAGTGCTTTTCCTGAGTGGCGTGCTTGTCGTCGAGTGAGTCCTTTCAGCACTCCGAAATATTCCAAATTTTCTTCGGGAGTTAATCGCCAATAAACGTTACGATTTCCTTCCAAGACTGCACCTAATTTTTCTAGTGCTGCTGGGTTGCGATGAGGATCACTTCCAGCTATTCTCACCGAACCTGCATCGGGTTGAATTAGTCCAGCGATCATTTTAATCGTTGTTGTTTTGCCTGCACCATTAGGGCCAAGAAATGCTAAAACTTCACCAGATGCAATAGTTAAGGAAACATTTTGGACTGCGAGAATGTTTTGACGATAAGTCTTTTTGAGGTTGTAAGCTTCCAATATTCGCATGGCGAACTTACTGCATCGCGGTTTATGCAGATGAAAATTTTACTTTGTAGTACTCTTGTATTTTTAACATAATTTCAAGATATCTTGCCGAACTATTGCACATTCACCCAAAAATCAGCAGTGTTAACTTTGCCGTTGCGATTAAATTGCATCCAAAGTTTGTATGTTCCTGCTTCAGGAAAACTAGTTACAAAATCCACCTGTCCATCAGGAGAATCTTTACGCGCATGAGCATGAATATAATCTGTTACTGTCAAAGGAGAAGAACTTTTGATGATAACTAAATGTCCTTTTTCTCCTAAATATGGTTGTAAATCTTTAATTAGTTGATTATTACCACTGTCTTTGAGAGCAAACTTTAAGTTGACTTTCTCACCAGCCTTGAGAGTTGGTTGAGAAAAATTCAGGTTGACTTTAGTATCAGCTAAAATTTTCGTGTTGCTGTATTTTGCTAACTCTTGAGGTACAGGAGTTGAACCAGGTACTGTGATTTTCATCACAGTAACCTGTTCTTGTTCACCAGATGGCTTATAATCACTAAAAATTGTATAGTTATTAGGTTCAGGGAAATTAGTATTAATTTCAAAACGCCCATTTCCTTTGTAATTTGGATGCAAGTGATTGAAAAATTTTAAATCATCACTGACAACAATTAAATGCATCAACTGTTCTTGAAATTTGTCAAATTTGCTGATAGATTTGCCTTGGGAATCTTGGATGTTAATTACTAAAGGTAGAGGCTGATTTGCAACAATATTTGTAAGAGCAGTTAATTTTGCTTGGGTAGAGACGTGATTACCATTATGATGATTGTTTGAATGATTGTCATGATGCATTTGTTCAGTAGCGTGTCCATGATGATTAGCTGATACTATTGTATTCTCTTGGGAAGCAGTTTCTCCAGACTTAACTTGTGATGAGCAACCTTGATTAAGTAATAAAACTGCGATCGCAGCAATTCCAGCAATAGAATATTTCATAGAAATCTTGCTCTGTATTATTAATAGGTGAGAGTATAGCTAAAGTTTGTCATATTGAAATGAAATCATCATGAAATTGTTCGTAGTAAATTTGAGGACTAAAGTCCCCACTACAAATCTATCAATATTAGTATGGTGGACTACGAGTAGGTGAGGAGAAGTAATAAATCAACTCAACAGCTATAGCATTCCTCAATCATTCGTGAGAGACAAGATCCCCGACTGATTTAAGAAGCCGGGGATATTGGCTTTGCGATTCTCACAAATCATATAGGATTGCTATATCAAGCCTTAAAAGTTAACACTGGACTTAACTGCGCTACAACATCAATCATTTCAGGACATCCCAGGAAAACTGCCGGAAACTTCCTTCTGTATGTCCTGATAATTTGAGTAGACCAAGGCTTTCATAATAGCGAATGGTTTTTTAATTAGAACTCTGTTTAAAGCTGTTACCTGACAATCAATAGCATGTTCTTTCTAAGTTTAATACACCTTTATTACTAATTTACATAATTGTGTATAAATCTATATGTTATATTTAAATTTATTGTGGTTTTTGTATCGATATATGGAATTAAATAAATGATGCGACTGTTAAACTAGTGAGAAAATACATCGACACAATAGGTTACAGAAAAAGAAGTGGCAGAGCCACTTCTAAGTAATTCCCAGGTAGAACCTGAAAAACAGTATAACTGGCATAATAAATATAAATAGTATAAAGTAACACTTATTAACCTATATGTTAGTTTTTGTTACTTACGTGAATATAAAAAATAACATAAAATATATAAAATATAGTGCTTTTATCGTCCACTCTTAAGAGACTATTTATAAAGTCAATCTTAAGTAGGAGAGCCAGTGCGGTGGTGAGGCGTTTCCCCCATGAGCGACTGCCGTAGACGCGTAGACGCGTAGCGGCTTCTGTAAAGTAAGGGTTTCCCGGCATAAAGAAAGAGGCGTTGTGTTATGGCTTTGCTATCACGCACCATCTCATTGGCGGTGCGTTAGCCGCTTAAAATACGTGCCTAACACACCCTACAGTTATTTTATTTTTACTTTATAAATAACTCTAAGCAATGCAAATAAAAAGCAGAGATTTTCCCTCGTCAAGAGCTAGCTTGACACACCTGAAATTCGACATTAGTGCATAACTAAATTTTAGTCTTTTTATTGATTTTAGAAACATCAATAAGTGATTAAAAAAAGCTTATAAATCGGCTGTGTTGATACTAAATTTAGATTTTCATGTAAATTTTAACTGTTTATTCTTATTAATAATTAACTTTTTTTGATAAAGCTAATAATTATGGGGGCGTAACTATATGGAAACTTATTAGTATTGTTTTGAGGGCACTCCCCGACATAAATATACGGGGATTCGCCCAAGATATGGTTGCAGGAATTGCCGGTAACTGGTAATCGTCAATTGGTAATTGCAAAGACTCCAACAAGTTCTTACCAATTACCCACTACCTATTACCTAATTACCGGGGGCGTGGCGTTGTCGGACATGTTTTTTAAAAAACAGGCTTCCACGTCCCCCAAGCCTTGGTAATTAAACCTTGTGATTGCTGAATTTGACAGCCTGTAGACAAAACTCCAAAAGTAGCGATCGCTCCCAAAACAAATGACTTTATAAATTTCATATACTATAACAAAAATATAGTTTATAATTCATTAAATTTGACGTAAATAACAGGCATAAAGTTTCTTAACCATTATAATTTCATGAAGCGATCGCATCATCTCAATTAGTATTTAATTTGAGTTTTTCTTCATAGTTCAAACTTATTCAATTAATTCTTTAAAAGTTAAACGAAAGTATTCTGATGCAGGTTTCAGCAAAATTTAAGGTTGAAACATAATTCGTAGTGTTTTTAAACGCAAAGGTTCGCAAAGGAGGTCGCAAAGGGCACAGACTTATGGTATTTTTTACTTAGATTACTTTCTTGAAGGAGAAGTAAACTCATTCTCATAATTAGGATCGTGAGTACCAAGCAGTTTGTCCCAGAACGTGAAGTATAGCCCGTAGTGTACCCTATACTTACGGTGATGTATTGAGTGATGCGTCGAACCAATGAACCACTTGCCAAACCATTGGCGGAAAAACCATGAGGGAAACAGTTCAAATCCGAGGTGAGTCAACACTGCCCATACTGTCATTGTCATCAGCACCGCAATCAAGGTGATGAAATGAAGTGGAATCAGGAAGACAATTCCTACAAAAAAAAGACCTTGTACAACCGCTTCTGGCAAGTCGAACGCGAAGGATGTCCAAGGTGTTGGATGTCCCGAACGATGATGACCATAGTGCAGCCACTTAAAAAGTGAGGGGTAGTGAAACGCTCGATGGATAAAGTAAAAGTACGTATCTTGGAGGATAAGTACTGCAACAAAGCTGACTCCTATGTACCACAGCCCATACTGGCTTACAGAAGTATACAAGAGTGTGACGCCCGAATCGTATGCTGACAGAATAAGCGCGGCACAAAGTCCAAAAAATACCGCAGAGAGAACTGAGAGTTCAATATCGTGTCGAATGGATTTCCACTGGGCAAGTTTCAGATGTAACCCCCGCTTCACAAAATACTTTCCCATCACTGAATAGAACAACCAGTATGCTCCGCCTGCAATGAGAAAGTATCGGACTAGAATAATCCCGAAAAATGCCAACCAATATAACCCGAATTTCTCTAAAATCAAGAACAAATTTTGCACTCAATTCAGTTAATTTACAGATTGAAGCGTAACATTTCTAATTCTTCCTAACTTCTATCGCAAGCAGTGTTAGTTTGACACTCCCACCCCACCACTAAAAAGTAGATGGGATGCTTGCTTCACAGGGAGACTCAAAGAACCGGACGCATTGAGATGGTAAAATCTATGCCTATATGATGTAAAGTATACTTAAATTTTTCTAGATGATTGCAAATTATTTCTAAACAATTATAATCATAATTAGATAAGAAATATAATGTTACAATTCCATAAAAAGAGCAACTTTACTCACTGCTCGTAAATTTCTTCACCTTCTCCAAGCTCAGCCTATCGTTTGGCAATATCTTGAAGTTGGAAAACTATGCTTCAAAAGAAATTAACGGGTACTTGAGTACTTCAATTTTCTTTTGTGCGTTTAACACGTCGTAATGTTTAACTATTCGTAAACATAGACGCTTGAGTCTTTAGACAGAACATTATATTTTAATTTTTATTTCGATAGATTGAAAAATCTATCATTCTTCTGGCTGTTACTCAGCCTTGATTGTCAGCGTATTGTTCAGGTTATAACCACCGAGACAGGTGGGCTAATCTTTGCTTGTCCAACTTTAAATAACTAAGTAATATTTTCCTCTAGTGAAGACTCTATCTACCTCTACAGAAGAAGTACTAGAACACCTGCCTCATATAGAACTACTAAATTCCCTAACAGTACCAGATCCGACACTCAAGACAAACTCACCGCCGAAAATTTCTAAGCAAGCCACTCGAACTAGCTTGAAGGCATCAACCCTAGATGGAGTGTTTGCTACCATTTTTTCCAATATTACCGGTGGTGTATTGCTGGTTAACTTTTTACTCCAACTGGGTGCTAGTCCAGTGGAAATTGGCTTGCTGTCTTCAATTCCCCTGCTGGTAAATTTCTTACAACCACTGGGGGCTTATCTTGCCGATCGCACTTCTAGCCGCCATTGGTATACCCTGGTTATTTTCGGCCCATCTAGGCTACTTTGGTTGATTTTAGTGGCGGGTATAGCCTGGTTTTCCTGTTCTAATACTGCACCCCACCACCTAGTAACCTGGACGCTGGGAATAATTCTAGTCACCAATGTCTTAGGAGCCTTGGGCGGTTGCGCCTGGTTTAGCTGGATGGCTGCTTTAGTTCCCCCTCGCTTGCGAGGGCGTTATTTTGGCTTTCGCAGTAGTGCCGCTAGCTTAGCTAATCTGTTGTCTGTGCCATTGCTCGGATTTGCTGTTTCCACCTGGCCTGGTGGTACAGTCCAAGGTTACGGCATACTGTTGTTGCTAGGAGTAGTAATTGGTCTAATCAGTTTGGCGTGTCAGTTTTGGATGGTAGATGTCAATCCGCAAAATTTCCACTCTGGCGAAGCTTCACTCCAACAGGACGAAAATTCTCGCACTGGTCAACCAAAGGGCTTTAGTATTTTTAAAGACCTTAATTTCTTGAAATTTCTGCTTTATTTTGGTCTGTGGACGTTCGCAATGAACCTCAGCGCCCCATTTTTTAACCTTTACATGCTGAAAAACTTAGGTTTAAACCTCAGTACAGTCACAATTTATACCAGTTTGGTAGCAGGGGCCAACTTAGTTATGTTAGTACTCTGGGGTAAACTGGCGGACAGGGTAGGAAATCGTCCACTGTTATTATTAATTGGCGTTTTAATAGCAGTAACACCCTTATTCTGGTTGGGGGCCGGGAATAACTCAATTTCTGTATGGCTATGGCTACCGCTCATCCACATAGTAACTGGTGGTTTTGGAGCAGCGATCGAGTTGTGCAACAGTAATATTCAGATGGAAATGGCACCACTGGATCGTCCTTCTCAGTATTTTGCGATCGCAGCAGCTGTTACTGGTGTTAGTGGTGGTTTAGGTTCGACAGTTGGTGGTTTGTTAGCGCAGCTAGATATTATTGGTGGCTTACCTGGATTATTTGCCCTTTCAGCTGCCGTGCGATTAGTCGCGCTGTTACCTCTGGTATTTGTTCGAGAACCGCGCAGCAAGCCAATTATTCATGTGATGGGAAAAATTCTGCCCTTGAAGCCAAAACTAGCACTAGTTTCAGCAGAGAAAATCGCGGCTTAACACAAGGGTTAGATTCCGATGTAACGAACTCATGTTCACTATTCAAAAAATCCTTCCCTCCTTCAGGGGGAAGGATTTCATTTTTTTATGCAGCATGATGCGAAATAGGTTATGTCATGTCCGCTTGAGGACTTATATTATCCGATTATGCAATTATTTCGCCTTCTGAAGGCGATTCCAAATTTTACTAACGTTGTTTATGTTCTAGCCTTCAATAAAGATGTTGTGTACAAATTTATTGCTGAGACGCAAGGTATATCTGGAGATATTTATCTTGATAAAATTATCCAAACTACTTTTGAATTGCCGCTTCCAGACAAAATCTTACTTCGCAGGCTGCTTTTTGAAAAACTCAATGCCATATTTGCTAATACACCCAAGCAGATGTGCGATCGCACTCGCACTCATTGAAATATACGATGTCAAGCGGTAATGCTTTATCGATAATTGTTAGCGAAATCATAACTTTGGTTGAGGAACATGAAGTTAGTCCACAACAGGAATGGCTACTCAGCACCCAGCACCTAAAAGAATTGGAAGAAATAGCCTTGCAACGGCTGCAAGATGCTGTTGTGCAAAACTCGCTACAGCAAGTGCCAAAGCTAGCAGAAAAATTATATTGTTGGCAAAGTGAGGCAAAAGAAGATGTGAAGCGATCGCTGCAAAAGATTGTTGAAAGTGGTGAAGGGTTAGCTAATTTGATGCGGCAGTTCTTGTGAGAAGAAATTATAGGGTTTTTAAACGCAGAGAATCGCAGAGGAAAGCGCACCAGGTAGCAGAGTATTTTTATGGAAAATTAGCAAGAGAAAGTGTATTTTCGGAAAAACTAACACAGATAAACACGAATAAAATCTGTGTTCATCTGTGTTCGTAATTAAGAATTATCCTGATTTTTACAAGATATCTATTCAAGTAGATGCGATGAAGAAAACAATGCACATTGATCTTTCAAACCAGGATCTATTCTCTATTTGCTAAAAGCATCTTTGATGCTATCAACAGCGCTTTCAACAGCATTCTTGGTATTGTCTACTGCTTTTTGAGTCCGAGCTGCATCTTCCTCTGCTCTTTTCTCAATTCGAGCCGCATCTCTCTTGGCTTTGCGCTCAACAAAACTACCGTTGTCATCTGTTGCTTGCTCTACTCGCTTAGCATTTGTCTTAGCAGTTTGCTCAACCTTATCTGCTGTATCGCGGATGAAATTCTTGGCTCGTCCAGCATCTTCATTGGTTTTTCCTTTAACCTGATTATCCAGGTTTGACGATGCGATCAAGTTGACAGCAGGATCAGCCATTGCTGCGGTATTGGAGAAAAACGCACCTTGCCAAACGAAGGCGATCGCTGATACACAAAACAGAATTGTAGCTATCCAACGTCCTACAGTTGAGAGCCGTTTCGTTAAATAATTTAGTTTCATAGAATACAATATTCATGAGATTTAGCATCCTATTTTTACTCCATCTAGCTCATCAGCTAAAACATTCTCTAGACAGAGGTTCTCTCGCTATAAGTTGTTAAACAAATTCACTCTTTCAACAGATTGAATAAACGAACGTCATACCATTGCGATCGCAACCATCCCTCAAATTACTCGATATGCCGTTACCATCTTCGCCTTTGATTGTGACGCTCAAGCTCGATCCTATTGCCTTCGACTTCCTCGACAGGCTGCGTCAGCAGTATTTTCCCTCAGAGAGGAACTTCCTGCCTGCACATGTGACTCTTTTCCATATGCTACCTGGTGAGGAAGAATCATCTATCCAGCAGACTCTGCAAGATGTCTGTCTGCATACTCCGCTTTTACCTGTTTGCTTTCCAAACTTGCGTTTTCTGGGTAGAGGTGTAGCTGTGGTGGTAGACTGTCCCGAGTTGGTTCGGCTGCAAAAATTCCTCGCCGAGGCTTGGAGTTTATGGCTAAGTCCACAGGATCGGCAAGCATACCGTCCCCATGTCACGATCCAGAACAAAGTCACTCCACAAGCAGCTCGTCAATTGTACAACCAACTCATAGGCAGTTGGGAATCCTTTGACGGGTACGGGGAAGGGCTGCTACTTTGGCATTACAAAGGTGGGCCGTGGGAACTAGTGGGTGAGTTTGCTTTTGGAATTTGAGATATTCTTATACAGTGTCTTTAATTCTGCTTGTAACGTAGCTCTACAAGACCTGAAGGATAAGATTTTAGCTCAATTAAATCAAGCTTCAATTCCTGTACTGATTGGTAAAGAGAAATACCTGACCCTAAGATGGTTGGAATCACTACGATGATGTACTCATCTACTAATCCCCGATTCATGAATGAGGACGCTACTTTTGCACCTCCTACTAACCAAACTCTTTTATACCCCTTGCGATTCACATCCTCTAAAACTTCTTCGATACCACCTTTGACAAAAAATACGTCTGTGCGCGTCGTTAATAAATTCCGACTCGTCAAAACATAGGATACTTTGCCTGGATATGGCCAATCTCCAAAGCTCAAAACTTGTTCGTAAGTGGTGGAACCCATTACTAAAGCATCAATCGAGTCATAAAACCTAGCATAGCTATTTTCGTCAGGTGCTGGTAGCCAATCGACACTCCCATCTAATCTGGCAATGTATCCATCAATACTTGTTGCTACATAAAGAATAAACTCTGTCCTAGCCATTTCCATAACTACACTCTTGCGCTAAATATAGTGTTATATTTTTATCCTAAATTTTATATCATTCTCAGTATTATTATGGGGTAATAGTGTAGACAATCAAGCCGTTGTGGCGTAAAGTAGAGACATTCAAAAAAAAATTACATGATTATCAGTAATATTTCTGACAGAGGTTTTCGATTATTTTCAGTAAAATGACGGTTAACTGAGTAATCATAATATCTGTCCTCAAGGTGATACTGAATCTACAAATAATTCCACAATCTACCGTACAAGTGAATGTGGACAGCACACAATTAACAAGCCAAACTCATCGTACAGCTACTTTGACTTTACAAGCAGGTAGCAATATCATTCTAAATGCTGCTTTTGCTATGCAGAAGCATGGCTGTTGTGCCGAAGGAGCATGTTTATTGATAAAGATACAAAAAATTAATAAACATCTTGATTGGGTGTAAGAACAAAATAATTAGGAATTGATTAGCAAATGAAAAACTTATACTAATTTTAAATTTTAGAGCTTGGAGTAGGCATATAAAACAATACTACCTATCCCAATATATATTTTTTTTCAAATTTTTACACCTCCCTTACAAATTCTATTTACTAATGACTAAATTGAGAAACCTTAGAAGACCTATGTCCAAACAAGAAGTGATTAGACTATTTAGAGCCGCTCAAACTAATCCTAATTTAAGGGAAACACTTAATTCGGCATCAGACCTAGAAGCTTTTGTACAAATGGCGCAACAACAGGGCTATAATTTCACTGTTGAGGAATGGCAAAAAGCCACTGGCTTAGTAATGGAAGAGTCAGAATCTCAGGTATCTGAAATTCAGGGGAAGTATGAAGGATGAAGGGTGAATTTAATTTTTTACTGTAATTTCTCCCTTTTTATTAATCTTAACTGGTGTTTTTGGAAAATCTTTTGCAATCAAATTGCGTACAAGTTTTACAGTTCGTAATTGCTTATCAATATGGGGAATTCCTTGCCGATCCATATGTACAGGAATAATTTTACCTCCTACTAAATCCCCTTGGGAATTTAACTTAACTTCTAAAATCATTGAGTAACCAGTCTCGGCTCTTGTAGATAAAGTTCGATATCCTAAAAAATTTCCTAAAGAGTAAGCAATCAATTTTCCTTTATAAACTTCTATGGCTCTAGGAACATGGGGGCCATGGCCAAGAACTAAATCTGCTCCTGCATCAATCATTGTCCTGGCAAACTTTACCGCGTTACCCCGATTTTCTCCGTAGAAAGTCTCTGTCCGATTTTTCACTCGTAATGCTTTTGTTCCCTCTGCTCCTGCGTGCATCGATACAATTACTATATCTGCACGTTTTCTGGCTTTTTGTACAAGGGCTTTTGCTGTTTGAAAATCGTGAATGGAGTTGTAACGTTCATAGGGTGCAAACCCGATCATTGCAACTGGAATATTTTTAGCTTGCAGCAAAAGTATTTGATTTTTATGACCTAGTGTTTCAATACCAACCGCAGAGAGATTCTTAATCGTATCTGCAAATCCCACTAGACCAAAATCCATCGCATGATTGTTAGCTATATTGAATACATCAAAGCCGACATCAGCAAACAACTGAGCATAGGAAGGTGGAGAGCGAAATGCAAACACCTGTCCACGACTGATGTCTTTGGTAGTGTAGGGATGCTTTGTTAAACTGGTTTCAAAGTTACCAAACAAGATATCAGCTTTTTTGAGGTGTGTCCTTACGGACTTTGGGATTAATTGGTTGCGATCGCGTGGCAATCTGTAGTTAGGAAAATTTGTACCAGGAATCACATCCCCTACTGCTTGAATCGTAATAGTGTCTATATAACTTGGCTCTTTGATCAGTGGAGGTGAGTTCGACTCAGGGACAATTTCACTGGGTAGGTTGTTCGTATCTGTGGCTTGCGATCGCTTCGAGCGGATACCCAATCCTATATTAATGCCTACACAAAAACATACACCAATAAAAGCCAAAGAAAGTAACCTTACCCCCGGTCGTGGATTAGCCATATTCCCACTTCTCACACCATGAGATTAGTCTACTCCATAACTCAGAGGTTGTCGGTAGCAATTCTGGATCAGAGATCGGGAATCGGGGATTGGGAATTAAATGGCAGCAAAGGCATGATCTATGACTATGCTATCGTTTGGTGAATATTTAGATTATTTTGCAAACAGGCGATCGCGATTATGGGGAGCATCAAAATCAATCAGTGGCCCTTTCGGAACAATCCGAGTCGGGTTAACTTTGGGATGACTGCGGTAATAATGTCGCTTGATGTGGTCTAAGTTACAAGTCTGTTTGACACCAGGCTGTTGGTACAAGTCTTTGAGATAATTCCACAAGTTAGGATAATCTACAATCCGGCGTAAGTTGCATTTGAAATGCACATAATAGACTGGGTCAAAGCGATACAAAGTTGTGAACATACACCAGTCTGCTTCAGTAATTCGCTCCCCGCAAAGATAGCGTTGCTCTCCTAAAACTTTTTCCCAATGCTCAAGAGCATCAAATAGTTCTGTTACTGCTTGATCATAGGCTGCTTGCTTGGTTGCAAAACCCGCCCGATACACACCATTGTTAATCGGTTGGTAAATAGCATCTATTGTCTCGTCAATCATCTTTTGTAAATTTTCTGGATAAAAATTTACATTATTCTGAGCAAGATGATGAAACTCAGTATCAAACATCCGCATAATTTCGCGGGATTCGTTATTGACAATAGTATTGGTTTGTGTATCCCATAAAACTGGAACTGTGACACGCCCGCTATAGTTAGGATCAGCTTTGAGATAAATGTGCCAGAGATAATCAGCGCCGTTGACTGTATCAGGAATACAGCCTGGTTCATCTGCAAATTCCCAGCCGTTGTCGTGAATTTCGGGAGCAACCACAGACATACCAACAATATCTTGCAGTCCTTTCAGTTGGCGCATAATCGCAGTGCGACACGCCCAAGGACACGCCCAGGAAATATACAGATGATAACGCCCTGCTTCAGCTTTAAATCCACTCGCACCATCAGCGGTAATCTGATTACGGAAAGTAGTTGAAGGACGGATAAATTTACCTTCTGAGTCTTCCTGTTCCCGTTCAGATAACCATTTACCATCCTTGAGAATTCCCAAACCCATAGTTATCCTCCTTTGATGGATGTGTGTTGGTGGTTGTTTGTTGTTTGTTGTTTGTTGGGAATTATCTTAAACCACCAACAATTAGCCATTAACAACCAACCATCAACAATCAACCATCAACAACCAACCATCAACCTATTCTTCATTGAGAATTTTCGGCACTTTGAAAAATTCGCCTTCTTGTTCTGGCGCACTCTGAAGAATAGCTTCGCGATCGCTGTAAGGTTGTAGATCGTCAGGGCGTGTCACGTTGCTAACATCAATAGCCCGTGTTGTGGGTGGTACATCACTAACATCCAATTCACTGAGTTGCTCAAAGTAATCTAGAATGCTTGCCAGTTGGGTAGTGAATTGCTCTTCCTCTTCTGGTGTCAATTCTAAACGAGCAAGATGGGCTACTTTACGGACTTGTTCGCGATCGAGCATAGATAGTCATTGGTCAATGGTCAATGGTCAATGGTCAATGGTCAATGGTCATTTGTAAAAACTCTGGACAATTGACAATTGACCCTGGACTAAAAGAATACATCAATTTGCATTCTACCTGTGGTTTTCAGCCAGTTTTGGGCTTCAATGTAGTTGTTGGGAGCAAGGCGAATGGCTCTGATCCAATAGTCAGCAGCTTTGTCAAACAGTGCTTCGCCACCGTCTTCGTCTCCTGCTTCTTTGGCTTTTTCACCCAAGTAGTGATAAATTACTGCAATGTTGTTTAAGGCTTGTGGTAAGCGGGGATTATACTCCAGTGCTTGGTGATATAACTCTAGAGCCTTTTCGTGTTCGCCGTTACTAGCGTAGATTAATCCCATGTTGTAGAGTATGTAACCGCGATCGAGGGAATCATCTTCTAGTTCTAAGGCTTGTCTATAGTTATCTAAGGCTTCGGCATATTCTCCTTCTGATTGTGCCGACATCCCATCTCGGTAGTAAACAAAGGCTTCTTTGGCTTTTTTGTTCGCCGGCAGGATCTTCAGGATCAGATCCGCCATGACTGTAAAAGATTTATCGATAAAATTATCGTTTTTCTGAGTTCTTGGCATATCAGGCCTCTATTGAGGTTGCGCTAAAGGCAGGGGTTTTTTAACTATTAGCTAATTTAACAGTTATTCAGTTGTCAGTTATCGGTTGTATGACTATTCGTTAGATTCAAGTGTTGACTGGGGTAATGCACTCAGCGCTATTATTTTTGGGGCTGTTCACAAAGGTTGTAACAGGATAGCTAGTCATCGCCTCTGATGGGTAGGGGTGCAGTAGTGGTTGTAGCAATTCCACGTCATGAACTTGGGGATCTAGCCATAAATCATAATTTTTTTGTTGGAGAATTACTGGCATACGATCATGAACCATTTGCAGTAATTCGTTAGCTTGGGTTGTCAAAATTGTACAAGATTTTATCTGTTCTTGTTCTGGAGATTGCCATTCTTCCCATAATCCTGCAAAACCAAAAGGTTTTCCATCCGACAGACGAAAATAATATGGCTGTTTTTTACCGTCTTGTTGTTGCCATTCGTAAAAGCCATCTGCTACTACTAAACAGCGTTGGCGCTTAAAAGCACGACGAAACGCTGGTTTTTCCGCTACGGTTTCAGCCCTAGCATTAATTAGCCTTGCCCCCATGCTCTGATCTTTCGCCCATGAAGGTATTAAACCCCAACGTAATCGCTGAATTTCGCGCTTGTGACCTTCAGAATTATACAAAACCACCAAAACCATTTGCGTAGGTGCAATGTTATATTGCGGCTTGAAATCAGGAACTTTTTCGATCTCAAATATTTGGGTTAAAACTTCTGGAAATACGCTTAAAGTAAATCTTCCACACATTGTTTGATCCTTAGTTGCTGACTCTAATTAAACATTTCAATGATAAAAATAATACTTAAATAAAATTTGTTTTTCAGAGAATTTATTTTGTATAGAATTGCAGCATTTATAAAAATTTTATTCTGTTTATTAGTTTTTTTGAAAAACCATTGTATTTTGCTGCATCATAAATAATCAAAACCTTCATCTCACAATATATTGGCATGGAAACGCTAAGATTGTACGATTTTTTACCTTCAGGAAATGGCTACAAGATACGTCTTTTATTGTCACAAATTGGTATGCCATTTGAGAGGGTAGAGGTGAATATCTTGAAAGGTGAAACTCAAACACCAGAGTTTTTAAGTAAAAATCCTAATGGTAAAATTCCATTATTGGAGGTGAAACCAGATAAATATTTGGCAGAATCAAATGCCATATTAGTTTATTTAAGTGAAGGCACAGAATTTTTACCTTATGACCGCTTTTTACGAGCGCAAGTAATGCAATGGTTGTTTTTTGAACAGTGCAGCCTTAAGCCTTGCATTGCACCATTGAGATTTTGGATTTCTATACTAGGCAAAGCGGAAGAATACAAGGAAGCCATAGAGCAAAAACGTGAATCTGGTTATGCAGCCTTAAAACTGATGGAAAATCATTTACAGAGTCATAACTTTTTTGTTGGCGAACGTTATACTATTGCCGATATTGCTTTGTTTGCTTACACCCATGTAGCTGATGAAGGTGGATATGATTTGAAACAATTTCCTGCTATCCAAGCATGGATTGAAAGAGTAAAAGCACAGCCAAGATATATCTCAATTAAAGAAGAATTACAGCATTGATTTGTTCATATAATTTGCATCTACCCACTCGTTTTCTAAGCTGAGGCTGGAAAACGAGTTTGTTGTATTTCAGAGTATTTTTAAAAGTTTATTGGGGTTGTTGGATGCTCATCATATCTAGCGAATCTCAACCAGGGTGGGTATTGCCGAGCTTAGAAAGCAATTTGTAATTTACTCCCATTCTATCATTTAAATTTTTCACTAATTCTGATTTTTACTTAACTTTATTTAAATGTTATTTGGCTTTATAAATCAGTGTCTATTTCAATTAACTTTTGTCTTGATGATAACCCAGACTTAATTCTAATCCTAGATTGTGGGACATGAAAATTTTCAGATAAAACTTTTATTAATTCTTCATTTGCTTTACCATCAACAGGCGGGGATTTTAAATGTACAATCAAACTGCCATCGGCAGCTTCTTCTATTTTTTGCATCTTTGATTTTGGTTTAACTTTGACTTTTCTTTGCATAACCCTTTCCTTGTAATTGTCGCAGCCACAACCAACCTAAAAAACAGCCTACTGCGTAATGAAGAAAATCCCACCAAGCAAAGGTTGTACCAAGTAGTAGTTTACCTAATAAAGTAGCGCGAATTTGCTCTAAAAAGGGAGGATGCCATAGTTGTAGAAATTCTAATATACAGGTAATTATAAAGACCCATAAAGGAATTTGAATAATAGCTTTTGGACTCCGGAAAAATAGAAATGCAAACAAGCACCAAAATATTTCGTAGAAAACAGCAGCCCCATAATTATTGAACCATTTATGAGCAAAACCAGTATAGTATTTAAATAAAAAGCCCATCCCTGTAAAGATGAGCAAAGAAACTATAATATAAAAACTTTGTGTTTTTTTTGACACGCTTTTCTCAGGGTTCGGGACAAGTCAATTAAAAATTAAAAATTGAAAATTAAAAATATAAAGTTTACAATTTTTAATTTTTCTTTAGTCCCTCCAATGAAAATGGGTGTAGGGGTGTAGGCAAAGCTGCACTAAGGTTGGTTAGGATTTCCGTTGCCAATCACAGAAATTTTGTGTCGGTATATTAATTCACCGCCATACCAGCCAGAAATGCCAAGAAGCGTAGCTACAAGTACTGAGATTACAAGTCCCCAAGGTAGTACAGCCGATATGGGGTTATTCCAACGTAATACTAGGTTGATAATCGTCAGCACCAAAGCACTCACATTCAGGATTAAGTGTGCCCAGCCAGCAGTGCGCTTACGGACTCGTCCGATTCTTAAAAAGTCCATAAGTCCTGTGAGGGCTGCTGCCACACCACCCACCAAGCCAGCAGCGATTAACCAAAAAGAACCCCTTGCCCAAAAACTATCATCTGTGAACCAAAAAACTGCATCAGTTAACAAGGCCCCTACAAGAAAAGCTATTGGGAATTGCACAAGAATAGGATGGATGGGATGACCTGCAACTGCTACAGTACTAGGTACACCAGGGTCACGAAACTCTCTATCGTCACTTTCCAAAAAGGCTGGAATATTAGGATAGGGTGTAGAGTTTCTTTCTTGAGTGTCCATAGTCTCACCTTTAAGAATTGAAGTAACTTTATGCTGAAGGGATTTGCTCAACTTCTGCTTCTGCTTGAAGGATGAGTTTGCCTGCTTCCACCTCTAATCTTTTGATTTTTAGGTATATTCCTTCTAAATTAAAGTTCTTCAAATTCAAAATTTGGCTAGTTGCATCCACTAAAGCTTTTGTCAGTTCCAGTGATACTTCCTGACTATCACCATATTCGACATTCTCGAGTGTCAATGTTTCTCCATTCTCACTCACACGTGGAACTGCTGAAAAGCTGATTTTATGAGTTTCATTGCTTTCTTTTAAAACTAAGGTTGCACTCAAAGCTACTTTACCGTCTCCAGGCAACCGAAACTCAACTTTTTGCGGCACAACAGTCATTAATTGCCCATCAACTCGAATTTTTTGGCTTTGTAGCTGAGAACGGATATATTCAGAATTAAAGGCACGGTTGATATCCTCTTCGGTTAATACCACCAATGCACGGCCTTGTGTTGGTTTAGTTAATTCAATTTTGCCGAAAGCAGCACTCAGAGGATTAATAGCAACGCTACTAATTTCCATCTCTATTTTCTCCATGCGGAGTTCTTGCTGCATTACCAAACCTTCGCCGTCAATAGAGACTGCTTCCACTTGTCCTTGGACTAGATTGAGTGGTTCAGCTTTGACATTGACATCTAGATTTTCGACTTCATCTAACTGACTAGATAAACCCATTTCTACGGCTTTATTTAGCGCCTGTTCTCCTAGTCCAGGATTTTCAGACATTACGAATCAATCTCCAGTTTTACTATCCTTGAGTCAATCTAGAAAAGTAGAAAAGGAATTTTATCTATCTGGCGGTGGAGGTATAGTTTTCCTAGTTATCTATCTCAAAGTATAGATATATTTTTATTTTTAAAATTATCCTAAAAATGAAATTTTTATTTCCTTGGTTTTGAGGTTATCGTTCAAAAGAAAGATGGTACTCTCTGAAACCTTTATGTAACCTGAGAAAAGTAAAGAGACAAATTTTTTAGAGGAGAATACAAGATGGTTGTAGCTTTAGATGATTCTAAGCGTACCGCTATTGCTGAAAAATTGGCAGCTATGAGAGCAATCCAAGATTTGCTCATTCAAAACGAAGAACAGTTTTTGAAAGAAATTAACGATAGCGAAATTGCCGATCGCTTCCGGAAAATGCTCGAAGATGACCGCAAAAATAAGGGCGTTCTGGAAACAGTTAATGTGCAATATGGCATTCAAGCCGAGCCAGAAAATACAATTACAGAAATGATTAATAAGGTTCGGCAATTGATGCAAGGCTCTGAATTAAGCTTGTATGAAAAAGTATTTCAGCATGAATTATTAAAGCATCAACAAGTAATGTCCGGCTTGACAATTCACAAAGCAGCACAAAAAGTTGGTGCGGATGTAATGCTGGCGATTGGGCCTTTAAATACTGTTAACTTTGAGAACCGCGCTCACCAAGAACAACTCAAAGGTGTTTTAGAAATCTTAGGTGTTCGTGAACTCACTGGACAAGATGCAGACCAAGGTATTTGGGCACGTGTACAAGATGCTATGGCAGCATTAAGCGGTGTTGTTGGTAGTGCTGTTACCCAAACCAGTGATAAAAGCGATATGAACGTCCAGGATGTCATTCGCTTGGATCACAACAAAGTTAACACCTTATTCACTGAATTGTTGGCAAGCAACGATCCCCAAAAAATCCAAGAGTACTTTGGTCAAATTTACAAAGACTTGACTGCTCATGCTGTTGCTGAAGAAGAAGTAGTCTACCCAAGAGTACGTCCTTTCTACGGTCAAAGCGATACTCAAGAATTGTATGACGAACAAGCTGAAATGAAGCGGATGTTAGAGGAAATCAAGGCAATTAATCCTTCTTCTTCTCAATTCAAAGATAAAGTTAGACAGCTAATGGATGCTGTCGGCGACCACATTCGTCAAGAAGAAAGCACAATGTTCGCTGCTATTCGCAACAACTTGAGTAGCGATGAAAGTGAGCAATTAGCTAGCCAATTCAAAGCTGCTAAGCAAAAAATCCAACAGCAAGCAGCTAAGTAGTTATCATTTTGCTACTAGCAAAATAGTTAATCACTGCAACTAATTCATCACTTTGGATCACAATGTCTTGTAGGGGTGTACAGCCGTACGCCCCTACGGCATTTTATCTGAAAATAATCAAAAGACTAATAATATCAAGTCCGGCTAATTGCTTATGATATAAAGCTTAGTCATTGAGTTTATGTCATTAGACATCTCCAGAAATTAATTATGCGTTACCCAAAATCCTTGTACCAGACGTGCCATGGCACGTCTGGTACACTATTTGTCGGAGAAGTCTATTGGTTTTCCGATTACCAATTACCCATTACCGACCTCAACGCATAATACAAGTGTTCAAGCGGACATGATATAACCAATATCTTTGAGCATTTGTAAATGCTTATTAACAGGTGCAAGTGTATTGGCAGTAATCATACCGCTAGCGGCAACTGCTGGTAGACCAATCCCAGGAAATGTCGAATCTCCACAACATAGCAATCCTTTTAGGGGTGTAGTGGAACCAGGAAAGAAACCTTTTCCGGCTGGGATGGCTGGGCCATAGGAACCTCGGTGACGGCGTAAAAATCGTTCGTGGGTGAGGGGTGTACCCACAAGAGTAACATCACAGCGCGATCGCACATCGGGAATAATTCGTTCTAAGGCTTGCCACATCACCTCTGCGCGTTTTTGCTTTTGTTGCTGATATTCTTGGCTGTTTCTGTTCATTCCCTGCCAGAATGCATACGGTTCATTACCAGGAGTGTAGGCGTGAATCACATGCTTTCCTGGGGGTGCGAGCGATGGGTCTAAAATAGATGGAATCGATACCAAAACAACGTTTTGCTCGGCGGTAACACCTCTTTCCCAATCGTTGACTATGATATGATGACACGCCAAATTAGGGCGCAGTTCTTGGGCATCAATACCTAGATGTAGATGCATAAAGCTATCACACTCTGGTGTGTTGGCTCGTTGTTGAAACGATTTTGGCAAAGCTTTTTCTGGCAATAATTTCAGCGTATCCCACACCGATGCATTAGATATAACAGCCTGACGCGCCCGGATCACCTTGCCATTACGCAAACGCACACCTGTAGCACGGTTATTTTCTACAAGCACTTGTTCCACATGAGCATTAAGTATCAACTGACCACCATGTCGTTGCAGTCCTCGTACCAGGGCATCTACGATCGCACCACTACCACCAACAGGATAATCCAGTACCACACCTGGTCGATACCAGTCTGCAAACATAAATGCCATCTCTGCGGCACTGGTTCCATTGGCTGGCAGTCCAGAAAGCAGAAAACAAAGCAAGTCTAGCCAGTTACGAATAAAAGGATCACGAACAACACCATCTATGATTTGGCTAAAAGACCCAGTCAATTTGCTGATATTAGGCGCATGACGCGCCATAGATAATGCAAATCGACCGACCGTGATTGTTGCACCCAAATCATAGCGCACTGCTGCCGGGGGAATTGCTACAGCTGCCTTAGCTAGGGGCGCCATTACACGTTGAAGATGACGCCATTCGGCTACAGCATCCTGACCACGCAGTTGGGAAAGAACTTCGCAAAATTGGTCAGCACCGACGGTGGTGTCAAAATCCCCTTCTGGGAGGCAACAACCCCATGTATCGTATGTTACCCATGTTAAATCCTCTGCGATCGCATCTAGTACTTGTCGCAGGGGGTTGGCAGAAGGTTTGTAAGATAGTCCAGAATAAAGTGATGGCCCAGAGTCAAACTTGAATCCATGACGCTCAAAAGCATGAGCAGCACCACCAGCGATAGAATGGCTTTCATAAACAATTACATCAAAGCCATATCGTGCTAGCAATGCTGCACAACTCAAACCGCCAATACCGCTACCAATAACAACTACATCTGCAATGTCCATTAGTATTACCCAACAAAGAAAGTCAAAAGTTAACTTTTGACTTTTGACCTACTTGTTTGTCAAGTTTAAGTTTATAAAAAAGTTTGTAATCAAGACTATCCTGCGGGAACGCTGCAAGATCCCCGACTTTTTTAAAAAGTCGGGGATCTGTCCCCTTGCAATACCCCAGAACTTGTAGGGTGGAGTACTAGTTTTTGTTCACTTCTTGGGCCATCTTACGAAAATAGTCCATCTTGGGGTCGGGACGTCGACGAGCAGTGATTGCAGGTTCTGGAGTAATCTTTGACTCAGGTTCTGTGACTTGCTTGCTCTGAGATGATTTGATGGTAGTTGCGTCATCGGTTTCCAAGAAATAGCCAGGATTGGAGAATCCAAATATCCTAGCCAAAAAACCAAATACTTGAGAGAAGATGTTTCTGATCAAACCAAAGAATTGATATAAAAGACCTTCTAGGCGAATAAAGAAGTTTCTAATGATTTGCATTAAACCAGACATGGCACTGCCTCCTGATTACAGCTTATTATTATTTTGACTTATAGCATTTTTCTTGTCATGTTCCTATCTGTATACCTATGTACTACCAAATAACTAACCGAGGGACACAAAGCTTTGTGTCCCTCGGTAGGGAGTGGAGCGATCGCACTTAATTTCTCCCAAGATTTGTTGCTTGTATTTGTCAATGGAATTCAACTGTGTATTACTCAGCAATCCACTTGGCAACAAAGATTTCTCGTTCTCCTTTGTATTCTTTTACCCAAATCATAGAAAGTTTTGGTTTTTTATTAAAAATATTCTGATTAACAGAATCAGCTTTGAATGATAATGATGCTAGATGAGATTCTTGATTAGTATTTTCTACGCAGATTTTCATTTTTATTTATCCTTGATTTTGATTAATTTTAAAATTAAGTTTTGTGCTGTAGATACAATGTAGGTTGGAGATTTTGTTATTGTTCATAATCAAACAGTAACTTTCTCAACGAGCTTTATCTGTTTGTAGTACTATTTTTGTTGATCTAAGCGTGCTTAATTTTTTGTTTCTATAGTCTTAATCAAGTGCTGCTTGCAACTTTACGCATATTTTCAAAAAATAAAAAAATTTCTTAGCGTAGCATGGTGTTAATAACTAAACCATGACAAAGTCATCAACCTCGAAAAGCTTATGCTAGAAAAAATTCTTTTATTTTGGCTGATGCTCAGCACGGTAGAATATCGATTTTAGTAGGCAACAAATCTTAAATATTATTCAGTTGTTGCCCCAGTGTAATCTGGTGTTACTCAAGCAAAGTCAATAATATTCAGGCTGTGGTTAAGTTTATATTGTGTCAGACTTGAGTAAGTATCGCATTGTCTTCAGTTATAAGCGATCACTTTTGACGCCAATGGTTATGTTGAAAACAATTCTAAGCTAAAAATAGCGATCGCTTTGCGTAAAAGTCTTTGGGTGAATAGTTAATTAACTAGAAACATGCGATCGCATCCAAAGGAGAATCACCATGACATCTAGCCATAAAACAACATTAGTTCAGCGGGGTAAGGGTTCTACGTATTTAGCATTGGGTGATTTATATACTTTTTTGGCTACAGGGGAAGATACAGGTGGAGCCTATTCAATAACTGAAGTTCTGATGCAACCACAAAGTGTGATTCCTTCTCATCGTCATGATCAAGCTGATGAAGCACACTATATTTTAGAAGGAGAAATTGAGTATCAGCTTGAAGATCAGACTATTATTGCTTATTCTGGAACATTTCTTAATTTTCCTAAAAATCAATATCACGGTTTCAAGAACATTGGTTCAAATCCTGCCAAAATTTTAATGATAATTACACCATCAGGAGCTGAGCAGTTTTTCTCAGAAATGGGACAGCGAATTTTGGAACCAATGAGTGAGGAAGAAAAGCGTAATCTTTTGTGTCCTCCAAATCCTGCTGACATTGAAAAGGCGATTGAAGTTGCTGTAACTAAGTATGGACTACAGTTTCTTGCTTAGCAAAATTAATTTCACCCTGACTCTCAACTTAATAAGGCTTTGAGTCGATTTTGATGGATAATTTGCATAAGCACTTATTTGAGAAAACGAACACAGATGCACATAGATGGACACCGATGAAGTAAAAGAGGTGATTAACAATGGGTTTAAAGCTTTTGCAGATTAATTTCCCTTTTAATGGGCCGTGGGGAAATGAGATGGCGCAAGCATATTCAGAATTAGCGCACAAACTTTCCGAAACTCCAGGTTTGTTGTGTAAAATATGGATAGAAAATCCTAATTATGGAGAAACGGGAGGAATTTATTTGTTTGAGGATACATCTTCACTAGACACATTCCTCACAGAACATATAACACGTTTAAAATCTTTTGGGATTGAAAATATCAGCGCTAAGCAATTTGATGTTAACGAACAATTAACTCAAATTACTGGAGAAAAGCTGAATTGGGGAACTTTCTCATCATAGGCGATCGCTAGTTGATTGGTACAGCGACATTTTTCAGCACATTCATCGGCCCATGTTGTTTGAGAGTCTGCATTTGTTGCTCGTTTCGCACAAACAAAGTCCCAGCAAATCCTAGTGAGTTGACTGATATAGATGCAAAACATTCTTGCGATCGCGGTACGAGCAGCATCCATTCTCGTGTTACCAAAAGATTGTAAGCTGGGGATTGTTCATCTTTTAAACCTACTGCCTGTAGTAGAGAATGATAACACTCTAATGTTGCCTTAGCAGCGGTGAATGGCGGTTGCTGCCAGAGAGAATTTAGCGGTGCAAAAGCATGTACAAAATCAAATCCTGGTATAATTGCGATCGAGTTATGAAATTGAGCAGATTTGAGTAGAGGTGCAATTGGTAGCTGCAATCCTGCTGTGGGTGTCAGTGGTAATGGCACAAGTTGCAAGTGTTTGTGTCGCTGACTAGCACCAGCAATCTTGCCAGAATTGTAGAATGTCAACCCATCAAATTGAGCCATACACGCCCACATAGCAGCAAAATCTGCTAAAGTCAGTAAACTTTCTTGTTCTTCAAAGGCACGGGTAATCAATAGCAAGTGATATTTAGCAACGTTGTATTTATTTAAAATACACACATGGGTATCAGAAATATCTGCAACAAATAAATCTTCTTCGTAGGGAAGAAAAGGATTAAAATCTTTGGCAGAGGAATTGTTTTGTTTTTCTTGTTTCTGCTTAAGTTCATCCTTACGAGCGAGGTTAGACACAATCCGCACCAAAAAGCAAACACCGTTTTGCTCAATAAATTCCGATTCTGTCGGTATTGAAACCATAGCATTGGTAGCAAGAGCATGTTCAGTCTGCTGTTTGATTCTTGTCCAGAATGTGTCAGCTTGCAGTAATATTTTTCCCTGTGCCATTTGTTAAGGTCTAAGTTATACCAACAAAATTTTATATTATGTTTGCCTGACGGTTCGTGGGGAGTGTGGGGAGTAATGTAGAGACGCGCTGTTTGAAGCGTCTGGGAGTGTGACGAGTGTGACTACCTACTAA
>NZ_AJLK01000032.1 GCF_000317205.1 Fischerella muscicola PCC 7414 | reverse complement strand
GCACGTGGCGTCACGTGGCGTCCAAGACTGCGACCCCCTCACCGCTTCTTTGTCTACGCGTCTACGTGTCTACGTGACGGGAACCGCCTTTTTGGGGGGCTGGACTCACCACTAACTACTGTACAGACGTGCCATGGCACGTCTCTACAACAAACAACAAACAACAACCAACCACTAACCACTAACAAACAACAAACAACAACCAACAACTAACTACTTTTGGTCACAATTGCGGGAAACTATAAAAGCAGAATGCTAAAGAGAGGAGAATTTATGAGTTGGACGAAAGTTCTAGCAGCTGATGCACTTTCCCCTGGTGCTAGACAAGTAGTAAAGGTTGGTAGTCGAAAAATCCTGTTGGTTAATCACGAAGGTCAGTTGTATGCAGTAGATAATGCCTGTCCCCATCTGAAATTGTCTCTGAAAAAGGGCAAAATTGTAGATGGGGCAATTGTTTGTCCTTGGCATCGTAGTGCTTTTGATCTCTGCACTGGTGAAGTCAAAGACTGGATCGCATGGCCGCCTGTTGTTGGTAAGGCAATGGGTGTAGTGTCACGAGAAAAAACACTGCCAGTTTATCCTGTGCGTGTAGAAGAAGGGAGTATCTGGGTTGATGTAGCAGAATAACCAGCTGCTGAATCTCATACTTACTTGCATTTGGTGCGATCGCGGCTAAAACATCATATATTTTTATCAAAAAAGGCAGAGGGCAGTAGTCCTTCTGCCTTCTTCAAAAAGTGAAAAAACAGCCTATTGATAGATGTCAATTCACCCTCACTGTCAAATAATTATGTATGAGTGGAAATTTTACGTAATTTATTGAGTTTTAGTGTCAGCAGACTCATGGTTTCATACTCAAAGACGGTGTAGATTCAAATTTAAGCCATATGAATATCTCAGGTCGCAATTATAATATAGAACCTTACGAAGATCCCAATATAGATCCCTATACAAACCCTGATCGTGAACCTTATGCGGATCCGAATGTGGAACCCTATGTAGATCCTAATCCAGAACCTTATGCTGATCCCAACGTGGAACCCTATGTAGATCCCAATCCAGAACCTTATGCTGATCCCAACGTGGAACCTTATACCAACTCTGATAGGTATGAGAGTTACTCAGAAATCAGATAATTTCTTTCTATTTTGCTGAGTTGTAAATAATTATTCTAAATCAGGTTCTACACCGAGCGATGTCTAACGACAAGCCGCTTCGCGTCTACGCAACTGTGCTATTAACCTTTGTGTTCGTTGCTGTTCCTTTTCTGTAGGCGTTAATACCCAGTTACCTGTCGCATCATACCAGCGTAACCACAGCTGCTCAATATTTTGATATTGTCCTTGCCACAAACCTAGACCTTGGTGAAGATGGCGGATCGGTTTGATACATCGTCAAGTATTCCTGATGATGGGACTTTTAGTTCTATTATGACGTTGGCTTGGTTAATGAATTTTATGAATATCAGAAAATTTTATCATCAAGATACGCAAGAAATCATGCAGTTATTCTATAATACTGTCCACAATATTAATACTCGAGATTATAACCAAGAGCAAGTAGAGGCATGGGCACCTCAAAATATGGATTACCAAAGATGGAATGAACATTTACATTCCAAAATGACTTATGTCGCAGAACTAGATGACAAAATTGTTGGTTTTGCTCAACTAGAACCCGACGGACATATAGATTGTTTTTATTGCCATAAAGATTTTCAAGGTATGGGCGTAGGGAGTAAGCTTTTAGATACTCTGGAAACAGAGGCAGAAAAATTAGGAATTACAAGACTATTTGCAGAAGTAAGTATCACCGCCAAGGGTTTCTTCGAGGGTAAAGGATTTCAAGTTATCAATCAACAAACAGTAGAACGGCGCGGTATAAAATTAATTAATTATTGTATGGATAAAAATTTTAGTTAACCTAAACACCTAACTATGTGCAAATGTGTTAAAAATTTTTACTGAAGCATTACTTCATATCTTGCTCAATTCAATCTTAAGAGAGAATATAAATATCCAAACTTTGAAGAGTTTGTATGAGAATTTAAAGTCCTCAATACAAACAATCAAAGTTTTGTGCAGGAAAGGGGGTGAAAGTGATGTACGATGTTGCCATACCCAATAACATCATTTACCTAATTGTCAAAATTGGCCTGCTCATTTTGGTGTTAACTCTTTGGTTAGCTACCACTGCAACACCTGCATATTAGTTAGGTGTTCGTTGTTTGTTGTTTGTTGTTCGTTTCAACCACCAACTACCAACAATCATCTACCAACATCTTAACTAGCATGTGACCAGTCGCTGAGTGCTTCATATTCCTGCTTTTTCTGGCGTTGGCGTACTGGTTTTAAAGGAGTGCCAATATCCACGTTCCGAAAAGACTGTTTTTTCTTTGTGGATTTGGGTGCTTGTGTGTTTAAGTTAGTTTGTGTAGTTGTCATTGTACTCACCTTAGTTTTTTAGATAAAGATAAAACAGTAATTTTAACTAAATAAATCTCAAAATCAATAGTAAATACTCTGCTAAGTTACTGCATCTGCCTTAGCTATGAATATTGAGGCGAATTTATGATATTACTCTGTCTAACAACAGGATTATACCTACAGATGTGGATGAACTTACATCCTCAACATATATAATCCCTATCTGAATGTCTGTTTCCGGAAAAACGATTAAATAAACTTGAGTTTGTCAGGGAAATAACTTTTTTCTGGTGTATAGTACCGCCCCTCCCCGCTTGCGCTTGGTTGTTGGGCATTGGGCATGGGAAAATGATTAGTCAGTATCTTACCCATTACCAATTACCCATTACCCATTACTATCTATTAAGAGTTCCCTGATTTAAAATCTTTCCATCAAACATTCTGCAATCCGCTTTGCTGCACCTGCTTTGCCCATTCGTCGCAGGCCATTTTCGGCAATGACATGCAGTTTATCTGGGTTGGCAAAAAGCGATCGCACCGCTTGGACAACTTCATGCGGTTCTTCTACTAAAATAACACTTGGCCCCAAAAGCCGACTCTGTGTTTGTGCAAACTTGGGGTTAAACTGTGGCCCTTTTCCTGGCATAGTGATTGCTGGTTTACCCAAACCAACAAATTGTTCTGTTGCTGTTCCTGCCATTGCGATCGCTGTATCTGCCATATGTAGGCAATCGTTATAAGCTTTTTGGGTCAATATAAAATATGCATTTTTTTGCTTAAATGTCAATGCTCCGGCGTCAGGAATTTCCACAGGAGAATCGGGGTGAGGATACCAACCATGAGATTGCAGAATTTGGTACATACTGGCAAAGTGTAAACTAGGAGCGATCGCACCTAAAAACACAAGTTTGCCCCAATTATGGGTCTGCTGCATACCTTGTTCTTGGGAGTCAATGAATGCAGACACCGCAAGCAAAATTTTTTGCCAGTTAGCGTAAGCTTCTGGAGGACGTGAACCTGGTAGAAGAGTGATAATTAGCGGTCGACCCAATTCTCGTTTTTCGCTATTACTACTATAAAATCGTGCTGTGGGAAAGGTTGGTTCTAAACCATCCATCATGGGATTTCCCACATCAAATACGGGAATAGGCCATTTTTGTAATATCTTCGTTGTTAACGAATCTCTGGGAAATACCGCCTTACAACGGCGATGGTTCATTAACCAACGTTCCCAAGGATGGTAAACTGAACCAGAAAAATGCCCTAAGTGTGCCAATGGGTTGCTGCGTTTTAATAATCCCTTTTCATCCCGTACATGGTACTCTGATTTCGCCGTACCTACAAAAGCGTAGTTAGCACCACTCATCCAAGCAAACAATAACGGAAATAGATCCCCCACAGCTAAGATGGCGTGATTTTTACCAAATTTTTGTTGAGAATTGACCCAACTGCGGATAGTTTGAATTTGGTTAAAAGTCAGTTGTATTAATCCCCCACCCAGATCACGCAGAAATTGCCATCCATCCATGTAAATAAAGCCACCAGAAGGCATGGTGCGTACTGAACCAATGAGGGGAATATTTAACTTTTGGTAGGCGTATCCTTCACCTACTAAAGGTAAAGCGAAAATTTCTGGTGGGTGCAGTTGTTGCTGGAGTTCCTGTAAAATCCGGATTGCGATCGCATCTTCTCCATGACCATTGCTTAAAACTAACAACCGTAGGTGAGAATTTGTTTTTGGGATTTGAGATCTCGGGGTTAAAGGGGACACTTCACTCATAAGTAGAGAACAGCAGGCAAAGGCTTGATTATTTTACATATTATTTGATTAGGTTAATAAATACACAAAAAAACTCAGCATCTTGAGCAAAGCTACTTTTTTTGGGAAGATGAAATCTATGCCATATCTAAATATTAATTGCTGAGTATGCTATCTACTATCTTAGGAATCAGCCCGCCTGTCGGAAATTTAATCGTTACTGTGCTAACTTTTATTTATGTCTTTGGGTTAGTAGCGTTGATGAATTTCTGTGTTACCCGTTTTGCTCTACCTCAGGATATTAGCCGCAAAATAACACATATTGGTGCTGGTTCGATCATTATATTTTTGCCATTGTATAGTGACTTGCATTGGTCAAAATACTTGAATATTTTGATTATGTTTGTGTGGCTAATTCTTTTAGTAAAAAAAGGTTTTTTTGCTGAGCCTAATGATGAGGCCGTCAAAACCATGACTCGTACAGGTGACAGAGGTGAATTACTCAAAGGACCGCTTTATTTTGTAGTTGTAGCTATTATTTGTGGAACTTTATTCTACAAAACTTTCCCTGGAATTGTTGCTATGGCATGTTTGGGTTGGGGCGATGGTTTTGCGCCAATTATTGGCTCAAGATATGGTAGATGGAAATATCAAATATTGAGCAATAAAACAGTGGAAGGAAGCCTGGCAATGTTTATTTTTGCCTTTGCTGCTAGTATCTTTTTTGTTTGGCTAATTATTCCTAGCAATTTGAATATTCCTCGGATTTTTATAGTTGCTCTTGTTGCGGTGTTAGTGGAAGGATGTAGTCCAAAAGAAATAGATAATCTCTTAATTCCAGCTACAGTTATTGCAACAACGAGTTTGGTTTAATTTGAATTAGGAAGATGACCAAAATCATATTTTATAAAACGAACACCGATGCACACAGATGAACACGGATAGATTGATTACTATTTCTTTAATGTAAAAAAGAATGTAGTACCCACGCCTAATTCTGATTCCACCCAAACTTCGCCTCCATACATTTCTATAATTTTTTTAACGATAGCAAGCCCGATTCCGGTACTATTTGGGTTTTTATGATCGGTTAATTTTTGAAAAATTTTAAATATTCGTTCAAAATGCTGTTTTTCAATCCCAGGGCCATTATCTGTGATACTTATTTGCCAATAGCCATCCTTTTCGACACAGCCAATTTTAATCTTACCTTGGGGCTTGTCTATGAATTTGATGGCATTACTCAATAAGTTTTGAAATACTTGTTCTATCCGAGTTTTTTCAAATTTAACTATGGGTAATTGGTTGGCTATTTCTATTTGGACATTTTCTATTGGTTGGAGTAATTCAATTACTTCTGTGACTACATCATTTAAATTTACTTGTCTGATCTCTTCTTTAATACGTCCAACTCGTGAGTATTGTAGAATTGCGTCTATTAAATTATGAATTTTGTGGACTCTAACAATTAACAGATCAATTAAATTTTTACCTTCTTCATCCAATTTATCTGCATAATCAGCTAATAACCATTCTGATAATGAACTAATTCCTCTAAGTGGTGCTTTTAAATCATGGGATACTATATGGGCAAAATCGTTTAACTCTTTATTGGCACTTTCTAATTCTTTTACCAACAATGCCATTTTCTCTTGAGATTGCTGACGTTGAGTGACTTCTTGTTGGAGTAGTTCATTCGTTTTGGCAAGTTCAGCTGTACGTTGTTCTACCAATTTTTCTAAATTTTCTTTATACTCGCGTAATTCAAGTTCTACCCGCCTGCGTTCGATAATTTCGTTTTGTAAAGCGTTATTCGCCGCTTCTAGTTGTGCTGGACTAGGAAGCGCAAGTGCTTGGGGAACTAGAGGTATTAAGGTTAAAGCAGTATAAAACGAAACTATAGCCGTGACAGCTTTAATGCTACCTGATAACCAATAGTCAGGATGCCATAGCGTCCATACACCCATAATATGAGTAGTGCCACAAGAGATAATAAAGGCGCCAAATAAAATAAATACGCTCCTGAATGGCACATCTTGCCTTTTACGAACAAAATAAATTAGTGTCAGTGGAATTGAGAAGTAAGACAGAGCAATGAGCGAATCTGTTAAGATATGCAGCCATACTAACTCTGGCTTCCACAGGTAACAATGACCGTGGGGGATAAAATTTCCACTGTAAAAAAAACTACTAAGGAAATCCACTGTACAATCTCCGGTACATTTGAATTCATGCACCATATAAAAAGTGATAGCTCATCTATTTTAGGGAATATTTTTTGTCAAAATAAACAAGTTAGCGTGAAAAAATATATTTCGCGTGATCATTGTTAGTGGTTAGTGGTTAGTGGGTACAGAGGCGAGGAACATCGCGTCTGTACATTAGTAGTTAATAACCTTTGACCATTGACAATTGACCATTGACAATTGACCATTGACAATTGACTCTTGACTAATGACTATTGACTTTCTCAGTCACCTCAACCCCAGTCAGCGCCGCGCTGTTGAACACTTTTGTGGGCCTTTGCTAGTTGTTGCTGGTGCAGGATCCGGCAAAACACGAGCGCTAACTTATCGCATTGCTAATCTGATTTTGCAACATCGTGTCGATCCTGAAAATATCCTGGCAGTGACTTTCACCAACAAAGCTGCACGGGAAATGAAAGAACGTATCCAAAAATTATTTGCCGAACAGTTGGCGATCGCAGAATTTGGTGAGCGTTTTGACTTACTGCCAGAATACGATCAAGTCAGGTTAAAATCGCGAGTTTGGCGTTCTTATATCAAAGAATTGTGGTGTGGGACTTTCCACAGTTTGTTTTCTCGGATTCTCCGCTTTGATATCGAAAAATACCAAGATGAAAAAGGACGTCGTTGGAATCGTAATTTTTCTATTTTTGATGAATCTGACGCCCAAAGTCTGGTGAAAGAAATCGTCACTAAGCAGTTAAACTTAGACGATAAAAAATTTGAACCACGTTCGGTACGCTACGCCATTAGCAACGCCAAAAACAAAGGTTTATCACCCCACGATTATGAGAGGGAACAGCCAAATTACCGAGGAAGAGTGATCGCGGAAGTTTATAGTAAATATCAAGATAGACTGGCAGAAAATAATGCCTTAGATTTTGATGATTTAATTCTCGTACCTGTAAAATTGTTTCAGCAAAACGAGCAGGTATTGGGTTATTGGTATCGCAAGTTTCGCCATATTTTAGTAGACGAATATCAAGATACTAACCGGACTCAATATGATTTGATTCGGTTATTGGTGACGCATGGTGAAACAAATAAAAATAATTGGGATTGGCGCGATCGCTCGGTTTTTGTTGTCGGTGATGCTGATCAATCAATCTATTCTTTTAGAATGGCTGACTTTACCATATTGCTTGAGTTTCAGCAAGACTTTGGTGATGGTTTGCCGGATGAAGATACCAGGACAATGGTAAAATTAGAAGAAAATTACCGCTCCTGCGAAAATATTCTCCAAGCTGCCAACCAATTAATTGAAAATAATACCCAACGCATTGATAAAGTTCTCCGCGCTACCAGAGGTGCAGGTGAACAGATTTATTTTTTCAAAGCCGATGATGAAATTGCAGAAGCCGAATTTGTCATCAATCAAATTCGTAAGTTAGAAAGAGAAAACCCAGAATTAAACTGGGGAAGTTTTGCTATTCTTTATCGCACCAACGCCCAATCTCGCCCGTTTGAGGATCTTTTAGTCCGCGCGCAAATTCCCTACACTGTTGTTGGTGGGTTAAAGTTCTATGATCGCAAAGAAATTAAAGATGTACTAGCCTATTTAAGAGCGATCACTAACCCCGCAGATACAGTCAGTTTATTACGGGTAATCAACACTCCGCGCCGTGGGATTGGCAAAGCTACCATTGATAACTTAGTTGGTGCTGCTCAAGAATTAGGCACGACTCTGTGGGAAATACTGAGCGATCAAACATCAGTCAATACCTTAGCAGGGCGTTCTGCCAAGTCTGTAAATAACTTCGCAGCCATGATCAGCCGTTGGCAAGCAGAACTAGCAACCATGCCAGCTTCGGATATTTTACAAGGTATATTAGAAGACTCTGGTTACGTACAAGACTTAATGAGCCAGGGAACAGACGAAGCAGAAGACAGAGTCCAAAACGTCCAGGAATTGTTCAACGCTGTACGGCAATTTGAAGAGGAAAACGAAGAAGTTTCTTTAGGAGATTTCCTCGCTAGTGCTGCTCTCAGTTCCGATTTAGATAATCTCAAAGAAGGACAAGCAGCCGTTTCCCTGATGACTCTCCACGCTTCTAAGGGGTTAGAGTTTCCTGTGGTGTATATGGTGGGGTTAGAACAGGGGCTATTTCCCAACTACCGTTCCATGAACGATCCCTCAGCATTGGAAGAAGAACGCCGCCTTTGTTACGTGGGTATTACTCGCGCTCAAGAAAGGCTATTTATCTCCCACGCGCGGGAACGCCGCCTCTATGGTAATCGGGAACCCGCCGTGCGATCGCAATTCCTCGAGGAATTACCCGAAGAATTGTTAGTTACCCATCGTCCTGGTAGAATGGCTTATGCCAAATCCGCCAGCGGTAGTATCCCACAGCGTGAAACTAAAGCCAGACAAAGCGTTACAGAAAATTGGCAAGTGGGCGATCGCGTCTTGCACAAAATCTTTGGTGAAGGTGAAATTACACACGTCTTTGGTTCTGGGAGAAAAATTTCTGTAGCGATTAAGTTTGATCAACTTGGTCAAAAAATTATTGATCCTCAAGTTGCACAGTTGCAACGAGTGGATTAGGGTTAGACCTTTTGCAAAAGTCGAAGTAACCCCCTCAATTGTGCGAAGCGACAGGAAGAAATCTGTTTTAGAAAACGAACACCGATGAACACAGATGCACACTGATAATCTATCTGTGTTCATCGGTGTGCATCTGTGTTCGTTATTACCAGAAAATTTCACACTCGCCACAATACTATTACTTCAGCAAATACTCTTTCACAAACATTACCGTTGCATAAAACTGGAAATCAATATTTTTCTTCTTACTAAACCCATGTCCTTCATCTTTCGCCATGAGATACCAAACAGGAACATTATTTTTTCTGACTGTCTCTACAATTTGTTCGGCTTCCCGCAAAGGAACACGAGGATCATTCTTCCCGTGAATTACAAATAGCGGTTTTTTGATGTTACTGGCGTTATTGACTGGCGAGATTTTCAGCAGGAATTCTCGCATCTTCGGATCACGTTCATCACCGTATTCGACCCGTCGTAAATCACGTCGGTAACTTTCAGTATTTTCTAGGAAGGTGACAAAGTTGGAAATACCAACAATATTAATAGCCGCACGGATGCGATCGCTATATTTTGTTGCCACTGCTAAGGACATGTAACCACCGTAGCTACCGCCTGTGACTAGTATGCGGTCTTTATCCAAGTCTGGTTGAGTAGCTATCCAGTCAAGGAGTGCGCCAATATCTTTGACAGAATCTTCTCTTTTATAGCCATTATCTAATGTCAGAAAAGTTTTGCCGTAACCAGTGGAACCCCGGACGTTGGGAAAGAGTAAAGCAACGCCCAACTCATTTAGATAGTAATTGTATCGCCCCAAAAAAGATGGACGAGACTGTCCTTCAGGCCCTCCATGAATATCAATAATTACCGGACGCTTGCCTGGAAACTTAGCAGGGGGACGGTAAACAAAACCAGATATGGTTTTACCGTCAAAGCTTTGCCAACGCACCAATTGTGCATCAGAGAAATTTGCTGTATTCAGTCCGCCAGTTTCACTTTCTGTCCAGCGTTCAACTTTGTTAGTGCGGATATTCACAGAATACACATCTGCGGTGAAACGAGCTGAAACTAGAGTAAAGCCCAAATCTTCGTTATTAGGATGCCAGGTAATGCCATATACCTGTCCCACTGGCAGTTTAGGTAAAGGTTTTTCTTGCTTTGTTGTCGTTTCCAATAGGTGCAGTATACTTGCTCCATCTTCATTGGTGACAAAAGCTAGATACTTACCATCTTCTGTCAGGTCAAAATCTTCTACATCCCAAGGAATGTGATTAGTAAGATATGTATGCTCTAAAGTAGCTAAATCTACATATGCTAACCGCGAAAATTCTGAATCCCGGTCAGTGATGACATACAAACCCTTGCTATCTTTGCTGAATAATCCTCCTCCGTAGGAGACTTTCTCTGTGCCTCCCTTGGGTGTAATTAATTTTTTCTCACCAGAGTTGGTATCTACCAACCACAGATAACTTTCATTAATAGAGACATATTCCATTGCTAACAGTTGACGGTCATCAGGCGACCAGTCCAACGGCATCCAACCACCGCCCTCAACTTGTGCTAGCAGGCGATCGCTCTGAGTATTTTTTGGGTCAATAATGTAAAAATCGTTATCTTTGCCCGTACGGCGAGTGGAGGTGTAAATCATGCGATCGCCATTATTAGACCAGACACCACCACTATTTTTTGACTTGCCATCGGTCAATAAGGTAATGTCACCCGTTGCCAAATCATAACGGTAATTCTGGTTAAATTCATTACCACCAATATCCTTGCTAAAAACAAAATAATTGCCCTGGGTTGGTTGAAAACTCCCTCCACCGACACGTTCTGGGAAGAAAGTCATTTGCTGACGGCTACCAAGAGGGAATTTGACCAAATGCACTTGGGGAGTATCAGCGAAACGGGTGGAAATTAGCATTTCACGCCGGACTGGATGCCAACTAGAAAGACTAGCAGAACGAAAATTGGTGTAGCGATTAACCGTTTCTGCCAGTGTTGCTGGAATTGGTGGAATTCCCTCTACAACTAGATTTTCATTAGGAGTAATCACAGAAGTTTGAGCAGCAACCATGAAACTTGGTAGCAGAAAGACTGCAAGTAGTGTAGCAAACAAGAGTGATACAAATCGCATCCTTGGACTAAGGAACGCTGAAGAGTAAAGTTTGAAGTCTAAATTTTTCCTTCCTATTTTTCTTTTCCTTCAGTTCTAATTAATTTGACATCAAATACTTTAGCAAATGATTTTGCTACAGTGTGGCGTACTTCCTCACAAGTTATACCCGGTATCCAATTAGCTAAACTAGCCACAGGCTTATCGGCAATGCCACAGGGTACAATTCGCTCAAAGCCTGTCATGTCAGGACAAACATTTAAAGCAAAGCCATGCATAGTAATCCAACGGCTGACTTTAATACCAATCGCAGCTACTTTGCGTCCTTCTACCCAAACACCAGTGAAACCAGAAATTCGCTCTCCTACTAAACCATATACCGCCAGCGCGTGAATTAACACTTCTTCTAACTGCCGCAAGTACCAATGCAAGTCTTTTTGATAACTATGCAAATTTAAAATTGGATACCCTACCAGTTGGCCAGGACAATGGTAAGTAACCTCTCCGCCTCGTTCAACTCGATACACATCATACGTATTATTGTCAAGGTCAAATTTGAGAAATTCCGGGGTTGCCCCTTGCCCCAAAGTGTATACAGGTGGATGTTCCAGCAAGATTAACACATCGTCTAAATGGGGGTCTTTGATCCGCTCTTGAAGAAGCGATCGCTGCCACTCCAGTGCATCCAAGTATGGTAATAGTCCTTGGTCATATAGTAGACATCGACGGTTGTGTGAAGGAATACTACGGCTCATACAAAAAAATAACTAAGTTACTGATTAAAATGTATATAAAATGACATCTTAGTATCCTAAATCTCAAGCTATGCAAAGGATCATAAAGGAAAGTAAAGGGAAGCGGTTTTGTAAAATACAAGATGCTAGTTTGAATATATAACCTCAATGGTATCGGGAGGAATTCTCTACAATAACCATCATGCCAAGAGAAAGAAGAATAAATGTACTGGCTGATGGATTATAACTCGATTGTTTTCTGTTGAAAAAAGGGATAAAACTAACAATAAAACGCTTATTGTCTATGAAAAGCGAATGCAGCCCGTGTTGGAGAAGCAAAGCTAACGAAATCTGCGTGAATATCCATGAGCCTTTTTTACAGTTGGAGCTATTGCAGAGATTCCTAAATTGATAACACTAGGCATGAGCAAGTACTCACCTAGATTTGGCTTAGGGTAGTCGCATTAGCAGTATATTAGAAATTTCCCAATTTCGGCGGCAGTGATAGACCTTAACCGCAATATCTTGTTCTCCAAACCAAATACACATCAAAAGCTTTGAGCGGGAGAGTTTACATGAAGCTTGTCATCCACGGCAAAAATATTGAAATCACCGATGCGATTAGAGAATATGTACATCAAAAAATTGAAAAGGCGGTGAGTCATTTTCAAAACATCACAAATGAAGTGGATGTACACTTGAGCGTAGCTCGCAATCCCCGAATTAATCCCAAGCAGGCAGCAGAAGTCACAATTTATGCCAACGGAAACGTCATCCGTGCCGAGGAGAGTAGCGAGAACTTGTACGCCAGTATAGATTTGGTAGCAGATAAAATTGCCCGTCAATTGCGTAAATATAAAGAACGGCGTCATGAGAAGAAAACTCATGCCCAAACTAGCATTGAAGGAGTAGTACAACAAACAGTAGTTACAGACTTAATTGGTAATCGCGCCCCTGAATTACCGGAAGAAGTGGTTCGCACAAAATATTTTGCCATGCCACCCATGACAGTTACAGAAGCTTTAGAACAACTGCAACTGGTGGGACACGATTTTTACATGTTCCGCAACAGCGAAACAGGCGAAATTAACGTGATTTACGAACGCAACCACGGAGGCTACGGTGTAATTCAACCCCGCAACAGTAATGGTCATATAAATCATACCAATGGTAAAAATGGCAAAACTGCTCATACCAGCACTGGCGTTACGGAGGTATCGCACGTAAATAAATAAAGCTATTGGTTGGTGGATGGTTGTTGATTGTTAGTAGTTAGTAGTTAGTGGTGAGTCCAGCCCCCCAAAAAGGCGGTTCCCGTCACGTAGACACGTAGACGCGAAGCGGCTTCCGCAGGTAGTGGCTTAAGGTAAGGGTAGGGGGACTGGCGAACCCGTAGACACGTAGTGGCTTAAGGTAAGGGTAGGGTTGGTTGTTGATTGTTGTACCAGACGTGCCATGGCACGTCTCTACATTGGTTAATGAATGGGTAGTCCAACCACACCACACCGCGAATACTTATATTGAATTTTGGGGTAGGCGTTTCGTCTGCCCTATTCTATTAATGGAAGAGATAGAACACAAGTAATTGCTAAAGTAGAAAAATGAAATAAAAATTGAGGGGGAAGCTATGCAAGAAATTACTAGTTATAATCAAGAGCTTATTAATCGCATCTCACCAATAGTAGAAAAGCTATTTCAAAGTAATAGTCTATACCTAGTAAAATTAAATAAGCAGGAAATGATAGACATGTTAGTAGACCTGTTTAGTCAGTTTTCGCCAGAAGAATTTATGGCGATTACAGACAATCAGTTAACAGACAGGATAGATAGTATTCTAGTATTAGAAGCTGTCTCAGGTACTTTAAATGATTTAACACCTGAACAAATCAAGATATTTGATGAAGTAGTAGAAGGCAAATAGAAAAAGTGACTTATTTACTAGATACCAATATTGTCACTTATGTTTTAAAGAGAAATGCAACTGTAGACAAAAAACTAAGGGATGTACGTACCTTAGGACAAGAAGTTTTTATTAGTTGTATAACTTTTTATGAAATCAAAAGAGGACTTTTAGCTGTAAATGCAACTAGACAACTATCTGAATTTAATCGTTTTTGCCGAAACTATAAAGTTTTATTGCTAGATGATATCGAAACTATTGAGAAGGCATGTGAAATTCATGCGGATTTAAAAAATAAGGGTACTCTTATTCAAGAAGCAGATATATTGATAGCGGCGACGGCAATTACACGCGGTTTGATACTTGTTTCCAATGATTCTGATATGCTGAGAGTCCCAGAAATTTCTTTAGAAAACTGGCTGTAGACATATTGATTATGTTAAAGGCATAGTATTTAATATAAAAAATTCTGTTGATGATGATCGAAGCTTAGTTGATAAGTATCTAAACTTGATTGATTAGTATTCAAGTCTCATTATTGAGTATCAGATGCTCATTAACGAGTATGAGAACTTTTTTAATAAGTTTCTGAACTTTATTTATGAGTATTGGAACCTCGTAGTTGAGTCTGACAATCTCATTGATGAGTATCAGAACTTCGTCATCTAGTCTTAAAACTTCATTAACAAGTATTGGAATTCCGTAGTCAGAGTCTGACAATCTCATTGATGAGTATCAGAACTTCGTCGTCTAGTCTTAAAACTCCATTAACGAGTATTGGAATCTTGTAGTCGAGTTACAAAACTTCATTGATGAGTATCAAAATCTTGTAGTTGAGCCTCAAATCCTCAAAGCGATCGCACTCGTTCAAATATATAGAGTTCCGGTTTAAATACAACACATAGTAGGTTAGCGCAACCGTGCTAACCTACGAAAGACCTGTATTTTCTGCAATAGAAAACCGCTATAATTGCCTTTAAACTGGCAGTCAGAGGCTAAGCAACCGCAATATAAGGCGATTCGATCGCCGCTACGCGATCAGCATCAACTAATGCTTGATACACCATCGCCACTACCTCTGCGCGTGTAGCTTCGCGGGTGGGGTTGAGTTGCTTAACTTTGGGATAGTTAACAATAATTTGTTTTTCGCTAGCAACAATTACCTCATCTTTGGCATAGTCAGGAATTTTTGTTTGATCATCGTAGGGTTTGAGAGTTTTATTACCACTAGCAGTTAACCCTAGTCCATTCACCAGCGAAACGATAACTTGTACACGCTGGATATTATCGTTAGGACGGAAAGTGTTATCGGGATAACCGGAGAGAAATTGTCCTTGATAGGCTTGTTGAATGACTTTGTTTGCCCAAAAGTCCTGCGCTACATCTTTAAATTTGATTGCTTGACGTTTGACGCTGGGGTTAAAAGCTTTGACTATTAATGCAGCATACTGCGCCCTTGTCATTGTCGCATCTGGTCTAAATGTGCGGTCAGGGAAACCCTTGATGATTTCCAACTCGACTAATTCCCGAATAAAGGCAACTGCCCAATGATTGCTAATATCGGTTAAGTTGCTGGGAGTAGGTGTAGGTGTAGGTGTGGGATTTGGAGTTGGATTTGGTAGTGGAGTCGGTGTCGGATCAGGAAATGGTTCAGGTTCTGGTTCCGGCGTAGGAGTTGGATTTGGAGTTGGATTTGGAGTTGGATTTGGAGTTGGATTTGGTGTTGGATTTGGTGTTGGATTGGGAGTTGGATTGGGAGTTGGATTTGGAGTTGGCGTAGGAACTTGATTATCAAGAAACTCAATTAAACCCTTGATTTTTGTTGGATCTATTTGATTTCCTATAGAAGTAAGTTTGTTGGAACTGGCATTTTGGACATCAAATTGTCCGTTACTGCGGAAGATATTACCCCCTGGGTTATTGGTACTGCCAATATCTGGTAAAGCATTGGCAATTACCGTCAAGCCATCTTGGGTATTTCTTTCGCAGATATTATTACGTAATATTGGACGGGCGCTACCAGAGATGACAATACCAGAACGATTTTCAGAAATTTTGTTATCTACTAGTTTGGGAGAAGCTGTATCACTAATGGCAATGCCAAAACCTGTATTGATGCATGTATTACCTTGAATCTCACCTTTGGCATTCTTGGCGATCGCAATTCCATTGGCAGCATTTTCTATAAATTGATTACTGCGGATTACTGGGTTCCCATCACCAGTTACAAACACTCCTTCTCGCTTACATTTTGTAAAGGTACAGTTGGCAACAGTAGGACTGGTGGATTCTACCCAGACGCCACTACCACGGGTAGCGGAATTAGTCACGGTTACACCCTTGAGTTCAGCACCATTGTCTAGTACAAATGTGACATTTTGACCAGCAAAAGTACGACTGAGGTACTGACCACTGCCTTCAATTAAAATACTACTGCCTTTGTTAGCTTCATTACCTACTATTGAGACTCCAGCCGGAACCGACAAAGGAAAGACTTCCCCACCAGCAGCATTGTAACTACCATCTGCTAGTTGAATCTGCGAACCGGAAGTAGCTTTTTTGAGAGCTTGTGTAATAGTTTTTAAAGGTGCTTGTGGTAAACCACTGGCGCTATCATTGCCAACAACAGAATTTACGTAAAGAGTTTGAGACATATTTATACTGTCAAATAAGACATTGACATCCTACCGCTTACACTTCAACTTTGTAGCAGTCGATTCCTTAAAGGAAGTTAAAGTCTTTCTTGTTATAAGTGCTGTTTGGCTGGGACAATAGATAGCGATCGCTCTTTAAACGTGATCTGCCTTTTTCTGGATGACAATTTCAATACGACGGTTGTTTTGTCGTCCTACTGGGTTATCAGAACCATCAGAATTGTTATTGGATGCGATCGGTTGAGTTTCACTGTAGCCTTGTTTGGTGATTAAAGAGATATCAAGACCGCCTTTTTGACTTAACCAACTTTGTAATGCTAGTGCTTGTTGTTCCGATAATTTGAGATTATCATCTTCACTACCTACAGAATCGGTATGTCCTAAGATTTGCAACCAAGTGTTAGGATGATGATTGGTTTATAAACTGACTAACTTGAGTCAGTGCCTTAGCTGCCTCTGGAAGAACTTGATTTTTCCCAGAGTCGAATAAAATATCAGTTGGCAAAGTAATTATCGTTAAGTCTTTATTTTCCTGAACGCGGATTTTTGAACATGTAATTTCTGGAAGTTTCACCTCTGGAAATATCTCTTCCGGAAAGTTGACATTGGGTATTGGAACTTCAGAAAATACTATTTCTGAGCCTTGCGTTTTCGGGTACTCCTGAGCTAGTACCTGATTATTTGAGAAATTACCTTGAAAGCTAGTAGGAAAACGGAGTATAAAATTGCCAGCAGCACCAAATATCAAAATACTGATTAAGTAACTGGTAAGGCGGAGTAAATGCATTTTCTGAATTATCTTTTCACTGAGAAACTCGCTTGTTTCTTACTCAGGCTAAGCTAAATCAATTCAGAATACTTCTTTCTCTGGTTATAAAGAAATATTTTCTTATTTAATTTTAGATTGTGAGTGTTTATACAATTTCGTGCCGCAACTTTTACAAAATACCGCATCAGCATCATGAAAAGCTAAACCGCATCCCGGACAAACAGTTTCTACTAGATTAGCAGTTTTTACTAAACGTTTAATTAAATCACCTACTTGCCAAGGAATGAGCGCAATACCAGTTAAAATCATTAAAACTGTCAGCAAGCGACCTAACTCTGAAATAGGAGTGACATCGCCAAAACCTACAGTCGTCATCGTCACAATCGAAAAATAGAAAGCATCCAAAAAAGTAGCAAAAACTTTCGAGTTCACAGGATGCTCAACTTGATAGATTAAGCCAGAATATACAAAGATAATTGCAAACAGAGTAAACAATATTCTAGCAAAAATCACACCATCTTCACTGCTGATACCAAATAAATATTTTTTGTCTATAAACCTAATGAGTCTTAGTATTCTGAACCACCGTAATAGACGCAGAAAACTAATATCAATCGCTCCCAAAAAAGATGGCAAAATTGCAATTAAGTCAATTATTGAATAAAAACTTAAAACATACTTAACTTTATCTTCAGCACTCCAGAAACGCAAAAAGTATTCCACAGCAAAAATAACTAAAATAATATTATCTAATATATTTAAATTAAATCTAACAACATCAGGTATATTATAAGTTTCTGCGACAAAAATCCCTGAAGACAATAAAACCAACCCAGCAATAGTTAAATTAATCAATTTCCCTACTGGTGTTTCCAAATCAGCCAGATAAAAAGCAGTTTTCTCTTTTGTCAACAACATAAAAACTCTTCTTTGTCTCTAATCTTACTTTCCTTATATTCTTCGTGTCCTTTGTGGTTAGTAGAAAAAATCATATTAACAACTACAATCAGATTGATATATACTGACTAAATATCCTTTCAAATCCATAAATTATATCTCAATTATATGACTCCAGAAGATTTGATGCGTTTAGCCATAACAGAAGCAAAGAAAGGAGATGCACCTTATGGGGCTGTAATTGTCAAAGATGGAGAAGTGGTTGCTGTTGCTCATAACACCGTAAAGCGAGATCATGATCCATCTGCTCATGCAGAAATTAATGTTATTCGCAGTTTAACAGCAAAAATTCAAAACTATTCTTTAGAAGGATACACCATATATACAACTGGTGAACCTTGTCCAATGTGTGCAACTGCTTGTGTTTGGGCTAGTGTATCAGAAATTATTTATGGTGCTTCCATTCAAGATTTAATATCAGTAAATCAATCACAAATTGAAATAAATTGCGAAGAGATCATTGCTAAAAGTTTTAGAAAAATTCAAGTTAAAAAAGGTCTTTTGAGAGAAGAATGTTTAGAGTTGTTTAAATAGTAGTACATATTGATGGCAATGGGTAATGGAGAAAAACCAGCAATCACTAAATCTATCTGCATCTGTGTCCATCGGTGTGCATCTGTGGTCGATTTTTTTGAGATTGTGGCGAAGTGGCAGGGATAATAATTAGCGTAGACGCGCAAGCGGCTTCCCGTACGCCGTAAGGCGTTCCCGTAGGGTAGGGTACACCGATGAACACGGATGCACACGGATGGTTTTTGCGTTGGCTGTCTGTCTTTTCATCGGTGTGTATCTGTGTGTATCTGTGGTCGATTTTAAAACATGATTTCTGTTCTCTACTCAATTCACATCAGGTGTACAGTATGCTTTCTGCTTTGAAGGTGGAACTAATTTTTTCAGGGCTTTGTCTGTTTCATCTGAGAAATAAATTGCCAAAATTATGCTTGTGACTAGATTTACTCACAAACTGGGCTTAAAAGTCATAGCTTCCCAAATCGCGATCGCTTTCATCTGTATTTCATCACCTTTACTAATTATCAACACTACTTCAGCACAGTCACAAAATCAAACACAAATTAAGTCCTATATCCAACGCTTAAAGAACCCCCAACAGCGTACTGCTGCCATAAATTATTTAGCAACAGTGGGTAAGCCTGCTGTTCCCGCTTTAATTACAGCTTTACAAGATAATGATCCGCAAGTACGTACTAGTGCATTAGTAATTATCGCTAAAATTGGCCCTAATGCTGCCCAAGCTATACCGGCTCTGATGCGTGCAATTGATGATAAAGATGCGACGGTTCGTTCTCATGCTGTTCAAGCGATCGCTAAAATGGGTAGACAAGCCTATGTGCCTTACATAGTAGTTGGGTTAGATAGCAAGAATCAACAAGAACGTTACGGTGCAGCTCATATTTTACGCGCTATGGGCAAAGATGCGGCGTCTGCTGTACCTGCCTTGATGAAAAAGTTAGAGGATAAAGATGCTTGGATGCGGGTAAATGTTATCTCTGCTTTAGGTAGTATCGGTAAAGCAGCGACACCTGCTGTACCTGCTTTAGTTACCCGTTTACAAGACACTGATCAAACTGTTCGTCATAGTGCAGCTTATGCTTTGGGTGATATTAGTTCGAGTTGGCAAGAAAATCTTAGTCAATTATCTATTAAAGAACTAGATACAACTATCTCTAATTTGGAAAAAGCGCTAAAAGTTTTGCAAAATCCCTCATTACAATTCCGTCCAGAAGCAATTACTGCTGTCAAAGATCCTCTTGTGATATTAAAGAAAGAGAAACTGAGACGGGCAAAATGATCATCGACTTACCATAGTAGCGTGACTGGGTTCAGATATTTCATTAATTAACCGCAGAGGTACAGAGAACGCAGAGAAACAAGAGGAGATGATTCGGATTTATGTACAAAGTTAGGGTAGACATGTTACTAGTTTAAATAAGATAAAAATGAGTTGGCAAAGATTGCTGCTTGGGTGCGATCGCGTAAGTTTAAGCGATTTAAAATATTAGTGACATGATTTTTAACTGTGCCTTCGGAAATATAAAGTTGTTGAGCAATTTCTTTATTAGTAGCACCAGTAGCAATTAGCCGCAAAACTTCTTTTTCTCTGGGAGTCAGTTCAGCTAAACTTGGTGGTGGAGGTGGGGAGTTATTGGGTACAACTGGTGGAAATTGAGTTAAAAGTTTTTTGACAATGCCTGGGCCTAATTGAGTATATCCTTTATGCACAGCACGGATAGCAACAGCTAATTCTTCGGAAGGAGTATCTTTGAGTAAATAGCCCATTGCACCATTGTGTAATGCTGCTGTTACATATTCATCGTTATCAAAAGTTGTTAATACTAAAATCTGTATGTTAGAGAAACGTTGATGAATTTCTCGTGTGGCTGCAACTCCATCCATAATTGGCATTCTAATATCCATTAACACCACATCTGGATGTAATTGTTCAATCAAATTAATCGCAGTCTCTCCGTTTTCTGCTTCTCCAACAATTTCTAAATCTGGTTCTAGTTCTAGTAATGCTTTTAATCCTTGACGGATTAAATTTTGATCATCTACTAGCAAGACTTTAATCATTGCCTATACCTCAGTAATGGGATTTCAACTTGAATTTGGCAACCAGAACCAGGAGTACTGTTAATATTAAATTTTCCACCTAATGCTAAAGTGCGATCGCGCATACTTTGCTGTCCAAAACCTGTTGTATTTTGTCCTAAATCAAAACCTTTACCATTATCCTCAATTAGTAAATGTAAAGTTGTATCTGTCGTCATCAGTTCCAGTTTAACTTTTGTGGCTTGGGCATATTTACAAATATTTGTAAATGATTCTTGAATAATTCGATAAATTGGGGTACTTATTTCAGCAGAAATAGGATAAGCTAAATTTATTTTGAGAATTGGTAAGATGCCAGTTGTACGCTGCATATTTTCTGCCAGATTAGCGATCGCCTGTTCTAAAGATTGTTCTTGTAACGGATGAGAACGCATAGTAGAAACTGATTGTCGGACATCTTGTAATGCTTTTGAACCTAATTCTTTTGCTCTTGCTAAAAATGTTTGAGCTTTTTCTGGATTAGATTGCCACAATTTCTGAGCAGTTTCTAATTGTAAATTTAAAGCAGTCAGAGAATGTCCTAAAGAATCATGAATTTCTCGAGCAATACGATTGCGTTCTTCCAAAGTTGCTTGATTTTCTATTTTTAAAGCATATTGACGTAATTTTTCATTAGCAATTGCTAGTTCATCTCGACTTTTTCTTTCAGATAAAATTGTATTCATTAACATTAATACAAACACTAAAGCTAATCCAAATAATAGAGCAACTACAAAGTTGTAAAATAAAAATCTTTCTTGGATAAACGGTGCTATTTGTACTGATACACGAGGAGGTTTTCTTTGTGATAAAGAAACCATAAATAATATAAAAGATAAAGCTGTTATAATCAGACGACCTTGCATTTGAAAAATAAAACAGCTACGAGTTACTAAAACCAAGTATAAAAATGGGAAAAATCTTCCAGATGGTTTAGTATTATAAAAGGAAATGAATAAAATTAAAATTACTTCTATAATTGTGTAAATTACCTTTATTTTTTATTATTTGTAGGTAAACTCAAGCCCATTAACCCAAAAACAAGCAAACTAAGAATTGTTAACTCTATAGACTGATTGTTAAAACGTTGAAAATGAGAAGGTATTAAAACAGCAAAAGCAGAAATAATCAGTAATATCCATTCCAAATAAAGTAAAAACCGAAAAGGATGGTTGCTAATATTAATTGGTCTACTCACAAAAATATACCTCCTATAAAAATGGAACAATCGGGGTTTCCACGAAGTGGTGATTAGGGCAAATGGGCAAGGTTAAGGGAAAAGAAAAAAGATATTTTTATACGATTAATTAGACAGAATTAATTACACATATTTTCTCTATTGCCTATTGGCCATTGCCTATTACTTATTATTGGCTACTTCAACTAGAACTAATTTTAAAGAGATTTACGTGAGTTTACATTATATTAATTGTCACGTAATAAACATGACTTAAGTCATGGGTTACACATGACTTTCTCCTCATGTGGCTGTTAAATATCACTTCCTAAGATGGAGATAAAGAAACACAAAAAAAGCTAGAGATTCACAAATGACACTCAAAAAATTATCACTGATCGCTGGTGCCGTTGTCCTCAGTTTAACTGCTCTTCCCTTTGCAGTTCAAGCACAAACAACCTCATCTCCTTTTCTAGTAGCACAAGTTCCTCAAGGTAAAGGTCCACTCCAAAGTTTAGGACTAACAGATGCACAAAAAGCCCAAATAGCAGAAATCCGCCGTAATGCAAAGGCTAAGATGGATGCAGTTCTAACCCCACAACAACGGGAACAGTTGGCAAATGCAAGACAAAACCGTCAAGATAGACGCAATATCAAAGCCTCCCTCAATCTTACCGAAGACCAGAAAGCCCAAATGCGGCAAATTATGGAGTCTCAAAAATCCCAAATTGATGCTGTTTTGACTCCTGAACAAAGACAGCAACTACAACAAATACGTGAAAGTAAACGCTCACGTCGTCAACAATTTAATCGCTGAGCGAATACAAGTATACTGAGCAAATAGTATATTCTAGTAGGTAGTATTTAATTACTGATTACCAAATACTACCTATGATGATGGCAAAGTATGTTTATTTAGGCTGACTTACTTAACCAAAATGCTCAATGATCAATGAGGAGTGATAATTATGTTGAATTTAAAACGCTCATATCTAATTTTTGCTTCTGCTCTTGCCCTTGGCACAACCGCTATTCCTACTATGGCCCATGCAGAACCGACAGTTTATGAAGGCCCCAATGGTGCTGTCTATGTCGATGGCCAAAGACGTGATTTCTACCAAGGTCCGAATGGCGGTGTCATCTATGACGGTGTAAACCGTAACTTGGTAAAAGGTCCCAATGGTCGTGTTTTCGTTGACGGTGCCAACCGCAATGTTTACAAGGGTCCGAATGGCACTGTCATCTATAACGGTGTTAATCGCAACGTAGTAAAGAGTCCCAATGGTCGCACTCTCTACAACGGTGTTCGTTATGATGTTTACAAAGGACCTAACGGTACTGTCCTGCGGACACCCAATCGTACTTACATAAATCCTGGTTCTTATCGTAGATAAAGTTAAGTTAAACCTCTTGCATAAATCCTAGAAACTCCCCCTGTTCCCAGCGTTTACAGTAGGAAGAGTTAATTCTTCCTTGTAAACCTACCGTGTATACACAAGTCTGAATAGCTTATGAATCCTGCTTTTACCCCACCCTCACCCTCCCCTTGTAAAGGGAAGGAAACTGGATTTATTGTTTTCCCCCGAATATCGGGGGTATTAAGGGGGGTAAATCCAACTTCTGTATACACGGTAGCCCCGTAAACGGGGAGGGTAAGGGTGGGGTAAAAATATTTGTACAAATTTTTGTTATGACTTAAAAATCCATAAGTGCAAAAATAGCATCAACTTCACTCATTGCTATATTGGCATCTGTCGTTTGCTGTGCAGAATTGATCCACTCGCGTTGAATTTGCTCTGGTTGATCCAAAAAATCATCCCAACCCGGTTGTAATTGTTGTAGTAAGATTCGCCATTCATTTTCCACATCTGCTGTCCGAATTGTGCGATCCACAAACTCTTCTACGATCGCAAAAGCAACTTGGCTAGGTTCACTCAGCAACTGTTTTAAGGCTTTTTCACATTTACGAACACTTTCGGCATGAGCTATCTTGATGTTGAGAAATACTTGTTCAGCAGAAGGTGAAATTGTCAACTTCAAGGTTTGTGCTTGTTGAGGAGTCAGCCCATCTAAATGGGGACGAATGCGATAAAGTATAAATTCTCGATAGTTCAGTTCCAACTCAGCTAAGATTTGAAATGCTACTTTGAGTTTACTTGGTACGCCTGGAATGAGTTGATCTGGTATTTCTGTTGCTAGTATCTTGATGAATTCAGAACCTTTGCTGTCAGTGAGTTTTCCTAATTCTGTTTTGGTAATCAGTATCTCTGCTATTTGAGATTTCACTTGCTCAAGCGATCGCTTCAGTCCATCATCTAAAGATGATAGATGTTGCAAGAAATGGGTGCGAACCTCATTCAGGTACTTTTCATAAACAATTTCGTAGCTATTCTCAATTTCCAGACGCCTTTCAATTTCGGCAATAGAAGGAATTCCTGTGTAAGTTCGACAAACTTGCAATGTTACTTCTACTTGCTTTTTTAAGTCAGTATCTACATTTTGCCGCTTTTTCCTGAATTCCTGAAGCAGTTTCTCAAAACTGTGTGTGAGTTCCTGCCAAAGTTGGATGAAGTTTTGCTCGAACAACGCTATGCTTGGGGGATCTGACTTTGCCTGTTCTGGAGCCTTATTAGAAATTTTTCCTATAAGGGGAAGATGCTGACCCATGATGTCGGTTATGTTTGGAGTAGTATTAGTGTTCATCTGACAGCTTGTTCGACCAATGGTTTAACGTTTACCGAGAGTTGAGGGAAAAAGCAAACTTTACTACATAGATCTATTGAAAAGCCAGTTACATAATAAACATGACCCTTCTTGATTACCAGTATTCTCACATACTTTGACAAATACAATAAAAAGTATAAACAGAAAATATAGTGATATGCCAGGCTGACACAAGCATAACATGTAATTTTTATTACTAAAGTTTTGAAAGAGTTAAACCCCGTCTTTAAGGACGGGGTCTTCTTTGAGCAGCCACACAAGCTATATTGCAGTTAATAAATCATTAGGAACAAAACCTGTGTTTCCTCTGTACGACGAAAATCCAACGCGAATCACTCCATATTTGACTTATGGTTTGATTGGGATGAACATTTTAGTGTTTCTGCATCAACTCCAATTATCAACTGAACAAATAAATCAGTTTTTGCAGCTATATGCAGTTATACCTGAACAATTAACTACCAACTTCACCAGCGAATGGACAACATTATTTACGTCTCAATTCCTACATGGTAATTGGTGGCATTTAATTTCAAATATGCTGTTTCTATTTGTTTTTGGCAACAATATTGAAGATAGATTGGGGCATTTTAAGTATTTAATTTTTTATCTCGGTTGCGGTGCTTTCGCTGCCCTATGTCAGTGGGTTATCAGCATGAATTCTCAGATTCCTTCTTTGGGAGCAAGTGGTGCAATTTTTGGGGTTTTGGGAGCGTATATTATAGCCTTTCCTCACTCAAGAGTTGTGACGTTAATATTTTTAGGTATTTTTGTCACCACTGTCAGAATTCCGGCCTTATTTTTGATCGGGTTTTTCTTTATCCAAAATGTCATTTCTGGTGTTGCCAGTCTACAAGCAGCTGCCAATATGAGTGTAGAGACCGGGGGAATTGCCTACTGGGCACATATTGGTGGTTTTGTCGCTGGAGTGGTACTTGGCCCCTTATTGGGACTGCGTAGACAAGACTATTAGAGTTGGGTAAAGATTAAGGGGCAAAGGGAAAAACTTGACAATGGGGAGCTAGGGGTCCCCACAAAGTGGGGTTGGGGGGCAATGGGGAACTCGAGACGCCTACTCCCTGTCGAATACAACTGGCAAATGGGGATAAGACCCCTCAAGAAAAAACTAACCAACTACTAACCATTGACTATTGACAAATGACCAATCACTAATCAAGAGTTTTGCATAAATCGGAAATACCATTCCTTCAACTTGTATATAAGTATATTCCTAAATAAGTGAGATTAACTATGAAAATCTCACCATAGGCTATATTGGCCGGTCAATCGGGGGTTGAAAGTGATCAAAATTATATTTGATGCTGACCTAATACTAGAAGCTTTAATGAATCGTAACGGTTTTGGAGAAGAAGTTAGTAAATTATTAGATAAAGTACATCCATTGATTCAGATGTATATCACAGATATTGGATGGCAAAAAATATACACTTATGCCAGTCGTTTACGAGATAACCAAATAGCAGAAGTAGTAGTTGATTGGTTAAAAGAAAAAATTAAAATTTGTCATGTAGATCAGACCATTCTCCTGCAAGCACGCACTTCACCTCTTCAGGATTTTGAATCTGCTGTTGAACTGTGTTGTGTTAATTATGAAGAACTAGATGCACTCGTTACCCATAAACTAAGTGATTTTACGGAAGCTCCTTGTAAATATTGCGTTTGGTCAGTAGCAGAATTGTGGGTACGGGCAAACTTAGAAAGTCAACTACAAGCCACCAGGTTTAGCTAAGGAAACTGCAAATTTTCCTTGTCTCCCTTGTCTCCCTTGTTCCTCTTGAGAAGCCTCTAAC
>NZ_AJLK01000031.1 GCF_000317205.1 Fischerella muscicola PCC 7414 | reverse complement strand
TAACTACTTTTGAGGAGATGTTTGCTGTAAGCGTTGTAATCGAATCGTCGCTTCTTCGATTTGCTTTTGCAACAAAGTCAGATTTGCTTCCATTGTTTTCTTGTGGACTTCCAGTAACTCCGCTTCTTTACGCAAACGGGCCATTCTCGCATTGTGGTCTTCCGTTCGTCCTGGTTGATAAATTATACCGAGATAAATTGTGACATTAGAAGCGTCTAAAGTATTCACACCTGCGGAAAGATTAAAACCAAAGTCATTCTCAGTATTAACATAGGCATTGGGAAGATAATTGAGAGGATAAATATTAGGATAATTAATCGTATTGGAGTTATTGTTATTTGAGGAAGTATTAGAGTTAGTTACAGGAACCTGGGGACTCGACTGCAAGATTTGATTGAAAGATGATTCATTCCCCACAGTAGCTGATTGATTGCTATTGGCTGTTTGGGAATAGGCAGGATAAAGGCTGAAAGTTTCTAGAAGCAGTATAAATAAAGAAGCAGAAATAAATTTTAAATTATTATTTAATACCAACAGCAGCAAACCTTTAAGCATCTTTTTGCGTAATTTTTTACTAAGTAATGCGTAGCAGAAATGAATAACCAGTCAATAATACGCCCAAAAACTAGACGTAATCAGCATTATTCTCTTCTGCATTCTGCCTTTATGCAATAGGCTTGCTATATTAATTTACCGTATAGTACTAACGTACACTTAAGTTAAGAGTGTAATTTAAAAAACCATTTCCACTTGTTTGTTGAGAGGAACTGATACCAGGTCCGCTTAGTTCTACACTAACTCCAGATGATGCAGGGGCATAGCGTCCGGAGATTTCAACTATATGCTCTCCAACAGATAGTAAAGGTGATAGATTAATTTCTACTTGGCTACTGCTCAGCTGTTTCACAACTCTACCATCCAGAACAATATCACCACTCAATTGGCTACCAGAAGTACTAATGCGCAAAATATGGGGTTGACGAAGATCAGTAGCACTCAAACTGACTGAGCTTGTTTGGTATCCAGAAGAATAGCTAGATTGTTGACTAAAAGTACTGGAGTTTCTCATATCATTACTATTGCTGTCCACATGAACAGAAGAGGTTTGAACGCTAATGAAATTCTGAGCTAAAGCTGCGGAAATGGTAGTAAGCAAAGCTAAGCAGCAGGCAATAAATAATAGCTTTTTCATAGCTCGATGGGGTTAACAGCAGGTATGAAACTCACCACCTGCTTGAATGCTGATAGAAAATTTGGGTGTGAACGAACCTGCCAAAAAACCGGGTCTTTAACAACAGAGCGATCGCGCTCACTTCAAAACTATCGTAAAAAACCCAGTTTAGACTTTAGTCAAAACATTAATTAATCCGAAGCTCTTGAACTAGAAGACTTCGGAAAAGTTAATATTTAAATTTGTATCTTGTTGATCAGCTTTATCGCTTGGGAACACCAACACCATTAAGAAAGTTGGGATCAGCAGCTGGGTTGTATACATCAACTGGAACGTGAACTTTTACACCTACATCTCCTTTACCAGGAGTGTTGCTGGTAGCACCTCCACCCACAACTGAATTGCTATTTACATTTTGTTGAGCAGAATTAGGGCCAGTATTAACTTGAGTAGATGTATTGGTGACACTGTTACCAGTACAATCTTCTCCAAACTGCTGATTTGGATTATGTGTTTGCTGAGCTGGTGTTTTAGAACCACTAACATCTACTTGTACTGCTACATCAGTAATGACACAACCTAATGCCGATGCAGGACGAGTAAAAGAAGGAGCGAAAAGGGGAGAAACAACAGTCAGCGAGAACAAACCCAGAGAAAGAAACTTAAATTTCATGATAATCGTAACCTCTTGAACTATTTACAGGTAGATGTGGTTGTAGAACTGTAAGTACTATTGGAACCGTTAACGGATCTTTGAACACTTTGTTGAGTTAAAGTTCTGCCGGTACAGTAACTGCGTGTGTTTTGAGGAACTTTCACAGCTTGAGGAACTTTGATAGTTTGAGGGATTTTGACAGTCGGAACAGTGTAGATACCATTTTTTTGGATACGTACCCCAGAATTAGGCAAGCGGAGAGGATATATGCTTGTTGTTGATCTGGGATTGTTTCTAATCGTAATACCGTTGTTTGAATCGACTATTACCCTACTATTGCCGTTTTGAATGTCAATGTCGCCTGCGGTGGCTATTCCGGCAGGTAATACCATCAGCGCAGAGAGTGCAAGTATGGAAATTGAACGTTTAGCAGGCATGGCGTGAACACCTCACATATCAGAAAAAACCGATTTTTTGTTTTACCAGGAAATTCGGTTAACCTTGGTCTTAACTGAGTTGGCGTTGCTGGAATAAGGGAATGGTTTTGTCGCTCTTAGAGAATAGACAACGCCTCATCACTTAAGCTTGTGTAGGCTGGTACAGCTAACTTTAACGGCAGTAGCCGTTAGCTATCTTCAGTGCATCTTGAACAGAAAGTTGGTTGGCTTGATTTACAACTGTGTTGAACTCACCAACAGCAACCCCAGTTTGTTGGATATTTTGGTTGGAAACCTGTACGTTACCACCTGGTTTGCAGTAACCATTACCTACGCTGGTTGAGTTTTGAATGCTCTGCTGATTAGCATTATTAACAACTGTATTGCCGCGACCAGTCGCAACACCAACTTGATCAATGTTTTGCTGGTTCCCCTGAAAATCTTGAGCAAAAGCAGTAGAAGGAGCTATAATCAGGGCAGTAATGACGAAACCAAAAGTTTTAACTTTACTAAACATAATTTGTTGACCTCTTGTGTTGTTGTATGTTGTTGATTTAGATTTGGCGTTGCTGCCCTTTGGGTTGGTAACGCCTCTTGATTTTAGGCAGTTTTGATTTTTTGATTGGGAGATGCACCGATAAGATCATCCCGCTTCCCAACTCAGTTAACTTTAGTTACAGTTGGTTATGCCGTTAGCAATCTCAGTAGCGGTTTGCTGAGCCAATTGACCACCAACATTAGCTACAGTATTAACTACACCAACAGCAGCTCCATTTTGGGAAAGGTTCTGATTAGATATTTGACCATTAAAGGTAGCTTGGCAGGAAATACCATTCTTAATCTTAGTAATACCTTGAACAGCTGTCTGAGTAGCATCGTTAACAATGGTATTAGCAGTACCGACAGCAGCTCCATTTTGAGTTGCATTTTGTTGGTTGCTTTGAACATCAGCTAGAGCCGCACCAGGAGCAATCATCAAACCAGCAACTAGTAAACCGAAAGCGAAAGACTTCTTCAACATTGTTTTTAACCTGTATCTACTGTGTACTGTGTGTTATTACTCAGAGGAAGGTTGTAATTTTGTTGGTTGGGGATGCACTCATAATTATCATCTGAGTATCATCCCAATCCCGAACTCAGTAGAACTTAGTAGCAGTTGTGGTAACCGTTAGCAATTTCGGTAGCTTGTTGTAGAGCAGCTTGGCTACCAACGTTAGCAACGGTGTTAGCAGTACCAACAGCAGCACCGTTTTGTTCCAAGTTTTGACCAGAAATTTGAGCGTTGTAGCTACCAGAGCAGGAAGCACCATTCTTAAATTTGGTGATATCTTGAATAGCTGTTTGGTTAGCGTTATTTACAACTGTGTTACCAACTCCAACAGCAGCGCCATTTTGAGTCGCATTTTGTTGGTTGCTTTGAACATCAGCCAAGGCCGCACCAGGAGCAATCATCAAACCAGCAGCCAGTAAACCGAAAGCGAAAGACTTCTTCAACATTTTTTCTTTGTGTATTGTGTGTACGTATTGTGTGTTGTTGTTTCTGTTTGGGGATGGGC
>NZ_AJLK01000030.1 GCF_000317205.1 Fischerella muscicola PCC 7414 | reverse complement strand
CAGCTTGGCTAGCTTGGTTAACTACGGTGTTAGCAGTACCAACAGCAGCACCGTTTTGTTCCAAGTTTTGACCAGAGAATTGAGCGTTGTAGCTACCAGAGCAGGAAGCACCATTCTTAAATTTGGTGATATCTTGAATAGCTGTTTGGTTAGCGTTGTTTACAACTGTGTTACCAACTCCAACAGCAGCACCATTTTGAGTCACGTTTTGTTGGTTGCTTTGAACATCTGCTAGAGCCGCACCAGGAGCAACCATCAAACCAGCAGCTAAAAGACCGAAAGCAAAAGACTTCTTCAACATTTTTTTAGACCTCATTTAGTTTTGTGTTGTTTGTGTGTTTTTGGCTAGAGGGTTTACACCTTTGACTCCTTGAGCAGGTTATTTATTTTTCCTTGAGGAGTTGTTTTCGGTGTCTCTGTTGTGTTTTTGTTTTGTTAATGAGAGCTACAAAGTCCAATTTATTCATTCCGGATTAGTCTGAAAGATTTTTGGAAAAAACTTTGTTTTTGCTTTGTCTACCCTCAGATATAAGGAGATCAAAGGCTAGGGATTAAGGACTTAGTGAATTTGAAAAAGAGTTTTCCACATTCCTAACGACCTAGTTACCGAAGCTTTGTCCTTGAATCTCTACTTCATCTCTTGTAAAAATTACTGTTGCAAGAGATTTAGGATGTTAGTACACCTCATACTTAATAGTTTTAACCAAAATTCTTAGGTGTAGTCAAGAGCTGGGTTAAGTTTTTTAGGCGCTACATTTTTTTTGATGCTACGATCTACGACTATAGGTAAATCAAAAGTGCTGTAGCTGTGAAACGGAAGGCAAAACCAAACATCGCTTTTCTGCGTGAAAAAGCAGGGCTAACTCAGCTGGAGTTATCGCGCCTTGTAGGCGTGACAGAAAGCACTATTCAAAATTGGGAAAGTGGCAGGACTGGGACAGAACAAATAGAAAGAATCATTCGGTTTTGCAAAGCACTGAATTGTCAAGTAGAAGACTTAATTGAGTATGTAAATATGCCCCAAGAGCCAGCTACAAAACCTAGTTCTCTTAGCGATATACATAATATGTTGGGGACAGACGAACCTTCATCAACTTCTAGCCCGGACACGCAAGCTGACCCAACACCACAAGAGTCAAGATTCAAGGGTCAATAGTCAAGGGTTTGTTGTTGGTTAGTGGTTGGTGGTCATTTGTCATTGGTTAAGAGGGAACTCTTAACAGGGAACAGGTAATTTCTTCTTTGTCCTCCTTGTCTCCCCCCATCTCCCCATTGCCCCCCAACCCCACAAAGTGGGGACCCCTAGCCCCCCATCTCCCCATCCCCCCACACTTTCCTCATCTCTTCAGAGTTTGCTGCCATAGTGTATCTATGGTTACAAAGTGATAGCCTTGTTGAAGTAACTGGGGAATGAGGATATTGGTGATTTCAGCTACATCTTCTCCACCGCAAGCACCATCATGCAAAACGATAATAGAGCCGTTTTTTACGTGTTGTAGAACTCGCTGTACAACGGTGGTAATGCCCGGTCTTACCCAATCTTCTGGTACAACACTCCACATTACAGAACGATAATTCCACTGTTGTAATAAGTTTAAAGTTAGAGGTGTAAATAAACCATTAGGGGGTCTGACGTCACGTACTTGCTCTGGTTGCAGTTCGCAAGCATCGTAAATGACTGCTTGGGTTCTTTCTAGACTGTCTCTGAGTTCACTAGGGGAGAGCAGAGGAAAATTATGATGATAGTAACCGTGCAGCCCAATCCAATGTCCACGAGCGCATACTTCTTTCGCTAAGCTGGGTGAACGGTTGACACAAGCACCTAACCAAAAGAAATTTGCTGTAATTTGATAACGATCTAAAACTTTTAATAATTTTGGTGTGTGTTGCGGATGGGGGCCATCGTCAAACGATAAGGCGATCGCTTTAGAATTGCAGTCACCTCCCCACAAACATGTAGGAAAAGTTGGTTTGAGAATTGGGTGTAGAACCGGAAATAAAGGATAAAGCTGCATTATTAATAGATATGCTGTTAATTTCTATTTTACAAAAATTAATTTATTAACAGAATGATAATACGCGCATATTTGTCATTGGTCATTTGTTAGTAGTTAGTGGTTAGTAGAGACGCGATGTTCCTCGCGTCTGTACAATAGTGGTTAGTTGTTGGTTGTCTGGTTTGTCCTCCTGTCGCTGCATCCCACCTGTTTCTGTAACAAATTCTGTAACAACTACCCAGTTCCAGCTTCTACCCGTCTAGATTAGAACAAACCTAAGGGTAATCCCTTAATTAACGGGTAATGAAGTTCAAAGGTATACGCGATATACGCGATTATCAAATCCTTTTTCTTTCTTTGTTCCTAGTATTAGGAATTGGCACAAGAGACTGGACATTACGGCCAGAGTGGATTGCACTCATAATTGTCACCTGTCTATCAACACAATGGTTGTTGTCACAATTGTTGTTAGTTGATCGTTGGTGGTTGGTGGGAAAGATTGACAACCAACAACCAACAAGCAACAACCAACGAAATATACGCAGTCCCTTAATTACTGCTTTGGGGCTTAGCTTACTGTTGCGGGCTGATCACTGGACGACAATGGTGTTTGCAGCAGTAATAGCGATCGCCAGCAAATTTGTCTTCAAAATTGGCGACAAACATTTCTTCAATCCTGCCAATTTTGGGATTATCTCTGCTTTAATACTTACCCCTGATGCTTGGGTTTCTCCGGGACAGTGGGGTGAGGACTGGTGGTATGGGCTGTTGTTTGCTGGAACTGGTGGGATGATTCTCAAGGGAGTGGGACGTTGGGATACTACAGCTGCTTTTTTGGGGTCATATGCTGCCTTAGAAGCCATGCGTAATTTTTATTTGGGTTGGACTTGGGATGTTTACTGGCATCGTTTGATGAGTGGATCTTTGCTACTGTTTGCTTTGTTCATGGTGACTGATCCCCGATCAATTCCCAATGCCCGCATCGCCCGTGTAGTTTTGGCTGTGTGCATCGCCATATTGACTTTTCTTTTACGGAATTATTTCTTTGTCTCCACCGCCGTTTTCTGGGCATTATTTGCCTTAGCCCCATTGACTGTGTTGCTGGATGTGATTTGGGAAGCACCTCGTTTTGGGTGGGATTTGGGGATCGGGGATCGGGAAGGGAGAAAACCAACAACCAACAACCAACAACCAACTACTAACCACTAAACATTACTGGAATTATGAAACACTTAAGATACTTGATTTCATTACTGCTGATATGTGCAGTTGTATTTTGCTTTGCACCTACGGCTTGGGCTTTTTGTGGTTTTTATGTTGCGAAAGCGGATACAAAACTATATAACAAAGCTTCGCAGGTTGTAATTGCACATAGTGGCGATCGCACTGTGTTGACGATGGCTAATGACTATCAAGGTGATGTGAAAGATTTTGCGATCGTTGTACCTGTACCTACTGTTATCCAAAAAGAGCAAGTACGTGTTGGCAACCCTAAGATTATCGAACGTTTAGATGCTTTTAGCGCACCGCGATTAGTAGAGTATTATGACTCTGATCCCTGCGCTCCTGTCTATGATGAGAGAGTGATGGAAGCTGCGCCAGCACCAACAGTAGCAGAAAGTCAAGGGCAAAGAGGAAACAGCAACCTGAGTTTGGGTGTCACTGTAGAAGCACGTTTCAATGTTGGTGAATACGATATTTTGATTTTAAGTGCTAAAGAATCTAGCGGACTGGAAACTTGGCTAATTCGTAACGGTTACAAAATTCCCAGAGGGGCGCAGCAGCTACTTAAGCCTTACATCCGGCAAAAGATGAAGTTTTTTGTGGCTAAAGTCAACCTAGATAAGTTTGAAGAAAGCGGCTATCAAAACCTGCGTCCATTGCAAATTTCTTACCAGTCGCCCAAATTTATGCTGCCAATTCGTTTGGGTATGATCAATGCGGCAAAAGATCAAGATTTAATTGTTTATATCCTTTCGCCTAAAGGACAGGCAGAACTTACTAATTACCGTACGGTCAAAGTTCCTTCTGATGCTAATATTCCTCTGTTTGTCAAAAATGAATTTGGCGAATTTTATAAATCCATGTTCCAAACTGCCTACACCAAAGAAGACAGGAAAGTTGGATTTTTGGAATACGCTTGGGATATGGGTAGTTGTGATCCCTGTTCTGTTGAACCGCTTAACTCAGAAGAACTTAAGGAAGCAGGCGTCTTTTGGTTAAATGATTTCCCTCCAGATATTTATCAGTCAGCACCTTTTCGTCGTTCGATTGTTCCCAACGACGTTTTTATCACTCGCCTCCACGTCCGCTACACTCGTGACAAATTTCCAGAAGATTTAATTTTCCAAGAAACATCTAACCGGGAAAACTTCCAAGGACGTTATATTTTGCGACATCCGTTCACAGGTGAAGCTAAGTGTCAAGCAGGTAGAGAATACAAGCGGTCTTTAGGAAAACGCTTTGAACAAGAAGCACAAACGCTTGCGAAACTAACCAATTGGAATATTCAAGATATCCGTAAAAAAATGAACCTCAACGGTCAGGTGAGTGTTTCTTGGTGGCGAGTGCTTCTTTCTTTGATCGGGTTGTAGTTTGGTTGGGGATCGGGGATCGGGGACAAGGGGGGACAAAGGAGACACGGGAGACAAGGGAAATCACACTCCTCACACCCCTCACACCCCTCACACACTCCCCACACTCCCCACACTCCCCACACTCCCCACCTCCCTATCTCCCCATCTCCCCACAGCCCCTAATCCCCAGAGGGGACCGGTGAGTTCTCCACCTCCCAATCCCTGATCGCAAATGCCAATTCTACGCAATACTTAGAAAAGGCTTGCTGTGTTGGCGAAAACTATCTATGCAAACATTGGAGGAAAACTTACGGCGTTTAGTAAATGAAGCTTGTGGATATCCTGCTGGAAGTCCACAGCGCCAGAAGCGACTGACACAAATTATTCGCTTGGCTGCTGGCAAACTTTGGAAAGAGAGTACGCCTTACTATCAAGATGCCCTGCAACAGACGTGGTTGTATTTCTGTGCCAATGTTTGTGGCGCATACGATCCAGCACGGGGTTCTGTGATTACCTGGTTGAATGCTTACCTGAGATGGAGACTGCAAGATTTTTACACTCAACAACGGGAGGAAAATGCTAAAAAAGCCCTTCCCAGTGTAAATCAGTCTGCTTCTGGCGATCGCATTGAAACTATATATCCTGAAGACAAGTTGCCCGCTTCCCCCGATGTGCCTCCCATTTTGGAAACGGTAAAGTCATGGGCGGAAGAAGATATTAATGGAGAACTACGCAACACCTACATTAAAGGACATCCACATGTAAATTGTCAGGTGTTAATTTTGAAACGTTTACCACCAGAGGTAGGGTGGAAGGAGTTATCAGTAGAATATAACTTACCAGTCTCTACTCTGAGCAGTTTTTATCAACGTCAGTGTCTACCACGTTTACGTTATTTTGCTGAAAAAGAAGGGTATTTATAATTATAATTATTACACAGTAATGGGCGCACAATGTGCCCTTCAGTGTAGAAGCAGTCAATTTGCAGCAGCATTGCGTTCTTAGTAGCAGGCATTACAGATTTACCAAAGCATCAGAGAAGACATTTGTGACCAACGTCTTGACGTTGTTTATTAACGTGAATCCATTTACGACAAACGTGAAAGCGATCGCGACAAATTTTATCTGGTAGTGCGTTATACCATTTCACAAAATTCTTGATACAAATCGTCTCCCTTGTCTTCCAAGTCGTCCTCCTTGTCTCCCTAGTCGCCAGATGTATCAGATTTATAGTGAAACGGTATTAGGACTAATGTCCATAACGCACCCTACTCCTCGTGGGAGGAAGCGATCGCGATACCTTGGGTGAAGGTTCGGATACCATTTTTGACTTCAACGTTGGTGAAGACTTTATCGGCCTCACAGGGGGTTTGACTCTGGAACAAATATCTATTAGTTCATCTAATACCAATTCAATTAATGATTGCAACACATCCTTGGATAAAGACGCGATGAATCGCGTCTCTACAAGATGGCCTATCTGTCGCATTCTTTTGGCGAATTGGTATAACGACAATAGCCGAAATTTCTACTGTTGTAGGCACAGTTGCTTCAGTTGTATCGTTACTAGCTAAAGTAACTGTCAGGGCGTTGGTTGTACTTCCTGTACGAGTGACTGTACCAATAGCAGCATTGCTTCCTGCTGCTTCTGAAAAGCTAGTAGGAGAAACACTCAAACTCAGAGATGGTGTTTCACCACCATTTGTTGTGTGTGTAGACTCCTAAATTGTCGAAGGTATCTGTAGCGAAACCATCCCATTCCACAGTAGGGTCATAAAAATCAGAGGGGTTAGCATCACCATTAATGAAACCACTTTTGCGACGCAAAGTATTGTCTGCTGTACTAGTCAGTCCACTTCCCCACTCAGTACCAGGATCAAAACCAATTTGACCAATCGAATCAACTATTGTGCCATTGACACCCGTAAATTTTTATGTCTTTCCACAATATGAGCAAGATTTGGGTTATTCCTCATACTCAGCCCAACTATTTGGGGTTTCCGACACCGCTACTTTCAGTTGCACATCGGCTGGGACTCGTTTTTTGGTTTCGTCATAAATATATTTAGCAATCATCTCAGCAGTTGTTTCGTACTCTGGTGGTAAGACTTCGTTAAGGATACAGTGGTCAAGTCCGCCTTTGGATACGTCTTGTTTGGCCCAGCGCAAGGTTCTAAAATCAGCCACCATGACTGGGTGTGGACAATATTGGGAAGAATGTAGTTTGGATGAAGTTGCTTCGATTCGCACCATATAATTATGCCCATGCATCCGACCGCAGGGACCATCATAATCTTTAATGTAATGGGCGCTGTTAAAGGAGAATTCAGTTACTAGTTTCCATTTGGGCATTTAATATTGCCTCGCAGCCAATTTCCGACACAAAAAATAGAAGTATATCTTTTTTGATCGTAACTGTGCTTTCAAGGTTATTTGGACAAAGTTGATGGTTCGCCCCATGCATGATCGGCACTTGCCTCGCGCGATCGCCAATACGGAATGTTTGGTAGAATTCGGGGATTGGCAAGGAACATAAATATTCTTGCCAAGCCTGTATTATGAAACTTTGTACTGGTTTGCATTCATTCGTATTGTTTTTAAACGCAGAGGATCGCAGAGGAGAACGCAAAGGGACGCAGAGTTTGGTTACAGGAATTTTGCTATTTTCATTAGTGCATCTAAAAATTACTCAGACCTATAGAATTGGCCTAATCTAGTCCTATACCGTCATTTTCAGTCACCAATAGTTTCCCTTCACCGCTATACATCCAGACAAAACCCTCTCCACCACCTTTGCCAAAATGACCTAATTTGCGGTAATCTTCTTCAATACCGTTTGTGTATCCTTTCACCATGTCATAGTCAGCAATCAAAATTTCTCCTCTGCTGAGTTCAATTACTCTTGCAGGTGTGGTAGTGCCTGCCACTACACGAGAAATTTGTCCGGGTAAAGCTTTGATCGCCAGTCTCCATTTTCCATCATTAGAGCCTGCGATTTGTCGGAACTTCAATCTTTTTGCTCCAATCACTACATTATTAGAACAAAACTGAAAGACCCCATCATCAAATTCCCATTGCTCCCGCTCTGAGAGGTCGATATAGGTGTAATGCAAAAAATAGCCTTTTTGTCTAGGCTCAAGATAAACCATACCAGTACCTTGATACACAGGTGCGTTGTAGTCAATCTCCGTTCGCAAGGCTACCCACATATCTTTCAAACGGTTATCGGTTTTGTAAATACCATAATTTAATTTACCGATGCATCTGTGTAATGATCCTTTTTGAATGATCACTCCGGAGTTTTCAAGTCTAATTTCTAATTGCTGAGCAAATGGAATATCTTTTGTGGGATGGTAATATTTGTTAGTTTCTTTATTAATGTTGTTCTGTAAATACCATAAATCCGTTGGTTCTAGAATCTTAACTTGATATTGCATAAAAAACATCTCCAAGCATCATTAAATTAGGTGTATTAATTTTTGCAGTATTTGTCAATAATTTTAATATTTTGTTAATAGGTAATAGGCAATAGCCAATAGGTAAAAAGAAAGAAGTCTATTATATATGTACTAAGTTTTTTCCAAAATTAAATAGGAATTTTATCTCGCTAAATAGAAATTTGTTCTAGTTAATTACACAAACCATTAAACATAGAGGAGAAATATATCAATTTTCGACGAGCGTAAAGTACAAAACCTCAACCCTGATCCTCTCCTTGGCAAGGGTGAGGTCTATTCTACCCAAATGCAAAGCGTTACAGCATATTTCAAGTTTGTGAGGTACAAAAAGACCCCACCCTTGAAAGTCGCGCACCCTCCCCTTACTAAGGGGAGGGTTGGGGAGGAGTGTACTTCATTTACCTACAATATGCTGTATATATTCCATCCTCCGATTAGTAGATACATTCAACTCTGTCTATAGAAAGGTAAGCAGTATTACTTGGGTGAGAAGAGTTTATTAGTTGAAATTAATAATATAAAGTTGATGATAGCTCAGAAAATTTTGATATTGTTCAAAATCATTTTTTCAAAAAATATAAATAATTGCTTACTTAAAAGCTATTTATTCTTTAGTTCTGAAAAAGTCACCACTTAGATTAAAAAAGAGTTTTTGATGATGGCTGACCGTGACGATAACCGCAATCAAAGAAATCCAAACCAAGACGTATTTAAAGGTCTTTGGGAAGCAAAAGTAGTGATTGCTATAGCATTTATAGCTGTATTTGTCAGACTTTCCTACACAAATGAACAACCTGCGACAGTTCCTACAGCCCAACTTGTCACCACATCGGCAGTAGTCAACTACCCCGATGAATTGATTGGCAAAACTGTAACAGTCAGAAGCAGACCACTGCAAAGAGTAGGTTTAAGTTCTTTTACAGTCAGCGATCGCAGATTTTTTGGTGGTGAACCCATTTTAGTTGTGAATGCTTCTGGTCGGCCTTTCGATTTACCTAGTGATCGCGAAAACATTATTCAAGTCACAGGTGAAGTTCGTAACTTAGCAATTCCACAAATTGAGCAGCAATACAATCTGAGTCTACAAGATGAATATTACAGAGATTACATTAACAAGCCTGTAATTATTGCTAGAGATATCAGACTAGCACCAAATTCCACAGCAATTACCTTGAGATAAGTACAACTGTGCGTCCCTACCGAAGCTTTGAGGTTCCCTCCGGGACGCTGCTTTGTAGACGCGCTTTGCGCTGACTCTGCGATTCTCTGCGTTTGTGTGAAAACTTGACCGCAAGCGATCGCACTCAAGGAAGGCGATCGCTTTTGTTTGCCCACGTTATACTAATTGAGCTAATCAAACCTTCTCTAGCTCTTGTTACGGTGACAAATGACTCAAGACATGCAACGTGAATTTGCCAACCGTGATGAGTTGGTAGCTTACCTGCGCGAACAATTTTCTCAAGCCGCAAAACGCGATGATCATATCAGTCAAACAGTTGGTGGACGTCAAGCTGCTGAGAAAGTACTGCAAAAAGTAGACCCAGCCAAATACGCAAAAACACGTAATTTTTTTACAGGTGCAGTCACCCGACTTTCTCCCTATATTCGCTACGGCGTTCTCAGTTTACGCGAAATCCGAGATTACGTGCTTGACCGTGTGCAAAATCAAGATGAAGCCACTAAACTAATCAACGAATTAGGTTGGCGTGACTATTGGCAAAGGTTGTATGCCAAGCTGGGAAACAACATTTGGCAAGACCAAGAAGAATACAAAACAGGCTATAACCAGAGTGAATACGCACCGGAATTGCCAGAGGATATCACACAAGCTACAACAGGCAGAGTATGTATCGATAGTTTCAGCAAAGAACTACAAGAAACAGGCTATCTTCACAACCACGCCCGGATGTGGATGGCAGCTTATATTATCCATTGGCGACGTATCCAATGGCAAGCTGGAGCAAAATGGTTTCTTGAACATCTTTTAGATGGCGACCCAGCTAGTAATAATATGTCATGGCAATGGGTAGCCAGCACCTTCAGCCATAAACCGTATTACTTCAATCGCGAAAACTTGGAACGCTATACTGAAGGTGTTTATTGTCGCCAATGTCCTCTTTACGGCCATTGTGACTTTGAAGGTAGCTATGAAGAATTAGAACAACGGTTATTTCCGAAAGGAGAATTTAGCAAAAAACCCAATAGTCAAAGTTGGCAAAAAGGGAAGAAGCGACGGTAGAAAGATGTTCTTGTCCTGTTTGTCTGGAATACTGACCTATGCAAGTCTAACACTTGAGCGATCGCAATCTCCCAAGTAGATTTAAAAATCGAAGGTCGTGCGTCGGTATAACCAATGCCTGTAGGCCCTACTATAAAAGCAAGAGAATCACTGACCGGAAAGTAATAACGGATGTGGGGAATACTGACGTCATTGCTGCTATTGGTATCAAAGTTTAACCGTGTCATTCCGGTTCCTGTCACCGACGCAATCTGACTATTACCATTGGAATCCAAAAAATTGCCGAATTCCAGACGGACTCGCAATAAATCTTTGCCTGTAAAGCTGCTTTCCAAATTGAGACGACTGCGATCTGCAAAGTAGGTTTGGGAGCGATCGCGATCGTCACCCACGCTATTGCCAAAAGAATCACTCACGGCAGTGATAATTTGAGCATTCAGCTTGGTAGTTGTGGAAAACTGCTGTGCTTCTAGTGTGGCTGTACGTCCCTCTAGCACACCTACCCGTCCGCGTATAGTAGCCAGTTCTGTAACAAACTCTGTCTGCAACTTTTGCAACACGGCTAGGTCTTCCCTATTAACTAGCTCATTAGTACCTGTTGCAATTAACTCACTAATCCGGTTCATACAGGCATTTAAACCTGCCGCAAATTCATAGCGGCTCAAAGCACGGTTGCCACGATAGGTTGCATCGGGATAACCTGCAATACAGCCGTAGCGTTCGACCAAAGTTTGTAATGATTGAAAAGCCCAATCGGTGGGTTTGACATCAGAAAGCTGAGAAACAGAAGTAACCTGTCCCTGCAAGCTGTTATTAGTATCTGCGGCAATAGAATTATCTTTTAAAAGTGTTGCCCAGATTAATGGACATACTAATAATAAGAAAGAAAAATTTTTGACCCACATTTACTAAATACTCCTACACCCCTACACTTTTTTTCTAAGAACTAAAAACTTTAACTGATTAAACCGCCCTCCGGGTAGATCGCTTCGATCGCTTCTGGCGCACCGTCAACTCCAACTATGAAAAAGTCTTTGCGTTTTGCTTGGCTAGCGGCGAGGTCTACTCCTACACCACTCGGATCGTTGATGGCAAAGACAGCATCTATTTTGGGAAAGGTTGTCAGTAGATCACTCATGACTCTGAGTCCTCCATCCCGGCTTCCTTCTGCGTTTTGGTCTTTAGAGAGGATTTTGATACCAGGATATTTGGATAACACTTTCAAGCAGCCATCCACTCGCTGGATGACTGAAGTTACTGGAGGCCCGTTTACAATTACCATATTGCCTTTGCCTTGGAGGCGATCGGCAATATATTGACAACTAACTTCCCCAGCTTGCAAATTATTGGTGGTGACGGTAGCATCTACATCTGCTTCAACGGCTGTGTCTACTGCAACTACGACTGTACCTGTTTGCCTTGCTTTCTCAACCGCTGGTCTAATTCCTTTACTGTCAGCGGCATTCAGGATAATGATGTCAGTATTAGCAGCAACAAAATTTTCGATTTGATTAAATTGCTGGTTGAGATCATAGCCACTCGAAACTACAGTCACTCTGACATCATTACCCCCGATTTTCTTCGCTTCTTTCTCGGCTCCCTGTGCCATCACGACGAAGAAAGGGTTACTGAGATCGCCAACGGTAACACCAACTGATTGTAATTTCACATCGCCATCTTTGCTCTGTGTACTTGTGTAGGTGGCGGTGTTGGTATCAGTGTTAGTAGCAGTGTTGCTATCGGAAGAAGTATTTGTGCAACTGACAAGAATACCACTGACAATACTTAATATGCCAGCTGCGATCGCAATTTTTTTCACATATTGATAATTTTCATCGTCGGCGAGTAGACGGTATTTTATTAACCGATTCGCGAATTAGTAAACACAACACTAAGCAAGTAGCACAAATTACTGTACCAACAGTTTTTATTAATAGCCAAGCTAAAGATCGACCGGAAATATTTCACTCAGTATCAATAGACGATTATCTCGGTGCTAAGTTGGCTGTAGAACATCTCATCAGTCTTGGACACACTTGTATTGGTTATCTAGGTGTAGGCGATCGCAGCAGTTCCAACCAGCAGCGTCTAGAAGGATATCGGATGACTCTGCGTGAAGCTGGTTTACCACAAATTGATGACTGGATAGCAATTAATGATGAAGATAATAAAAGAATCAGCGATGTTGATACCGGACAAAAGATGTTATCTCAACTATTAGCGGCTGGGGTAACTGGCATCTTTTGTTACAACGATATGGTAGCGATTGGCGCCCTGTTGGCTTGTCAGGAACTAGGTATTTCCGTACCACAAGATTTAAGTCTAGTCGGATTTGATGGTATTGCTCTTTCCCGTTATGTTACACCGCCACTGACGACAGTCTGCCAACCAATGTTGGAAATTGGTCGCTCTGCCATGCAAATGCTACTCGATTTATTAGAGGAAAAAACCATAGAAAACCTAGTTTTATCACCTTTTTTGGTGAAGCGGGGTAGTAGTGCCGTGGTGAAGAATGACAACTAGCGATCGCTTTCAAGAAACACAGGGGGTATAGGGGTATAAGGGTGTAGGAGAAAAATTGTGTTTCTTTCATTTGTTGCTAGTGGCATTCGCCGCTAGTGTAAGGCTCATATCTTGCACCTACCCAATTTACTACCAGAGAATTTATTCTCTGTCTCGAGCGCGTAAGTCCGTTAAAACGGACTCAAATCTTGTTGCAGTCAGATGTATCTGATACCAAATTGCCATTGCTAGTATTTTTTGAATCTGTAGAGACGTGCCATGGCACGTCTCTACAAAAATCTAAACAATATTTCCTATCCCGATTTAGTATGAGTTTAGCTATAAGCCAAGAAATTTATTTCTTGGCGGGATGAAAAGCTAGTGCAAAATTAAAATTTAAGATCGCCCACATTCTTCAACATCAAAAAACCTGTCACAGCATAGCTGTAACAGGAGTAAAGCTGATTTTTGATTGTGGCTAATCTTAAATTAACCGAGCCATTCTAAAACCGCTTCTTCCTTAGTGTTGGTATTACGTGATGGGGTTTCACGATTAAACTTCATGTGAATTGAGCGGGTTTGCTCACCATCAGCTGCAACAGCCATGATTGGGTAGTCAATTAAGCCATCCTGGAAGGACATCTGGAAGCGGAATGTACCATCTGGATTTAACTTAATAGGACGACCACCAATGGTGACAGTTGCATCAGGTTCGGTTGCACCGTAGACAATTAACTCAGCATCCGCAATTAACCAGAACTTGCGTGGACGCATAGGTACGGCGGAAGCAGAGAAGCCGACACCGGACATACCCACACCAGACATGGTTAAACCAGATACAGTTGGAACTGCCCACATACCTACACCAGAGGGGAAGACGTAGGAACTGATCGCCTGTTCTGGAGTTACTGAACCAGGAACATGTTGCATGGAACCGAATAGAGAACCTGCAACTCGTTGTGCTTCGGCAGATTCTGCCAAGCCAAAGATTTGGTCGTAAATAGGGTTGCCATTTGCGGCAGCAGCAGCCTTCTTGGCAGGAGGAACCAACTCGTAGAAAGTCTTGCTCCGCAAATCTTCTTCAAAGTTGACTGTGATGAAGACGTCTTCAATCCAGTCTGATGGATAAACAGGAGGAACGTGGACAGGAGCAGAACGAGCCAAGACTAACCAGCGACCATCAGCACAACGGTAGCCGATATCGATAACATAATCGCGATCGCTCACTGGAACTGGCAAATACCATTCCCGTGCCAGTTCATCGCAAGGATACTCCTGAATGCTGTGGGGACTTTGGTACTCCAAGCTGATGTCGGTAACATCATAAATCCGCAGCGCCAGTTGTTGTCCGCCTTGGCGTCGCAATTCTTCTTTATGCTCGTTAGGAACATCCCAATAAGCGTAAGCCCACTGCGGATCTCGAGGCATCAGAACAATGCGGCTTTCACCATAACCATCTGGTAAGTCGCCAATTCCTTCGTCTACATCAACTAGAGTGCCACCAGTACGATCTTCTTGACCCAATTCAAATTTTGCTGCTTCCACGGTTTCCTGTGCCTCCAATGAGAAAGATTGGCTGGGGGATACTTTGCTGCGCTCGATTTCTTGTATCGCTGCCAACAGCTGCGATTTACGCATTCTGCTATATCGAGAGACACCATAAACGCTTGCTACTTTACGTAGCTGCCGCAATGTCATCTCTTCTAGCGGTGGTCTTTCTTTTGCCATGAATTTTGGCCTCCAGTCGTTTGAAAGGTTAATTAATGTACCCTTGTTTATTGAGTGGACAATTCAAGCTCATCCACCCTAGATTAACTTTTGCTTCTCGACTCCTGTTTTGCCTAAATCAATTAGGTTTTTTAGTGTTTTTTTATATTGCGGGTCACTCCCTTTCAATTTCCTGTCATGCCAAAATCAGCATTTTTTTATTTTGGGAGTTGAGGAGTCTTTATGTTAAAAAATACTAACTGTTCACCTCCCCCTGGGATCAAGAGGTTGCCATGCCTGTTTTTGGTATTTATACGAATTTTTTAGCTGTTTGGGGATCTTTATGTCATTATTCTATGACATAACAGCCAGGAAAAGAACAATTAAGTCAAGTTTTTATGACAAACGAGTCATAAGTTCATGCTATGTCACCAAAAACATTGGCTTATTGTTATGAAATATTGATTTTTTGTTCAGTTTATGGAAAAAAGGCAGAGGGCAGAAGGCAGTCCCAATGAAAAAATTTCACCATCAAGCGTGAAAAAGGTATTTTCCCTTACACCCTACCCCCTTACACTCCTCTTCTAAGCTAGAGGCCATGTGATAAATCACACAACAAAGTATAAAAATTTTTATTCCTTCTGCCCTCTGCCTCCTGCCTTCTTTACCTGAATACCAACATCCATAAAGGCAACATTATAAGTAGCAACAGTGTAGAGATGATGATACTGCTAGCGATTAAATCGCGATCAAGATTATATTCCTCTGCCAAAATAAGACCAGCAAAAGCCGAGGGCATACCAGACATCAAGACCATTGCTAAACGGCGATCGCCTGACAATCCCAGTAAGCATGTAGTAACAATGCCAACAAGTAGGGGTATAACACAAACTTTGATAGCAGCGGGTAAAAAAGCCAGTTTCAGACTTTTCCATCCGTGCAATTGTGCCAAACGGATACCGGTAAGTAAAAAAGCGCAAGCAATGACGATGCTGATGGACTCTTGCAACCCCGATTCAATAATTTGCGGAAACTGAACTTTTTGAGTGAGAATACCAACTAGAAAAGCCCACAGACAAGGTACAGTCAACACCTCACGCAGTTGCATCCACCAGGAATTAGTGGCTTTTGATTGACTAAAGTAACTAGCAACCACTACTCCAAGACCGTAGGGGCCAATGACATTGTGAGTAATACTGTAAAGTACAGCCCAGCCCAAAGCATCAGAATTAATTAAAAATGGGGCGATCGCTAAACCGACGAAACCAGTATTTCCCAGGACAGAAGCAAGTATAAAACTAGCACAAGCATGATAGTATTCTTTAAATTTCCATAAAATTAGAAACACCACCATCAAGCCCAAAAGTAATGTCCCGACTGTAATTATTGGTACTATTAGGGGCAAGCCTATCTCATTATTGAAATTACCTAATTGGCTTTGACGAGCCAAGGCAAACAGTTCTAGTGGCACACCAATCCAATAAAGACCCCGACCCAAGAACCGAGGCAGCCATTGTGGTAAAAATCTACATATAAATAGCCCCAGACTTGTCCATAAAATCAGGGGCGTATAAGCATGAAACAGAGTTTCTGTCATAAATATTACTTACAATTACCAAAAAGAAGAGACAGGCTCTACCTTAATTAATTCACCCTCATTAACAATAACGAAGAAGAAGCAAGAAGGAAACAGAAAAAATCACAGTCAAAGGTAGATGACTTTATATTCAATTTTATTTTTCTCTTGACATAAATCTCTTGACATAAATGAGAATAGTTAGTTTGAAGTTATACTTTCTTTTCCTGAACCTGCACTGTCAAAGGCAAAATTACCGTATCCAGTTCTTGTAACCGCGTCTCAACATAGCTTTTGAAACACTGAGCGATCGCTGTATCTATCATTTGATTAATCAGTGATATTGCCCGAAACGCTTCTTCCACAGTACCCTGCATCATACCTTCTTTGAGATTTTTGAGGATGATGGAGCGTAGTAAATGATATTCTCGTACTACTTCTTCTGGGTTAAAGTTTTGTTCTGCCCTTAAAAAACCATGATGAACACTTGCTGTGGTGATGGTTTCAACGTCACTTTTTTGATGCTCAGCCAACACAGTTACTAATGCAGCCATAACATCATTAACATGGTCTTTAATTGCTTCAGTGGAGAGGTGATCCGAACTTTGAATTTCTTCGTCTTTGATGACACTATCCAGCCATTGCTTTGTGATCTCATCAGTTTTATCGATAAGTAGTTGACTGTAGTCTTGCATGGGAAGAAACCGAAAAAATTCATGTTTGATTATCTCCTGCAAAAGAGATAGACCATACCTTACCCAAAGCAGAGATTGCTTTCACCTAAAGGCATATTTTGATGTTGATATTAATTAGTTGAAAACTGTTGAAAATATTCGCCCGAAATTTATTTGAGGGCAGCATGTTGGGCATTCTTGAGATTGTTGCAATATATGAGTTAATAAACTTTTGCAGCAAACTCGGCGACAAAAAAGCGATCGCACTGATAATAAATACTTAGACATTAGGTGGCAAGCAGCATGGAAGCTAAAACCATTGACTCATACCGCGCTTTGGCACTCCAAGTGACATGTTACGCAGTTAACCAAGCACGCGATCGCCAAGAAGCTCGTAGTTTCATGCAAAAAACTATTGAACGCTTAGAACAGCAAATTACTGCTAGTATCGCTTTTATTGGTTCTGATTGTCGTTTAATTGTCCTACCAGAGTACTTTCTCACAGGTTTTCCGATGGGAGAGACATTTGCTGTTTGGGCAGAAAAAGCTTGTTTAGAAATGAGGGGTGCAGAATACGATCACCTCAGTAATATTGCTCAGAAGTTGAAAATTTTTCTTCCTGGTAATGCCTACGAACTTGATCCTAATTTTCCAGACTTATACTTTCAGACATGCTTTGTAATTAACCCATTCGGTGAAGTGGTTTTGCGTTATCGGCGCTTAAATTCCATGTTTGCACCGACACCTCATGATGTTTGGGATAAGTATCTCGATTGTTACGGTTTGGATGGTGTTTTTCCTGTAGCGAAAACAGAAATAGGTAATTTGGCAGCTTTAGCATCAGAAGAAATTTTGTACCCGGAGGTAGCACGGTGTTTGGCAATGCGGGGTGCAGAGATTTTTCTGCATTCAACATCAGAAGTCTATGGCAAAGAGCGCGCACCCAAAGAAGCTGCTAAAATTTGCCGGGCAGTGGAAAACATGGCATACGTCGTCTCAGCAAATACTGCTGGTATAGTTAATACTCCGATTCCGCAAGCTTCCACAGATGGTGGTTCTAAAATCATCGATTATCGAGGATTAGTTCTAGCGGAAACAGCAACAGGGGAAAGCATGGCAGCTTTTGCAGAAATAAACCTAGCAGCCTTGCGTAGCGATCGCCGTCGTCCAGGGTTAAATAATTTACTTTCCCGCCAGCGTTTTGAACTATATGCAGACAGCTACCGCCAGTCAAATTTTTATCCTGCAAACACTATGCTGAATAAAGAAGTAGACCGCAAACACTTTATCCAAACTCAACAACAAACTATAGAGCGTTTAGCCAAATTGGGAGTGATTTGAGGGTGGGGGGATGGGGAGATGAGGAGATGGGGAGTAAGTAGTTTAAAGAATGGGTAACAACTAACCACTAACCACTAACCACTAACCACTAACAACTAACCAATGACAAATGACAAATGACCAAACCAATAGATGTCCGTAATCCCCGTACGGGGAAATATGATTACGTAATCATACCGCCACCGCCAAAACTTTTAGCACAATTGTGCAATCGTTTGCGGAGAGCGCAAAAAGGTTGGCAACAACTTGGTGTAGAAGGGCGAATTACTGCTTTGCAACAGTGGAAACAAGCTGTTATCGCAGGGCGCGATAAACTCACTGAAGCCTTAGTTGCTGATACAGGTAGATTATCAATTTCGGTATTAGAAATTGACTCGTTCCTTTCTAATATTGATAAGTGGTGTAAATTAGCACCAAAGTTACTAGAAGAAACAGAAAAACAAACAGCAGTACCATTTATCAAACTGCAACAAACAGCAGTTCCTTATCCTCTAGTGGGAGTAATTAGTCCGTGGAACTTGCCATTGTTGCTGTCAACTATGGATGTGATTCCAGCACTGCTAGCTGGTTGTGCTGTAGTTGTCAAACCCAGCGAAATTGCGCCCCGGTTTATGACACCACTGTTAAATGCGATTAATGCTGTTCCTGCATTGCGGGAAATATTCACTTTTGTAGAAGGAGCAGGTCAAACAGGTGCTAACCTGATCGAAAATGTAGACTTAGTTTGCTTTACAGGCAGTGTAGCCACAGGGCGAAAAGTTGCAGAAGCTGCCGCCAGACGCTTTATCCCGGCTTTTTTAGAATTAGGAGGCAAAGATGCAGCGATCGTGTTGGAATCGGCTGATTTAGAATTAGCTACCTCAGCGCTTTTGTGGGGTTCGGTTGTCAATAGCGGCCAGTCATGCCTTTCCATTGAACGCATCTATGTTGCAGAATCTATCTTTAAACCTTTTGTTGAACAACTTGTCACTAAAGCCCAACGTTTGGAATTAGCCTACCCTAAACCTGAAAGTGGCGAAATTGGCCCCATTATTGCCGAGAGACAAGCCGCAATTATTAGTGAGCATTTGCTAGACGCAATAGAAAAAGGAGCAGTTGTACACTGCGGGGGTAAAGTAGAAGACAGTGGGGGAGGATGGTGGTGTCGTCCGACAGTTCTCACGCAAGTTAATCACACAATGAAAGTAATGACACAAGAGACATTTGGCCCGATAATGCCAGTCATGGCTTTTTCGACACCAGCACAAGCAATTAACTTGGCAAACGATACTATTTACGGGCTGAGTGCAGCAGTCTTTGCAGCAGATGAAGCAGAAGCGTTAGCAGTTGCCGAATATATAGATGCAGGTGCTATTTGTATTAATGATGCAGGTCTGACTGCACTTATATATGAGGGAGAAAAAAATTCTTTCAAATACTCCGGTTTAGGTGGTTCGCGCATGGGGGCTGCTGCATTGATGCGGTTTGTGCGGAAAAAAGCCTTCTTAATTAAAACAAATTCCGCTCCTGATCCTTGGTGGTTTGATGGTTAACAAGAGAAAACTATTGTTGTTGTGGGTACTGGCTAATGCTGTGGGTGGCGCTGTTGTTGGTGCTTTTGAGGAGGGTGGATTCCAGTTTTTCGCAACCTTAGTTTTAACTGGCCCGATTCTCGGAGTTGCCCAATGGTTGGTGTTAAGACGTTACATCAGACACACGAATTGGTGGGTAATAGCCACTATTTTGGGTTGGTACGTGGGTATTCCAGTAACACTTGTGACAAGAGAAATTCTCAATCCCATCCTTTTTGAGATGTTATTGGCGGCAAACAAATTTTGGGAAGCATTCTGGTTAAATATTGTAAATCAGTCTATTACCTTCGCTGTATTGGGAGTAGCCCAATGGTTAGTTTTGCGCCGTCATTTCCAACAAGCATGGTGGTGGATTCTGGCTAGTAGCCTTGGAGGATTTGTGAATGGGGCTGTGAGTGCAGCTGTATGTGCTGCTGCATGTCAAACTATAGCAATGAAAGTAAATGCACAAATGGCAGGTGCGATCGCCTATGGTAGTGGTTGGACTGGAAGTGGGTTAGTGACAGGTATCATGCTTGTATGGTTATTGCCAAATCGCTAAAAGTAAAAGGAGGGTGATCGTGTCTTCCATCCGAGAAGAAATGCCCGTTTTAGCCCGTCATGAAGGAGATTGGACAGGTACGTATATACTAGTTGATACACAAGGAAAAATTCTTGATCAGCATCAATCTCACTTAACATGTGAATTTCCAGTAGATAGCCCTTATTCCTACTACCAAACTAATCGCTATAACTGGGCTGATGGTAGAAAAGAAGAACACAAATTTCCTGCAACTTACCAGGATAAAGCAATTTGGTTTGATACAGAACGCATTGCAGGCAAAGCTTGGGAAGTAGATGATCATACGATTATTTTGTGGTTTTCATATAAGGGAATGCCAGGAACATACTTATACGAAATGATTCAAATTAGTCCTTGTAATAATTACCGCGCTCGTACTTGGCAATGGTTTAAAGATAATCGAGTATTTCAACGCACCCTGATTCAAGAGGAACGGATGCGATAAAGTAACTGTTGATGGTTGTACCAGACGTGCCATGGCACGTCTCTACATTGAATAGTAGTTAGTGGGAAATAATTCACTACTAACTACTGTACGGGCGCACAGCAGTGCTACCCTACTACTAATGTACAGACGCGATGTTCCTCGCGTCTGTACCCACTAACTATTAACTACTAACTACTAACTACTAACTATTATCAATTCTAGGCATGGCAAAAAGCGAAAAAATTAACTTTTCTACTCCTAGTGGTTTTCCAGAATTTCTTCCCGGCGAAAAGCGCCTAGAAGTGTATTTACTTGATAATATCCGTAGAGTTTTTGAAAGTTACGGATTTACTCCTATTGAAACTCCCGCAGTCGAAAGGTTAGAAGTTCTGCAAGCTAAAGGTAATCAAGGCGACAATATTATTTATGGTATTGATCCAATATTGCCACCCAATCGCCAAGCAGAAAAAGAGAAAGCAGGGGAAAGTGGTTCAGAAGCACGGGCATTAAAATTTGATCAAACAGTTCCCTTAGCAGCCTATATTGCTCGTCACCTCAATGATTTAAATTTTCCTTTTGCACGTTACCAAATGGATGTAGTGTTTCGTGGCGAACGGGCAAAAGATGGACGCTTCCGTCAATTTCGTCAGTGTGATATTGATGTTGTCGGTCGTCGGGAATTGAGCTTACTTTATGATGCTCAAATGCCTGCTATTATCGCTGAAATATTTACAGCCATCAACATCGGTGATTTTTTAATTCGCATCAATAATCGTAAAATTCTCACAGGTTTCTTTCAATCATTAGGAATTGAAGAAAGCAAAATTAAATCCTGCATCGGCATCATCGATAACCTAGAAAAAATCGGTGAAGCCAAAGTCAAACAGGAATTAGAAAAAGAAGGAATTTTACCAGAACAAACCCAAAAAATCATTGAATTCATTAACATTAAAGGCACAGTGGACGATATGCTAGATAAACTCAAGCATCTAGCTCAAACCATGCCAGAAGCCGAGCAATTTAATTTGGGAGTGACTGAACTAGAAACAGTAATTACAGGTGTTCGTAACTTAGGAGTTCCTGAAAATCGTTTCTGTATTGACTTATCAATTGCTCGTGGTTTAGATTACTACACCGGAACAGTTTACGAAACAACTCTGCTAGGACATGAAGCTTTGGGAAGTATTTGTTCTGGCGGAAGATACGAAGAACTAGTCGGAGTATTTTTAGGCGAAAAAATGCCTGGCGTAGGCATTTCTATCGGCTTAACCCGCTTAATGAGTCGCTTAATCAAAGCTGGGATTTTAAATACTTTAGCTCCGACTCCAGCACAGGTAATGGTGGTAAATTTGCAAGAAGAATTAATGCCACTTTACTTAAAAGTATCACAAGATTTACGGAAAGCAGGAATTAATGTAATCACCAGCTTTGATAAGCGGGGATTAGGTAAACAATTCCAACTAGCTGATAAACAGGGAATCCAATTTTGTGTAATTATTGGTGCTGATGAAGCAGCAGCACAAAAATCTTCTCTCAAAGATTTAAAAACAGGGGAACAAGTAGAAGTTTCGCTGGCTAATTTGGCAGAGGAAGTAAAGCAGAGACTGCAATTTGAAAGATAACTTTACAGGAATTACTAATCTTAGTAGAGAAGGCTATTTTTCTCTTTGTGTCTTAGTGTCTTAGTGTTTCAAAAAAGATATTTTCACCACCAAGGCACAAAGACACGAAGAAACACTGATGTTTAGGATAGGAGATAAAACTTCAGCTTTGCTGGCATGATAATAAAAGAGAAGCTATCCCGCCGAAGCAATGCAAAACCAACCTATTGTATCCGATCCAAAAGTAATGATGGGAAAACCAGTGATTGCAGGAACTCGCATCACAGTTGAAATGATTCTGGAAAAACTTGCTGCTGGTGAGACTCCAGAGCAAATACTTGAAGCGCATCCACGGCTTACGCGTGAAGGAATTCACAAAGTTGAAAAAGGCTGATGTAAATCCAAAATTAATCAGGTTGTTATGAATAAACCAATAAAGCGAGCTTTTTTAGATACAGAAGATGGGCAGATACATTACAGGATTGGTGGTGAGGGAGAAGCAGTTTTACTACTGCATATGAACCCTCGCAGCAGTGACGAATACCGTGAATTAATGCCCATATTGGCACAAAAATATCGCGTTATTGCGATGGATATGATGGGGTTTGGTGATTCCGATAAGCCACCTAGAATGTATACCATTTCAGACTATGCAAAAACGGTTATTAAACTTTTGGATGATTTAAAAATTCAAAAAACAAGCATTCTCGGACATCACTTTGGTGCTTTTATTGCAGGAGAATTGACAGTAGCTTATCCTGAACGCGTAAGCAAAATTATATTGTGCAATGTAGCGGGATTTGGTGAAGAAGGAAAAGCAGAGCTAACCAGGAGATTTAATAAAGGATTCAAAATCAAAGAAGATGGTTCTCATCTTATGGAGAGATGGTTAGCCCGTGCGAGTTATGTAGGTTCGGCAGAGTTAAATCACCGTTGGGTTTTAGACGATTTGAAGTGCTTTGGTTATCCTTTGTATGCAGTCTGGGCTGTAGGCAATTATTGTCTGGATGCAGAAGAAAGATTTTGTTCCATTAAATGTCCAACTCTATTATTGTGGGGTATCCATGATGTAGAAGAATTTGAGAAGTTAGGCTTAGCAAAAGCAGAAAATAGATTTTTTATTTCAAAAATAATTCCTCATGCTAAGATTATTGAATTTCAAAATGGAACAATATGTATGATGAACCAAATACCCGAAGAAATATCAAAGGTAGTGATTGAATTTATTAATACTGGAAATGTTTAAATATTCTCGAAATTTTGGCTTTAAACTATGGAATTTGAGTTACATGAAAGACGAATAATCTCCTTAGGGCGACATATTTTGTGTCTACCCTAGACACCCTTTCTTGATAAATAATGTCCTCTGGGCGCACCTATTACTTGTCCTTGCTCATAAATTATATTTCCTCGCAAAAAGGTACTTTTCACCCGTCCAGTTAACTCCAATCCTTCAAAGGGGGTATAACCTTGCTGCGACTCCGAGTCAGCAGCACGGACAACAAAGGTTTCACTTGGATCTAACAGCACCAAATCGGCATCGTAACCAACTGCAATATCACCTTTTGAATTTAATCCAAATCTTTGGGCAGGATTCCAGCTTAATAACTCAGCCATATGATTGTAGGACATGCCGCGCTTGCTACCTTCACTAAAAACACCGGAAAGTAGGTATTCTGTGCCACCAAAGCCGGATTTAGCCAGCCAAATATTATTGGGATCTTTCAAACTAGCTTTTTTCTCAGCGGAACAACAGGCATGATCGCTGACGATCCAATCAACTTGACGATTGAGTACAGCTTGCCACAGGTATTCTACATCTGCACGGTGACGGATGGGGGGGTTCACCTTTGCCCATTTGCCCGTAGGTGCATCTACATCTAATAAAAGATGTCCAACTGTTACTTCCCGACGGAAATTGATGTGAGGAAAGATTGTTTGCATCATCAAAGCAGCTTCCACTGCTTTGCGGGAACTGAGGTGTAACAGATTGATATTGAGACAATTAGTTTCGTGTGCTAAGTAGGAAGCAATGCAAATGGCTAACCCTTCAGAATGAGGCGGACGCGCTGCACTATATGCTTTTAAACCAGTGAGGCTGGAGTCTTGCTGGACAATTTTGGTGTAGGCGTTGAGGATTTCGGCTACTTCGCAATGGAGACTGAGACTCAGGCGATCGCTTGCTTGGGGATACAATTCTCTCAGCTTGGTCAGACCACGCATGATAAATTCAAAGTGAGCAAAGTCATACCTTTCCTCTTTATTAATCATCAAAAACAGATTTTGTTGATCAGAAAGACCATGCAAACCATAGCCACCATAAAACATAAAGATTTTAAATGACCCAATCCCATATTCCTCAAATAGCATTTGCATCTCATCGATATGAATCGCGCTAATTGGGGCAATATGATAACCGTAATCAACAAAAAAATTCCCCTGTGATAGTGCCAAAACTTCTGGAAAAAAATCTCTGTAAGAGCCGCCTTTGTTGAGATAATACTGCCCTGTACGGATGTAATTCAGACTGCTAGTCACGCCTCCGGTTGCTGCTGCTTTGGTTTCCGTCACCGCATCTTGATCCAGGGGTTGATAAATACCGATATGCATGTGTGCATCCACAACTCCAGGAAAACCCAGCAAGTTTTGGGCATCAAATATTTCTTTGCCTTCGTCTGGGTTAATATGAGGAGCAACCTGGGTAAATTTCCCATCCTTAATTCCTAAATCAAGCACTTCGACTGCATCCACATGGGGACGCACTACCCGCACATTTTTAATAATTTTATCTAATAGGGGGGCTTCAGACACAGTAGACTTCTCAATCCTTGTAAAAATTCAGATCCAGAACTTCGGCTGCTGGTGTTTTAAATAGTAATGGATAAATATCCTGGTTTAGCTAGGACTTCCAACATCCTATCGAAACGTATGGTCAATTCCATCAATATGTAACGATTTTTGATAAGGGCGAGAAAATTTAGAAAATGCGCGATCGCTATTCTATGCTCAATCGGAATGTTAGCCGTCTTAATCCTTGTTCACAAAAAATATCCTCATAGTGGAAAGCTACGTTATCCCTTGTGATAATCTGAATAAGATCATTTGTTCTTCTCTGAAGATGACTAGCCTACCGCATCCGATACAGTATCAGGGTAGTAAAAGAAATCTTGCATCAGATATTCTTAAGTTCCTACCTAATAGAGTAGAAAGGTTGGTAGAGCCTTTTACAGGAACCGCAGCTATCAGTATTGCTGCTGCTGCCAAACGCATTTCTCAAAACTTCTGGCTGAATGACCTAAACAAGCCACTTATTGAACTATTGCAGCTAATTATAGAAGAACCACATGAAATAGCGGATGCATATGCAGATATATGGAACAAGCAACATCATGATTCTGTAAGTCACTATTTTGAAGTTAGAGAAGTATTTAATAAAACTAATGATCCAACGCTTTTTCTATATTTATTGGCTCGATGTGTAAAAGGGGCAGTTCGATATAACTCTGAAGGATTCTTCAATCAAAGCCCTGATAAGAGGCGCAAAGGAACTCAACCTGAAAAGATGCGGAAAAATATAGAAGGTGTTTCTGCACTCTTAAAGGGTAAATGTAAATTCACATGCTTAGATTACAGAGAAGTTTTATCCGACGTGAACAATAGTGATTTTGTTTACATGGATCCTCCTTACCAAGGTGTATGTGGAGATAGAGATTCAAGATATTTCTCTGGAATTCATTTTGATGATTTTGTTCTAGCCCTTGAACAACTAAATCGAAGGGGAGTAGCGTTTGCAATTAGCTATGACGGTAAGCGAGGTAGTAAAACCTTTGGTCATACACTACCTAAAGAATTAGGACTCAAAAGGATTGAAATAAAAGTAGGGCGATCATCACAAGCAACACTACTGGGTAGAGAGGAAATAACAGTAGAGTCTCTATACTTATCACCAAATTTACCAAGTGGTCAGCTTGCAGAGTTAGCAGGCTATATTAGCGAAACATCGAGACAACTGACTCTCTTGGAAAAGCACGGACACTTCTCAACAGCTACCCGATGATTTTATACAATTTTGCCAATCTGTAACTGCTAAAAGACCAAAAGCAGTTATTGATCATATCTTGCAATATGGTTTTATTACCACAGAGGATTTGAAGCAAAGGTATGGCTACAATCATCCTCCAAGAGCAGCTAGAGATGTTCGAGAACATGGAATTCCTTTGGAAACTTTCCGTGTCACAGGAAGTGACGGAAGAAAAATAGCAGCCTACAGATTTGGCGATGTTAGCAAGGCAAGGTTTTCTAGATTATCTGGTAGAACTGCTTTATCAAAACAGATTAAAGATGAGTTAATCAGAAGATACGGTTGTAAGTGCTTTATTTATCTAGAGGAAGTTGATAAGCGCGAGTTGCAAATTGATCATCCCATTCCTTTTGAAGTTGATGGCGAACCAGATCTAGAACCAGATAACTTTATGCTGCTTTGTGGTTCTGCTAATCGAGCTAAATCTTGGTCATGTGAACATTGCGAAAATTGGAATAGCATTAAAGATAAGTCTATTTGCTTATCATGTTACTGGGCATATCCAGAAAATTATACCCATATTGCAATGCAGCAGATAAGGAGAATAGACCTTTTGTGGGAAGGAGATGATGTTGAAATCTATGAAAGGTTGAAACAACAAGCTGTCAATCTAGAAAAAGAAATCCCTGAATTTGTAAAGGAAATTATTGAACGAGAAGTAGGGCGAGACAACGACGGCTAACACTGCATGACTACAGACTTAACAGAGGTTATTAGTGAGTATCAAAAATTACTTGACGCTGTAAAACTTCACTTTGAAAAATATTTTTTATACTTACTATATAGGTACTCTCTTATTTAAGCATATTCAGGAGAAAAGATAATGGAAAGTTTTAATGAGTATCATCTTGATCCAAAGCAATTTCCTTTTATCAACAGCCTTCAAGAGAATTGGCAAGTGATTAGAGATGAATTTACACACTTTATTAACAATGCATCTGATGAAGAATTAAAGTTCACTTATGATGTTCTGGGGCCTAAGAGTAAAACGATTAAAACCAAAGGTAGTGCAAAATATAATGCTTTTGGAATTTTATTTCAAGGTTTGTTTATTGAAGAATATATTCAAGTACATCAAATAAAATATCCTGATTATGGCTCATCTGAGGCATCAGAAAAAGCACTGGCATTAAGAGAAAAATATTTCCCAAATTTGGCTAAGGTAATCGAAAAAGTAAACTTTAGCGAAGATAATATTCTCAGAAATGTGTATTTTGGTACATTCCATCCAGGCTTAGATATTAAGCTGCATGTAAACTATAACCCTCACATGAATCGTGGTTATTTAGGATTGATTGTGCCAGAAGGGGATGTGGCGATGAAAATATGTCACGAAAAGCTTTATTGGCATGAAGGGGAATTCATGGTTTTAGATCACAGCTATCCCCACTGTCCGCATAATTACACTAATTATGATAGAACAGTCTTAGTTGTAGACTTTTTTAAACCGGATTGGCCAACAGAAGAAGCGATTCAGTTTGAAAAAGAGCAGGTGACAGAAAGAATGCAAGATAATCCTTACAGTTTAGGTGTTTTTGGTAAAAGTGATAAAGCCAAAGAAGAAGATTTTATTAAGTATGGTTTAGCTCATCAATTAGAGTGGGACAAAGCCTTATCAGTGAACAGTTAACAGTAAGTAGTGGCGTGACAAGGTTAAAATAGTGTAATAAATCTCTTCTTCTATCTGGTGTGTTCTCTCTTGCCTGGTGCGGTTTATTAATGCACAAATTTAGTCTTGTCAGCCCACTAAAATTTACCTAATTGGCGTCTTCAGAAATAAAAGCTAAACTTAAGATTTGGAAATGAAGGTAAAAACCTACAAAAGGTTAATAGCAAAGCAAATTAGTCAAGATTTTAAATCCACTGTTGAAATTGTCGAAATTCCTATTCCCAAACCTGATACTAATCAACTTTTAATTCAAAATAAATTTGCTGGTATCAATGCTGGTTTTGATGCCTTACTTTGCCAAGGTAAAGTTCCCTATGTTAACTTAACTCCTCCTTTTGATTTAGGTGTAGAAGCTGTCGGCGAAGTCGTAGCTGTAGGAGATAATGTTGAAGATTTTCAAGTAGGTGATGCTGTTGTCACTACTGTACGGGGAGGAGGTTATCGCGAGTACCAAGTTATAGATGCCAATCTTGCAGTCAAAGTTCGCCAATCAACACCAGAAGTACTAACTCTCATGCCTACCGGAATATCAGCTTTGCTGGCATTAGAAAAAGTAGGAGAGATGAAAAGTAATGAAGTAGTTTTAGTGACAGCAGCAGCAGGGGGAACAGGACATATTGCGGTACAGTTGGCAAAGTTAGCTGGTAATCATGTGATTGGTACTTGTGGTTCACAAGCGAAAGCAGAATTGTTACAAAAATTGGGTTGCGATCGCATCATCAACTACCGCAGCGAAAATCTCAATCAAGTCCTCAAAAATGAATATCCCAATGGCATTAACCTAGTTTTCGATTGTATTGGCAAACAAGTTTTTGATACTTGTGTAGAAAATCTCGCAATCCGAGGACGTTTAGTTGTAGTTGGTTTTATTTCCGAATATGGCAAAGATTTAGAACAAGTCACACAGCCTCGTATTTATCATAAACTCTTTTGGAAAGCTGCCTCTGTACGCGGTTTTCTTATGCCTCTCTATCAAGAATATGCTGCCGAAGCACGCGATCGCTTGTTAAATCTGTTCTATACCAATCAACTCAAAGTAGCCATAGATCCAACCCAATTTCACGGTATAGAATCCATCCCCACAGCAGTTGAATATTTACTCAGTGGTGAAAATTGCGGCAAAGTAGTTGTAAAACTATAAAACTTCAGTGTAAACACAAACAACATAAACACACAACCAAAATCCATCAGTGTGCATCAGTGTGCATCTGTGTTCGTTCCATCAAACATGATCTTCCTCATCACGACAATCCATCAGTGTGCATCAGTGTGCATCTGTGTTCGTTCCATCAAACATGATCTTCCTCATCACGACAATCCATCAGAAATTAAACACTTCCATAAACAGGAACCGCAGCACCTCGAATATCCTTAGCTGCTTCCGACGCTAAAAAGCAAATCACCTGCGCCAAAGACTCAGCTTTTACCCATTTATCAGCATTTTCCACACCCATCGCTTCCCGGTTACTAGGAGTATCAATAACACTAGGAAGAACTACATTAGCAGTAATATTAGTTCCTTTGGTTTCGTCTGCGATCGCTTTCGTCAGCGCAACCACACCAGCTTTAGAAGCACAATACGCCGCTAGTTGTCCAGATGGTTCCACAGCACCTCTAGAACCAACAGTTACAATCCGTCCATAGCCATTTTCTAACATTCTCCTCAGGCTATGTTTACAAACCAAAAAAGTTGTAGTCAGGTTTAAATCAAAATCCCGTTGCCAATTTTCCAAGCTGTATTCATGGGTTTTTCCCATCGCAAATCCACCCACCAGATGAATTAACACATCTACTTTTTGCATCTGGTTGATGACATTTTCTACTGAAGCTTCTTCTGCTAAATTTGCAGAGACAAACTTAATTCTGGCAATTTCAGCAGGTGAGAGAATTCCCTTGAGACGTTCGACTTCTTGAGGGTTGTAATAAGGAATTGTGATTGCTGCTGCACCTTGTGCTAAAACTGCTGGTGTTAAGCCTAAACCTAATCCACCAGTACCGCCTGTAAGTAAAATGTGCTTGCCTTTCATGAGTTTGTTCAGTTCTGCAATATATCAAATTCTCGGCGAATGTCTAATAAAGAACGCTCAAATAATGGTTCGTAGTCAAAATAGGGCCAGAATTTCTTTCTACCACGGTTTTTAAACCACATGACAACTAGCGCTGGTAAGAATCTTGGCAATACTGCCAATATCGAAGTATACAACCATAGTAAACCTTGATGCTCCACCAAGTCGTTGTACATCACCTCTACTGCTGGATGTTGGCGATCGCGTAGATAATCTCGAAATTTGTAATCACTAACAATAAAAGTTAGAGGTAGTAATCTTAGCTCATCATACATGTTGGTATCGCAACCAAACACGACATGGGTAACATCATGAGCCATCATGATTTTAGCGAAGTCAGCAGGCATTTGATGTGGATCGCTAACACCAGGATTCAGCGCGTAATACTCTTCTAGTCCTTGCCGTGGGGTTTGAGTACTGTTTTTATCGGTATATTGAGGCTTAATCATAACTGTACTCATTAGTATCGATACGAAATAGTATCGTAATTTATTTTGGAAATGTCAAATGAACCCATCAAAAAATCAGCCGGAAGACCACGCAGTCCCCAATCTCATCAAGCCATTTTGCAAGCTACCCTCGATTTGTTAGCTCAGATGGGTTACGATCGCTTGAGTATAGATGCGATCGCTGCTCATGCTGGTGTTGGCAAAACTACAATCTATCGACGCTATCGCTCTAAAGAAGAACTAGTTGCAGATGCAATTGAAAGTATTCGTGAAGAGATAAAAATTCCTGATACAGGAACAGTGTGGGGTGACTTGGACTCTATCATAGAGAACGCTGTGCAAACTAGCCTAACGCCTATTGGTCGGCAAATTTTGGCTATGATTATCAGCGCTGCTTCCAGCAATCCTAAATTTGCTCAAGTCTATTGGCAAAAATACTTACAACCACGACGAGCAGGTTTTCATATTGTAATTGAGCGCGCTAAAGCCAGACAAGAAATTCAAACTGATATAGATAGTGATTTAGTCTTTGATTTAATTAGCGGTATCATGCTTTATGCAATGGTATTTACACCCACAAGTGAACCAATTTCAGCCTATATTCGTCGTGCCATTAGCCTGATTCTGAAATAAAAATAAAAGATTGTACTTTTCAGGAATTACATAGTGCCATAAAGTAGTAAGGTAGAAAAACGAGTTTAATAATTATGAATTATGAGTTAATAACTATTAAATATAACTTTTGATTGTAGTCTTTAACTTGAATTTAACCTATTTACTCTATGGCTAGACGTACCTCTTCCCCATCTCCTGTGACTGCCACAACTACACTAGCTCTTTCATCTGTTCATATTCGTCTCGAAGCGCTAGAAAAAGAACACCAATGGCTGCTGAAACAGATTAAGAGAAAACAAAAAGAACTGAATAATTTTGTTGAGCAGATGCGCTCCTTCGCTACAGAAATATTTCATAGAGGTACTCCCAGCTTTAAAAAACTTGCAGAAATTGACGAAGAGATTCATAGATTATTTGATGAAATATTTGCCACCAGAAATTTTGGTAAACAAACCAAGAAAAGTATTGAGGGAATTTACCGAAATCTCCAAATGGCGGGAATCATTAGTCCAAAACGCGATCGCGATGATTCAGACACAGAATTAGATGAACTGTTTGAAACAGATGAGCAAGAGCAAGAATTTTTTGGTTCTTCTCAACAAAACAATTATCAGCATCAACAACAGTCAGAATTTATCGCTACAAGTAAATCTGATGAATCGAGAAAGATTAGAAACACATTTTTGAGGTTAGCGGAAATATTTCACCCTGATAAAGTGACTGATGATGAAACGCAAATGCGTCATACAGAAATCATGAAGGAAATTAATAAAGCTTACCAAGAAGGGGATTTAGCTCGACTTTTAGAAATTGAACGACAACATCAAGCAGGAGAATCTGTAGATAGTAACAATGAAGATGATTTAACCCGCAAATGTCATCGTTTAGAACAAGAAACTGAATTCCTCAAAACCCAATATGAGACGATCAAAAGGGAACTGCGTTTAGTCAAAAATACCCCAGAAGGGATGATAGTTGCTGATTGTCGCAAAATCGCCAAAGAGGGAATTGATCCTATAGATCAGATGTTAGGACAAGTTGAATCGGAAATTCAAGTTATCTCTCATATCCGCGATTTTGTAAAAGATTTTCGAGAGCAGAAAATCACAATTAAAGAGTTTCTCTGTGGGCCAACTATTTTGCAACAGATGAACCAGGAAGTTATGGAAGATTTGTTAGAACAGATGTTGGAAGAATTAGGCGCAAGAATAGTGTTTTAACAGTTAACAGTTATCAACCCTGTCTTCAGTGACCTGGTAACGTAGAACTAAAAGAATATGATCAATTGTGTTCACTTGCATTTTATTATCAGACTACCTTGGCGCTAATGTGTTTTATCAAGTGAAGTTTTATTTGCAAATCATTACCTTTTTTGTAGTACAGGAATGAAGTGTTCTGGAATACCCGCTAACCGAATAGCGGTGCATCCAAGCTGATAAGCGAACTCGATTGATTCTCCGGCTGCCAACGCATTGTAGAAACCTACTGCAAATTCGATAGCAGCTTTATCCCCAATCGCTTTATTCATACCAATCACATAGGGAATATGCTGGACTATCACTTTGGCTTGAACTTCTGAGTAACAGGCATTGAGGAGAACACACTCAACCTGATTGGCAAATAACTTGAATAATTCAGCTAAACCCTCTGTGCTTACCAACTGCACTTTCCCATTTTCATCCTCTAGTGCTAAACCATCATTCCCTGCACCATGACTGCTAAAATGAACTATTTGCGGCTTGAAGTCTAATAGCGATTGGTAAACATCTCGAACACGCACAGCCCACCTTTGCTTCAAATCGAAAAGCTCACGTTTTTTAGCTCTCTGCAATCCTGTATCAATTTCTCTCACCTCTTCATCTAGTCGCAAAGGTGGGGTTGTTTTTGGATTTGCTGCCAAAATCAAAATAGTTTTGACAGCATACTCACTCTTTTCTGACACAATATCTTCTGTCTTGCTTATATTTTTAATTGCCCTTGCCTTTTTTCCTAGCTATGTTTTCAGCGGAGATTGTACCACCATACATTTGGATTCCTTGATTTTCAGTGTTATTGTTCAAAATCATGATCTCCTTATTTTTAATTAGCTATATAAACTTGTTTCAATTTGTTGTCTGTCGAGTAGATATTTACTACCTTGCCCTCTAAATTATTTCTAAGTCAGTTCATTATTTATTTATATTTATTTTGGGAAGTTTTCATCTAGAAGACTAAAACTAATCTTAAGTCTATATGTTCTATTTTACTTGTATTTTGTTATACCTCTTTGATAGCTTAACCACATTACTAATTACTGCTTTTGCTTGTTCTCCTACCGAGAGTGTTTTAACCTTAATATTCCCACCAGAAACAATCATTCCACTGTTGAATATTGCCATTTGTCTTTCTTTCAAATCTGAAGTATCTATGTTTTTACTTTCCAAAAAATCAGATAGACTATCTATAATTTCGCGCTCGATAACTTTGAAGTACATTTCCTTGTCTAGGCTCTGAAAATATTGACTAAATTCTGAAGAACTTGCTATTTCACGCAAACTCATAATCGCTCCATAATTGAAATTAGCAGTTTCTTTGATCATACGCTCACTTCTTTTGCGTCTGCTTCTATCTAGCCATGCTTCAATTATTGTTTTCAAGAGTATGGGAAGTAGTACCCAAATTAGATCAAACAATCCAAGGCTCAACCCAAATTTTACAAATAATCCATTTGCTTCTGTCCACTCAATAGAAAATAAAAATAATATAAAAAATCGAGAAAAAGTTATTTCTAATATAGAGTCTAGTAAAACTCTCCTAATTTTTGTGAAGGTTATACCCGGTGCAATTGTATCAATTTCCTTATAATCATCCTTGACAGGAGGAAGCAGAAAATAACTATTTTCAACAAAGAGATTTTTCTTAAATTTTCTAAATCTTAGAAATACAGAAAATACCAATTCTCCATTCCATGTAATTACTTTAATATGCTTGTAGGCACGAATATGCTTAGTATCGGTATTTACAAATTTTTTGATGACTGAAGAATCTACCTGATAAGATGGATGGCTAAAAGGATTAGGTAGAAACAGGCTATTATTTTGGATTTCCTGTCCGTTTACACATACCTTATCCTCAATGGTTAATCCATATAAATCTAAATCTCTTATCGAATTAAACACATGTTTATATAATTCTTCCACTTCAAATGGAATTGGTTGTTGTGTTTTTCCTATCTCCTCTCTTCCCTTACTAATATTCAGAGAGAAAGACCATCCACCAATATCAGATCCAGAACCTACAAACGGAGAAAATCCTCCGTAAACGATGACATTACCATTTTGCTCTTGAGTTAGCTTTTCAAGTCTTGTTTCTAAGCTTTTTCCGAAATTAAATTTAGCAACAGAATTGCTAATATTACTTTTTGATAGCTTTTGTGCAAGTACTCTATAACGTAGATTCCATTTTTTAACAAAAACAATTCCAATAGCAGCAATTATCAAGTTTGCAGATATGAAATATTTATTATTTGCAATTAAATTATCTATAATATTTACAAAATAAAACAGAAAAAATAGAATTGCCAATAGAACATCTAGTTCAAATTCTTGCTTTTTCGCTACCAGACAATGTTGAACTACAATTGACAAATCAACTCCGTAACATTTAGCAATAGCATTATACTCCTCTTTGAGAATCTTCTGGATAACTAATTCACGTAAATTTTTGTCAAGATAAGCAGCAGCACAGAGATACCTAGTCGAATCTGTCTTGCTCAAATTCATAAATTTGTTAATGTTTAAAAGTTTGCTTATGTGACTCAATAGTTTTTTCAAAAGCTTTTATCAAAGCGAGAATGACAAACATGCTACCAGTTGCAACCTCCATTTGTTGCTTATTTTAAATTTCAAAGTTGTACTTGCATTAATACTACACCGTTTCTATTACAGATTCCGCAATTGAGGTAGTTAAAGTTTATACTTGTGATTTTGACTGATGATTTTGGGTTTCGTAAACTCAATCCAACCTACAAAATCTTTTGTTTATAGGCATATCCAAGATATTTTATGTTCTTATGAAAATCAATTCTCCAGTATAGTTGCGTAAAGACTTCAGAGAACTAAGAGAAGTAACTAAGAAAAAGCCAATTCACTGATTATGATTATTGGAGATTTGAGAACATGATATCTACAGAACAACGTTGTCCATTGCCCATTTCTGCACCTGAAAATGATCAAATCAGGATAACTCAAATGAGTAGACAGCAAGGAAGGTGCTTACCTGCGACATCAATGCCAGATCGCGAATGGTGGGTAAAGTTGTGGTCTCAGCCGGAGGAAACTCTAAAAATTATGGGCTTGCAAGCTGGTATGTCTGTGCTTGATCTGGGTTGTGGATACGGACACTTTACTATTCCTGCTGCACGAATAGTAAAACCAGCACTTGTTGTTGGTGTTGATATTGATTTTCCTATCCTTGCTCAAGCTCAACAAGCAGCAAAAGAAGTTCCCAACTGTCTATTGCTTAACCAAGATATCCTTACTATCCCACAGATAATTACAAATCAGTTTGACTACATCACGATTCATAGCACTTTTCACGGTTTACCAAATCCTGTAGAGTTTGTCCGTCAAATCGTCAGTTTACTCAAACCAGAAGGGTATTTTTCAGTAGTTAACTGGCAACCAATTCCACGTGAACAAACTATTTGGTTAGACAAACCACGAGGACCTAAAACCGAGCTACGAATTTCGCCACAAAAACTACTGTCAATTGTAAAAGCAGCAACTCAAAGACTTGTAGCAGTGCAGCAAGTTGATTTACCACCCTACCATTACGGCATCATATTTAAATTGCTGTGTTGTTTGAAATACTGAAGTTAGTTGTTGCATTGACCCCTCGCAACCCCACCCCAACCCTGGAGTCAATTTTTTTTGGTTTCCCTCTTTAATAGTGCGATCGCCTATGTCTAAAATCCGGTTTTGGTAAACTATGACTATATACTTCTCATATACTCAAGAGCGATCGCCTACATTCAAGAACATTTAGATCAGGACTTAAGTTTGGATGAAATTGCGGCTGAGGTAAATCTCAGTTCATATCATTTCTCTCGTTTATTCAAACAATCAACTGGTTCAGCACCCCATCAGTATCAGATTCGCTGTCGGGTCGAACGTGCTAAGGAATTGTTGCAACAGGGTGAGATGGCGATCGCTGATATTGCAACTACTGTTGGTTTCTACGATCAAAGCCATCTCAGCCGTCATTTCAAGCGGATTGTAGGGGTTTCACCTAAAGTCATTCAACAAAACAGCAAGAACGTCCTCTGGATCAGCAAGAGCGTCCAAGACCGCAGCACTTAAGTTCTCCTACAGTAGGAGTAGATAACAAAGAGCGTGAATCGCTTACTCCAACTAGGCTTTGCAGGAAAGGATGCTCATGGCTAGTTTTGATTCTTACAAGGATAAGTATGAAAATCTCCGCATGGAGCGCACTGACTCTGGTATCTTAACAGTGACAATGCATACCAATGGTGATTCGCACATCCATACAGGTAAAGCACATCGAGAGTTTCCAGATGCGTTTGGTGAAATTGCTCGCGATCGCCAGAATGAGGTTGTTATTTTTACAGGTGCTGGCGACCAATGGATCAGCCATATTGACTTTTCCACTGTTGATGACATTACAAAACCCGCTGGCTGGTATGCCATTCTTACCGAAGCTCGTCAGCTTCTTTACAATTTTCTCGATATTGGCGTTCCTGTGATCTCAGCCGTTAATGGCCCTGCTCCCATTCATGGTGAGTATGCGCTCATGGCAGATATTATCTTAGCTGCTGAGGAGGCTTATTTTCAAGATAACCAGCATCTATCGGTCGGAGGCGGGGTTGTACCAGCCGACGGGGTGCAAATTCTCTATCCGGCTGCAATGGGTGATATTCGAGGACACTATTTTCTCTTAACGATGCAGAAGTTGACAGCCAAGGAAGCGTTGCAAATCGGCATGGTTAATGAGGTTCATCCCCGTGACAAACTGCTGACTAGAGCTAATGAGTTAGCACTCTAGTTGCTTTTTGGGAGAAAAACGATCATATTCTCAACTATCTACAAACCGGACGCTTGGAGAGTTGATCATGAAACCAGTTACTTTGATCGATAAGAGCAAACAAAAGAATCGGACTAGAAATTGTTCTTGTTCAAAAGCTTCTACAATCTAAACATTACGATCGCTCTTCAAGATTTCTTTAAATCATGCTGCCACAGGAGCATTTGCTAACCTGCCATCTTCCATATAAACAATGCGATCGGCTATGTCTAAAATCCGGTTGTCGTGAGTTACTAAAAGAATAGTACAACCCTGCTCTTTGGCTAGCATCTGCATCAAATTAACCACATCTCGACCAGATTTACTATCTAACGCCGCTGTCGGTTCATCGGCAAGGACTATTTTTGGATGACTCACCAAAGCACGAGCGATCGCTACTCGTTGTTTTTGTCCTCCCGATAAATCATCCGGGTAATAATTCAGACGATTACCCAACCCTACCATCTCTAACATCTCGGCAGCACGAGTGTACATTTCTTTTGGCGAAAGTCCATTGTGCAGTTCTAAACCCATCTTGACGTTCTGCACAGCTGTCAAACTACCATGCAAATTATGTGCTTGGAAGATATAACCATTATTACGTCGTGCCAGTGTCAGTGCTTTGTCATTTGCACCGCACAGTTCCCTTCCCAACACCCGCAAACTCCCTTCTTGAGCAGAACGCAACCCACCAACTAAAGTTAGTAGGGTAGTTTTGCCAGAACCAGAAGGGCCTGTCATGATCACAATTTCACCAGCGTTAATCTCTAAATTAATATCAAATAACGCTTGTTTGCGGAGTTGTCCTTTACCAAAGTAGTGATTGAGATTTTTAACAGAAATAACCATAATTGTTCGTAGTTGGTAGTTGGTGGTTGATTGTTGGTAGTTGGTGGTTGGTAGTTGGTGGTTGATTGTTGGTAGTTTCTCCAAACAACAAGCAACAAACAACAAACAACAAATTAAGTTAAAACATATCTGCGGGGTCAGCAGCTAAGACTTTACGAGTAGCGATCGCCCCCGAAATCATACACATAATTATTGTCATAATTAGTACTTGCAAAGCTCTGGCTAAGGTCATGTATAGCGGCAAATTTGTCGCGCTCCGGGTGAGGGCATAGAGTCCTGTAGATATGGCAAATCCAGGTAAAAAACCTAACATAGCCATAATTATGGCTTCTTCAAACACCACACTCAATAAGTACCTATTTTGATAACCCATAGCCCTGAAGGTGGCGTATTCTTTCATATGGGCGTTGACGTCGGTGGAGAGGACTTGATAAACGATAATCACCCCGACTATAAATCCCATTGATACACCCAAACTGAAGATAAAGCCGATCGCAGTGTTGGTTTGCCAGTAATGTTCCTCAAATTTGACAAATTCTTCTTTAGTTAAAACTTTGACATCTTGCTCATTTGCCAGATGTTTTTGCAAAGCTGTCGCTACTTGTTGCGGATCGTAGCCTGGTTGAACTTGAATTAATCCTAAATTAACGCTACCTGGTTCTCGTCTCGGAAATAACCGCAAATAGTTCTGGTCGCTAGTAATTAAACTACCATCAGCGATAAAGGAAGCCCCGATTTTAAATAACCCACTGACGGTAATTGTCCGGCGTTCGATTTCAGTAGTGACTGTTTTACCTTGCTCAATTTGCGTGATCGCTTCTTGGTAGTCTCCCCTCGAACCACGATCAAATAAGACGGTATCTGGTAGTTTAATTTTATCCAGTTGGCTATTGACTTCTGGTAAATTAAATGCTGGTTTATCTGGATTAAAGCCGATCACCAAAACCATTGTCTCTTTGCGGGTTTGGGGATTCTTCCAAGAGACGGTGTTGATGTACATCGGTTCTGCTGACTTCACCCCTGGTACGTCCATTGTTTGGAATAGTCGCCGCCGGGTAAATGTAGATAAGTTGGCGATGTTACGCGCTTGCGGATTAATTAAAACAATGTCTGCTTCTAAGCTGCGATGCATTCTGGTGTTACTGTTGTATAAGGCAGCTTGGAAGCCTGTTTGCATGAACATTAACAGATCAGCGAAAGCAATGCCTGATAATGCTACTAGAAAACGACTTTTATGACGGTTGAGTTGCAGCCATCCTAAGGGTGTGCGTCGCTGTAATTGCTGAATAAATCCAATCACTGTAGTTTCGCTCCAAGTCTACTTAATGTTTTAAAAATCGAACACCGATGCACACAGATGAACACGGATAACACGGATGGGTTTATCGAGGTGCATTTACGTTATTGTTCGATGACTGCCTTCACTTGCAGGTTGGTAAATTTTGCTGCTTTCTGACTGGAGGCTTTATCTAGCTGCGCGTGGACTTCTACGACTCTGGAATCAATGTTGCTGGAGGGATCGCTGTTGATGACGTTTTGCCGTTGGATTTGCCAACCAATTCTTTCTACGGTTGCATACAATTCACCAGGGATGGAGTCACTCTCTAAGCGGACTTTTTGCCCAGGATACACTTTACTAATATCACTTTGGTAAACTTCTACTACTGCATACATCTGGCCTGTTTGTCCTATTTCGGCGATGCCGTCATTAGATACTAATTCACCCGGACGGGTATATATTTTGAAAACTTGACCGTCTTGGGGCGATCGCACGTAAGCTTGTTTTAAGTTGGCTTGTGCTCTTTTCACAGATGCGATCGCTTTGTTGACTTCCGCTTGGGCTGCTGCTATATCCACAGGACGAACTTCGGCGATGCGATTGAGGGTAGCTTTACCTGATTCAATTTGTTTTTGTCCAGATGCTTGAATGCGTGTTAAGTTTGCTCTTGCTTCTGCTAATTGTTCTTGTAAAGATTCTTCTATGCGCTTGAGGTTGGCTTTAGCTTCTGCTAGTTGTTGCTGTGCTGTTTGCAAAGTCAGGCGCTTGCTATCTTGGGAAGATGCCGAAATCGCTCCTTGTTGATACAAGCTTTGATAACGTTGATATTCAGCTTGGGCATTATCTAGCTGTGCTTGCAACTGAGCAATGGTGGCTTTTTGGGCTTCGATTTGTGTGTTTTTTTCTGCTTCCAGACGCGCGATCATGGCTTTTTGGGCTGTGATTTGGGTTTGTCTTTCTACTTGCAGGCGATCAATATCTGCTGTCTGGGCTGCTATTTCCCCTTGCTTTGCACCTGCTTTAACTTGCTGTAGCTTTGCTTGGGCTACTTGTACTGCTTCTTTGGCTTCTTCTAAGGCAGCTACTAGGCGATCGCGACTGTCTAAAATTGCGACTACTTGTCCTGTTTTGACTGTATCTCCCTCTTTCACCAACAATTGTTCTACCCGACTTCCTTCTGAGGAAGCAGGTGCAGACAGTTTGATCACTTCTCCTTTTGGCTCCAGTCTACCCAAGGCTGTGACTGTTTTGACTTCTGGTAGTTGCACTAGCTGTTGTTGTGCTGTCTGTTGTTCAGCACTCCGAGACTGCTGAAGCGCGTAAACACTGATCCCACCCACAGTAAAAGTTACAACTGCTGCGATCGCAATTGATGGACGAAATATCGATTGTGGGAAGAAAGAACCCTCTTTGAAGTTTTGCAGCATAGCATCCTTGCCCAAAAACTAAACTGTTTAGTTTTATCATATAACTACACTAAACCGAACAGTTTAGTTTTGCAAGTACTATAATGTAAGTAAACTAAACTGTATCGTTTAGTCATATTCCTTGCAGTTTCTTGACAAACACGGCACGGCAAATATTTAGGGAAAAGTTAAGGGCTAACCTCTGGCTTCTCCAGAAATACTATTGTCGTGTGCGTGTTTCTCTCTTTGAGCATTACAATCTATAGACAAAAACTTATAGAAAAAATAAGGTACGAAGGGTTTAGGGTGTAAAGATATAAGGAAGAAAGAGTGTAAGGGTGTAGGGGAAGAGAAATCTTGCTTCTTGATTGTGAACTCCGTTCATAGTGTCTCTTACAGAAGTCGGGATGCAGCTAACAGGAATGAAATTTTCCTTTAGACTACCCTTTACCCCTACCCCAATACTTCTGGTAGATAGCAGGAATCAGCAAAAATGATACGTGTAAAAACAAATGAAATGGAGCGTGAGAGTTCACCTGAGAAAGTAGAACAAATTCTCCAAGGAGCAATGCAGGAGTTTCTGGCCCATGGCTTTGCTGGTACAAGTATGGATAGGGTAGCAGCAGCAGCAGGCGTTTCTAAAGCTACTGTTTACAGCCACTTTGCAGATAAAGAGGGGTTATTTAAAGCATTAATCGAGCGACTAGCACGCAAAAAGTTTCAGCTGATATTTGGTAGCGAACCTTTGGAAGGAGAGCCACTGCAAGTTTTGCGCCAGCTAGGAACTAGAGCTTTAGAACAGATGAGTACTGATAAAGAACATTCTGCATTTATGCGCGTGTTAATTGGGGAATCTGGTCGTTTCCCGGAGTTAGCTCAAATTTGTGTGAATTCCATGATCAAACCAACCCTGGTGGCTCTCAATAAATATTTAGCGTCTCATCCAGAACTGAAAATAAGAGATCCAGAGGCAATGGCGAGAATTTTACTTGGATCTTTAGTGCATTTCCATATTACGCAGGAAGTGCTGCATGGTGAAAATATCATACCAATGAAAGGCGATCGCATTATTAATACTATGATTGATTTGCTGGAGAAATCTGTTCGAGCCTCATAATTTCTGCTTGCAGGTTTTGGCGAGCAGATGATTCAAATTTATGAAACATCAAATTTGTTAAGTAAATGCGATCTCTGTGTAAAAACTGGTGCAAAACTTGCTTTCTCCCTGTAACATACTCTACATCTGGCATCCAAACATATTCCTGACGAATCAAACGTGCATATTGATGGTAGCGTTGGGGATTGCTACCTAGAATTTCTAAATCTGCATCCAAGAACACCTGAGCATCAAAATCATCTGGTTCAACTTGATGATGCTTTGTGCCTAAAATTAGACTTGCGACTCTAGCAATAATACTGTGAGGAATTTGCAGCGAACTTAAAACTTCACCAGCATAGCTAGCACTCTGTTGTTCATTATTTTGTGCCTGAGTATCATATACAACATCATGAAACCAGGCAGCAAATTGAATAGCAGGTAAATCTTGAACCTGGTTTTGTAATGTCTCTATTGTAGAGAGTACATGGTAAATGTGTTCTAGGGTGTGATAATAGCGACCTGGAGTCGAATAAGCTGCAACTAGTTGCGAAAAGGCTTCTTCAGCAGCATTTTGTTCTGCTGGAAAAGATTGGAGCAACTGCCACCACTTAGTAAGCAATTCATGATTAATTTTTCCCACTACTAGTAAAGTTACGGTGAATTATTAATTTATAGATCAACTTTAACATTACCTTAATCCCCATTTGGTTATGGATTGGTATGTTCGTTTTGCATAGTCAAATTACTTAGAAACGAATTAATTAATACTACCAAGTGGGGCAATATGAAACTGATGGATGGCGATCGCTTGCTACCAATCCGGTGCAGACGGCGAAATTTTTTACTGGGTGCAGGGATTTTTCACAGGGTTAGCAGTAACTAGTCAATGGCGTCCAGTATTGGCACAGCCCAGGTTTTCTAGCTATCCATTCAGTCTTGGTGTGGCCTCTGGTGATCCATTACCCAATAGTGTGGTGTTATGGACACGTCTAGCGATCGACCCACTTAATGGTGGGGGAATGCCACCAGAAAATATTGTAGTGCGGTGGTCGGTTGCCCTTGACAAAAACATGACCAAGATAGTCAGAAGTGGTCAAACCTTGGCAACTCCTGAACTAGCCCACTCAGTACATATTGATGTGCGCGGATTAGAACCTAACCGTTGGTACTGGTATCAGTTCCGGGTGGGTAAGGAAGTTAGCCCGATTGGTCGGACTCGCACAGCCCCAGCCTGGAATTCCTCTATCCCACAACTAAACTTTGCTTTTGCCTCTTGCCAAGATTGGCAAAACGGCTATTACACAGCCTACAAGCACATGGCAGATGAAGAACTCGATTTAGTGGTGCATTTGGGTGACTACATTTACGAGTACGAGGCCCAACCTGACAAGCTACGCCAGCATATTGGTTCTGAAATCTTTACCCTAGAAGACTATCGTAACCGTCACGCTCAATACAAAACTGACCCAAATCTGCAAGCTGTTCATGGCAAGTTTCCTTGGATTGTTACCTGGGATGATCATGAGGTAGAAAATAACTACGCTGGTTTGATACCAGAAGAGAATCAAAGTCAGGAAGAGTTTGTGACTCGGCGGGCTTACGCTTACCAAGCTTACTACGAACATATGCCCCTGCGCCGCTTTTCGTTGCCTAAAGGGCCTGACATGCAGCTATATCGACGGTTTACTTTTGGTGATTTAGCTGAGTTTAACGTGTTGGATACTCGTCAGTACCGTACTGATCAACCTTGTGATGATGGACTCAAGCCCCGTTGCTCCCAAGCTTTGGCTGAAGAAGCTACGATGACAGGCCAAAAACAAGAGCAGTGGTTGCTCAAAGGTCTAGATAAGTCATCAGCACGCTGGAATGTGATTGCTCAGCAGACTATATTTGCTGAATACGATTTTGATCCTCGCCCAGAAACAGGACTATTCAACGTGGATCAGTGGGATGGTTACGTAGCTGCGCGGAATCGGATTTTGAATTTTTTAGCTCAACGCCAACCTTCTAATCCAGTGGTGATTACCGGAGATATCCACTCTAGTTGGGTACATGACCTGAAAGTAGATTTCCAAAACCCAGACTCAGCTACAGTCGGTACTGAGTTTGTGGGAACTTCAATTTCATCAGACTTTCCAACCGAATTCATTTCTCCAATCAAAGCTGCTTTGAGTGACAATCCCCACACTAAATTTTTTGATGGTGCTTACCGGGGTTACGTCCGTTGCAACCTGACGCGCGATCGCTGGCAAAGTGATTACCGGGTTGTCTCAACAATTACTGATGAAAACGCCTCTATCAGCACCCTAGCTTCGTATGTAGTTGAAAACGGGCAACCAGGCGCACAAAAAATTTAATCAAAATAATGTTTTGGTCAGTTACACAGAGAATATTATTAGCGTGGATTTTGTAGTAGCGTGGCAAGACTAAATTTGTGTATTAATAAACCGCATGAGGCAAGAGAGGACACACCAGATAAAAGAAGAGATTTATTGCACTATTTTAGTCAGGTCATGCTACTACTGGTTCATCGCATTAATTATGATGGGCTCTAAAAACAAGAGAATTTTTGAAAGATTAAGATATTCATATTCTTGGATTTTTATTTTGGGAATTAAATATCTAGCTAATGACAACAATTATCACATTACCTAACTACATCAACGGTCAATGGTGTGCATCTAATGCTACAGAATTTCTCGATGTAATTAACCCAGCAACAACAGAAGTATTGGCGAAAGTTCCTCTATCAACTACATCGGAGGTCAATCAAGCAACGGCAGCTGCTGCCGCAGCTTTTGTAACATGGCGGCGGACTCCACCTACGGAACGGGTACAGTATTTATTTAAACTGAAGAATTTATTAGAAGAAAATTTTGAAGATTTAGCCCGTACTATTACTCAAGAATGTGGGAAGACTTTGGCTGAGTCGAAGGGTGAAATGCGCCGCGCCATTGAAAATGTCGAAGTTGCTTGCGGTATTCCCATGATGATGCAGGGGACAAACCTGGAAGATATCGCCCGGGGAATTGATGAGATCATGATTCGCCAACCACTGGGAGTATGTGCGGTGATTGGGCCATTCAATTTTCCAGGGATGATTCCATTTTGGTTTATGCCCTATGCGATCGCTTGCGGTAACACTTATATTGTCAAGCCTTCGGAAAAAGTGCCACTGACGATGCAAAAAATTTTTCAGTTATTAGACAAAACTGGTTTACCTAAAGGTGTGATTAATCTTGTGAATGGGGCGAAACAAGCTGTAGATGCTATTTTGGATCATCCCCAAATTCGGGCGATCAGTTTTGTTGGTTCTACACCTGTAGCTAAATATATTTATAGTCGGGCAGCCGCAAACGGCAAGCGTGTCCAATGCCAAGGCGGCGCGAAGAATCCGATTATTGTCTTGCCTGATGCAGATATGGAAATGACGAGACGCATTGCTGCTGATAGTGCCTTTGGTTGTGCAGGACAACGTTGTTTAGCAGCATCGATCGCTGTCACGGTAGGGGAAGCACGACATACTTTTACAGAAGCGATCGCGGAAACTGCTAAAAAGCGGGTGGTAGGTAATGGTTTAGAACAGGGTGTGGAGATGGGGCCAGTAATTTCCGCCCAAAGTAAGGACAGAATTGAGGGATTAATTCAAAAAGGTGCAGACAGTGGCGCGACGTTACTAGTAGATGGACGACAACCAAATATTTTGGGGCATGAGAAAGGTTACTTTGTGCGTCCGACAATTTTGCAAAATGTCGATCCGGCTAGTGAAATTGCCAAAACCGAAATTTTTGGCCCAGTACTGAGTTTAATCCATGTGAATACAATTGATGAAGCGATCGCTCTCGTCAACAGTGGTCAGTATGGCAACATGGCTTGTTTGTTTACCACCAGTGGTGCAGCCGCACGGAAGTTTCGCTATGAAGCGGAGGCTGGTAACATCGGTATCAACATCGGAGTTGCCGCACCGATGGCATTTTTCCCTTTTAGTGGCTGGAAAGAAAGCTTTTTTGGTGATTTACACGGTCAAGGCAACCACGCGATCGAGTTTTTTACTCAGACGAAAGTCGTGGTGGAACGCTGGCCGAGTGAATGGTCACGTCAGTTTTGATAGGGGGATAGGAGAATAGGGGTGTAGGAGAATAGGGGTGTAGGAGAATAGGGGTGTAGGAGAATAGGGGTGTAGGAGAATAGGGGGAAGAAAAACAATTGAATATTTACCCTCACAACCTTATCCCCTCACACCCTCACACCCTCACACCCTTACCCCCTCACACCCCTAATTTTCCGGTAAACTTGCAAACACCTGTTCAACTAACTGCTTGGCTTTGTTATCTAAACGTTGCCAATCCACATCACCCACCTCATCAATTAAACTAGTATCAATCTCAACTACATCATTGTTGGGCGAATTGTAATCAAGGAAACAAACTTGATAACATAATTCCCATAAATCTACGCTGACTTCTTGCTCTTGACGCTGCAAACACAAATGATATCCTGGATGGGGAATTGGCAGACGAGCTAGTGTCTCCCTAATTTCTACAGCTTTGTCCGGTGTTGCAGCTTCTAGTTCTTGCAAAAGCTTCGTAACAACTGCTTTTGTGTCTTCTGTGGTTTCTGGGGGCCAAATCAGTACATCCTGGTAAGTTCCTTTCCAATCAGATAGATCAAGCAGCTTGCGAATGTTATCAACAACGCGAATGAAAGCAGGTTGCATGAGGAGTTCAGCCTGCTGCCACGCAACTGAGTTGGTTATTTTAGGCGGCATGGGTACTAAAAAATGTTGTTGAAAAATAAATTAACAATGGGTATCTATTCAAAAACAGTTTTTTACGTGCAAATCTTTTCTCAAGATAGCGGATTTTATCGATAAAAGGTTGGAGATATTTATTACCATTCAGCAAAACTGGGTGTTAACACTGGGGAGGGAAAGGGAATATGATTGGCAAGTTACTAGACCACCGATACCAAGTTATCCGCGTTTTGGCAACAGGGGGATTTGGAGAAACCTACATTGCCGAAGATACGAAGCGTCCGGGTAATCCTGTTTGCGTGGTTAAGCATCTCAAGCCACTCAGCACCGATCCTTCATTATTTGACACCGCCAAGCGACTGTTTCATAGTGAAGCCGAAACCTTAGAAAAACTCGGTAATCATGACCAAATACCAAGGTTATTGGCTTATTTTGACGAAAATCAAGAATTTTACTTGGTACAAGAATTTATTGAAGGACATCCTCTTAATGATGAACTCGTCCCTGATGAAACTTGGACAGAGGGCGAAGTTATTGATTTATTAATAGAAGTTCTGAGTATCCTGGAATTTGTTCACAGCCAAGGGGTAATTCACCGTGATATCAAGCCAGATAATATCATCCGTCGTGCCTGTGACAATAAACTAGTTTTAGTAGACTTTGGCGCTGTCAAAAAGTTACGTTCCGCTTCTGGATATGCCCCAGGATTGGGTGGGGGATTCTCAGCCACAGTCGCGATTGGCACTCCTGGTTACATGCCCACAGAACAAGGACAAGGCAAACCTCGCCCCAACAGTGATATTTATGCTTTGGGTATTATTGCTATTCAAGCGCTGACGGGAGTAGCACCTATAGATTTGCAAGAAGATACCCATACAGGCGAAATTCTTTGGCAGGATTTAGTACCTGTCAACCAAAATTTGGCAGCAGTGTTAAACAAGATGGTACGCTATCATTTTAAAGACCGCTACCAAACCGCTACAGAAGCACTGCAAGCATTGCATTCTCTTGGTATGCGTTCTCAGCCTGTAGCCAACCCTAGAAATTCTAGCTACCAACCTATCAAATCTCCATCAGTTCAGTCTCAACAGAAAACTCTCGCTGTTGCACCTGTAAATCATGCAGTTTTAAAAAAACCAGCAGCCCCCCAGCCTACACCTATTCCCAGAGGTTCTCATAGCCCTGATTTACTACAGCTATGTATTTTGGTGGTTTTAGCAGGTAGTGCTGCTGCTGTCGCCCCAGCTGTAGTCAAAAATGTCCAAAATTTCACTACTAGTTTTTTTGCGAGTAGTGACGCTAGTGCCAATAACTGCTTTGTTGAGATTGGGGCTAACAAAGCCAATCTCCGTTATCAACCAAATGCGATCGCCAATGGAAATATCATAGAAACTGTTAGCAGTGGCAAGAAGTTAGAAGTCACCGGCAAGCGGACAAAACGCGGCTGGGTAGAAGTAAAAATTGACCCCAAAAATTCCGCTTGGATATATTCTGATGTCATTAAAAATAAAGAAGAATGGGTTTCTTGTTTGCGAGACAGAGGTCTGGCAGTCAAAACAGTAGATGATAATACTGTAATTGCTAGTCGTCCGCTTCCCAGATCAAAACCTGTTGTTGATGTAGAAACTTCACCAGTAGAAACCTCAGACTCAGAGAAACCACAAAATAAAACTTCTTCTAAAAGTGCCACCGAACTTTTAGAAGAAGCGAAACAGGAGTATGAAACCGGAGATTTAGACAGGGCGATCGAACTCCTGAAGTCTATACCTTTAAATGCATCTGACTTTAAAGAAACAACAGAAATGATTACCCAATGGCAACAAGATTGGACAAAGTCAGAAGCTTTATTCAATGAAATTAATAAGGCACTAGATAATGGGCAATGGGATAAAGTTTTAGCTTACAAAGATCAGCCAGAAAAATTACCTAATATAGAATACTGGCGAAATAAAATTGAACCATTATTTAAACAAGCTGCCGATAATCGGGCTAAGGAAAAAACTACCAACCCTACGGTTAGTCCACGGTAGGAAGGGGGAGATGGGGGGCTAGGGGTCCCCACTTTGTGGGGTTGGGGGGCAATGGGGAGTGTGAGGAGTAAATAACTACTAACAATCACCAACCACCAACCAACAACCACCAACCAACAACCACCAACCAACAACCACCAACCAACAACCACCAACCAACAACCACCAACCAACAACCACCAACCAACAACCACCAACCAACAACCACCAACCAACAACCAACAACGCTAAGTTCTATCATGGAGAATAAATAGGTTCTGTTTGAGATTGCTGTATTCTCGAATCAAGGCTCAAAGGCTGGTAAATTGGAGAAAGGCAAGCAACTTCAGAGCTGACCAAACGGATAAGGACTGCTATATGAAAAGCAAGCATCAATTAGTCTACGCATTCCTGTTGCAAGGCGCTGTAGTATTTTCTACTAACTTACTATCCGTTGGTGAGGTTATAGCTCAAGTTACACCATCTCCCCCAGATACTCAACAGCCTCAACAGCAACAGGTTAGAGAACTAGTCCAAACAGAAGTAGATCGGGCTTTTGGTCGAACACGCAATTTACTAAACATTTGGGTAGTTATACTGACTGTATTTCCTGTCGCTGTCATTGCTTCTTTTTGGCTATTGCGGCGGGCTGTGGTGCGTGAAATCGTAGATAGGACTACACAGCAGTTTAAGGAATTAGAAGAATTACAAAATCAACTAATCAGTGTTAAGCAAGCTGCCCAAGATAGTATTCAACAAGCTAAAAATATTACTGCTGACTTAGAACAAGAAGCACAAGCGGTTCGAGAACAGATTATATCTGTAATTCCGTCGGAAATATCTCAGTCAAAATTACAGGCATTAACAGAATTAGAAAGACAAATTAACGCATCAAAACAGGAATTAAAAAATTTAGAAACAGAATTTGGTTCTCGTTTGTCTGAATTAGAAATAGACGCTCAACATCAGAAAAATATCACGCTTGATACTTTGGGTAAATTAAAATCAGAACTAATATCAGAAATTTCTGAATTACAGTACGAGCATCAAAAACAAAGAGAACAAACTTTTGCTGATTTGGAGGCGTCGCGACAAGAATTTACCTCTCAAATAACTGCTTGGCAATCAGAAGTAAAGCAAAAAAATGAACAGATTCGCGAAAATTTACATCAAACACAGTTAGAATTTACGGCTCAATTATCTGATATTCAAATAGAAACTCAGCAGCAGAAAGAACAAGCTTTTGCACTACTAGAACAATCAATTACAGAGTTGACATCAAAATTGGCTGAAATCGAGTCTGATGCTCAACAACAGAAGCAGCGAATTATAGAAAATATGGAAAGTTTACAAACAGAATTTGCTGCTAAATTAACAGAATATCAGTTAGTAAATCAACAAAATCAGGAACACACAACTGCCGATTTAGAAAAATCACGCCAAGAATTTACATCTCAATTAGTAAAATGGCAATCGGAACTTGAGCAACAACAGCAGCAAGTGTTGGCTACTGTAACTAATTGGCAATCGGAATTCGCTACACAGCTTGCGAATTTAAATCTGATCACTCAACAACAAAAAGAACAAGCTTTAGCAAATTTAGAAGCTTCCAAGAAAGAATTAATATCGCAATTTGCCTCGCAATTGGCTGGTTCGGAGTTGGAAGTACAGCAACAAAAGCAACAAATTCTGGCAAGTTTGCAAACATTACAGTCAGAATTTACCTCACAATTGTCAGAATTACAAACAGGGACGCAACAAAGCAAAGAACAAGCTTTGGTTCAATTAGATAGATCAATATCTGAGTTAACATCTCAATTGGAGAATGTGCAGTCAGAGACTGAGGAACAAAAGCAACGAGTCCTGAAAAGATTGGAGAAATCGCAAGCAGATTTTACAGCCCAGTTGACGCTATGGCAAGTCGGAACTCAACAACAAAAAGAACAAGCTTTGGCGGAATTAAATAAAACAGTTTCTGAGATTAAATTTCAACTTAGTGATGTGCAAACAGAAGCTTTACAGCAAAAGCAGCGCATTATTAAAAGGTTGGAGAAATTACAGACTGAAATTGCTTCGCAAATCTCTAAGTTGTTGGCAGATGTGAAACGTAGTAAGGAATTAGTAATTGAAAATCTGGAAAAATCAGGTTCAGAATTTGCCTCTCAGTATTCAGAATTACAGTCAAATGCACAATCACAAAAGTTGGAAATTATCGAAAAGCTAGAAAAAATCAAGTCAGATTTTCTCTCGCAACTTGCCCAGTTACAAACAGAAGCGCAACAACAAAAAGAAGAAACTCTCAAACAACTTGCGGAAATTACACCTCCAGCTAATTTAGAAGTAGTAACTGCGGAAGTTCAAGAAATATTAAAGCCCGAACCGCAACAAACACCAGACTCAGAAACTGGTGAACAAGAATATATATTGACTGCTGATGATTACCTCAAACAAGGAGATGTGCTGCTTGCAGAAAAACGTTATGAAGACGCGATCGCTCTCTATAAAAAAGCAATTAAACTTAACCCAGATGAACCAGTAATCTGGTTAAAGCGAGGAATTTCTCTGGCAAGATTAAAACAATACCAAGATGCGATCGCCTGTTACGATCAAGCCTTACAAATCAACCCTGAATATCACCAAGCTTGGTGTGACAAAGGCGTAGCACTGGGATTCTTACAGCGACAAAAAGAAGCTTTTCAATGTTTTGATAAAGCCGTCAAAATCAAACCAGATGATGCTGTAGCTTGGTTAAACCGGGGACTAGCCTTAGAAGAATTGGAAGAATACGAAGAAGCGATCGCATCTTTTGATACAGCACTCCAATTAAACCCCGACTCTTACAAAGCTTGGAATAACAGGGGTTACGCCCTCGTGATGCTTGGTGATGACGATGAAGCAATTCAAAGCTTTGATCAGGCGTTGAAAATTAAACCAGATTACGCCAACGCCTATTACAACAAAGCCGCCTGTTATGCTTTACAATCCCAGCTAGAATTAGCCCTAGAAAATCTCCAACAGGCAATAAAACTTAATCCCAGGTATAGACAACAAGCAGAAACCGACATAGATTTTGAGTTAATAGCTAAAGACAAGCGCTTTCGGCAGTTGATTGCAGATAATCAAGGCAGAAGGCAGATGACAGATGGCAGAAGGAACCCTATAAGTAAATCTGAAATTTAACTTGATATATTACAGGGTAGCTTGAATCCAAAATTTAACATCTTAGCTATCACTATGCCTATATCTGCCATTGACACTCAAGACAAAGCAGCTATCCAAGCAGCCCAAACTACAGTTGCAATATGCGATCGCTCACACTGGGGACGTATTAAAGTATCTGATGATGATCGTCTCCGCTTTTTGCACAATCAAAGCACCAACGATTTCCAAAAACTGCAACCAGGACAAGGTTGTGATACGGTTTTTGTGACATCCACCGCCCGCACCATTGATTTAGCAACAGGCTATGTCATGGAGGATGCAGTACTGCTTTTGGTTTCGCCTAACCGTCGTGAATATCTATTGCAATGGCTAGACCGTTATATCTTTTTTGCTGACAAAGTACAACTGACTGATGTCACTGATGAAACTGCTACTTTGAGTCTCATCGGGCCAGACAGTGATACCATTGTGGAAAAGTTGGGCGCTGGTGCCATTATTGGTCAACCCTACGGCAATCACCAAGTCTTTGATGATATACATATAGCCGTTGGTAGTGGTCTTGCTTGCTCCGGATACACCCTGATTTTGCCAGTTTCCATCAAAGAAAGCGTCTGGCATAAAATAGTCGAGTTAGGCGCAGTACCAATGAGCGATCGCGCTTGGGAAATGTTACGAATTACCCAAGGTCGCCCTGTTCCAGATCAAGAACTGACTGATGATTACAATCCTTTGGAAGTTGGCTTATGGCAGACCGTTTCATTTAACAAAGGTTGTTATATAGGTCAAGAAACCATTGCCCGTTTAAATACTTATAAAGGTGTAAAACAACACCTCTGGGGTATAAATCTCAGTGCTGCTGCGGAACCAGGAACAACTATTACAGTAGGGGATGAAAAGGTCGGTAAATTAACCAGTTGTATTGAAACTGTAGATGGTTATCGTGGTTTAGGCTACATCCGTACAAAAGCTGGTGGTGCAGGTTTACAAGTCAAAGTCGGAGAAGTTACAGGCGAAATAGTAGAACTTCCGTTTGTGTCTCACGAATACCCAGAGTAAGTAAGGGCAAAGCATTTGTATGTATATCTTGACATCAAAACTGAATGCACTAGTACAAATGCTTTGTCCCTACCCGATGACGAATGACTTTTGACAAATGACGACCCCTACTAGTTAGCTTTATTTGTGTCAGCTTAACTTAGTCAAGGAGACAAATAATATGGAACTCAAATCAGTGGTAATGGAAATTCCTGAAGGAAGTAATATTATCATTGGGCAAACACACTTTATTAAAACAGTTGAAGATTTGTATGAAATTATGGTGGGAACTTCACCTCAGGTGAAATTTGGTATTGCTTTTTGTGAAGCATCGGGAGTTTGTTTAATTCGAGTGGCAGGCAACGATCGCAATCTTGAAGAAGTAGCAACAAAAAATGCCCAAAATTTAGCAGCTGGTCACAGCTTTGTTATTCTCTTAAAAGAGGCTTACCCCATTAACTTTTTGAATGCCATCAAACAGTGTCCGGAAGTGTGCAATATTTACTGCGCTACAGCAAATCCGGTGCAGGTGATTGTTGCTGAAACAGAACAAGGACGTGGCATTATGGGGGTGGTAGATGGATTTTCACCCAAAGGTGTGGAAAGTGCTGAGGATGTGAAGGCACGTAAGGAATTGTTGCGGAAGTTTGGTTATAAGCTGTGAAACAAAGCAATTCCCAATCCAAAATCTAAAATTCAAAATGGTATTACACTTGATGTGATTTTTCACCTTGCAAAAAATCAAGTTTTGCAAGTCGAACACCGATGTAGACGCCCGTAAGGGCGGCTTCCCATAGCCACATCAACGAACTTATGCATTCACATAATTGAAGTTCAAGAAGTTCAATAAGTTGCAGTCTTGTTTTACCGATCAACAATGGATGGGTGGTGATACGGAAAGGCGATAAGATAAAGGATGGCAGCGATCGCACTCACACTGCCTAAGCCGAATGCTGCCCAACTTCCCATCTGTTGCCATAGCCACCCTGCCAACACACTCGCTAGCAGCAATGATAAACCTGTGACTAGGCTCAAAAAACCAAAAGCTGTTCCCCGCAACACCGGAGTGATTGTTGCCGCTACCATTGCCAGCAAAACACCCTGGGTAATGCCTTGATATAGCCCATACAGCCCCAACAAAAGCCAGACTTGCCAGGGTTGCCCCGCGATCGCCAACCCCCCATAGGTCAGCGCAAACAGCCCTAACCCGATGAAAAATACACCACGCCGACTCAGGCGATCAGACAGCCAACCCACTGGGTAGGCGCTCACTGCCGAAACTGCATGGATCACTGTCAACACGATCGGCACCGCCGTAAATGAAATACCCACATCCTTCGCCTTGAGCAACAGAAATGCATCACTGGAGTTCCCTAAGTTAAACAAACATGCCACTACTACCAAATGCCAGTAACCGACTCCAAGCTGCTGGAGTAACTGCCACGGTTGCTCGGATGCCTTGGATTTTGAGGAAGGCTGGGCAAACGGTGGAGCTTGAATTCCCCAAATCAGTAGTCCAACTGCCAGGAATGCTGGAATCATGGCAGCCCAAAAGACCAGTCGGGTATTTTGTCCAGAGTTGGCTAATAGGATCGTGGCAATGATCGGTCCCAGCAATGCCCCGATCGTATCCAGTGTATAGCGCAAGCCATAAGCGGCTCCGCGTTGATGTTCCGGGGTGGCATCTGCCACCAACGCATTTCGGGGAGCCACTCGAATTCCCTTCCCCACTCGATCGCCCATTCGCGCTGCCAAAATCCACCCTGGATTCGTTGCAATGGTATACAGGGGAATCATCAGTGCTGAAAAGCCATAGCCAAACACAGCTGACCATTTGCGATGCTGTCCACCGCGATCGCTAATCAGCCCTGACCCAACTTTCAGCCCCGCCGCCGTTACTTCAGCGATGCCCTCAATCACCCCCACCGTCACTAAACTTGCACCTAGCATCGACACTAGAAATAGTGGCAAGACAGACTGAATCATCTTGGAACCAATATCCATCAACAAGCTGACCCAACCCAGTACCCAAACCTGTCGGGGTAAGGGCGGCATATTAGGGAGCGACTTCACGGCGGTCATAGAAACTCCTCTAATTCAATTTATTTGCAACGACAATTCATAGTTAAAACCATTCAAATTTGAGCCGAAAATTATCTTGTTTGCAGCGTTTATGTTTGCAGTTCGCTAGTGTGATTCGTTCTGTCGAAATGAGTAGGAATACTCAGGGATGACAGGCAAGGTAAATAGAAGGGATTATTCCCAACCGAACCTTGACAACTCAGCATTCCTCACAGCATGACGTGGGATCATCCCAAATTTTTCAAAACACAAAAAACAAAGTAGCTCTGCTTAACATTCTGCGCTCCTTTGCGTCAACCTCTGCTAACTGGTGCGTTTAAAAATAAACCTTTGCACCTACCCAAACGCCTTACAACGTATGGGAAGCCACTTTGTGTCTACAAACTTTTCGCAAAATCTAAAATCCAAAATTGTCTGACTATTCCACAACCTCATTGACTGGGAATCGATCAATCAACTGAATAGCGCGTAAAGCATTACGCCGCAAAGATTCTGACATATAAGGTACGTGGGGAATTTGTGACAATAAATCCAGCGTCCGCCTTAATATTCGCACGACATCACCTTCATCTAAAGTGGTATTGTCGCACAGTTCAACCCAATCCATCCCTAGTGCCCATTGTTCAACTAAGGCGATTAACTCAAATTCTAACCAGATGGGTAAAGCGACGTTATATCGGCGTTGTAATTGGAACATCTTACGGCGAATTCCGCGTAATTTCGCTAAGGCCTCTGTAACTTGATCACTGAGATCAAAGCGCACTTTACTATCTGGACGCGGGGTTTCTGTCACTAAAGCAGCAGCAGCAGCAGCTAAACAGTGGGGATCAAGGTTATCAAGTTCTCCACTGGCTAAGGCTAAACCAAGCCACAATTCGTTTTCGCCCCGAATTGCTGCTGCAATTTGTCCTAATTGTGTAGGTAATAAGTTATCTAAGCATTCAAAGTATTGCAAAATTTCAATCAGGTTAAGAAACTCTTCCCAATGCCGTTGGGACTGTTGCTCTACCTGTGCTTGCAACTCTTGAATTTCTGCTTCTAGTTCGGCAGCGCGTAGCTTACGTTTGAAAATAGTACCGACATTGCCAGTTTTATGCAGTGGGTGAGCTTCTATTTGCTCCCGCAAGGCTGCAACCACCCGGAGTTGTTCTGCGACTTCGGGTGCCATATGTAGAGACTCCTCTGGTTCGGGAATTTGACTAGCAATGGCCATACTTTCTTCGTCACCACGACAAGACTGTCCTGGCTTTAAAGACATCTGTGCAGGTGGTAACAAGTCAGGGGGTACATCAATTCGTGGTAATTCTGCATATAAGTTGACTACATCTGCTGTAGTTGCCACATACCAACGGTTATCTCTACCTAAACAAACTAAGTAAGGTGTTTGGCTAGCACCTTGGGTTTTGCCTATTAACACTGCGGTTACTGGTAGAGACATTGTTAAGTATTTACCCTTAAGGCAAAGTAATGTCCCTGACACAGCAAAACTGAGCATCATTGTTAATTCTTCTTGTCGCCCTTCGTCTGCTTGCTCTTGCAGTGTGTTTAATATCTTTTGTTCTACTTTCAGGCGTTGTCGCAGTTTTTCATAACTAGCTATTTCGCTTTCTTCAACCGTAGCAATTTGCGTTTTAATTTGCTCTAATTCTGCTTGCAACTGAGCAATATATTGTTGCCTTGGTTGGAGATGCACATTTGCTAGATACTGACCAAAGCTACGCTCAATGAGTTCTCTGGCTTCATCAAGAGTGTGGATTTGCAGCAAATTCAGTACCATGCCGTAACTGGGAGTAAAATGGCTCACCAAGGGGTCTGGTTTTTTGATTGCCAAAGCTGCTGCGTGTTCTGCTCCCTCAAAGGGAGTTTGTAATGTCACCACATGACCTACTTTATCCATCCCTCGACGTCCAGCTCTTCCTGCCATTTGCAGAAACTCAGAAGCTGTCAACATCCGGTGTCCGGTGTCGGTACGTTTGGATATGGTAGAAATAACTGTTGTGCGAGCAGGCATGTTAATTCCTGCTGCCAGCGTTTCTGTGGCAAATACTACTTTAATTAGTCCTTGCTGAAATAGTTCTTCTACTAGTACTTTCCAGGCGGGTAAAATCCCGGCGTGGTGGGCGGCGATACCCCGGTAAAGGGGAGCAATGTGGCCGGAACGCCCCGCCTCTGGGTTACGGGTTAAAAATTCGTCAATCTGTCGCCGTAACTGCTGTGCCTCTTGCTCGTTCACCAGCCATATATCACCGACTTCTGCCACTGCTTTATCGCAGCCGCGACGGCTGAAGATAAAGTAGATTGCTGGCAGCATATCTCGTTCCTGGAGATGACTGAGAATAAAATTTATACTAGGTGCTTCTGGTCTGCGATTGCCTTTGCCCTTTTCTAGCTCTTTTTTTTTGCCTCGCTTGAGCAGACGAGGGTTAATTTGGGTTTTATCGTCATTCAGTAGTGGAAATACCCCTTTGAGATTACCAAAGTGAAATTCCAAAGGAACAGGACGAAAATCGGAGTAGATGAGATCAGTGGGGCCGTGGACTTGATTGAGCCAGTCGGTGAGTTGTTCACTATTGGCAACTGTTGCTGACAGAGCGATCAGTTGAATTTCGCGGGGACAATAAATAATCGATTCTTCCCAAACAGTTCCCCGTTGACGATCGTTCATGTAGTGGCACTCATCTAACACTACTGCTTCTACGTCTGTTAAGGAGATACCAACTTGCCCAATGGGTGTGCCGTAAAGCATGTTACGGAAAATTTCTGTAGTCATAACTACAATAGGCGCATCCCGATTGATGGAAGCATCTCCTGTTAACAATCCAACTGCGTCAAAGCCGAATTGTTCACGAAAGTCACGTAATTTTTGGTTAGAAAGTGCCTTCAGGGGGGTAGTGTAAAATACCCTTTTTCCTCGCGCCAAGGCACGATAAATACCATATTCTCCAACCAAGGTTTTACCTGAACCTGTTGGCGCACAAACCACTACAGAGCGTCCAGCATTTAGAGAGGCGATCGCATCTAGCTGGAATTTATCCAGTTCAAAAGGAAATACAGAACTGGGGTCTACTTCTGAAGACAGTGCAGAATAATTCACTCAATCACAATTGCAACCGGACTTTTTACTATATTATATGAACCCTTGGCAAGTAGGGCATTAGGGATCGGGGATTGGGGATTGGGGAACTCACCGGCCCCCACTCCCTACGGTCGTGGGGGCCGGTGAGTTCCCCACCTCTCACTTCCCCAACTCCTGAGAACGGATGGTAGCAGCTTTAACTGCCTCAATGAGAGCAGAACGGAATCCTGAGCGTTCTAATTGGGCAATGCCAGTAATTGTAGTTCCGCCGGGACTGGTAACACGATCTTTGAGTTCTGCGGGGTGGAGTTTGGTTTCATGTAATAACTGAGCAGTTCCCAAGACTGTTTGCAAAGCGAGTTGATAGGCAATAGCTCTGGGTAAACCAGCAGCGACTCCTCCATCTGCAAGTGCTTCTACCATTAACGCTACGTAAGCTGGACCACTACCTGATAAACCAGTTACTGCATCCATCAGCGATTCCGGGACTTCTACTACTTCCCCCACCGCTGAAAACAACTGCCTTGCTGTTTCCAGGTGTTTGCTATGGGTATAAGCACCTGGAGCGATCGCAGTCATACCTGCACCTATGGTTGCTGGGGTATTGGGCATGGCTCGAATAACTGGCAATTGGGGAAAAGCTGCTTCTAATTTAGATAAAGTTACACCCGCCAAGACAGAAATTACTAGTGGTGAATGCCCTTTATCAACAACATCTGCCAATTCTTGAGCGATCGCACTGAAAACTTGCGGTTTGACAGCCAAGCATATCACTTCGGTTGTTTGGCTGAAAACTACACGGTTATCACCTGTCACAGCCACATTGTACTGATGCGCTAAAAATTTTTGGCGTGTGGGCTGTGGTTCACTAACTATCACTTCTGATGAGTGATAAATCGAGCGAGCAACAAGGCGGGATAATAAAGCTTCTCCCATTACCCCGCCACCAATTAATCCAAATTTATGAGTTGTCATTAGTCATTCGTCATTAGTCAATAGTCAATAATCAAGAGCGTTAACTTTCAAACTGTATACTCTTGACTATTGACTTTAGACTAAATTTAGTTTATTGTACCATGCGATTGGGTTCATTGCCCCAGGTTTGATTGCCAGGTGCGGGGCGGGGGGTACGGACTGGTGGTTGGGGTACTTCGTGTAGAACTCCGCCTTGAGTGCTGACTTGCACACAACTGGGTGTAAACAAAAAGATGCTTTCGCCAATACGTTCTTGGTGTCCATCCAACGCGTAAGTGCCGCCTGCAACAAAATCAACAGCTCGCTGTGCTTGATCCGGGTCCATGATTGTCAAGTTTAATACCACAGACTTTCGCTCTCGTAACGCTTGAATCGCTTGTGGCATTTCTTCAAAAGTACGTGGTTCTAGTACTAAAACTTCTGAAATACCGTTAATAGCACCGGGCATACCAATAACATTATTCATTGTTTTTGCAGAAGCAGTTGCTACATCTGGATTTGCATTCATTGTAGGCATTGGTTCACGCCAACGTCGATTTGCAGAGGTAGTTTCTTGGGGTACGGACTGTTGATTTTGTTCCTGATATAGATTCTGATAGCTTTCTGCTTCTGGTTCTTCCTCATAATACTCGTATTCTACTGGCTCATTTAAACCAACAAAGTCTCTCAGTTTGGAGAAGATATTGTTCATAGTGTTACGCTCCTGGTGCAAATCACCTTCAAAGGATGTGGCAGCAACTAATGCTGCCAATCTATGCCGCTATATGTAGGGCGGACTATTTTGCAATTCTATAAGTTGTTTGTAGCATATACTACGGCACAAACTATTGACGGACGCCCCCCTAGAACGTCTGTATTTAGTTTGTACGCAATAATGAGTCAAGATTATAGCCTAACTATTTTTGAATGCAAAGTTGCTGCAACCCCAAATTTCTTATGTGTTTGCTTTTGTTTATACTATATCCTGGGTTACTTGCTAGACCAGCATCTTTGAGAATTTTTTTTGCAACAATTTCAAGAAGAGCAAATGCTAAAGTTGCTCTTCTTGAAATTAAAGAAAATAAAGCTAAAAGTTTTATTTATTTACAACTATAGGAATCTGGTTTAGTTGAGGAACACTCTTAGTTGAGCCAGGGAACAGGAAATGGGGTACGGGGAACAATACTGAGTTCTGCTCCAAAATCAAATAGGAAAGGAATCCTATAGGACGAAAGCGAGAAAGTCGAAAAAAATCGTAGAGATAGGCTTGAAAATCTACCCCTACGAATTTTCCAGTGAGCAGTTGGCAGTTTTATTACTAAGTATAAGTCCTCCACTAATTAGAAGGTGTTGGTGGTGGGGACTCTGACTAATAATTTGGATGAGGAAGCCCCAAACTTCATATGTGGGATCAATCGAAAATTGTTTGATCCCCACCATAGGTGTAATAACTGTTCACTGAACTGAATCTATAGATCCCAATCCCCTACCCCAATTTAGTTACCACGTTCTCCAAACAAGATTGTTCCCAAACGCACCATCGTTGCACCTGCTTCTACGGCTAGTTGGTAATCACCTGACATTCCCATCGACAAATGTTGCATTTGAATATGGGGCCAGTTTTGTTCCCGAATTTCTTGTGCTAGTTCGCGTGTGCGATTAAACACTGCCATAATTTCCTGGTCATTTAATCCTAAAGGCGGAATTGTCATCAAACCTTGAATTTGTAAATTTTTGTATTGATTCAATGTTGGTAGGTCAGCTAAAAGTTGAGGTACACTCCAACCCGATTTATTAGGATCAGGAAGGATTTTGACTTGCAGACACACATAGGGACTGACACCTATTTGCTGGGCCAACTCGTTCAAGCGCTGTGCCAGCTTCAAATTATCTACTGAGTGAATCCACTGAAAATTTTCTAAGGCTTTTTTGGCTTTATTGCTTTGCAAGTGTCCGATAAAATGCCAAGTGATATCAGCTAAGTCTTGTAACTCAGCTTGTTTTGCGATCGCTTCTTGAATGCGATTTTCACCAAAATCTCGAATTCCCGCAGCATAGGCAGTACGAATTACATCAGTTGGGACTTGCTTGGTGACAGCTATTAACCGAACTGAAGGTGGTAGTTGTGCGCGCACAGTATTAATACGTTCACTAATCGAGCCACTCATTGGAAGGTGCGTTGGAAGATACTCTGCAACTGATCGTACTCCTGGGCTTGTCCAGCACGACGTAGGTTACGCAGGCGATTTTCTAGCAGCATTCTCGCTTCAGTACGTCCTATGGGCTGAAATTTGACACCTTTAGCATCGGATATTACTAAAAAAAATAGGCGCTGAGCATACAGTGTAGTGAATAACTCTTGGTTTTCATCCACCATACAGATCCTATAGAGCAAACCCCAAGTTGGATGATTTATGTAAGTTTCTGAGCTTTCTGGGTTCATTTAATACTTGAAGGTAAGAATAGATAGTATGTTTTTGCAGTTGAATGCCAAGATTGGTGAGGCTGACGGTTCCATTTCCATAAATTAAGGGTAAAGGGGTAAAAGGAAAGGGATAAGGGGGAAAGGAGTTGAAATGCCTTTACCCTTTAGTCTTTAACAGTTATCAGTCATCAGTTATCAGTATTCATTACTGAATATAAATTCCCCACCAATTGATGTCAGGCGTTGGCTGCGGGTAATACCCCCACTCATAAGCCTGATAACTGTTCACTGTTCGCTGTTCACTGATTTAACCTTTTTCAAACCGATAGTAATGCGTAGCTAAGGCATATTGCCGTCGTAACTAGATGGCATTAGCTTTTAGGGTAAAGTTCACAGAGGGTTTGGGGAAGTAGAGACACGAAAGGAAAATTTGCCCATTCCTTCCTGTTTTGCTCTTATCCTCTGTTTGTTTCCCCTCTACCAATGCTGCCATAATTGCCGTCTTTTTGTTATACAAATTCGCCAACAATCTAGGAATAGACTTTCTGTAGAAGTGGGATGGAAAAAGAACAAGGTTCATTGGTGTTGGTTGTTGATTGTTGATTGTTGGTTGTTGGTTGTTGATTGTTGTACCAGACGTGCCATGGTACGTCTGGTACATTGGTTAG
>NZ_AJLK01000029.1 GCF_000317205.1 Fischerella muscicola PCC 7414 | reverse complement strand
CAGGTAGCGGCTTAAGGCAGGGTAGTGGCTTAAGGTAAGGGTAGGGTTAGTGGTTAGTGGTTTACTACTCCCCCTTCTGTTGTCTCCCTTGTCTCCCTTGTCTCCCTTGTCTCCCTTGTTCCCTTCCTATTCCCTGATCCCCGAAAACACTTGCTAGTGCCTGTAGTTGTGCCTGAGCTTTATGTAAAGATTCATGCCATTCTCGCTCGGGATCGCTGTCTGCGACAATTCCCGCTCCCACTTGTCCCCAGACGGTGTTGAGTGATGGGGTGATGGGGTTTCTATGATGGGGTGATGGGGGGCTAGGGGTCCCCACTTTGTGGGGTTGGGGGGCAATGGGGTGATGGGGAGAACCTAATTCGATATTTTCCTCAACTCCCCACCTCCCCACCTCCCTATCTCCCCGCACCTCTTCAGGTGAGGAGGGAACCAACAGCAGGGTGCGAATTAAGATGTTTAAATCCAAGTTACCTTGCCAATCCAAGTAGCCGCAGGAACCATAGAACAAGCTACGCCGTACAGGTTCTAGTTCTTCGATGATTTCCATACAGCGGACTTTGGGACAGCCTGTGATTGTACCACCAGGGAATATGGCACGAATCAAGTCAACAGCACTAACATCATGTCTGAGAGTACCTGTGATGTTGCTGACGAGATGCATAACGTGGCTATATCGCTCAATAGTTAATAATTCATCAACCTTCACACTTCCCCATTCACACACCCGTCCTAAATCATTGCGTTCTAAATCTACCAACATGATATGTTCGGCACGCTCTTTAGTGTTATTGAGTAAATCTTCTGCTAATTTTTGGTCTTGTTCTGGCATGATCCCACGCGATCGCGTCCCTGCGATCGGCCTGGTGGAGACGTGAAATGTCGTGTCTGTATGTCTTTGTGACTTGACTAGTCTCTCTGGTGAACAGCTAATCACTTCCCCCCAAGGTGTTTGGAAATAGCAAGCAAAGGGAGAAGGATTGATCTGCTGCAAAGCACGATATATTTCCCAACCAGAAGCAGTTGTTTGCGTTTCAAACCGCAACGACAAATTAGCCTGAAAGATGTCTCCTGCCTGAATGTATTTTTTGGCACTGTTAACTGCTGCTTCGTATTCTTCTTGAGAACTGTGGAAGCGGAGGGTGGGGTGGTGGGGTGGTGGGGTGATGGGGTGGATTTTCTGCATCTCCGCATCTCCCAATCTCCCAATCTCCCCATCATCTTCCTGTTCAAGTTTCCTCTCTAACTCATCCAACCCATCGGGACTACTGGCGGCTAACCATAAGATTTGATCCCAATGATCCAAAACAGCAAAACTATCTGGTTCGTACCAAAAAGCAACTGGAAATGGCAATGAATCAGATTTAGTGTATGGTAGCCGTTCAATTTCTCTGGCGATATCATATCCCAACCAACCCAGCCAACCCCCGGTGAAGGGGAGGTGGGGGGTTGGGGAGGTGGGGGGAGTGTGAGGGGTGTAAAAAGTATTTTCTCCTCCTTGTCTCCCATGTCCCCCACCTTCCCCTACTTTTGCTTGCAGTAACTGTTCCAGAAAGGGTAAAACATTTCCCAGCGCAGGAGTCCACATTTGGGGATGTCCATTCACATATCGAGGAGTACCTGCACAAATAGAATAACGGGCTAATTGAGGATTATCTGTGGGTGTCGGGTATGGGCTTTCTAATAAAGTTGCTATTCCTGATGTCTGTGTAAAACCAAATAAAGCTTTAAAAATATGGGAACCAGTGCGATTTTCTAAAGGAAGCGATCGCCAATACCAAGGTTGTGTCATAAATTTGACTAGCTCAATCAGCAGTAATCTAGGAGATAATTGAAAATTAATATTGAGTGTATTTTTGCTATATGTGATTGATTTATTTTATAGTAATTTTGTATACTCTATGAATAAGTATATTTTCCACTATTATGAAGATTATTCGTACTAAAATTCCTGATATTCTCATCATCGAACCTCAAGTTTTCCAAGATGATCGTGGCTTTTTCTTTGAAAGCTATAATTACCAAAAATTTGCTGAAGCAACTAGTAATTTATTTAACTTTGTTCAAGACAACCATTCTTACTCTAAACAAAACGTTTTGCGTGGTTTACATTACCAAATTCGACAACCACAGGGAAAGTTAGTCAGAGTAGTAATCGGTAGTATATTTGATGTTGCTGTAGATATCAGAAAAAGCTCCTCGACTTTTGGTAAGTGGATATGTTGTGAACTCAATGCCGAGAACAAACGCCAACTTTGGATACCACCAGGCTTTGCTCACGGATTTGTTGTCCTTTCAGAAGTTGCCGAAGTCCTCTATAAAACCACAGACTATTACGCACCCCAATATGAACGATGCATCCTTTGGAATGATCCCGAATTGGCGATAGATTGGCGTCTCACCACATCACCAATCTTATCTGCTAAAGACAAAGCAGGTAAACCTTTAAAAGAGTCCGAAGTTTATACTCAATCCCCAATTTTGGCTATGAAGTAGATGATTTTGGTTGTGGCGTAATCTGTGGCATATTTTCCCAAAATTAGAGGCTAGAAAACACCGAATTAGCTGGCTATTTCACTGCTATGATGGGTCAACTACTTCTACAATTTTGGATATGAAATAAGTAGCTAGACATAATCAAATGTAAAATGCTAATTTTTGGAACTCTGTTAGAAAGAGGGTTTTTCCTTCTGCTATCTGTCCTCTGCTGTCTGCCTTCTACTTATCCACAGACAAACAAGACTATAAAAAACAGTAATTCTTATAGCTGAGGTCTAACAAAATATAAAAAGGGAACACACGGGCATAATTGTATCAATAAAACCTAACAAAGTGTGTAACATAGTGTAAAAAATAGAAGAAATAAAACACAAGGTTGCAGTAGTACTCAAGGATTTTTGTACTAACCATGAAAAAGGCGATCGCTACCTGCCTATATCTTTGTTCATGATTCACATAATGACATCCGCTGATTTAAGATTAAAAAAACCTTAAAAAATCGGTGATTTGCTGCATAATCAGGAGCTTATAAGTATTATTTAAAACATCAATTTATGAGTAAACTAATTCTACTAATCGGCACCAACGGTCAATTAGGCAAAGAACTGCAACAAAGTTTATCAACCTACGCAAATGTAATTTCAGTCGCACGTCCTACGGTAGACCTTGCCCAGCCAGATACTGTATGCAATTTAATTAGAGAAAAGCAACCACAAATCATTATCAATGCTGCTGCTTATACTGCTGTTGATAAAGCTGAAAGTGAACCAGAATTAGCAAAAGCTATTAATACAATCGCCCCGCAAATTCTCGCACAGGAAGCCAAAAAACAACAAGCTTTTCTAATTCACATATCCACCGATTACGTTTTTGATGGTAACAGCTGTCGTCCCTATCAAGAGACAGATAAAACTAACCCTTTAAGTATCTATGGTCAAACTAAACTAGCAGGAGAAGAAGCTATTCGCGAGACTTACACTCATCATCTCATCCTGCGTACTGCTTGGGTTTATGGCACTTTTGGCAAAAGCAATTTTGTCAAAACAATGCTACGGCTAGGAAGAGAAAGAGAAGAAATTCGTGTTGTTGCAGATCAAATTGGTAGTCCTACTTGGGCAACAGACATAGCAGAAAGCATAACCAAATTAATACCTTTGTTGAATTCAGAAATTGCTGGAACCTATCACTATACAAACAGTGGTGTTGCTAGCTGGTATGACTTTGCTGTTGCAATTTTTGAAGAAGCCCAAGAATTAGGGTTTCCTCTGAAAGTACAGCGAATTGTTCCGATAACTACTTCAGAATATCCCACACCTGCCCGTCGACCTGCATACTCAGTTCTAGCATGTGCCAAAATAACTGAGACTTTGGGAAATCATGCACCCCACTGGCGGCAGAGATTAAGGAAAATGTTGAAAGAGTTGGTAATTAGTTGATTGTTGATGGTTGGTTGTTGGTTGTTGGTAGTTAGTTGATTGTTGCTTGTTGATGGTTGGTTGTTGGTTGTTGGTAGTTAGTTGATTGTTGCTTGTTGATGGTTGGTTGTTGGTTGTTGGTAGTTAGTTGATTGTTGCTTGTTGATGGTTGGTTGTTGGTTGTTGTTAGTTAGTTGATTGTTGATGGTTGGTTGTTGGTTGTTGTTAGTTAGTTGATTGTTGATGGTTGGTTGTTGGTTGTTGTTAGTTAGTTGATTGTTGATGGTTGGTTGTTGGTTGTTGTTAGTTAGTTGATTGTTGATGGTTGGTTGTTGGTTGTTGTTAGTTAATAATTAGTAATTGATGTGTTTTTTATTTTTATTACCCCATTTTCTACTACCACAACCACTATCTACTAATTACTGTACGGGTGCATAGCTAGCTGTGCCCTCCTAACCAAACAACTACCAACAAACAACCACCAACAAACAACATGAAAGCATTAATTCTGGCTGGCGGTAAAGGTACTCGTTTACGCCCTCTTACTTATACAGGGGCAAAGCAACTGGTTCCCGTTGCCAATAAACCAATTTTGTGGTATGGCATTGAAGAGATGGTTGCTGCTGGCATAACTGATATTGGCATCATCATTAGCCCAGAAACTGGAACAGAAGTACAAGCCAAAACCGGAAATGGCGATCGCTTTGGCGCAAAAATTACTTATATCCTACAAGACAAACCAGCTGGACTTGCCCACGCCGTGAAAGTTGCTTATCCCTTCTTAAGAAATTCGCCTTTTGTCATGTACTTAGGCGATAACTTAATTCAACAAGGCGATTTAAGCTACTTTTTACAAAAATTTACTACTCAACAGCAAGATGCCATTATTCTCCTGCGTCAAGTCAGCAATCCTAGCGCCTTTGGTGTAGCTAAGATTGATGAAACAGGGCGAGTTTTGCAGTTAATCGAAAAACCCAAAGTACCCCCATCTAATTTGGCATTAGTAGGAGTTTACTTTTTTTCTCATGTTATCCATGATGCGATCGCCTGTATCCAACCTTCCGCAAGAGGTGAACTGGAAATCACCGATGCTATTCAATATCTAATAGATCAGCAAAAGCAAGTTCTAGCCTGCCAATTGGAAGGCTGGTGGCTAGATACTGGTAAAAAAGATGATTTGCTAGAAGCGAATCGTCTGATTCTGGACACCTACTTAAACACAAAAATTTTAGGGGAAATCGATGCCGAAAGTAATATCATTGGACGAGTTCAAATTGGTGCTAATTCTCAACTAGTGAACACTACTATTCGTGGTCCTGTAGTTATAGGTAGCAATTGTTATTTAGAAAACTGCTTTATCGGCCCTTACACCAGTATTGCCGATAATACCCAACTTATTGAAAGCGACATAGAGCATAGTGTAGTTTTGGAAGGTGCTAAAATAACAGGAATTCATCAACGTATAATTGACAGTGTGATTGGACAAAGGGCGCAATTAACTACTGCACCACAGCGTCCTAAAGCTTTGCGGTTTATGATTGGTGATGACTGTCAAATTGAATTAACGTGATTTATTTTTTAACAGTCAACTATTATTCAACAAATCTTATTGCCAAATTAATAAGTTCTCTACCCAGGGATAAAAAATTAGGTTTCCAAGTAATTATTATCAACAACTCTTGTGATGATAATTCCATTGTTAGTCTAAAAGATGAGAATGTAATTATCTTGAATGCTACCAAGAATTTAGGGTTTGGTAATGCCTGTAATCTTGGTCTGAAATTTATATATGCTCAAGAACCACAGGCAATTGTTTGGATAATTAATCCGGATGCATATTTAATAGAAAGTGATTTAGAGAAAGTTCAATCATTTTTTAAATCTTATCCCGAAATTTCTATTCTTGGCACAATTATTCATACTCCTGCTGATGAAGTTTGGTTTGCAGGTGGTTATTTTAATGTTAAAACAGGTGAAATTTCGTCTCGTAATTTCTTCACTGAGCAAAACCAAGATTATATTAAATGTGATTGGATAACAGGTTGTAGTTTCATCATTAATCTTTCCAATTTTGGGAAATGCCCTTTATTTGACCCTGCTTACTTTCTTTATTATGAAGACTTTGATTTTTGTCAACGTTACACCCAACAAGGACATTTAATCGCAGTAACTCAGAAATTTGGAGTTATACATCAACCGTCTTCTATAACTAATAAATATGTCTTCCGCAAAATCAAAAATAGTACTTATGGTTATTTACTAAGTTTAGATAGATATACAAATCAACTAGTTTTTAGCTTGAGATTAACCAGACTGTTTTTTTATGCGTTGTTCTTAATGTTCATCAAGCCTCAGATAGGGTTGGGGAAAATATATGGAGTTTTTCTTTATTTTTGGAAAAGAGGTAATGAGTAAACAACAAGATACCCGAATTCTTGAAGAAGTCTGGTATCTAATATATCAATTTTAACAACTAATTTACGATTGCTAATAACTGATAATTTAAATGTTAGGCTAAGGTTATCTTAGTGAGCTTGAAACTACAGACTAGTGTTATGGTTGTGCAAACTCTACCCCGTTACTACTCAACAGCAGAGTATTTGGCACATGAAGAAACTGCTGAGTACCGTAGCGAATATTGTGATGGAGAAATTGTTCCAATGACAGGAGGTTCGATTAATCATAATCAAATCATTGTTAATTTAATTATTGCTCTAACTTTTGCTCTCAAGGAACAATGTTACAGTGTTTATGCCAATGATCTACGTTTGTGGATTCCTCGCTATCGTCAATACACCTATCCTGATGTCTTAATTATCAAAGATGAACCTATTTTTGAAGAAGGACGTAACGATACAGTCCTCAATCCCTGTATAATTTTTGAAGTTCTCTCAAAGTCTACAAGCAGTCGCGATCGCGGTGACAAATTTACTTATTACCGTTCTATACCTGAATTCCAAGAATATATTTTGATTGACCAGTATTCTACCCACATTGAGCAGTTTAGTAAAACTTCTGATGGTAATTGGTTATTTAGAGAATCTGAGGATAAAGATGGAGTTTTGACTCTATTTTCAGTAAACTGTCAAATACCATATCATCAAATTTATGAGCGAATTAAGTTTGAATAAATGAGCGATTTATTAATTAATTTATCTGTGGTATTTTCTCAACCTACAGGTATAAGTAACTATGCTAAAAATATTTTTCCTTATTTAAAACCTCTTGATCCCACCTTATTAACAGCCCTAAATTATCCAGAATTTAAATGTTACTCAATTCCTGGTAATCTTACCCCTGCGGATGGGACAAAAGGCCATTTTGATCGCTTGCTATGGACACAGTTTAAATTACCAAAAATATATAAAAATTTAAAATCTCAACTGATTTTTTCCCCTCTTCCAGAAGCATCGCTTTATTCTAATTGTCGTTTTGTCGTGATGGTTCACGACTTAATTCCGTTGCGTTTTCCTAAGCGCTTTTCGCCCCTGACACCCTATTTTCGCTACTATATTCCCCAAGTTCTTCAGCAGACACAACACATTATTTGTAATTCCCAAGCTACAGCCACAGATATTACTGATTTTTACCAGGTTCCTGCTAGGAAAATCACGCCAATTCTCTTAGCACATGATGTTAATCATTTTCGACCTGTTAGGGAAGATACGGGAATATGGAGACAAGGAGGACATGGGGGACAAGGAAGTAGTCTTTCTTCTTTGTCTTCTCATCTCTCGTGTGTTTTCATAGCCCCGTCATCAAAATCTTGCCCTTACTTTCTCTACATTGGTAGACATGATCCCCATAAGAACCTACATAGACTGATTGCTGCTTTTGCAGGCTTACCAAATCATTTTGATTACCAATTGTGGTTAGCAGGGCCACAGGATAAACGTTATACTCCCCTGTTGCAAGCGCAAATAGAGGAATTGGGTATCGCTAAGCAAGTCAAATTTTTGGATTACGTTCCCTATAGTGAATTACCAAAAATTATAAGTGGTGCGATCGCACTCGTCTTTCCTAGTCTCTGGGAGGGTTTTGGTTTCCCAGTTCTAGAAGCAATGGCCTGCGGTACTCCTGTGATTACCTCTAATATTTCCTCTCTCCCAGAAGTTGCTGGTGATGCTGCCATTCTCATCGACCCATACAATATCAAAGAAATTACAGACGCAATGGCTAAAATTGCTACTAATATCCAACTGCGCGATCGCCTATCTATGGCTAGCATCACTAGGGCAAATCAATTTAGCTGGGAAAAAACAGGACTAGCAACGGCAGAAGTGCTGAAACAGTATCTTTGAAAATGTTGATAGTTGATTGCTGTTTGTTGATAGGAACAACCACCAACCACCAACAACCAACAATTCTTATGGAGTTCCTACTGCCCCAGAGTAAACCAAACCCCGTTGCATATCCATTGTCAGAATCGATCCATCTCGAATTACTTGTGTTGCCTTCTTGACACCAACTATCACAGGAACGCCGAGACGCAAACCAATGACTGCGGCGTGACAAGTGAGACTGTCTTCCTCAGTGATAATACCTGCGGATTTGCGAATTACTTCGACAAAATCGGCACTAGTCCGGGGTGCAACCAAAATATCACCAGGATTAAAGTTACTCACATCCATACTAGTGTGTGCTACCCTGGCACGACCACTGACTGAACCTTGCCCAAGTCCAATTCCCCGTCCTAATACAGCTGTCACAACTTCTACTTTAATCAAATCCGTGGAGCCAGACACTCCTTGGAGTGTACCGGCGGTCATGACTACTAAATCTCCCTCAAAAACGAGATTATTTTCTAAAGCTACGTTAATTGCTGCTTGGAACGTTTGACCAGTGGAGGGCAATTCTAATACCAATAACGGTTTGACTCCCCATACTAGTTGCAGTTGTCTGGCGACATTAACATGGGGCGTGATAGCCAAGATTGGTGTCCAAGGACGAAATTTGGAAACATTGCGAGCTGTGGAGCCTGTTTGAGTCAAGCTCATAATGGCTGCGGCTCCCAATTGTTGAGCGATTTGTCCTACTGCTTGGCTAATCGCGTTAGGAATGGAACGTTTGCGATCTCTAACTTGGCTAGCGTTGTTGTTTTGGATGTTTTCTTGCTCGATTTTTTCCGCAATCCGTGCCATTGTCGCCACAGCTTCGACTGGGAACTTACCAACAGCAGTTTCATTGGAGAGCATCACCGCATCCGTACCATCTAAAATCGCATTGGCCACATCCGACACTTCGGCACGGGTAGGACGGGGATTATTGACCATGCTGTCTAACATCTGGGTGGCAGTAATGATGGGAATTCCCAAACGATTAGCAGTAGCAATTAATCGCTTTTGCAGCATGGGAACATCTTCTGCTGGCAGTTCCACCCCTAAATCGCCTCTAGCAACCATCACGCCATCACACAAAGCCAAAATAGCTTCCATTTGTTCGATCGCTTCGTGCTTTTCGATTTTGGCAATCACTGGAACATTTTTACCTGTGCTAGAAATTAGTTCCTTAATTTCCATCACATCCTGGGGGTTACGAACAAAGGAAAGTGCCACCCAGTCCACACCTTGATCCAGACCGAACATCAGATCCTCACGGTCTTTGTCGGTCATGGCTTTGATGGAAAGGTAGACTCCAGGAAAGTTTACGCCCTTGTTGTTGGAAAGAGTCCCAGGGACGGTAACACGACAGTGGAGATCGCCTTTTTCCTTTTCAATATCCTCTACAAGCATTTCGACGCGCCCGTCATCAAGGAGAATCCTTGCTCCTACAGGCACTTCGTCTGCTAAATAATCATAGGTAACGCAGCTAATTTCTTGTGTACCAACTACTGGACGATTAGTTAAGGTAAAGCGATCGCCTTTTGCTAGCACTATCGACCCATTCTCAAACTTGCCCAAGCGAATTTTCGGCCCTTGCAAGTCTTGGAGAATTCCCACCGGTTGATTAAGTTCAAAGGCTGTTTGCCTAATCAGGCGAATGTTGCGCTGATGATCAGCATGAGAACCGTGAGAAAAGTTCAATCGCAATGTCGTTGCACCAGCTTCAATAATAGCTTTGAGCATTTCTGGACTGCTGGTGGCAGGGCCAATGGTGGCAACAATTTTGGTTCGGCGTAAAGAGTCTTTCAATTGCATAGAGGCTGACAAATTCAGTTATCAGTTATCAGTTATCAGTTGTCAGTTTTATCAATGTTCACTGATAACTGTTCACTGTTCACTGATTTAATAGCGGGAACTTCTAGCAGGTTAAAGATCAAAGCTTGAAGCTTCGACTCGAATCATACCGTTATTTTGCCCATGATATGCGAAGATTATCGATAAATCTTGCTACACAAAACTTTAAAACTTTATTATTTTTCACAGTGGATTTAGTGCTATCACTTTTCCTCTAGGGGAAAAGTGAAGGGGAATGTTTTTTACTTTAGCCTTCCCCCTTACCCTATAAAAAATGAAATCTCTTGACCAACAGCCAATTGCCAAGGAGGATAACTATGTAGAAAATTTCCAGGATGAAGTGTGAAGTATGAAATTTTTTTATCCTTCTGCCTTCTGCGGGGCCCCCACAAATTCGCGATTCGGAGAGCGAATTTGTGGGGAACCCCTTCTGCCTTCTGCCCTCTGTCTTCTGCCTTTTTTTTACTAGCAACATTTGATTAATTAAGGAGTTCACGATGCTGACGTCGGAGGCACAGAAGCCACTGACAGTCCCCCCCAAAGAATTGTTAGCGCCTCCCGGTGGTTTTAATCCGACGCTGCTAATGTTTTTGGCAGCTGTGGCGATTGTTGTTTTATCTTGCCTTGGTTACTGGGTTTGGCACTGGCCGCACTGGATATCATTTGTCATGAACATCATTGCCCTACATATTTCCGGTACGGTAATTCATGATGCTTGCCACCAGTCTGCCCATCGCAACAAGATAATTAATGCGATATTGGGGCATGGTAGTGCTTTGATGCTAGCTTTTGCTTTTCCAGTATTTACACGGGTACATTTGCAGCATCATGCTCATGTCAATGATCCAAAAAACGACCCGGATCATTTTGTTTCTACAGGTGGTCCCCTGTGGTTAATCGCAGTGCGTTTTTTCTACCATGAGGTATTTTTCTTCAAACGACGTCTCTGGCGCAAGTATGAACTTCTTGAATGGTTTCTCAGCCGTTTATTTGTGGTGATAATTGTCTTTGCCTCAGTTCATTACCATTTTTTAGGTTACGTTCTCAATTTTTGGTTTGTACCTTCTGGCATCGTCGGGTTAGCTTTGGGATTATTTTTTGATTATTTGCCCCATCGTCCTTTTGCTGAGCGCGATCGCTGGAAAAATGCTCGTGTCTACGCTAATCCAATTCTCAACATTTTGATTCTCGGACAGAACTACCACTTAATTCATCATTTGTGGCCTTCTATTCCTTGGTACAATTATCAGCCTACATACTATCTCATGAAACCTCTGTTAGATCAGAAAGATTGTTATCAATCTTTAGGATTACTCCAAAAAAAAGATTTTTTTGATTTCCTTTACGACATTTTTTTAGGAATTCGTTTTCACCGAAAAAAATCAGTAGAATAGGAGCGAAACATTGCAACATGTATCCTTAGATTAAACTAAAAAATTTTTTCCTAAAAATTCTTCTTCCGTACAATAGTTAATAGTTGGTAGTGGGCTTATGACCACTAACCACTATTTACTAGGATGGTATGCAAAACACTAGCTAAAGTAAGCACTGGTGATGAAGATGAAAATTTGGATGTGGAGTACTATTGGACTACTCGTTACTAACTTAGTCGTGGTTGGAATTGTAGCGTTTTTGATTTATAGAGATAGTGTCCAACCAAACCAGAATCGAGCGCTCAGTGAACATAAATTAGTGATAATCAAAACTTAGTACAAAATTGCCAAACTTCGCGCCCCTTTGCGTTCTCCTTTGCGATCCTTTGCGTTTAATAACACTACGAATTAATGCAAACCAGTACTTAGGGAGAGACATGTTTATGTAATTGCAAGTCTTGCACTTTCGGAGTAGGATTAACTATCTGTACAGACCAATAGCTGACAACCATAAGAATTACACCAGAGACAGCACCAAGCACTAGACCAATTAACAAAGCTGGTTTTTTAAGAAAAATAGTAATAGTGGTATTTCTTGTCTGACTATCATCCTCAAAATCTTGATTATCACTTTGTCCAGATGAGAGGTTTTGAAGTTGCAACCCCTCGTTATCTTGCCTTATTTTGTAAAAATTTCTTGGTGACAGTAACGTCTCTGGGATGGTGAATTTACTCGTTTGCTCATCCAACAGTGGTGGTGATATTTTATTCTCTCCAGAAATTAGATGAGTATCCGCTTCTGGCGGTAAAGTTTGGGATGTAAAGGTGAATAGCGATGTAGAAGTAAATTTTGTCTCCTGTGTTGATGCGTAGAGGTTAGCTAACGGTAGCAATGCTAATAGCGCCTCTTGTGCTGATTGATATCGGTCTTTAAAGTGGTAATGCACCATCTTATTAAGTACTGAGGCAAGTTCAGCACTTACTGGAGTTAAATGTTGCCAAATCACTTCACCCGTATGCCCGTCTTCTGGTAATTGTGTTGGATGTACCCCTGTCAGGGCTTGGATGCCAATCATACCCAAAGCATAAATATCACTATTGCACCGTGGTTTGCCTCGTTCTTGTTCATGAGGCATATAGCCAGGTGTGCCGATCGCAATGGTAGTATTTTGTTCAGGGGGAATAAAATCTTTGACCAATTGATTCCAGATGGGCTTAACAGCACCAAAGTCAATCAGAACTAAGCGATGATCTTGCTTACGCCTGAGAATGTTGCTTGGCTTGACATCTCGGTGAATCAACCCGTGACTATGAACAAAATTCAGGATTTCTAAAACTTCTACTAGTAGTTGAAAAACTTCCTTTTCTAACCACTGTTTACCAAGGGTAAGCTCTACACTTAGAGGATGCCCATCAATAAATTCTTGTACTAAATAAAACTCTAAATTATCTTCAAAATGAGTCAGAAGATTGGGAACTAGGTTATAATCACCCAGTTTTTTCAAGGCTTCTGTTTCTCGAATAAACAGTCGTCTACGTATTTCTACTGGAATAGGACATTTATCACTTGGTAAGAAATGCTTGACTACACAAGTAGGACAGCCGGATGAGTAAATATCTTGTGCTACATAGGTTTGACAAAATATACCTTGACTTAAAACTTGAACAACTCGGTATCGTTCTCCTAGCAACTGACTCAACATGTCACGATTGATCTGACGGCTATATTAAGTAACTTTACTTAAATCAAATTTACTTAATAGATTTAATATATAGTTCTTATAAAGAAAGTTTTAGGTATAACCACCAGAAGTTACATTTAAATCTTATCAAGAGTTATCAAGAGCGTGCATTCAAATCCAAATTGCTTTGACCTAGTAAACGCCAGTAAGAGAAGATGACTAATGAACGTAGAAGAAGCGTCACACTCAGCAGAGACGCTGTACAGATAGTCAGAGGTCTAGTTGTCGGCGAACTGATCACAATTATTATTATTGGTGGACTCTGGTTATGGCTCAGACCACGCTTGCAAATCGATAACCGTGCTTTCTCTAGACCTGCGAGTCAAAGTACAAATACTACCTCTGATCTTAGCGATTCAACTTTCCAGACAGTGACAAATGTTCCCATTGGCTCATTCAAACATGGTGGGAGTACTGCTTGGGCATCTGTTAGACCGTTAGTAGACGCCCAGATCCAAAATCTTCGTCCGGAACTACAGTTACGCTATGTAGACCCCATCAACAGCAGTCCCGGTTCTGGGTCGGGAATTCAAATGTTACTTGATCAGGAATTAGATTTTGTTGAATCTTCTCGTCTCCCCACCGCCGCAGAACAGGAAATAGCTAGGCAGCGAGGTTTCACACTTGCATCACGTCAAGTTGCTGTTGATGGTGTGGCGATCGCAACTCATCCATCACTACAAGTTTCAGGTATAACCGTAGAACAATTACAGCAGATTTATTCCGGCAAAATCACTAATTGGCAGCAAGTAGGTGGTCCTGATTTAGTAATTACTGCCTTTTCTGGGCGTCCAGAGAGCGCAGATACAGTCATATCTGCTGACAAGCAAATATTAGACCCGCAAACTTTTGGTTCTAAAATTCAGTATGTCTATTCTCCTACGGAAGCACTGCGCCGAGTTAACCAGACTCCTGGTAGTATTTATTACGCTGGGGCTCGGACAATAGTACCTCAATGTACAGTCAAACTTTTAAATGTGGGTTTAGTTCCTACAAAATTAGTTTCACCCTACATTGAACCTTTAGTAGCAAAAAATCAGTGTCCGCAAAAGCGCAATCAAGTAAATACGGAGGTTATTAACAACGGCAGTTATCCAATAATTACCAAATTGTATGTGATTACTAAACAGAATAATGGTCAACAACAGCAAGCAGGAGAGGCTTATACAAATCTTTTGTTGACCGATCAAGGACAAAGGATCATAGAGGAGGCTGGCTTAATCCCGATGCGCTAGGGGTACAACCCAATCAGGACGCAACTTTTGGGCATGGCGTAAATAGATATGAGATACTGACCCAGATGCTGGCAAATAAGCATGGACTAAAAACCGAATACAGCGTTCCAAACTGCCTTCGACATGCATTTGCTGTACATCCAGCATGGCGACAGTATCCCAGTGGGGGCGTTGGCGTGCTATTGCAGCAGGAAAAATTGCATCCAAGTCCTGTGTGACTGTAAAAGTAATGCTAATGATATCTGAAGGATGCAGTTGATTGCGTTTTTCCAACTCATCTAATAGTTCCATTACTGATTCTTGCATTGCCTCAACCGTATTTTCGGAAACGGTTGTTGCGCCGCGAATAGCACGCGTTCGCCACTCTACCATTTATCCTCCTTAGTTAGTCATTGGTCATTGGTCATCAGGAAAGAGATCAAGTGTCATTAGTCAATTAGCAAAGGACAAATGACAAATGACACTTGACAAATAACAAATGACAAATTTATGGTCTATACAACCACAAAGGTAGACCACTTGTAGACATTTCAAACTCTAGCCAGCTAATTCCAGATGCAGCCTGACTATTCCCGGGAAGTAAGCGACTCAGTAGAGGTTTGCGTTCTTCTAGGGTAAAGACGGGTGTTTTTTCCGGATCAAGACCAACTAATTCTGCTGCCCAACGACGAGCATCTTCTTCTGTTCCTAATCTGTCTACAATACCCAATTCTAAGGCTTGCTGACCAGTAAAAATCCGACCATCGGCAAAACTTCTCACAGTTTCTACTGCTAAATTCCTTGCTTCGGCGACTGTTTGCACAAACTGTTGATAACTAGTATCAATCAATTCTTGCAAAATATTTTGTTCTGGTTCAGTCAGTTCTCGGTCAAATGCCAAAATATCTTTGTAAGGACCAGACTTGATTACTTTGAAGGAAACACCAATTTTTTGTAGCAAGCGTTCTAAGTTGTTACCGCGCAGAATCACACCAATGCTACCCGTAATTGTTCCTGGGTTAGCCATGATATGTTCAGCGCCCATACCAATGTAGACACCGCCAGACGCGGAGATATTGCCAAAACTAGCTACGATTTTTACTTTTTCACCTAAGCGTTTGAGGGCGCTGTAGATTTCCTGGGAATCACCGACTGTACCGCCAGGACTATCAATGCGTAGCAGCAAAGCCGGGAATTTTTTCTCTTCTACGGTTTCTAGGGCTTCTAGTACCCGTTTGCGAGTGTTGCTTGCGATCGCACCAGTAATTTCAATTCGAGCTATTTGTTTACGAAATCTAGGCTTAAAAGGCCAAACCATGTGCAGTCAAGAATACTTCTAAAGTCAATAAAAGGCAAAAGTGCTAATCCGAATTTTAATGGAATTTTTATGGTTTGCGTGTGTATTATTGATGTTTTGCTTTTCTATCAATCTGTTTTACACGCGAGTCAGGGTGTAGACACCAAAGTCTACAAGACTTTTGTAGACCTTGCACCATAAAAAAATTTAATTTGGTTCTGATTCAATTTACCCAGTTGCAGAGATAAACAATTTTTTCATTTAACATCTGAATTACAGAAATTTTTATCTATAAAAATCTTGCTTGATTTTGTAACGAGTTAAATATTACGTCACAGCGAAAATTAATAAGATTATTTAAATTATATCTAAAATTTGACTATATTTAAGCTTGTTGTCTTCCACAGATCTCAGCCTACCTATTACTCTCATTAGAAGTAGCAAGAGTAGGGTAAGTCGGCTACGGGAATGGCTTCGGCGTAGAGAAAAATGCTAAGACTCTACGCCCATCTACAGCAGAGGTATCTTCTTTTACTGGCTGCATCTTTATCCTCAACGATATTAGCTTGAACTCAGCAGTCCATCAGGGAGATTAACGTAAGATTTGACACCGATAATAAGCATAAGTATCAAACAGTCCCCCGACAAAGCTACAGGTCAAACTAATAGTAAATAATCCTCCGATCGCGTTGCCGCTACCAAAAATAGCGAGAAACTGCATAATGGGAGTAGAGATCGCTTCAGTCACAGTTTGTAAGACCGGGATATGACCCATTAGCGATACAGTTAACAGTATGCTGCCGACCAGGAACATAGGTGCGACAAAGCTAAAAATAATCGTCAGCAGTAGCGATCGCAGAAAGTTAATCCAAATCGTCATGAAGGTCTAGCTCCCTGAATTAAGAGACAATAGCTGTTTTCCTAAGTAGTCACTTTCTACAATAAGTGCGATCGCTCTTCAATGGGCGAGATTTCAAAAATCTTAAGTTTTCATTAAAATACCTACACACAAATTTTCAGGTGTATTGTCAAGCTAAACAAAGCACTAAATCTAGAGAATCCCTAAAAACCAAGCCTGACGCGACTAGCTACAAACATACCCATAGACAAAGCAATGTTAATTTCTGAGAATTTCTGAGATGAGATTTAAAGTTAGTTAACCGAGGTGGGGAGATGGGGAACTCACCGGACCCCACGACCGACAGGGAGGAGCCAGTGCGGTGGACGGGTTTCCCGGCATAAAGCACCTGGCGTTGGGGATTAGGGGCAGTGGGGAGATGGGGAGGTGGGGAGATGGAGAGATGGGGAGTGTGAGGAGTGTGAGGAGATGGAGGAAGTGTGTAGACGCGTAGCGGCTTAAGGTAAGGGTGGAGTGTGAGGAGTAAGTCATGTTAAAGAACAACTAAACTACTAACTACTAACTACTAACTACTAACAACCAACAACCAACAATCAACAATCAACAATCAACAACCAACAACCAACAATCAACTAAATTGCTATTCTTATTGCAGTTACTGAGTTAGCTGGTGAACATTGAGCGAGATTACATCAACATCTAGTTTGGGAAAATGGAGTCAGCGGTTACTGGCGGCGATTTTTTTAGGTGGACAAGTTATCATCCATCTCCTCAGAGGTAAAATCCATCGTCGCAATACCTTAGAACAAATGGCTGTAGTAGGGCCAGATTCGCTGTTTATTGCCCTATTAACGGCTGTTTTTGTAGGTGCAGTATTTACTATTCAGGTAGCGCGGGAGTTTATCACCTTTGGTGCAGGAAACCTTGTTGGTGGAGTCTTGGCAGTAGCCTTAACACGGGAACTCTCGCCAGTCTTAACAGCTGTGGTGATCGCAGGACGTGTTGGTTCGGCGTTTGCAGCCGAGATTGGCACAATGCGGGTAACTGAACAAATAGATGCTTTATTGATGCTAAAAACTGATCCAGTGGATTATTTAGTTATCCCCCGTCTGCTTGCTTGCCTATTGATGATGCCAATTTTGACCCTGCTATCTCTGGTGACAGGAATGTTGGGGGGTTTGATCATTGCCACAAATATTTACAATCTCTCTGACACACAATTTCTGGACTCTGCCCGTAATTTTCTTGGCACTTGGGATATCATCAGCGCCATGATCAAGGCGTGTTGCTTTGGAGTTTTGATAGCTGTAATTGGTTGCAGTTGGGGTTTGACAACAACGGGAGGAGCCAAAGGTGTGGGACAATCGACGACAACTGCTGTCGTGACTGCCTTGTTGATCATATTTATTAGTAATTTCTTTCTTTCTTGGTTAATGTATCAAGGAACAGGTAGTGCGTTATTGCAGGGGTTTTAGGATTTGTTGGTAGTTGGTGGTTGATCGTTGCTTGGTTTCAAAGAACAAACAACCTACAACCTACAACAAACAACAATTACTGACTAACCACTAACTCCTAGAATAGGAATTAATGTCTACTAACAGAACAGGATTCAAGACTGTGACTACAACAAGCACACCATTATCAACATCAACTGTGGAACTTAAGCCTAGTTACAACATCCCTGTAGTGTTAGTGATTTTGGCTATTCCACTGCTTTTGGTGCAACCTTGGGTAGGAGGTGCGATCGCACTATTTGGGTTATTTCTCATGTTTCAGACAGTCACACTCCGTCTGCAATTTACTGCTACTGATTTAGATGTTTATAGAGGAGAAAAATTAATTCGGCGATTTCCTTACCAAGAATGGCAAAACTGGCGGATATTCTGGGAGCGTGTTCCCATCCTGTTTTACTTTAAAGAAGTTAAAAGTATTCATTTTTTGCCAATTTTATTTGACCCCAACACTCTAAAAACTTGTTTGGAACAACGCTGTCCACGCATTTAGTCAGTGAACAGTTGTCAGTTGTCAGTTATCAGTGATCAAGTGCTAGCTGATAACTGGTAACTGATAACTGATTTAGTCTTAAATTGTATATTTGCTGAAAGTTTTTTAATTGCGTCATAGGAATTACACTATTTTTTATGTATCCAGAGGAATATCAAAACCCACAACCAACAGATGAGTCTTTGCAATCACCAGAAGAAAGCCCTACATCTACAAATGAACAAACAGAAAACTTATCTGTTGAACCAGTTTTAGAATCAACAACACACAACTCTACAGTGGATACAGAACAAAACAATCTAACTTCTGTCTTACCTATAGCAAACTCACAAGCAAGCAACTCTAAAGATGAATTTGTGGTGCAGCAACAAGAGGAAATCACCACTTTGGGATTAGAAGATCAAGCAGAAGTCCAAGCAACACAACAACGACTTGCTGAGTTACAAAAACAAGAACAAGCCCTAAAAGCAGAAATTGCCGACTTGCAAGCTGCATATAAAACTCTGCAAGCACAAATGAATCAAACGCAAATTCTGATGGGGAATTTTGTGCAGGAGACGCTTTCTAGCCTAGAACAGCGTAAAAATGCCCTGCAAATTTCTGTAGAACAGCTCGAACGGCGTCAAGAACGTATTCGCAACGAGATGCGAACTACGTTTGCAGGTGCTTCTCAAGAATTGGCAATTCGGGTACAGGGTTTTAAAGACTATCTCACTGGTAGCTTACAGGATTTAGCAGCCGCCGCAGAACAATTACAATTAGTTTCCGCACCAAAACCAGAACCAGAAAAAGTTATCATCAAAGAAGTCAGACCTGCTGAAACCCAACCAGGAACACCACAATTTGCCCAGCAACAGTTTCAAGACACTACCAAGCAAATTCGTCGCCTGATTGATCAGTATCGCACCAAACCAGATTATTATGGTCCACCGTGGCAGTTGCGTCGTACATTTGAACCTGTCCACGCCGAAAGAGTTTCTAACTGGTTTTTCAACCAAGGTGGACGGGGTGCTTTGCGGACAATGGGTAGCAGGTTGCAAAATATACTGGTTTCCTCAGCAATTATTTCAATACTGCACAAACTTTATGGCGATCGCGTCCGTACTTTAGTTTTAGCTAATACACCGGAACGCTTGGGTGAATGGCGTCGTGGCTTACAAGATTGCTTAGGAATTGGTCGTCCAGATTTTGGCCCTGATCGGGGAGTTGTATTATTTGAGTCTCCAGAAGCAGTGGCACAAAAAGCTGAACGGTTGGAAAAATCCAACCAACTGCCTTTAATTATCATTGATGATTCTGAAGAGTTAATCAGCTTGGCACTGTTGCAATTTCCTTTATGGTTAGCCTTTGCCCCTGACCCCAAAATGATGAGAAGTTATGAAGATGATTTTTAATTAGTCAATGGTCATTTGTCATTGGTGATTTCGATTCTTCATTACTAACAATCAACAACCAACAACCAACAAACAACAATTTAAAAATTATGTCTACTTGGTTAATTTTGTGTGGGGCAATTCTATTTGTAGCTTACCTGTTGGGTTCTCTGCCCACTGGTTACACAGTAGTGAAGCTATTAAAAGGCATTGATATTCGGGAAGTTGGTTCCGGTTCTACGGGAGCAACTAATGTGTTAAGAACATTGGGTAAAGGGCCTGGGGCATTTGTTTTGTTAATTGATTGCCTCAAGGGAGTTTTAGCCATCTTTCTGGTTTACTGGTTGTTTAACTTTGCCCAAAATCAAGATTTAATTCCCTCAACCGTTAATCCTGGAATCTGGCAAGCATGGATGGTAACTTTAGCAGGACTAGCAGTAGTACTCGGACACAGTAAATCTATTTTTTTGGGATTTACTGGTGGTAAATCAGTTGCTACCAGTTTAGGAGTTTTGCTGGCGATGAATTGGCAAGTCGCTTTAGCGACAGCAGGAGTATTTGCCGTTGTCGTAGCAATATCAAGGATTGTATCTTTAAGTTCAATTTCTGGTGCGATCGCAGTTTCCATTTTCATGGTACTTCTGCACCAACCCCTACCCTACATTTTGTTTGGGGTTGCGGCTGGTTTATATGTAATTTTGCGGCATCGTACTAATATTGAGCGCATCATCGCAGGTACTGAACCAAAATTAGGACAGAAGTTGCAGACAGAGACACCAGAAAGCGTCAATATATAAAAGAAAAAACGAACACAGATGAACACCGATAAACACCGATGATCTCTGCCACTAACGGATAATCTATCTGTGTGTATCCGTGTGCATCGGTGTTCGATTTCTAAACATAATTTTTTCAGGCTATGCCTACCAAGGCAGAGGTTTCCCATCGCGGAAGAATCCACCTGTTGGCCCATCATCGGGTAATGTTGCTGCCCACACAATCCCTGCTGCACCATCCTCAACTGGTCTTCCTCCTGCACCACCCATATCAGTTGCAACCCAGCCTGGACAAACTGAGTTAACCAGAATGCCAGTACTTCTTAACTCGTCAGCTAGCATTCGGGTGAGGGCGTTGAGTGCTACTTTTGACACACTGTATGCAGGTGTGCCACCACTCATACTAGTTAAAGATCCAGCTCCACTGGAAACATTGACAATTCGTCCATGTTTGCTTTGGCGTAGCAGGGGAATAAACGCTTGACACATGCGCCAAGGGCCAAAGGTGTTTGTTTCCAGGGCTTCACGTACTGTATCAAAGTTAGCATTGATTGCTTGCTGCCAAGTATCGTAGAGAATGCCAGCATTGTTAATCAGGATATCTAATCGCCCAAATTCTTCTTTGACTTGAGCTGCTAAACGATCAATACTTTCTTGATTCGTCACATCCAGCCAACGCGGTAAAACCTCAAGTCCTTCCTTTGCCAATGTCTCGGCTGCGGCTTTTCCCTTTTCAAGGTCACGCGCTCCTAAAATCACAGTAATATTTTGACGAGCGAGTTGACGTGTAACTTCCAGTCCGATACCTCGATTTGCACCAGTAGCGATCGCTATTGTTGGTATTTGCTTTTCTGAGTTCATTGGCGCTCCTTTGTGGTTGTGACACCTACACCAGAAAGGTTACAGCAATTTCTCTAATGCGATTTTTGAAGTGTAGGCGATCACGGTTTTCTGTTGCCTAAGATAAGCGAAAACACCGTTAACATCATGCTCCGCAGGGTATGTGGCAAGCAGCTTTTTACTTGGCTTTAAGTCACGGTGAACCAAACCTCTTCCTTTAGCAAATCCACCTTGAAATCTTCTTCGCTTGAGTGTTGATTTGAAGCAGCCAACATGCCAAAGTACATCATTTGTGGAGTGGATTGAACTGGCTTTGCTTCTAAAAAAGTAACTATGACGCGGCTTTCTACTACGTCAGATGGAACTTCAGACAACTCTATAAATTGTTAACAGTAAATTATACTTTCTTAATATTTCTTAGATAAAATTGTAATAAAAGTATAGTTCCTAGTTAACAAAAGGAGCGGTGAGTGATGGAAAGCACCGAGTTTAATAGGGTGCTGCGGCGCATAGCCACAGTATTATCTGTCGTAATTATTACCCTCTCTTTGGTTGCAGCTTCTACTGGCATTTTGCTGTCTTTTTACTACGAGCCAGCAGCAGGCAGGGCATATCAGTCGTTGAAACTGATTACAGAACAGGTGCAATATGGTTGGTTGTTCCGTAAAGCCCACAATATTGCTGGTAATGGAGTGATTGCGATCGCACTTGTGCAAATTGTAGTGTTATTTTTGGGCAGACAGTTTCGCAAGAGTTGGTTATCAGCCTGGATTAGTGCAATTTTCTTCACTCTCATTGCCATTGGGCTAAGTTGGACAGCAATGATTTTAAGCTGGGATCAAGAAGGATTCTGGCGTTTTAGTATTGAGTTAGGAACCATTGAAGCGATTCCTTTGATTGGTTCGCAGCTACGCGAAATCCTGACTGGTGGTGCAATTAGTACGCTAACTATCCAAAGACTCTACACCATACACAGCTATATTCTTTCAATTTCTGCGATTATCATTTCTGGTGTGCATTTATTTAGCGTATTGTGGCAAGAAAAACAAATGAAAGCTCAGCTTCTCAACTCTGAAGGTGCTAACTTGCCACCGAGTCAGATTCAAGATGCAGGAGCATCACTGGCAGAAAGCTGAGATAATTTCCCGATCGGGATTTCCTCAACTTCTGGTAATTTTTCTAGAGAGAGGCGATTTGAGTCTCTACCACCCGATAGGCGTTTTAAAAGCTTCGGTCTGGGATCGTGCAATAGGTAGATGATGCGATCGCCACTTTGCCAAGCTTCACCCGCAGGCATGATCTGCAATTTCTCATCCCGTTCTAAAAAGAGTGGCACTAACTCGCCAGTCCGGATTAATGCCTGCAACTGAACCTTTTGTAATGAAAAACCAGGTTCTTTGAGTGTTGTCATTCCTAGCTTCACTTGCTCATCGTTGAGATATTGATTCCAGGTTTTAATTTGCAAGTCTGGAATGAAAGCCTGGCTGACTTTAGTATTATTTGTACCATTAGTGGCTTGTGGATCACGCGGAAAAACTGCTAAGACGCGGGGTGGGTTAAACTCTTCTGCGGCTCGTTGTGCCAAAACAAAATTCACCTCGCCATTTTTGGTCATTGCCAAAAAAGTTCCCATCAAAGCCAATCCTGCTTCTTCTAAAACATTGGCATCCAAAGCACTGCTGGTTAACACTCGCAAATTTTCGGCTTGGGCTTGCTTACTTGCTTCGGGATCAGTGTCGATCATCACAACTGCTTCTCCCCGTTCTTGCAGCAGGCGAGCAACTAAAATACTCAGAGGATTGCAACCAACAATTACTGCCCCTGTCGCTTCTTTGGAGGTAATTTGCAGCCATCTAGCAATCCAGCCAGCCGTTAGCCCCTGACAGAAAACTGTCATGATAATTGTTAGGAAGACAAGGGCTTTAATGGCATCACCACCGTTAATGCCGTGTTGAGTCAGCAAAATTGCAAATAAAGAAGCTACAGAAGCAGAAACAATCCCTCTGGGGGCAACCCAGCTAAGAAACAGTTTTTGTCGCCAGTTCAAGTCACTGTTCCAGGTACAACAGAGAATGTTGATTGGACGCACGATAAACATTAACGCCAAAACAGTAAATAAACTGCCCCAACCTAGTGCAAACAAACTGTCAATAGATAAATCAGCAGCCAGTAAGATAAATAAGACAGAAACGCAGAAAATCGTTAACTGACCTTTGAAGTGCCGCAGTAGTCGTTCTTCTGGAACAGAAGCAGTTCCAAACACCACACCAGCGACTACAGTCGCCATCAATCCTGATTCACTGCGGAGCATTTGCGCTAATACAAATAAGCCCCACAAACCAGCCAAAACTACAAGATTTTTGACCTCAAAAGAGAGAAAATTGGCAAATTTGCAGATTAACGCCATCAGCCAGCCACCGACTGCCCCAATTATGCCACCAATACTCAGCCGTATCAGCAAACTGCTGATGGCAACAAAGGGGTCGGTGTTATCATTTAAGATCGTGTTCAGCACTACCACAGCTAGAATGGCTCCAACTGGGTCAATCAACACTCCTTCACCCTCTAGCAATGTGGCAACTTGTCGTTCCACATTAATTTGTTTGAGCAGAGGACTGATTACCGTAGGGCCTGTAACCACTACTAGAGAGGCAAACAGCAAAGCGATCGGCCAGGGAAATTCACCTAGCCAATGAGCTGCCATGCTCCCACCCAGTAACGTGATTAAGGTTCCTAAAGTTACGAGTAATTGCAAACTTGTAGAAACTTTGTTTAACTCTCGCAGTTCTAAGTTAAGTCCGCCTTCAAACAAAATTATTGCCGTTCCCAAAGCGACAATAACTTCTAATCCAGTGCCTAACAAATGGGGATGCAATAACCCAAAACCGTCAGAGCCAAGCAGAATACCAAACAGCAATAAAAATACAATACTGGGTACTCGCAGGTACGCAGCTACTACCTGAGCGCTTATGCCTGCAACGACGGCAATAACCATCTGCAAGGTGATTTCAAAAGATGCTTCCATGTTGTAGATTTTGAGCTATGTTTTTCAAAATCTTTTGTAAAGAATTGTAAAGACTCAATTTACCAGATGCAATATCACAACTTGAATACTCCTTGCTGGGCAGAAAAGTTTTATTACTTAGTTACCTATAATACAGCCGTTCCCGAGGATTGGTAAAATGGTAACGACTCTAATGCTTGATTTATCAGCTTTTGAGTGCCATTTTTACCTCCTTAAGTTCATTTTTTAACCCTTGGCGATGAATCACTTTTGCTTCCACCCAGTTTAACCTGCTGCAATTTAAAATTTTGCTATCAAATTATTCATTTAAACTGTTGACATCAAAAGTAAAAGCCGCTAAATTAATAAAAGTGTGACCCGCGCCCCCATCGTCTAGAGGCCTAGGACACCTCCCTTTCACGGAGGTAACGGGGATTCGAATTCCCCTGGGGGTATCTGAAAATTAACAGAGAAAATACTCCACAGCAAAAGTGAACGGTTTGTGGAGTGTTTTTTGCTATTAGTGGATTCTGTTTTAAGATCATCTCACTTCTGGAGGCAATCCAAAATCCAACATCCAAAATCCTGTTAGCGGATGACCAATCGGCTATCTTATCCCTCCAAACGTTGGTAAATTGCCAGCAGATTTAGTTGTAGGTCTTTCGCAAGGCGGCGCTCAATAATTCCTATAGGCATAGTCAGTTTAGGCCAAACTTTGACTGTGTAGCAGAGATTAGTCCCTGTTTCTTGACCTAGAGAATAAGGTTCTAAGCACCAGCTACCAGAGAAGTCTTTAAAATCGCCCTCTACCATCTGGAAAGTAATTTCTTTGGGAAAGTGTTCCTCAAGATCGAGAACTACACGGGCAGAAAAATTCATGCGTAAAAAGCGCTGAGAACCTATTTGTTCCAAACGAATACCGCCATTGGGATGTTCCAGTAAACGACTGTGGGCTAAGTTGGGGATAAAGTCGGCTAAGGCTTCATAATTGGTGAGTACTTCCCAAACTTTTGTCAGTGGTTGGGGAATTTGAATTTTAGCGGTAATTTGTCGCTGTCTGTCTGTGATTTTCTCGATTTGAACAGCCACAGCTTGTAAATCTTTCGCCTTGAGGTTCGTTTCGTCTTCAATAGCGATGAAGTTGAGTTCTTCTGGTGTATATTTTTCTTCAGTCACTTTCGGAGTAGGTTTTGTCTTGGTCTGAAAATTGGGGCAGATTTAAGGTAAAACAGATTTTGCTGATATCTGTATCCTCAATCGGAGTACTTTCCACAGCAATTTCCCCACTCAAATGCTGCACTAAGGATTTTACCAGAGCAAGTCCTAAGCCAGTGCCAGGAGTCCATCTTCCTCTACCGCGACGGAATGCATCGAAAATATACGTGCCTTCTGCCTCTGAGATGCCACGTCCTATATTAGTTACTTTAATAATAACTCGATCAAGTTGTTGAACAACTTGGTGTGTAGCTTGGATTTGGATGCTAGTATCTCGTTCGGAGAATTTCACCGCATTGGTTAAAAGTTCTTGTAAGATACGGTCGAAACTTTCTAGTTCGGTTTGTAATTCTAGAGATTGCTCCGGTAACTCACAAGAAATATTTAATCCTTTTTCTACCAGCTTTTTCTCAAAAGATGCTGATATGTCTTCGATTCTGCGATTTAAGTCTAAAGTTTCAAATTGCGGGGGTTCTTGATGATTCTCTAGCTTCTGGAGTGTCAATAAGTCATTGATTAAGTTGATTTCTTTAGTACACTCCTCCTCCAGAATATCCAGATACCTGGTTTGCTGTTCGGGGGTTCTTCCTGGTTGACGCAGCATACGCAAAGCCATACGCATGTTGGTTAAAGGATAGCGTAGGCGATCGCTCATGTTGCTCAAAAACTCATCTTTGAGTTTGTTGAGTTCTCGCAATTGCTCAACATATTGCTTTGTTCTTTCATACAGTTTAGCTTGAACGTCTAGACTGCGCTGCAATTGGGATGTGCGCTCATCGACTAACATTTGTACTTGTCGTAGCGTCTGTGTTTGAATGATGGCATTGCTGAGTTGAGCGCAGACCATTTCTACCATGTTGATTTCTGCTGTATGCCAGTAACGAGGTTGGGTTTGCTGTAGTGCTAAAAATCCCAAAACTTTGCCTTGACTCTCCAACCTCATTAACAGCATTGCAGGCAGTTTTTCTAAAATAAACGCTTGGGCGATTGTAGAGGTATCCTTGCGTCTATCTTTGGTGTCATTAATAATTACAGGCTTGCCAGACTCTGCTGTAAAGGCGCGGCGACTAATTCCACACTCTGAAAGCCAGAAGGAATGATCTTGGTTATCTTGTTTCTCAATGTAAAAATTTTCTGGCTGTCTAGACCATTCACCAATAACAGTAGCTTTCGCTTTGGGAATTTGTTTTTTGGGTAGATTTCTAAATAGCGGATCAGTATATTTGAGTAATATAATCAAACCCCGGTCTGCTTCTAGAGCCTCGGCAGTAGATGCGATTGCCACCTGAAGCATTTGATTAATCTCCAAGTTGCTGCGACCAAGTATTGTCAATTGCTTGATCAGATTTTGATGCTTAGCACAAGTTTGGAGAAACTGCTGTTGTGAGGTGATCAGCTGTGCTTGTGCTACTTGTTCTAAAGCGATCGCGCAAACTGACTCTACTGCTGTGAGCAAATATTTTTCTGACTCACTCCAATCATATAGCTGGGACTTGATTAAGTTAATGACACCATTCTTTTTGTTTCCAAAATGGGTAGTAATTGCCAGAACCGATTTCACTGGTATAGGCACTTGTTGGCAACCTATTTTCAGACTGTTTTGAATTGTGGCAATGTCCTCTATAGTTGGTTCACCAGCGCATTGCACCACTGGTAAATCCAGCTGCTCTAGTGAAAATATTTCATCTGGCGACGAATCTAAATACTCTTGGGGACACCAATTTGCAGCAATTTCTTCACCACCAGTCACCTCTTTCTGGGCAGTCACTAAGCAGCAGCAATCTACTTTGAATGCAACTCCAAGCAATTGGGCAATATCTTGCAGCATCATTGCTGATGTTGAGCTATTAGCAATGATGTGATTGATTTTTTGTGCTAACTGGAGGGCTGCCTCTTCCTCATGTTGCATCAGATTGACCGGGTAGTGTGTGAGTCTATCTATTTCATCTGGGCGTTGTGGCAACGAAGACAAACGCTTTCTCATTCCTGGTACGCTTTTGGATATTGAACCCATTTCCTTTGTACCCAACCTCCTGCCATATGCTTGATCCCTTTGTAACCCTGCACCCTGTGATTGAATCTTTCATCTTGTCTTCAAAACTTTACTCTCACCTGTTATAGCCCTTTTCTATTGCAGATCGTCAAATCATCTCATATCAGAAACCTTGAGTAATAAAATACATAAAATTTAGTTTAGTTGCATCAAGAAAATATAAGTAAAGCTTTTCACACAACTATATTTGTTACTAACAACTACTTAGATTATCCTGTCTAGAACTATACATAAACCGTAATTTTTCTAGACTTGTCGCCAAGAGTTCCTAAATAAATTCCGCATTAATACTGAAATTTATGAAAAAAATGTAATATTTTATTCATAAATTGCTTCGATAACTGACTTTTTAGTTGGGTCAGACACCAATAAATTTAATTAGTGTCAGGGTTTAGCAAAATTTTCGACAACTAAACAGGGGGTAGGGAAAAATCTGTATTGAGACTAGTTACTTTACTCCTCATCTTTAGAATCATTTAATCTTTAGGCTGATGTTTTATATCTGTCAAGTGTAGTCAGACCCCCTGTGTTATAAATTACTAACTCTCTAAATAATTTCAACATAATTTAAAAGGGAAGGGGAGCGGGCAATAGGGAACAGTTATTTCTGTTCCTGTTAAATGTTTGTTTTTTGAGCTAATTTAATTTTGGGGGAAAGAATCTGATGATTCGGGCAGAATTTTTACGACTGTTGCTTCCTGTGTTTATTGATTTGATGAATAAATAGATAAAATAACGAATTATAGTATTGATTTATATAGTTAATAATTATACCTAATAGGCTTCCTTATTATTTCTTTGCCTTCTTTCTCCTAAGCTTTATGGTGAATACAGCCCAGTTTTGCTTGAAACAACATTAACCAGGCTGCATTCACCTGAATCCAAATTTATCCGGCTAAACTTTCGACACTTAGAGGAACCATATCGCCCGTCCTCGTCAGTCCTAACAGCATCGGTTGTTGCGGTTGAATTAATTGACCTGTGAGTACACAACGCTCTTCTTGTTGGGCTGTAGCAGCTATGCTTGCTCGAATATCAGATCTCGAAAATCGAGGCTTCCACTCTCCTGATTTTTGCTGGACATAATTCCAAAGGATATCGCGGATGAGAGCTTGATATCCCTGATTGCCTGCTAGATCTTTAAGTTTATCTTTTAATTCGCGCTCAAGACGGATGCTGGTGACTTCCATATCGGTGGTAGGGGTGCGAGTGATGGTATGCATGAGTTTTTCTCCTTAAAACTATAGACAGGATAGTAATACAAGTGTAGTATGTTTAAAGGAATGTTCAATAGGTGAAATTTTCTGTGATATCCATTTACCCCATCTCTACTTCTTTACGTGCTGATCAGTCCCAAACCAGTTGGGAATCAGCGCCTATGGGAGTGGAGTATTTATTTATGGGGCTGATTTGCCTAAAACTGGGCAAATTTACAGAGGGTAATCATGATTCTAAATATGCCAGGATTGGTGTACTTAATCGAGCACCACAACTAAAAGAGAGAAGCGGGAGGTACAGACACCCAGATGCTGTACCGATACAGGAATAAAAGACTTTTGAAGTCAATTCTCAACCCCCGCTTTAACTAAAGAAAAAAGCGGGGGTTTTTTAATGAGGAGTCAAACCGTGAGGATCGCAACGCAAGTTTTAGATCAATCTGTGGTGGTGTTTTCTCAAAATTACTTGCCACTGTGTCGAGTAAATATCAAGCGAGCTATTGTACTTTTGATCACAAATAAGGCGGAACCGCTAGATATTACCACTAATGGTGGCTGGCAAGTTCACTCTCCTAGCTTGGTTATTGATGTACCAAAACAAATTCGCTTGAAAATAGCTTCTCGGGAACGGATGTGGAAAGTTCCACCAGTAAATAGACGGGAAGTTTTGCGACGAGACCATCACAGTTGCCAATATTGCGGTAGCAGTAAACATTTGACATTAGATCACGTGCTTCCCCGTTCTCGAGGTGGCCAGCACGCCTGGGATAACGTGGTTGCTGCTTGCGAACGGTGTAACTCCAAAAAAGGAGATAAAACCCCACAAGAAGCGGGTATGCGCCTACGTACTAAACCAAAAGCACCAGTCCATCCCGCGATTGCTTTTGCGGAACAGTTTTGGATGGACATGCAAATAAACCTGGAATAACAGGAGAGCATGAGGAATGCTGAAATTAACTTACACCGAAACGAGTTTTCACCTAGAGTGTCTGGCTCAGTCCCTTGAGGAGTGGGTAGCGCAGCGAGTGATTTTGACACTGCGAGTCGGTCAAAGTCTGTCTGTTGAACCTAGCACTGCTTCCTTTTTGCTTCCTGCGAATTTGCCAGGACTAGAACAACTCAAAACTCAGGTGCAATGGGAAGAAAGAGAAATTCTCGCTTTATGTGCATCTGATTGTGAGTACATTGAAGTTACTCTGAGTGGTTCTTGGTTATCAGATGGTTCTGAGAATGCCCAAGGTGTGTTTGTTACCACACTGAGCGATCGCACTGAGTTTTTACTACACAAACTCTGGGTCGCTGCTCAAGCTTGTGCCTCTGTTTTGAGTGAATAATCTAGTTGAATATCTATCTGCCGTTGTTAGTAGTTAGTAGTTAGTAGTTAGTAGTAACTACTAACTCATTAAAATTTTGCCAGGTTTTCTGGAGCGATCACCCAAATTGGTGTTTGTATACTGACATTGAATAATTTACGATAGTTTAGAAAATTTCAAAAATTTTTTCTAAACACCTTGGTTTATTTTGTATTATTGTTGTATTATATATGTATTTAAAAGTAATATAAAGTTCGGCTGATTACTTACGATTTCCATTTAATCCCACTTTGCTGACCGCACCTCTGTGTTTGCCAAACAGAAGGGATGGGGGTAAGGTTTTTTATTCTTAGTGATTAACCGAACTTGATATAAGACAAAAATTTTATTACTGAAACAGCTATGTTATACATTCACTTTCTGTCTTCCCGAAAACTACCTCCGTCAGCCAGCCAAAACTTAAATAAATTCGAGAATCATAACTTTCAAGATGACTTGCACTTTGACCAACAACAAAGTAAAAAAGCGATAGAATTAATTCGTAAGCTCCAACAAACTTATTATCTGGAACGTAAGTTGTTTTTCTGAAGAAGCGATCACTATCTTCAATTAAACAAATATAATAATTGTGTAATAAGCACAAAGTGTGCTTATTACAAGCAAAGAGCAAAAAGATCAACTATGCAATGTGAACTGTGTGAAAGAGAGATGGAATGTCTTACCGTTCATCACTTGGTTCCAAGACAAAACACCAAACGTAAGAAAACAGACCCAGGGTCAACTGTGAATATTTGTTCAGCCTGTCATCGACAAATTCATGCATTTTTTGATAACAAAACTACTTGCAAAAGAACTTAATTCCATAGAGAAGCTTAGAAATGAGCCGCAAATGCAGAAATTCCTATCTTGGGTCAGAAAGCAAGACCCTAGTAGGCGGGTAACAGTCTACCGCCAAAGATAGAATGATATTGTATCCACTTGAGCGCAGGCTGGTAATCGGAAAAATCAAAACCAATTACTAATCATCATACATAAAAATGAGGATGGGAAGCTGCTCTACAGATAGAGACAATTGCTGTCCTTTTCATTTTTGATAATTCAAAAATGTATTTATTAGTATTACTTATAAGTAATAATTTAATAACTAGCCTGGCAAATATATATCAAAATATCTATCTCTAGAGAGAGTATTTTGTAAATTTTTGTATTCAGACTTTCAGTCTACAGGTCGATTCAATAAATCTAGATTCCCGACTATAAAATTACTATGCACGCATTGAAAAAAATCAATGTGAAATGCAATCAAGAAAAATTTATTGAGACAGATAAATAAAAGTGAATACTAAATCAACAACAGCATTTAGTATTTATGACTGCTCAATTTTCTCTTGATTTTATATTATTTACACCAGTCCCTGGAGGAATTAAAATGCAAAAATCTATTTCTTTGTTAGGTTCTATTTTGCGTCCAGTACGTTTTCTAGTTGTAGCCTTTACATGTGCTTTGCTGTTATTCTCTAATGCTTTTCCTGCTGCTGCAATTGAAAGCTATCAAAGCAATCCAACAGAAGCCACCGATCAATTGCTTGAAACTCAGCGTCAAACTGACGAGGTAGCTAAATCTGCTCCTCTGGGATTGAAAGAAACTCAACAGCGTACCAGTGGAGGAGGACTGAACGAAGTTCAAGGTACTGCTGATGCTGAAAAAATGAATCGTCCTGAAAATTCTCAAGAAGCAGTTTCAGTAGAAGAAGAAGTAAGTAACTTTTTGAAAAAAGTTACCGGTAATAAGTAATAGGCATCAAATGTCCTTCGCCCCAGTATTTTTAACTGGGGATTTATTTTCTATAATTTTCTCTATATAGCAGAAAGTCAAATCCCCGACTTCTCTAAGAAGTCGGGGATTTGTGTCTGATAATTTTCCCCAATAAAATAGGATTGCTAGATATTCATATTGCCAAAAAAGCTATTTAGACCAATTTTTTGTTGATATATATTTTATATGCCTATATATGCATCACTGTAATAGCAATCCTTGAAAAAGAAGTATAGCCTTGAATGAAATCTATATATAGACATAAATTTCAGCAATAACAAGATAGTTTATTAGAGCAAAAAAGCCATTATTACTAAATAAAACATAATCATTCTTTGGATTGATGTTATGTCACTAATGAATTGCTGAAGTTATAAGAGGAGTTAGCTTAAGGATTGAGAAACAATGCGTCCATTAAATATTGGTTTGACAGAAGAGCAACGTCAAGGTGTGATTAATTTGCTGAATCAAGATTTGGCAGATTCCTATCTACTTATAGTGAAAACCAAAAAATTCCACTGGGATGTGGTCGGACCTCAGTTCCGCAGTTTGCATGAAATTTGGGAAGAACAATACCAACAATTGAGTGAAAATATTGATGCTATTGCTGAGCGGGTTCGTGCTTTAGGTGGTTATCCCATTGGCACTATGGAGGGATTTTTGAAGGCAGGTACTATCAAGGAGGAAGGCGGTAATGTACCTACAGCAACCGAGATGGTGTCTCGGCTTGTAGATGACCATGAGCAAATTATTCGCAATCTTCGTGAACATATTGATCGCTGTGCTGAAGAATTCCACGATCAAGGAACTGCTGATTTCTTAACTGGATTAATGGAAGGTCACGAAGAAGCTGCTTGGATGTTGCGTTCATTTATTGAAGGACAGGCATTGCAAGCTGATGGTTCTCAACCACAAACACAGAAAACACCTGTAGGTGTGTAACTAAAGGTAGATAGAATACACACCTCATAAATAAGAAAGTTCGTAGTAAGTATTATCTTTGCCAAATACATCAAGACTAGAGACTTACTACGAACTATTTGTTTGGATATGTGCAAAAACAATATAACAGGAGTGTTGAATGGCGGCAGAATATAAAGCTGAACGGACTATTTCGGCTGTTTATAAAGAACAAAACCAAGTAGATGACGTGATTCGGCGTTTGCTTGACCGGGGTGTGCCTAGAGATCATATTTCGGTCATGGGCAGAGACTTTAAATCAGAAACTCGCATTGCTGGTTTCATTACTAAAAAAGATGTAATTCTTGGTGGTTTAAGAACAGGAGCAATTTTTGGCTCTTTGTTTGGTTCTTTTTTGAGCTTGCTTACAGGTGTTGGTGTATTATTCATTCCTTTTGTTGGCCCAATTGTAGCAGCAGGTCCGATTGGTGCGTTGTTATTGGGGGCTGCAAGTGGAGCGATCGCAGGTAGCGCGGGTGCAGGTTTAGTATCTGTGTTAGCCACCTTAGGTATGCCAGAAGATAAAGCCGCAGTATATCAAACTCGTCTGCAAGCTGGAGAGTTCTTAGTCATGGCAGAAGTTCCAGCTGATCGGAGTGGGGAATTTCAAATACTGATGGAAAGTGCTGGCGGTGAAGAAATTCATACAATGGAAACAGCATTACCCCGTCCTTGTCCTGGTCGTTGCAATAGTCCCGAGGATTTATCTGCTGAGGTACGCTCTCATCTTTCCGCTGAAGCTCAGAATACCTTTATTGAGCGCTACAATGCTGTGTTAGATGAGACAAATGACCAAACAAAGGCAGAACAAGCTGCTTGGGAAGCTGTTCACCAAAATTTTGATGAAGATGATAATGGTATTTGGTCGAAGAAGAAAGTTGCTGTTTAGTCCAGTGTCAATTGTCAATTGTCAATAGTAAAAAACTCTTGACTATAGACACTTGACACTTGACTAATTACGGTGATTTATAACTGCCAACTCGGATAGTTAATCTACCTTTGCGGGGGTCTTGGTTGAATACAAATGCTCCTTCTTGCTTTTCACCACGAGATAAAAAGTCGATTTGTTGTTCTCCTGTTTGGGTAACTTTCCCTTCTATTTCTAACTCAGCGATCAGTTGAACAGACTCGGCTGTCTCCCCGCCTGTATTCACGACCTCAAAAGGAACATAAAATTGCCCGTCGGCTTCCCAAGTTTTCTGTTTATTACTGACAGAAATAATGGGGGGCTGATCTTTTTCATTGAGCCAAATGTAACCAACCAAGCTGACAATAACAGCAAGGATGAATGAGGCAATACCTAAAGTAGTCCATTCCGCAGCTGAACGTTTTGGTTGTTCTTGTTCTGTGTTCATATTGCCAACCTACCAGCAGCGCCACCAATTGTTCCAGGCAATCCTAATAGTAAGGTGTATTCTAACCACATTCTCCACGGGTCGCTCAAAGTCAATTTTTGAAAAAACCACAGCATAAAGGCTGCTGCTAGTAGTGATACTAAATAAGACATGATCGTTTCACTGATTGGTCTTTGGAAAAGACCTCGTTGTTGTCTGCGTTTTTGCTGATCCGAAAAGCCAGCTTCAAAGACAATGGCATAGGAAATCAGTAAGGATACGGCAATAATAGCTATAAGTCGGGGTGGTGAAACTCCTGCTGCCAACATGGGAATCTCATCTGTAGGGGCAATGTTAAATGCAATCACGACTGCACCAATTAAAGTCGCACCAATATCTGCAAAGGTGACATGTAATTGATCAGAGTTACTATTTCCAATACCTTTGTTTTGCTGGAAGTGTTTTTGTCCCTGTGAATTAGTTTCACCGCGAGTGTCTCCCAAAAATTGATTGGCTAGTGCCACACCAAGAGTAAATGGTACGCTTTCAAATATGATTTTTCCCAGAATTTCTCTAAGGGAAGTCTCTGATGTCAGTTCTTGTAATAGCAGGAGTATCAATGCAGAACAGGCTATACCAATTGCCATCGCTTCTATGGTATCTGTAAGTGCTTCGTAAGGTCGGCTACCATGTTTACGTCTGCGAAAGCCTTCTGTACGGTTGAGTAAGAAAACCACTATAAACGTCAATGCGATCGCTAACATTACCATTGATGGCTTAGCAATAGATCCTATCCACCAGACTTCCATCGTATAAAGTAAGGGGGTTCCAAATAAAAAACCACCACATATACCCCTAACAATATCGTTAATTTCACGTACCCATACATTTTTGTTCTGTTTATTTTTTACACCCATTATTCTCTGTCTATATAATTAATACTTACTTGGAAAATAGATATGTAGGCATAAATTAAGTGTTTAATTTACTGCTCTTACAACCAAATAAATGATGTTTAGAAATAAAAGCTTGAAGTCTTCCATGAACTGTTGTATCTATCATATGGAAGATATTAGCTTTAAATTTCATAGTTTAGTTTTAAGTTTTTTATCAAAAATCTATCTCTTGGTAAAGAGTAATTCAATAAAATTATCTCTACAGGGCGATTTTTTTTTGAATTACTAACAATATTATTTGATCAACATATATTGAGGAAAAACAATTATGAGTATCGAAAATAGAGTAGAAGCAACCGCTAAAAACATAGAAGGGAAAGTTCAAGAAATGGTTGGTGAGGTAACTGGAAATCCCCAGGATAAAGCCGAAGGTCAAGCGAAGCAAGCAGAAGCACAGCTACGTCATACAGTTGAGAACATCAAAGATGATGTGAAAAAGTCCTTAGAGTAGTATCAGTACGCTAAAACAAGGTTTATGGCTTTAGCAAGTAGAGGATATTTGAGAAATATTATTTCATAGTTTGGTTGGGAGTTGCAATTTGTTTACATACAAATAAACTTTGCAAAACTAAGCTCGAAAAATTCTTGTTTTTTACTAAATTTTATGGATAAGTTTCGCTTGTGTCGTAGCGGATTATCTTAGCCAGATTGTTTAGGAAATCCTCATGACTGCCAGAGCCATTTGTTAAAAAACTTTTATACAGTAGTACCTATTTAATTCTCCCCAAGATACACTTAGGGGAGTTTTTCTTATATCATGTCCGATTAATTGCTTATGATATCAAGCTTGGGCATTGGGCATGAAAAAATTATCAGTATTTTAATTACCCATTACCCTTCGGGTTCGCTACTTTGCCATCTGGCAACAAGCCAAGACGGTAAGTAGTCTAACCAATTATCAATTACCCATTATAAGGACGGATAATATAACTGTTCAGGCAGACATGATATTAGAGACGATTTATAAAGTAAACCTTAAATTGTAGGGCGCATGATTGCAACACTTAACGCACCGAGAAAGATGGTGCCCTGCGGCTAATCCTAACTCTCTCAAAGTCCAAAATCCTTGCATATCTGTAACACAACGCACTTGTGCTTTATGTCGGGAAAGAAGTTCAACGCACTAGCTCCCCTACTTACATATTTACTTTATAAATAAGCTCTTATTTCTATTCTTAGTTAATAAAAAAGGTTAGTTCCTGCCTCACTTGGATCTAACCCAGCAATTTATACATATTCAACATGACTCTAAACTGCACTACGCCGTGTGATCAAACTCCAGATGAAGATAGCAACAATTGCACCGATGATGGCAACAATTAAACCTGGAATGCTAAAACCTGCTCCTGTAATGGCCAAATTACCCGTATATAGCAAATTAAATAAGCTTCCTCCAATTAAGGAGCCAATGATACCTAAAATCATGGTTGCAATTATTCCGCCACCTTGACGACCAGGGTAAATTGCTTTGGCAATAGCTCCTGCTAGAATACCTAAAATTATCCAAGCAATAAGATTGAGCATAATTAATGTATTCCTCAATTAATTTACTATTTGCTATTAGTATAACAATTACTAAATATTATTTTTTCTATCTCAAGTTCAGTTGAGACTCTATCGCAAGAAATAATATCTACGTCATCATCTCCAATAAAATTACTAGTAAAATAAACCTATGAAGAGAATATTCATCTATATCTGTTAATAGATTTGATTTAGTATTAAATCAAACAAATAAATCTCTTTTAACGTTCTGTGTCAACAACAATTAGTTCTATAAGATTTGTAATCTAAAATTACCCCATACACTACAGTGGGAGGAATCACCGCAACGCAGTGACTCCAAAGTCTAAAATCCAATATTGACTGACTGATAATAGTAGAATCTGTGAATATACTTATTATTTCAAAAATATGATTGAAAAGGTTACAGTTAATGCATCTATTGATCTATTTTTATGCATTACAAATTCTGTCTCAAACCTCTATATTTTAATTTTTGTAAATAAAAATAAAATTGACTAAATAATTCAATAAAAATGTCACTATATTAAATTAAATTTATTTGATCATAAGCAGCATGAACAGATTAAATGAAAAACTGCGCTATACCTTCAGGGTATAGCGCGGATTAGTTCACGCTACTAACCCTGAACGCAGGGCGCGAACAGCTGCTTGGGTACGGTCATCTGCACAGAGTTTATTTAAGATATTGCGAACGTGGGTTTTGACAGTTCCAACTGTAATGTAGAGTTTTTCTGCAATCTGCCCATTGCTACATCCAGCTACAATCAACTCCAGAATTTCTAATTCCCGTTGAGTTAAGGGATAAGTTTCTAAGACTTGCTCGTATTCTGGCGCTAATGCATCTATTTTTACAGTCTTGGGTTTGTCAACGGACTGATTATCAGGGAAAACTTGTCGCATTTGTTGTAATACAACATTGGCGATCGCGGGGTCAATCCAGGAGTTACCTTCGTATGTTGCTTGGATCGCTTCTGTTAATCTTTCAATGCTTGTATCCTTCATGTAGTAAGAATCTGCACCAGCAGCAAAAGCAGCAAGTACTGTATCCTCTGAATGTTCCATTGTCAGGATGAGGATTTTAGTTGTTGTATCTCCTGTTTCAGTTTGCCACTGCCGAAATCTGCGGGTGAGTTCAACGCCATCCATGTCTGGCAAGCCGATATCTACCACAGCTACATCCGGCTTCGCGCTTTCCAAAAGTTTCAGACCCTTAGTAGCATTTGCAGCTTCGCCGATAACTTTAACTGCACTGTCGGTTTGCAATGCTGCTTTTAGTCCCATTCTTGTCAAGTCATGGTCTTCAATTAAAACAATACTAATTTCACTCATTGCTACTTGTACTCTCTACTAATTCCATCTGTCGTAAGCCGACATTTAGTGATTTATTTTTTTTATTTTCCAAAACCTAAGATAGATGATATTTTGATAAATTTGCATCCACCAATAGAAATAGTCATTTCCACGTTATCTTACTGGCGTGAGATCGGAAAATCTAGCCCAGGACATATAGCTAAATCACAAATAACTATGGAATACTGACACTAAGCTAAAATTGCCGCGACTACAGACTCCTAATGAATCAAAATTGCTAGTATAAAGCGGCAAGCATAAATTTTCTTGGGTAATAAATCAATATTGAATTTACAAGTACGAATTTGTTCTGTATTGATGAAAAAGTAATAAATATAAAGTTATAAAGTTTTACAAGAATTTAGGTATGGTTCTAGAGTCCAAATCTGCTGCAATCAACATTAACAAAATAGGGCAGGTAGAAGCAAGTAAGATAGAACAATGCTTGTGTGGATTTTTTAACCAGACCTGGCGATTTCTCCTATTGATGGGGTTGGATGGTACTGTTATTGAAGTCAATCAGGCAAGTTTAACTTTTTTTGGACTTGAGAAAACTACAGTTGTTAGTCGTCCGGTTTGGTATATTCTGGGCAAGTCGATTTCACCACAGGCTAATACTCAATTACGTGAAGCGATCGCTTGTGCAGCCCAAGGAAAATTAATCCGTGATCAACTTCACATTCTAGGTACAGAAAATAGAACTTCGACCATCGAATATTCTGTGCAAGCAATTCGAGGTGAAACAGGACAAATCATTGCATTAATGTGGGAAGGTCAGGTAGTTGAACTTACTGAACCCAAACTAAATCAGCAAGCATTGCGAGAGAGTAAACAGCTATTCCAGGCGATGGCTGATACAGCACCTGTGATGATTTGGATGTCTGGAGTCGAGAAGCTTTGTAATTATTTTAACAAACCTTGGTTGGATTTTACTGGCCGGACAATGGAACAGGAGTTAGGTAGCGGCTGGGCAGAGGGAGTACATCCAGAGGACTTAGAACGTTGTTTGCATACTTGTGTTACTGCTTTTGATACCCGGCAAAACTTTATCATGGAGTACCGTCTGCGACGGTTTGATGGTGAATATCGTTGGATTTTAGATACGGGCGCACCTAGATGGAATGAAGATGGTAGTTTTGCTGGGTATATTGGTTCGTGTATTGATATTAGCGATCGCAAGCAAACAGAATTGGCTGTACAGCAACGGGCAGAAGAATTAACACGAGTCAATACTATTTTGGCGCAAACTACAACAATGTTGAAGAAGCGCAACGACGAATTGGATCAATTTGCTTATGTCACATCCCACGATTTGAAAGCGCCTTTACGAGCGATCGCTAATCTTTCAGAATGGATAGAAGAAGACCTGCAAGATCAACTACCAGAAGAAAATCGACAACAGATGCGTCTGCTGCGGGGACGAGTGCAGCGCATGGAAGCTTTAATTAATGGATTGCTGGAATATTCCCGCATTGGGCGAATCAAAACACCAGTGTCTGTGGTGAAAGTCGGTGAGATGTTGCAAGAAGTGATCGAATCTTTAGCACCACCACCAACTTTTACAATTGAAATCCAACCAAGAATGCCCACTCTGTTAACAAAGCGACTGCCTCTGCAACAGGTGTTTAGTAATTTAATTAGTAATGCAATTCAACATCACAATCGATCTGATGGTCACGTCAAAATTTCCGTAGAAGACCGGGGAGATTACTATGAATTTGCCGTTGCAGATGACGGGCCTGGCATTGCTTGTGAGTTTCAGAATAAGATATTTGTAATTTTCCAAACACTCGAAGCGCCCGATCATAAGGAAAGTACCGGGGTGGGCTTAGCAATTGTGAAAAAGATTGTCGAAACTGAAACAGGTACGATCACCTTAAACTCTCAGCTGGGCGCAGGTAGTACCTTCCGCTTCACTTGGCCTAAGCAACCAAAAGAATAACTCTGTGGAATATTTTCATCGCAAAACTTTATTGCAACTCTGACCAATGGCTGAAGACGATATTCAACCAGTGAATCTACAATTGGGATGAACTGGTATAGGAGGTATTTTTTTTACTATTTTTTTGCTTTGAAATTGTGTGATTTAGGAATGTATACTCAAGGCAAACGTGGCCTATCTTTTATTAGGGAGAACAATTTGGGAAACTAATTTTTTCCTGAAAAATTGCATAGGCAAAACAACATAGTCAACCAATAGCATACAAAAATCAGAGCATCTATTTCACTAAAGGTAATTGCCAAATCACGATTACTAATTTTTAAGAAGTATTAATGTTTTGGTAATTAGCCGTAAGTCTAAGTCTGATACTCTACTCAGGAAAGTGAATTTAGGATACAACTGAATCAATTTAAAACAAGTGATGGCACAAAGAGTGATTAACATACTACTAGTGGAGGATGACGAAGTAGATGTCATGAATGTCAAACGGGCATTCAAAAAAGTTAATATTACTAATCCATTACATATTGCTACTAATGGTATAGAAGCCCTAGCAATGCTGCGTAGTAGTAATGGTCAACCTCCTGAGGTTCCTAATGACCGACGTTTGATATTGCTAGATTTAAATATGCCCAAAATGGGTGGAATCGAATTTCTCCAAGAACTACGGGCTGATCCCCAACTCAGACCTACTCCTGTGGTGGTCATGACAACTTCCAATCAAGATAAAGACAGAGTGGAAGCTTATAATTTGAATGTGGCTGGTTATCTTCTGAAGCCTGTGACATTTAATAATTTTCTTGAACTCATGGCAACGCTCAATAAGTATTGGACTCTCTGTGAAATGCCTTAGTTGGTGAAGTGCCATCCGATTTAAGATTTTGGATTTTGGATTGGTTCCACACATAAATCTGGCGGCTTGTACTATTGAGAAATTATGATATTGCCTGATTTCTAATTGAATCTATAGATCAATCTAGGGGCTTGTTCTATTGAGGAATCACTGGTCAGTTGAAAATAATTATTAACCAACCACTAACTACTAACTAAAAAATATCTAGATGGCTGGAAAACTTCAATATTATACGAGAAGCTGTATATAAGAGCAATAATTAAAAGCGATGGAAGAAACGCTAAAAGTATTAGTTGTAGATGATGATGAAGTAGACCGCATGTCAGTCAGGCGGGCTTTGAAAGCAGCAGGGATAAGTGTACAGCTGTTTGAAGCCGATGACTGTAAAAGTGCGATCGCTCATTTGCAGGATAATTCTTTTGACTGCGTTTTTCTCGATTATCGCCTACCAGATCAAGATGGATTGACCTTGATCAACGATGTACGTTCTCGTAATATCAAAGTGCCTTTGGTTGTACTTACCGGGCAAGGAGACGAACAAATTGCTGTTGAGTTGATGAAAGCTGGTGCTATAGACTATCTTTCCAAATCAAGAGTCTCACCAGTCACACTAACTCAGGTTTTACGAAATGCCATTCGAGTTTACCGGGCAGAAATGCAAGTAGCTTTGGTAAACCAGCAACTTCGAGAAAGTAATGAATTGCTAATTCGTAAAAATCAAGAATTAGAAGCACAACAACAACAAATTGAACTACAAAACATCAAGCTGAAAGAAGCTTCACTGCTAAAATCCCAATTTTTAGCAACAATATCTCATGAACTGCGGACACCAATGAATGCGATTATTGGCTTCTCTCAGCTATTGCTGCGTCCCAAATGTGGTGATTTATCAGCCCAGCAAAGGGATATGGTAGAACGTATCCTCAATAATGGCAAGCATTTATTAATGTTGTTAAATGAAGTCCTTGACTTCTCTAAACTGGAGTCTGGTAGATTAAGTCTGAAACCAGAAATATTCGACTTATCACAGGTAGTCAAAACTACCGTTGCTGAAGCTTTATCTCTAGCAGAGGCCAAAAAACTTTCTGTACAGGTTCAAAATAACTTACAAAATAGTATGGTATTTAATGATCCTGTACGTGTGCGGCAAATTTTAATGAATCTGCTCTCGAATGCGATTAAATTTACAGAGTCAGGTAGTATCGGCGTGGATGTCACAGAACTACCAGATAATCAGATAGAAATTGCTGTATGGGATACAGGTATTGGTATTGCCCCCTCAGACCTAAAATATATCTTTGAAGCCTTTCGCCAACTCGACCAGAGTATTACTCGTAAATATCCCGGCACAGGTCTTGGTTTGCCAATTGTAGATGCACTAGTCCAAATGATGGGGGGCAAAATAGCTATAGAAAGTGAATTAAATCGGGGTTCAGTCTTTCGGATTTCACTGCCACGCCAAGTTCTGTTATCCAGGACGCAAAATCAAGATGGAGCGCCAAAGGCTTCTAATATAATATCACCAAAAAAGACCTTAAGTAAACAGCCAGAGGCACTTCATCTGGCTCAAGAACAAGTGCAGCAACTACCAAGAGAAAGAGGCAAGTAATTTCATGTATTTAGTCATTTTTGATTAAGTGGAAATGTTAAATGAAAAATAATTATAGATGCACTAGCGACTGAGTGCATAAAAAGAAAAATAAGAAATGACGACAATACAGCTTTCCTCAATATTATTATTAAATCAAATATGTTTTCAGCTACAGGTACTAAAGTAGAAAAAATTCTTGCTGTTGATGATACGCCTGATAATCTATTCTTACTACAGACAATCTTAGAAATTGAAGGGTACGAAATAGATTTAGTAGCAGATGGGGTAACAGCGTTAAAGCAAGTCGAAGAATCTCCCCCAGATTTAATCTTACTAGATGTGATGATGCCAGGGTTAGATGGCTATGAGGTCACTCGGCGCATCCGTAATCACCCTTTTCTAGATTACATTCCCATCTTGTTATTGACAGCATTTCATGATGTGAGTGTTGTGGAAGGTTTGGATGCGGGGGCTGACGACTTTATCCGCAAACCATTTGATCAAGATGAACTATTAGCAAGGGTGCGATCGCTACTCAGACTTAAACGTAGTCTTGATGAACAAAAAAAATTATTTCGTCAGCAGGAAGACTTTGTTTTACGTTTAACTCACGACTTACGGACTCCTTTAGTTGCTGCTGACAGAATGCTAAATTTATTTCAGCAGGAAACCTTCTGCAAAATTTCGGCAGACATGAAACAGGCGATCGCGGCCATGATTCGCAGCAACCAAAACTTGTTGGACATGGTTAACACATTGCTAGAAGTCCATCGCCTAGAAGCAGGTAAAAAAACACTGCAATTTGAAAACTGCAATATTTGCGAAATTGCCACAGAAGTAGTTGAAGAATTGCATGCATTGGCTGATGAAAAAGAAATACTCCTCAAAGTAGATAGCAGTGAATTAAATCAACAGGATGAAAATGATTGTATCATTTTGGGCGATCGGCTAGAACTACGTCGCCTAATCAGTAATTTAGTCGGAAATGCTTTGAAATTTACAGATACAGGTAGCATAACTGTTCGCATTTCAGCAACTCCTCCATCTTCTGGAGATCAAGGCTGGATTAAGTTAGAAGTAGAAGATACCGGCTACGGAATTGCTGCTGATGATCTGCCAACACTATTTGAACGATTTCGCCAAGGTAAAAATAAACGTGCTGGCAGCGGTTTGGGATTACATTTATCACGCCGCATTGTCGAGTTACACGGAGGAACAATTAAAGTTACTTCTGAATTGGGTAAAGGTAGCGTTTTCACAGTACATTTACCAAAAAAATAACTTGAAACTCACCTCACTCCGTCAACGGACGACACCCCTCTCCTTGCTAAGGAGAGGGGCT
>NZ_AJLK01000028.1 GCF_000317205.1 Fischerella muscicola PCC 7414 | reverse complement strand
AGGGTGAGGTTTTTTATGATTGCCGATGAATTTTTTTCATCGGGACTGCCCTATTTTCTAGAGTAGTGATCTGTTTCATTAGTTTTGAGGAGTTGCGACGGCTAGATCCGCAACTTTTCAAAAAATTGGGGATCCTCGCAGTCCATCATAATTAATGCGAACCAGTAAGGTTAACAATTGGACAGGCGCAAGATATGAAAGGAGGGGAAGTAGTGAAATATTTTTATTAAGACTGCTTCTACCTATTATATTTAGGCAAATAAATAATAAAAAATTTTTATAGGTAATACATAGGTGTATATCTTTCAGATAGTTTACTTATAACTTGATCTAGAGTGAAGATACTTCATTGGGATGGTGATCTGAAAAATTTGTACCACTATTATTCAATACAGCAGCCTGAAACAGCAAGCTCGCTAAATCATCTCTAACACCAATATACGTCAATGATTTTTTTAGGTTACACTGCTAGTGATAACTCAAAAAGCGAGGTATTATTTTATAACTTAGAGTCTATTTTTTCTTTCTTTAATAGTTGCTTATTATTTGTTGTGTTTTTAACGACTAACAAATAACAAAGGACTAGTGACTCTTCACAGTTGATTTTTTGCTGTACTTGTTGACTTATTACTAGTGGTCTATATCTTAAGTTATAAAAAATATATGGCAGATTCAACTCCAACTCGCGGTCAAGTAGAACGCACTTTAGCACAACGTATACAGGCTTTATATCGCGAACAACTCGGACATCAGCCTAGCAAAGTAACATGTCGCCTATCAGATACAAATCTAGTGATTGTAATTGAAAATTCGATTACACCACCAGAACAGTTGTTGGCTCAAACAGGTAGACACGAATTAGCTGAACAAGTGCGTTCTGATTTAGATGAAGCTATTCAACCTCAATTGAAAGAATTAGTTGAGGATATCTTACATGTGTCTGTAGTAGAGATACTAAGTGATGCTACTTTAGAAACTGGTCGTTCAGGGATTATTGCTATCTTATCCGAAACACCTGATCTTCGTGATTCTGCTTCTAATACCAAAATGAGGAAAAAAGCCTCATGAATAATCAACTCTTCTTGTTTTCACATACTGTGGTCTTAACACAAGTCAACAGCCGAATTATGTTTTAATTTACTACCAAGATGGCGAGAAACGATATCTTCTAAATCTTCAATCATGTAAGGCTTGCTGATGTAATCGTCAAAGCCAGCTTCAAGAATACGCTCTCTATCTTCTAAACTAGCTAAAGCAGTAACCGCAACAACATTAATATTGTGTGTTAGCGGTTCTTGTTTTAAGGAGCGTACTACATCAATACCATTGATTGCTGGTAACAAAATATCTAGTAGTATCAAATCTGGCTGATATTCTTTGGCTACCAGCACTGTTGTAGAACTGTCTGTTTGACAAATTAGCCTACAACCAAATGATTCAAGAGCATAGCTCATCAGTACTAGGTTGTCATCGTTGTCTTCCACCACCAAGATCAACGGCGGTTGGAATATTTGTTTATTTTCATCAGCCATAAACAACTGCGCCAGTTCCATTCCTTCTCCAGGCAATCTCATGTGCATTCGCCGTTCCTCCCGAACGAACAGACGAGGCATTCCAAGAGCGGTAGGATAACGCTCATTCAAGACTGGCTCGTTTATTAACTTTATCAAGTCGGTACTTTTTGCTCTAACAACAAAATTATATAGAGGAAAAAGTGTATCAAGCTGAAAGAATGTAGCTACACCTTCTGATTATAAACAAAATAAAGAAAATATTTAGCAAATAAATTATAAGTACTTAATATATCTAAGAAAATTTTAATATAAGTTCTTGAATTTAAAAGCGAAATTGGCATTGATACCATATGTCAAGCAAATTTTGATGCTCTTTAACATATGTAGGATTTACAAATCAATAATTGTCAAGATATGTGTACTACTTTTTTTGATATAAAAATCCTAATTATATAAGTATAAATACTTTAGAAGCTGACATCTGTAGCGATCGCTCAGAACAATAATTAGACTAGTGTAACATTTAAAAACAGATTATGGAGACTCGAGAAAAATTGCGTCTCTACTTACTTTTTGGGTTAAGTGCAAAACATTAAATTGTGAAAATTGAAAAAACTTTCTTTTACCCCTTGACATCTCTTGTAGTACATTAGTAGTATAGGAGCAACAAACAAGTTAAACAAACACAACAAGTCTTACCTCCCAAAAATCTATATAAAGGAGGTTGTAGTATGGTTCATATTCGCTTTGAAGGTCGTTCTTATGATGTTAGCGAGTCACAACTAGGCTTAACAGCTAACATGAATGACAATATTATTAAACAGCGACTAGCACAACATTTTGATGTGCAACTAAACCGCTTTGAATCTTACATAATTGACCGTAGACCAAGTGGGGATTTAATCGTAAGACCAGAAGCAGTTTACGGATAAAGGATTAAGTTTTTGTCCCGCATCCTCACAGGTGAAGCTTACATACATTCAACTTCGCAAGAAGTTTGTAGGTTCAAACCCTACCACCTCCACTTAATGGGGGTGTAGCCGAATTGGTATAGGCAAAATGTTCATGGCTTTACCAACTTATGCGGGATACGATTATTCCCAATGATTAAATATTCCACTTCGCGCCCTCACAGGAAAAGCTTACATACTAGCCGAATAGGTACAGGCACTTGATTTCCACTCAGGATAATGTAGGTTCAAATCCTACGTATGAACAAACGGCTTTTTCAACTTGCGCGAAGTGACCTATAAATTTCACAATTCAACCCGTGTCCTAACCTGAAAAGCCTACACACGTGATAACGATCCTAAGGTAGCGAAAATCGGGCAACCGATCTAGTGACAGCGTTGTTAATCTCACGCCAGATGCGGAATGCACGCCCACTGCTCGAGAATCAAACGGGTAAGAGCGATCGTAAGTTGGAAAAAGCTTTTTAAACTTGCATGGGTGATCAAATATTAATGATGTTCTTGAATAATTTTTGCCGTACCCTCATCGAGGAAGCTTACACACTCCTAATATAAACAACTTAAAAAACAGAGTCTTACGTCTGAAGCCGTCTTCAGGCTTATGCTTCCTCAACTTGTGCGGCAATTTTATACTAAGTCTAAATGTAGCATTTGACATCTAGTCTTCTTGCAGTTACAACAGTAGTTGTCACCGCGCCCTAACAGAAAAAGCTTACATACTAGCTCAATTGGTAGAGCAGTCGGCTATTAACCGATGGGTAACAGGTTCGATTCCTGTGTATAAACCAACAGCTTTCTCAACTTGCGCGGTGATTTTATTCACCTCGTAGCGTGTGACAACTACACTCCACAGTTTTAGATTTTGGTTGCAATTAAAGTTTAGGCTGGCGAAGATATTTGTTAGAAATCGAACATCGTGCAAGGCGATACACACGGATTGACACATATAGATTATGAGTGTGTATTTATGTTTTCGTGATCTAACCTCCGGGAAGCCGCCTGAGGCTAAAAGCAACAAAATCTAAGAACCAAAATTCTTAATGGAGGTAGTACTTATGAATACAGCAGAACGCGATTTGCGTTTAGAACTTCTCAACAGCTTGCTGACTACGCCTCACCGCGAGTTGGAGAAGGTAGCAGAATTTCACAAGTTAATGATAGAACTTGATCCGATTTTCTATGGACACCTGGCTGTATGGTATCAGCATAATGGTGATGTCCGCGACCACAAGGAAGTGTTTTTGGGACATCTGCTAACAAGCAATGTAACTGCACACCGTGACGCTGGTTTTGTCTTGCTACAAGAATTTCCGCCTTATCAAGTAGCGCGAATTGTGGATTTTATGAAGCAGCAACGCGGTAAAGTTCCCCGATCTGCACGTACTGCTGTACAGCGCTATTTGCGCGCGCGAGAAATAAACCCTCAATTTTTTGACCGCGCTGCTTTACGGGGACGTAAGGCGATGAAACATCTGTATGCAACTTTGCATATTAAACCAAGTATGCGTGCAGATGCAGTGTTATTCAAAGATGCACCCCCAGAAGATAGCTTGGCATATATGCTTAAGCAGGTAGCAAAGGCAGAAACACCAGCTGCACAAGCTGCTTTGATTGTTGAGCATAACATCCCTTACACCATTGCGATTGGTGCAGTTAAGCAACTTACCCCAACGGTGTTGGTGGCGTTGATAAACTCTATGTCACCACAGGAGGTAATAAACAACCTCAAATCTCTGAAGCAGCGCGGTGCGATGGATCATCCAGAAGTCAAGGCGTTGATTGATGGGAAGTTAGAACAAGCGGCTAAGAGTGATAGGATATCTGCGTTCAAAGCCACGGTTGCAGCTGATGTCACCCAGCTGGATACAGAAACTGCGGTCCGACTGGAAAATGTTGCCAACGAACAAGTCAAAAAGCGCGGTAAAATTGCCAAGCCGACAGCTTTGTTGGTTGATAAGTCTGGAAGTATGGATGTAGCACTAGAAGTTGGTAAGCAAATAGCTGCTTTAATTTCTGGTATTACCGAAGCAGATTTATTTGTCTATGCTTTTGACACCATTGCTTACCCAGTCAAGGCTCAAGGGAAACAACTATCAGACTGGGAAAAGGCATTCCAGCATATTTTCCCTAATGGTGGAACCAGTGTGGGTGCAGGTCTAGAAACCATGCGCTTGAAAAAGCAGGTGGTAGAACAAATCATTATTGTCACCGACGAAGGCGAAAACACCCAACCCTACTTTGTCGCCGCTTACCAAGCTTATCAGCGCGATTTAGGAGTTATGCCTAATGTGATTATCGTCAGAGTTGGTGGATGGTGTGATTACATCGAACGCAACTTGAAGGAGAAGCAAATACCTGTGGATACCTTTACTTTTGCGGGTGACTACTACTCTCTGCCGAACTTAGTGCCATTGCTGTCTCGTCCATCCCGGTTAGAATTGCTGATGGAGATTTTAGAAACTCCGCTACCTGTGCGGGATGACAAGTAATATCATGTCCGCTTAAACAGTTATATTATCCGTCCTTGTCGGTAATTGGTGAGCCAGCGCACTGGCTCCTCAATGCCCAAGCTTTATATCGTAAGCTATTAATCGGACATCATAATAAATTACGTCTAGCGGCACAGCCGCTAGATGTCATTTAGGTATATTCATGCTAAATGTACAAAAATTAAGAAGAGCGGAAACGTTTCTTATACCGTCTAGAATTAGCAACCGCTTTTGCTTTCCGCTTGTTTTTCTCAAGAGGAGTTTCAAAGTGACGATGTTTCTTTAAGTCAGGCATAATCCCTGCCTTGGAAACTTGGCGTTTAAATCGGCGTAAAGCCGACTCTAGTGCTTCATTTTCGCCCACTACTATTTGGGTCATTTTATCTCCTTAGATATTAGTACTGGGTAGTGATAAGCTCATAAACATTCAATTTGCATTTTTGGGTAGAGGGGATTTAACCATGCTTCCCTATTTCCCTCAAAACCAAAAATATCCAATTAAAATGCACTTTCGCTTTACTCATCCAGTCAGCTGAGAACAAAAAAGGGCAGACTCCTAGCCTGCCCAAGAGACTTAAAAGTTAAACTTGGGTTTTAAACCTTAGTAACGTCGGGAGTAGCCTCCACCATTGTTGCCACCACGTCTACCACCACCAAAGGAACCTCCCTCTGATTTAGGTCTTGCTTTGTTAACTTTCAGGCTACGACCCATCCATTCAGCAGTATCTAGGGCTTCAATTGCCGCAGCTTCTTCTGCCTCTGAACCCATTTCTACAAAAGCGAATCCTCGCACACGACCAGTTTCCCGGTCTACAGGTAGTTGAACGCTCTTCACAGTTCCATACTCGGAAAATACCTGCTTGAGGTCATCTTGCTCAACCTCATAGGACAGATTACCAACGTAAATCGACATAAAACATCTCCAGAATCAAATGGCGTAGAGTTTTAGATCCGGAGAAGTCTGTAATACTAAGTACAAATAAAAACAAACCGCACAACCGAATTTAAACTTCTTTTCTTAGTTTATCACAAATTCCTAAGATTCAAGCAAATTTATTAATATCAAAATTCTATGAAACCTCTTATCGCCTTTTGTGACTATCGGCAAAGTATAATCAGGAAGAAAGCCATAAGTTAAGTATAGTTAAGTAATAAGGATTGTTACACCACGCAGACAGGCAGTGAACACAGTAGAGATTCTTCAACAGTTGAAAGAATGGGGATTTAAAATCAAGTTGGTTTTAGCACATAGTATATAAGTACTATATTTGGATGACTATTAAAGGATTAAATGTTTCAATCCCTAATAGGGATTAATGTTAGTTGCAACCAAGCCTGTGGTTTGAAGCCTTGCGATGTCTCGCGTTTCAATCCCTAATAGGGATTAATGTTAGTTGCAACAACCAGGATTTAAGCCGTACTTGTTAGCGTACTGTTGGTTTCAATCCCTAATAGGGATTTGTGTAAGTTGCAACTTAAGTGCTGTAATAACTGCTGTAGCTGTAGGCGGAAGTTTCAATCCCTAATAGGGATTTGTGTAAGTTGCAACCGACAAGGCTCCGCAAAGAGCGGAAGCCTTGCTTCTCGTTTCAATCCCTAATAGGGATTTGTGTAAGTTGCAACCCGCCGGCATTGCCAGATTCTTCTTCACCAGGATTGTTTCAATCCCTAATAGGGATTTGTGTAAGTTGCAACCTCTAAATCTATCTGTGTATTCAGATATAATCTGATGTTTCAATCCCTAATAGGGATTTGTGTAAGTTGCAACGCGGAATTGAAAAGATATTACCCACAACTGTGGCGTTTCAATCCCTAATAGGGATTTGTGTAAGTTGCAACTCTACCTCAAGCAATGCAAGGTTGCAGTAGAGGGCGTTTCAATCCCTAATAGGGATTTGTGTAAGTTGCAACGCAACCAGAGTCAGAAGCTAAGTAATAGAATCCGTCGTTTCAATCCCTAATAGGGATTTGTGTAAGTTGCAACATTCCCAGGGATGGGTGGCAATGAAAGCCATTAAAGTAAGAGTTTCAATCCCTAATAGGGATTTGTGTAAGTTGCAACTTGATTGATGCCTATCTAATTGGCGCCAATTTAAGTCGTGCGGTTTCAATCCCTAATAGGGATTTGTGTAAGTTGCAACATTGGGGATGGCGGCCACCTGCATGGTTGCATTCAGTTTCAATCCCTAATAGGGATTTGTGTAAGTTGCAACACCAGCAAAGAATCTAGTGATGGTGTCCAATCATCATAAAGTTTCAATCCCTAATAGGGATTTGTGTAAGTTGCAACCGCTCTGTCACCCCTAGCGAGATCCTGTCCTGGGTGTTTCAATCCCTAATAGGGATTTGTGTAAGTTGCAACTTTTGAGGATTTAAATCAAGCCAAAGCTTACTTTGCAGTTTCAATCCCTAATAGGGATTTGTGTAAGTTGCAACCTATTGGTTGCCTTACCCAAGAAACAAGAGGGAAGTTTCAATCCCTAATAGGGATTTGTGTAAGTTGCAACTTCTTTTAGATTTATATTCCATAATTAATTAAATTAAAAACGTTTCAATCCCTAATAGGGATTTGTGTAAGTTGCAACTTTGCAAAGAATGCACGCTTCGCAAAGACAACAATTCAATGTTTCAATCCCTAATAGGGATTTGTGTAAGTTGCAACGTGTCAACCTGTAGCTTATCCAGCTGGCCCGCTCTGTTTCAATCCCTAATAGGGATTTGTGTAAGTTGCAACCCAACTTTGTTGTCGGTAAGTGCCAGCCTCCCGAGGGAGTTTCAATCCCTAATAGGGATTTGTGTAAGTTGCAACTTACTTGAGTACGATCGCGCTCAGTTTGAGAAGCGTTTCAATCCCTAATAGGGATTTGTGTAAGTTGCAACTGGTGATTTTTACGCCAAAGGGCGTACCATTCCGGTTTCAATCCCTAATAGGGATTTGTGTAAGTTGCAACCCACCGTGTACTATCGCGGCGATGCTGAAGCAGTGGTTTCAATCCCTAATAGGGATTTGTGTAAGTTGCAACGGGAATCCGCATTAATAGTTTTTTCCCACATAGAGATCGTTTCAATCCCTAATAGGGATTTGTGTAAGTTGCAACTATTCATGGAAGGCTTATGACCGCTCCAAGTCCTGTTTCAATCCCTAATAGGGATTTGTGTAAGTTGCAACCCTAGGGAGCCCTGGGGAGTGCCTAAGGACGCCCTGTTTCAATCCCTAATAGGGATTTGTGTAAGTTGCAACGTCTGAGTATAAATACCTAGCATATCCCAAGGAGTGTTTCAATCCCTAATAGGGATTTGTGTAAGTTGCAACCTTTTATACAAGGATAATCCTGATGCTCTTGTCCCGTTTCAATCCCTAATAGGGATTTGTGTAAGTTGCAACGCTGATTGCGCTCTAAAGAGATTTTGTTGATCAAGTTTCAATCCCTAATAGGGATTTGTGTAAGTTGCAACATATGAGATGTCACCAGTGCCGCTAGCTGCCCCCGGGTTTCAATCCCTAATAGGGATTTGTGTAAGTTGCAACGTTTTTAGACTAAAAAAAGCTGTAAGTCTTGCCAGTTTCAATCCCTAATAGGGATTTGTGTAAGTTGCAACTCCGTGACAGCAACTCCCACAGCAACCCTAGAGTTTCAATCCCTAATAGGGATTTGTGTAAGTTGCAACCATATTCCCAAAGAGCATTTGCTGATAGCTTTTTTGTTTCAATCCCTAATAGGGATTTGTGTAAGTTGCAACCCAAAAAATTCTTATCCGAAAAAATCCGAATTAATTGTTTCAATCCCTAATAGGGATTTGTGTAAGTTGCAACATGCGGGCAAGAAGGAAGGATTTGAGAAAGAATTATTTGTTTCAATCCCTAATAGGGATTTGTGTAAGTTGCAACACGACTTGGGGCATCCAGTTGGCCATCCCAGGCCGGTTTCAATCCCTAATAGGGATTTGTGTAAGTTGCAACGCAATTTATAAATTCTTTTCCTTGGGTGCCATTTGTTTCAATCCCTAATAGGGATTTGTGTAAGTTGCAACGTTTCTTTTGTTTCTTTATAATCCGCTAAAGTTGTGGTTTCAATCCCTAATAGGGATTTGTGTAAGTTGCAACTGGCCCAGGCTCAGGCGGGGTTCCCTAGGAACGGTGTTTCAATCCCTAATAGGGATTTGTGTAAGTTGCAACAGGATATAAAGTGACCTCATTTACTCCTGGTGGTGTTTCAATCCCTAATAGGGATTTGTGTAAGTTGCAACTTGAGAGGATCCTTACAAGTTTGCTGTTGTTCCGGGCGTTTCAATCCCTAATAGGGATTTGTGTAAGTTGCAACTCCAGCCGTATATCCGGCACGTGGACTTCGGAGTCTCGTTTCAATCCCTAATAGGGATTTGTGTAAGTTGCAACGGAAAGATAAAGGCATTTCCTCCGTTTCCTCCCCGGTTTCAATCCCTAATAGGGATTTGTGTAAGTTGCAACTAATGCGCCCAAGTTAGCATGCTTCTAACTGTTTTTGTTTCAATCCCTAATAGGGATTTGTGTAAGTTGCAACTTTAAAATCACCCAGAATTTATTATGCAAAATTTTGTTTCAATCCCTAATAGGGATTTGTGTAAGTTGCAACATAAATACCTAGGGATCCTTAGAGGACTCCCTTGGTTTCAATCCCTAATAGGGATTTGTGTAAGTTGCAACTTCCGCCATTGCCGCCATCGTTTGGCGTTACAATGTTTCAATCCCTAATAGGGATTTGTGTAAGTTGCAACTTGATCAGGGCATCCACTTGGATTCCTCCCGCATCCGTTTCAATCCCTAATAGGGATTTGTGTAAGTTGCAACGCGCCATAGAGGTTTGCATCCCGCAAATCTGCACCAGTTTCAATCCCTAATAGGGATTTGTGTAAGTTGCAACTCAAGGATACAATTACCGCCTTGGGGTTCTCTTGGTCGTTTCAATCCCTAATAGGGATTTGTGTAAGTTGCAACTCTCTACTCTCAGTCAGGGAACTGCTAGATACCTTAAGTTTCAATCCCTAATAGGGATTTGTGTAAGTTGCAACGCCCTTTGACCACGTAGACCAGAGGTGTATCATCGGTTTCAATCCCTAATAGGGATTTGTGTAAGTTGCAACCAGCTAAGTCCCTAGGGTTTATCCAGGGGGGTATCGTTTCAATCCCTAATAGGGATTTGTGTAAGTTGCAACTATCTATGGCCGCACTCTTTTTTTGAGTTGCGTAAGTTTCAATCCCTAATAGGGATTTGTGTAAGTTGCAACCCAAATTCCCAGGCGTGAAATAATCGCCAAATGCAGGTTTCAATCCCTAATAGGGATTTGTGTAAGTTGCAACCTGACCACTGGCTACGGTCAGCAGCTCACCATCTGGTAGCCGGTTTCAATCCCTAATAGGGATTTGTGTAAGTTGCAACACCACCCCATTAATTTTGGATTAGCCGTCTGTTGTTTCAATCCCTAATAGGGATTTGTGTAAGTTGCAACTTTTATAGCTTTGAAATTCTAAAACTTTCTGATGGAAATAGTTTCAATCCCTAATAGGGATTTGTGTAAGTTGCAACGGCAGCAAGAAAAAGACCTGCTTTGCTCCATAGGTAGTTTCAATCCCTAATAGGGATTTGTGTAAGTTGCAACCCAAAGCTCCCTATACATTCTTGGTCTTGGATTTGGTTTCAATCCCTAATAGGGATTTGTGTAAGTTGCAACAGATGTATCTCCATTTTTATCAGGTAAATTTACGTTTCAATCCCTAATAGGGATTTGTGTAAGTTGCAACTTGAAGCGCAAAATGTTTGAAGATTACAACATTTTTGTTTCAATCCCTAATAGGGATTTGTGTAAGTTGCAACCTAAGAGGGTAATAAGTTGTTATAAGTGTATTTGTGGGTTTCAATCCCTAATAGGGATTTGTGTAAGTTGCAACAAAGAGCCCTGTGGAATCCTACCAATCACCACAGAGTTTCAATCCCTAATAGGGATTTGTGTAAGTTGCAACAAAATAATATGCTTAAAAGCACCTCTGCAATATTAGTTTCAATCCCTAATAGGGATTTGTGTAAGTTGCAACCAAACCCTCAGCAGCACTTTGAACGACTCTAGGCGAAGTTTCAATCCCTAATAGGGATTTGTGTAAGTTGCAACGGAGTACCCGATGGAGGACAGTGGCAACAGATTCATCGTTTCAATCCCTAATAGGGATTTGTGTAAGTTGCAACAATTCTGCAATTTCAATTCTTGCTCAGCTATTTTTTGTTTCAATCCCTAATAGGGATTTGTGTAAGTTGCAACTTCAATATCCATGTCACCCGTATCTGGCAAGTATCCAGTTTCAATCCCTAATAGGGATTTGTGTAAGTTGCAACGGTAAAAAATTTCTCTTAAATTAAGCACGATTTGCCGTTTCAATCCCTAATAGGGATTTGTGTAAGTTGCAACCCTAATGTCCCTATTTTTCCAGATATTAAGACTTACCGTTTCAATCCCTAATAGGGATTTGTGTAAGTTGCAACGCCAAAGGGTTTCTCTCTAAAAATAAGAGAGAGTTTCAATCCCTAATAGGGATTTGTGTAAGTTGCAACATTCGTACTTTCATGCCTTGGATGTCTGTACTAGGGTTTCAATCCCTAATAGGGATTTGTGTAAGTTGCAACTCAAAGAAAAATTATTCTAGAAGCTTCCAAAGAGTTTCAATCCCTAATAGGGATTTGTGTAAGTTGCAACGCTTAAAATTCTAGATTCTTATTTAGGCGATCGCCGGTTTCAATCCCTAATAGGGATTTGTGTAAGTTGCAACTGCAATCAATTGAAGAGTTATTGCTTTTATGAAAGTTTCAATCCCTAATAGGGATTTGTGTAAGTTGCAACGAGCATCAATAAGCATATTATTTAAAAAAAGACTTGTTTCAATCCCTAATAGGGATTTGTGTAAGTTGCAACTCAAGTTTTGCTGGAGGCATAAAGCCAGGCCCGTATGTTTCAATCCCTAATAGGGATTTGTGTAAGTTGCAACTAATTCTTTCTTTATCTTTATGTTTTTGTGCAGCGTTTCAATCCCTAATAGGGATTTGTGTAAGTTGCAACAGTAAGGGCGATCGCAGCGGCTAAAGACGATTGTTTCAATCCCTAATAGGGATTTGTGTAAGTTGCAACTCTTACAACCACCACAAAGGTATCCTAATCCTTTTAGTTTCAATCCCTAATAGGGATTTGTGTAAGTTGCAACGGAATCCGCATTAATAGTTTTTTCCCACATAGAAATCGTTTCAATCCCTAATAGGGATTTGTGTAAGTTGCAACTGCTCAATTTGGAAGCCTTGCTGTATTTGATTTTCAAGGTTCAGTGGTGCAGACCTGGAGTAAATATAGCGTTTGAGCGATCGCACTGTCAAGAGCAAATGAGTATAAAATGGCTCAAATGTAGTCAGGGCAATAATTACAGAAAAGGTGCAGATCCCATTTAGCATCTATTCAGCCTCTAACTTAGACAGGATCAGTATTTCAGCCCCAAAAATTGACTGCTTTTTTTCTACACCTACTGATTTGCACCATCATCAAGCAAAAAACACCGTAGTATCCATTGGCATTTCACCACCAATGCGCTCAATTTTACCCTGACAGCAAGCACAAAGAAAATAGAAGCGGATGCTGTCTTCATCAGGTTTAATGAGTTTTGCCAAACGCGCCCTCAGTTTAGCATACTGGGTTTCAGTTAAGTTGCACTCAAACACAGAATACTGCATCCACTGTCCGTAAGACTTGAGAATATTGTGGATTTTGGTACGACGTTTATCTTCGGGGATATCGTAACTGACGACAATAAACATGGGGAGGTGGGGAGGTGGGGAACTCGGGGTCCCCTCTGGGGATTAGGGGCAGTGGGGAGATGGGGAGTCTGAGGAGTGTGAGAGGTGTGGGGAGTAGTAAACCACTAACTACTAACTACTAACCACTAACTAGATAAATTACTTCATTATCAATGGCGGATATTTTTCAATTTCGCCCATGAGGTATTTTGCAAGTAATCTTGCTTGCAATTCAAAGGATTCCTGATAGGTGTATTGCTTTTGCATGACGGGATGTTTAAATTTTGTTTGCTTCTTTTCTTGATAGAGACGCAAAAATTTATGTAAGCCTTCTTTGGTCAGAGAAACAGCGTTACTGACTGGTTCGGTAATAAAGTCTGTAGGTACGAGAATCCGACGATTGATTGTTGTTAAAACTACTGCATCGACAATTACAGGACGAAATTCTTCCATTAAATCTAGTGCTAATGATGGTCTGCCATAACGCTCTGTATGTAAATATCCTAAATAGGGATCGAAGCCAACAATATTAATTGCACCCTGCACATCATGACGTAATAATGCATAACCCAAACTCAACAAAGAGTTGACTGGATCAGTTGGGGGACGACGATTGCGAGTGTGGAATTGAAAGTTATCAACGCGGATCAGTTGATTAAAACAACTAAAATACGCAGCACTACCTGCACCTTCTAAACCTCGGATAGAATCAATAGATGTGGCTTGATCAAGATTTGCGATCGCAGTTGCTAATTGATTTAGTCCTCCGTTCAAATCTAAATCAGGATAACTGCGTTGTGACTTTAGGAGAGAATAACGATAGTTTTTTAACTTTCCTCTCACAAAACCTTTACTAGCATGAATCGCTTGTGGTGATTCTCCCCTAGCTTTCCACTGGGCAGAACGTAAGAAAATATTCTTACTCATTTCTGGTTCTAGCCGCGCAATATATTTACCGTTATTTGTCAAGAAAGTTAGAGGAATTTTTTGATTAACTAATTCGGCAATAGTAGCAGGAGAAATACTTGCTCTCCCCATAACTACCAAACCATCAATTTTGATCAATGGCACATCTAAAATTGTTTTTTTCTCATATTTAACGTTGAGTCTTTCATCAACTTTACCGATAAAAGCATCTTCTTGTGTGATGTATACTGTACCCATGATTGATTTTTAAATTATGTGAAGGAATTGGGAATGAGGAGTGTGGGGAGACAAGAAGGACAAGGAGCAACAGGGGGACAAGGAAGACAAGGGGGATAGTTAACAAATAACCACTAACCACTAACTAATGTACAGACGTGCCATGGCACGTCTCTACAACCACTAACAAGCAACAACCAACAATTAACTTAAATTTCTTCTTGATACCGCCTGACTTTTTCTGGTAATTGCGGTAAACATTGGTTGTAAAAACTGCATCCTTGGCAACGTTTGCTATAGGTTGCTATTGGCATGATGCCAGCTTCCAGGAGATTTTTTACTGATTTAATTGTAGCGATCGCACTTTGTCTTAATTCCTCAGAAATCTCCACTAATTGACGTTGATGGGAGTGAGCATAATAAATATATCCTGTGGTGACGGGTTTTCCTGTCATCTCTTCTAAACACAATGCTTGGGCGCATACTTGCAACTCATCGTTATCCCATTCACCTTTACGTCCTCGCTTATATTCTATGGGATACCATTCACCATTTTCTAATTCAATTAAGTCTGATTTTCCAATGAGTTGATATTTTTCGGATTTCAAATAAATTGCTCGAATTTGCCAAGTGTCTTCCCGATTGCCATCACTCAAAGTATGTACACGTTCATGTAAACTTGTACCCTCAATTGTGTATTGATTATCAATAAATTCATCTGCACAAAACATGCGCCAGCAGCGATGCGGACAATAGGCATATTGATTTAATGCCGCAATCGGTATATATTCTGTATTATTCATATAACTACTAACCACTAATTACTGTACGGGCGGGTTTAACGAGATATTGCTTTCACCAAAAGTAATTCACCCTTGCAAAAACCCACCCCTACTAACTACTGTACAGGCGAAGCATTTGTACGAAGATATTTCGCTTTGATTGAAAGATAACCATACAAATGCTTTGCCCCTACCCACCAACAACCAACAACTAACTACTAACTACTAACTACTAACTACTAACTATTAATCCTACGTGTCATACCCATACCCATCGTTGTTTTTCGTCCAACTCCAGCATATAAAGCAAAGTCAGCTAAAGTATTAATTTGCTTGATTTGAATAGGTTCAGCTTCTCCCAAAATCCGATAATCAACTTCCCCAACAATGCCAATAAATTTACTACGAGAGTCTGCTAAGATTTCTGTATGAATGTTGACAAAACTGGGAAAGATAGCATCAAGAAAAAGATTTTCAAACTCAATACCACTATATTTATTCCAACGCGCTAGTAAAGAATTAAATACGCATTCTCTAGTCGGGAGAGTAGTATCATACTTTCCTTGGCGGAAGGCGGTGGGTGTAGTGAAGGTAAGGGAAATTGTGCGATCGCTCTCACTTGCTTGCTCATATAATTGCTTGTAAGTACAAGCATTAGCCCAAGGTTGAGTGGATTGGGCAGTACCGAGAATACTGGTAATATACAAATCCGCAGAACCCAAATGCCAAGCATGTTCGGGATTAATATTCAGCCAAAGTGGGGTGAGTTGGCTAAAAAGATTGTCATCTAACAATGAGATACGCCACCAACAGGGAGTACCTGGGGAAATGGGTTTATCTTGTTGCCATTGCAAGGTGTAATTTTTTTGGTTTACGTATCCTCGCTTGCCACTACCATTACCTGTATAACTTGACTTTACTTGTAAAGGGGAAAGAGTAAAAGCTTTGTCGGCGGTGGAATCATGGAGTAAGTCACCCAAACTTCTATCTACCGAACTCACAAGATTCAAAAACAGGGCGTGGTAATGTCTACCAGTCAGATAATTAGGATAAATGGGGGACTGAGGAATGAGATTGAGAACAAGACTATGTGGCATGAGATGCTTTTAGATTAGGAAAAATCATTCAAGGAGAAGATAAAATCCCCTTGCTGCTGAAGTGCAGAGATACCAACGCCAGCGTACCCGCAAACTAATGCTGGAACATCAAGGAGGTTTTAGTGCAGAGTTGCTGGCGCAAGCATCAGCGAAGAAAAGAAAACGTACTTCGGGTTTTGGGAAGTGATTAATTTTTAAAACGGTATGCCATCCGCACGGGAATTTGTTCTTTGATATCCTCAAAGTAGTAGTATTGTCCGCGCATTTGGACATTTTGAATGAGACTAACTGGAGGTATATTCACCACATCATAGCTAATCACTTGATTAGTGAACATGACATCCAAAGGATTTAAAGGATGAGTGCAAGTGAATACACCTTCAGCGATTTTAGGTTTTGGTAATTGTTTAACTGTGACTTCAGCTTTACTCATCCATTTACCCAAGCGAATCCATTTTGGTAATTTGAGTTCTTTTTGAGAAATTACAAAAAACTCAAACTGACTTTCAGGTGCAATTTCTTTTGCCCTACCAAAACTAGGAATATTTTTCTGGGTTTTTTCCATCTCAACATGATAGTTGTTATTTGCATACTTCCAAGTGTTGAGAATAGCAGTATGATTGAGCGATCGCGCTGGGGTAATATAGATTCCCTGTTTATTTAGCGGTGTTAAATGTTCCTCATATTTGGGGACTTGTTCAGGGCAAAAGTAGCGGTAGGAATGTTCTTCAGAAACTGTGGTGGAGTAAATTTCACTATCAACTAATCCGAGTGCGTAACAGAGGGCATAATTGTGAATTACTGGTTCTGTTTCGTATAATCTTCCTATTTCGCGACTGGCATGATATAAACTATCATGTAATTCAATTTGACAACAGTAAATAACTGCCATAATTTTTACTCAGCTGCTGCACTTGCTTTTTTAGCTTTCTTACCTTTTTCAGAACTCTTGAGGATGTGTTTCTGTGCATAAGCAGATGATTCTGCATTTGCTTGAGTCAATAATTCTTTGAGTTTATTTTCATCACTAGTAATAGCTTTGACTTCATTTAGAAGAGGTAGAAAGCGATCGCCAATATAATCAGTGTGGGAAATAAACTCTTGAGTCATGAGTTCAGCAATGGCTTTGATTGCAGCATCTCGAACATCATCTTCATTCAGCGGATCGGGAGGATTTATTTTTCCTGTATAGCTCAATAAATCATAAATTTTTTGAGTCCAACGTAGGTTACTGGTAATTTCGCCATCAGCAAAAATTATCCCAATTAATTCATTACGAACTCTACCAGTACGGGTTGTTTGTGCGCCATAGTGACGAGTTCTAAGGATATTGTTAAAAACGTACAAAAATCCGGCTTCTGTAGGGTCTTTGAGTGTCACAATACTAGGGAAGAAAACTTGGGGTAAGATATGATCTTGGCTATTAATTCTGCTGGTAACTTCCCCGTTTCTACTCATAGTCCCGTTTTCAAATGGTGCATTGAGGGTGAAGTTAAGATGGGAATCTTCAAAGGGAGTGATTGAATAAGCAGTGTCTACAACTACTTTTGATTTTTCCGAACCGGCATCACCAATTGCAAAACCATAGAGAATACAATCAGGAGTTGTTTTGCTGAAATCTACGTTGTAATCGCACTTTTCCCAGTCACCAATTTTATAGTTACGCAGTAATTCTCGTCCGGTTAAACGTTCTGGTGTGGATTGTTTGCGCTTAAACATTGCCAAACGGCTAATGGATTCTGGATATTGAATTCCTGCACGTACTTTAGCTTTATTGAGTTCTCCGTCAGTCTGAAACAATGGATAAGATTCAGTTACACGGACTGTGATGAAATGTGCATATTTACCCATTGGTTTTGCAGGGATTTCGTTGTGGAAGAATTTAGCGTCAACGGTTTTTAGAAAGTTCATATTTTTCTCCAAGATTAAGTTGCAAAAAAGATAGATTTTGTAGAGACTAAATATATCGCGTCTCTACATATTTAGGCTGCATCATCAACATCCAAATCAGGAATATCTTCGGGTTCTGCTTGCGGGAGATTCTTGCGTTCTTCATCGTCTGCGAGGCGATAGAGGTATTCACAGGTATCTCGAATTAAGTTGAGTTGAGTACCTGCTAAACGTGCGCGATCGCATTTGAAACTTACCTCAAAAATCTCTTTGACAAAATAATTGGCGAAGTCATATACTGCTTGACGTTCCTCTTCAGAAGTAAGTGCAGGTTTCCACTTTCCATCAACGAAAGCAAGGGTTGGTTTTCCTTCAGCAGCCCTGCGTCTGACGTTATTCATTAATTTAGCTAAACGTGCAGCCACAACATCTGTTAATGATTCAGTGTCAGCAGCTAATGCTTTATCAATTTTTAAAATCACATCCGCAGCTTCGTCAATAGGTTTAAGGATTGCATTGGCTTTAGCATAAGAACTTTTCGCACGATAAAAACGGCGATAGAGTTCTGTTAATTGACGCAGTTGATTCATTGTTTCTTCTCCTGGTTCAAAGTATTTATACAAATCCATGTAAAGACGAATTTTTGCTACTGGTACAGCATCCAGAGTTTTCTGTTTATCGTCTTTATCTTTCTTGGGTTTACGTAGCCATTTAGTGAGATAATGAAAAACATATAAGGGACTTGTTTCCAAATCTCTGGCTAAATCTGACAATTTACCCCAATCTGGATCACCATCCTTTTTCCGATTAACTTCTAGGTGAATACAGTAAGCAGCAGTTAGTGCATTTAATGGTGAAAATTCACGTTTTTCTGAACTGCTCGGAAGAATACTATCTAAACGATAAGTATCTTTTTTGATCAAAGAACGAATTGCTTGATGCTCTCCATCTAATAACACAGTTTCTTCAAAATCTGCACCACTAATAAATGGTGGTACAGGAGATTCCGATGCGACTACTTTCACATCGAGAACAAGTGGTAAAGTTAATGCTAGCCATGCAGGTGTTACCCAAGATTCGGTGTCTGTTGGTTCTCTTCCTGGGGGTAATCCTAAGAAGAAAAATGTGAGAGTTTCCTTTTCAGGAAAGCTGATTTTAAAAGTGCGATCGTCATCTGGTTGTAAATTCTCTTTAATCAGCAGCGTGTCGACTTGCTGATAATTTTGAATGCTGAATTTGGCAATTTGTTTATCAGTGATGAAATGCTTTCGCAACTCAGCATCAAATCGCGTCCTCGCGAATTGATTGTAGGCTAATTGCAAAAATTTATTGGTTTCAGGTGTGAAGAAATAGGTGGGATAAAGATAAAGATAGCGATATTTGCGGCTTTCAAAATCTGCACCCACAGCATTAGTTTGATTCATTAAAATCTGTCTCAACATGATTTCAATCGACCAAATTGAGCAGATTTGTCGTTTTGCAGCCTGCCCGTTAAATAAAATCTGACGGTTGCTGTAAACTTGTGGTGCAAATAAAGTTGCTGACTCCATCTGTTCAGTGACAGTATAAGCAGAACTCGACATTGCACAAACGTTTTCTCTTCCTCTTCCCGTTACTTTTGCGGCGTTGTAACGTTTTAATTCCAGTAAAAATGGTTCAGTTTCTGGTGCTACAATTGCTCCTGTTGGTAATGATATTACACGCTTAACGTAGGTTTTTAAATCCTCCCAACCATCCGGAATATCTTGAAATTCTTGAAGAATTGGCTGAATTAAACTTGCAGCATAATTTACCATTCCTCGCATTACTTCCAAGATTTGAGCAAAATCCTTACCGGGATGCTTGCGGAAGTATTGTGCTGCAAGATAGTACCAATCTAAAGGAACACCACCAGTTTTCTTCAGGGATTGAATTTGTTTAACGGCTGGTATTTCATCAGATAATTCCAAATATTCTGCCAACTTTTGAGTTAAATCCAATTCGGGGTGTATTTTTCTTTTCGCTTTTGGTATATCTTTCTGTGCTGCTTTTACCCTTTCACACCAGCTATCCCAAATTCCCCGACACAAAATATCACCAAATTCAGCTAATCTATCAATACGAATGTCACTGGGAAATTGCAAGTTGAGATTTAGTGGTAACTCACCCTGGGTTTGATAGCTTTGTAAACTTTCACCCCGTTTCCCACTAGAGGCGGTTTTACTATCAGGAAGTAATCGACAAGCTGCATCGATACTGACTCTCATTAATCCGATCGCATCAAAGAATAACCAATAGTAATCTGCAAATTTGAATCCTTTTCCACCCCGATTAAATCCAGTTTGTCTTTCCCTTAATTTGTCAGCACAAAGAGATTTCACCTTATCAACTACTCTTTCAGGAATGCGATCGGTGCTAATTTCCTTTGCATCTTGACTAGCCAAGTAAACAACACCATCAGGTAAGTATAGAAGTGGGGTATAAAATTCTTCGGGGTGCGCTTCAATGATGGCATTATTGAGGATATTCGTGAGAACACCACGATTTTCGCAAAGGGAATGATATGTGAGTTTTAATTGATGGTTACTGAGTCTGCTAATGAGATTCGGTAAACGACCAGTTTCTACATCTCTAGGATGTTTGACGACAGAAGCAAATAAATCAGATACTGAAACTAAGTCGATTAAAACCTGTCGAATTCTACTATCTATCCTTTCATCATCTAAGGTTTTTAATCCACGAGTAGCAAGACCTAAATCGGAGTCATGTTTAACGCCAGAATTATTACTAATTTCGATGATATCGTCAATAAAATCTTGCCAATCATCACCTAATAAATAATGCAAGCCAAAGTCTAGTATTTTCTTAGTGATGTATCCACGTCCTAAATTTGGTGCATCTTCTTTTTTAGGTGCGTCTAATTCCCAATCCCTTTCGGCTATGTTATTCTCAATCAACCATGCTTTATAATCAGGGAATTTTTCATAATCATGTAGTAGATAAGCAGTGATGAAAATACAAGCTTGTAAATCTTCACAATTTCGCTTGACTGGATTTGTTTCTTTTGCTGTTTGCAGTTTCCTTAAAATTCGATAGGTGGGAAACAAGCCATTGAGTAAATGTGCAACTATCGATTGATCGCCTGCATTTCTGCTGCTATCAACAGGAGGTTTACCTGCTTTAGCGCGTTCAGCGTTAATTTTGGGAATAGTGACATCAAAAAACTTACCACCCTTAGCAGTTGCACCTGCTAACTGTTGAATGAGATTAGGTAAGACATATTCTGCAAACTTTTCTAAAATTGCATCCCTTTGATTATCTCTCGATTTTTTCACTGCTTCTTTGAACAAGCGTATTGTTAGCAGTTCTTTTTTTATCGGCGATTCATCATCATCTGTGCAATCAAAATCTGGAACTTCTTCCGGTAAATCATGAAAATTATCTTCAAAATCTGTCATGGATCTTTTTCCTCTAATGCAAGTGGTTGATATTCTTGAACTTTTCCTTGCTGGATAATCCACAATTTTCCTGTGACATCTGCTGCTTCTAATCCAGCAATTAATGTCTCAATCGTTTCACGCCAGTCTGCAAACGTGTAACGTGGGGGTAGGCGAATAATTACAATTCCTGAATAGTCTGATGGATTGTATCTCAAACGATTACCAAATCCTCTGTCGCACGTAACTAAACATCTACCCTCACTGCGACAAACTTCAATCAATTCCTCATCCGGTGCTGAACTTAAACCTTGTCCTGGTACTGTTGTAACATCGTGTCCTGCTAACCGCAACAAAGTTACAACACGTATGTCGATATTTTCATCTAGACTTTAACTTCATGCACTCGCTTCTTTTTTTTGTCTAGAGGAAGTTCTACAAAAGCACCTCGCGCCATTTCTGAACCATAAGCGATACAAGCAAGCACATCTTCGCGTTCGATGCTTGGGTATGCTTCAAGAACTTCCTCAATTGTTGTACCGCTTGCAAGATAATCAAGAATCAGAGAAACCCAAATCCGATGTCCGCGAATGCAAGGTTTACCAAAACAGATATTTGGATCAATGGAAATGCGAGAGAGTAAATCATTTCTTGTCATTTGTGCTTCTCCAAATTTGTCGTAATTCTTCTAAACGAATCCATTGGTCGTTTTTCTTTACTTCGATGTATTCCCACCCATTAGCTTCACTACCGTTAACCTTTGCTGCTAGAGGACTTGGTTTATCAAATTCTTCACCGTTATAGACATTAGGGATTGAAACACTGTAGCCTTCTGATTTCGGGCAAAGCCCTTTCTCCACAATCTTTTTAACATATCCATCCTTCATCATCCTTGGGTTTCCAATGCCAGGTTAGGGTTTCTAACAACAACGCATCCTGTCCAAAGGCTATGGAATACCAGGAACCTCGATTTTCTGGTTCATTGGTGACGGGGTAAAGTTGAAAGTGCATTGGTAGTCTGAGGGTAGCGCGTAAATAGTTGCGATCGCGATCCGAAATAAAGCACACTAATTTACGCCGACTGACTGCATCACTTATTTGTTGGATACCGTAACCGTGGGGTTGGCAAATCTCCAAATCTTTAAGAACTTGCACCTTACTGGTTTTCGCCAATTCACGGATATTTCCTGGATAGTAAAAATGCCAATCTTCCCGCACTTCTCGAAAATCTTTTAACTTCAAATAACACAAAGCCTTTTCAAATCTTTTGGTTGTTACTCCTGTTTTCTTCGCTTTTTCCATAAAGCTTTCCTTATCCCACAACTCAAAAATAAAGTTGCTGAGAATACCAGGAAGGTTATACATTTTAAACCTATCCACTTCTGGATCATCAGGATTAGTTAAATCGTAAATTGCACAATCTAATTGACTACTTCCTCTAAAACTCCTCGCCTCATCAATAATTTCTGTTTTCTCTTCACTCTGACAGCGATAAACCTGTCCGTTCATTTGTTTGATACTAATTTCTAATGCTTTTTGAATATCTGTACCAAACTTTTTCGCCACATCGGGATATTTTTCTTTCATGTGCGGATTGCCTTGCAGCTTAGAGTAAATGTAAGCTGACTGTATCCCACCCCATCGCTTTGGATATCTTTCAAATTCGTTTCTGTCTATCCACGAATTACGAATAGCGTTCGTAAAAGTTATCCGATCATAAGTTTCATTCTCCTGTAATGGGTGCGATTGCTCTTCAAATAACCTCGCAACTAAAAAATTCGGAATTAATGCATAAGCTTGATAGGTTTCAAAACCTTCATGTCTGCCAAGTCTACCAAAACGCTGAATAAAATTACCTGCATCCGCAGCTTCAAAAACTAAAAAATTAATCTTAAAATCAACTCCAACGTCAATTGTTGAGGTTCCAAGGAGTAAATCAGCTTCTGCAACTGAATTTCTTTTTTCAGTTTCCCCTGTTAGTCCTGTATTTTCTCTCACCTGCCATCGCGGTTCAAAAATAGCCTTAAATTTAGGCAATAGTTTTTTCACTGCTGCGATCGAATTGAGAATAATTGCACCTTTACTGTTGGGATAGTCTTGGAAAAATTTCAAAATAACTTTTTCAGCATTTTCTTCTAGCCATTCGTAACTCGAACGCAAATTCGGTTCCAAGCTTTGGGGAAAAGTTAAATTTATTGGCTGACTAATCTGTCGCCAACCTTGATTTTCAGTATCACCATCAAATTTATATGCACCAACATCTACCGGGTTAATAATTTTTGGTGTTATTCCAGCTTTTTCTAGAAAGCCTTGTAATAATTTATTCGGTGTAGCAGACAGAAATAGAAATTTCTTTGGGTCGTTTGCTGTATTTTTAATTAGCAAGATAGTATTAATTACACTCGCAATCTGTGGAGAGGAAAAGATGTGAAACTCATCGTAAATAAACAGTTTGTATCTCTCATCAATCCGGCGAAATAACCTATCTGGGTTATCTATCTTACCTCGCAGATAGTAGAAATTATGAATGTAGTGAAATAGGTCTGGGTTAGTTAAGAGTATTTCATACAAAGTCGAAATATTATCAAGTCCTTCCAGCTTAGAAGGTAACTTCCCTGTATCCACATAGTCTTCCAAAATCGCTGCTGTAAGGCGATGTATCTGCGGGTCATATTTTGGCTGAAACTGCGCCTTATACCCTTGTACCTGTTTTTCTTGATCGCGCACCAGTTCATTTGTTGGGTACATTGCCAAAGTGTACGTACGATTATTCATCGCTGACAGAAAAGCCGCCAAACTCTTGCCATCACCAGTCATCGCCGTGTTGAAGATGACTTCAATATTTGGATCTTGTAGTGCTTTAAAAGTTTCGACTTGATGCCAAGAAAGCGACCAATTCCCAGGTAATTTCAAACCTTCAGGCGTTGACACAGTCTGGGAATATACAGGCTTAAGCAAAATGCTGTAATTGGACATATCCTTAAATAGTGTCCGTAAGTTGTTGTTAAATCCTATACTATATTGGCACGCAAAATAGAGATTGACAAGATATGTCCATATAAAAGTGTCCGTATAAAAATGAGTCGTAAAGGTCAGTCGATAACACTGTCACTTGGCGATCGCGATAAAGCCGAATTAGGAAACCTGGCGCGGGAATTCGGGATGATGTGGGGCGATCGCCCAAACATCTCTAAACTAGTAGAAGCGATCGCTCGTCATCAGTTAACCATCGGTAAAAATCACGATTGGTCAGAAACACGCATTAGAGCGCTAGACAGAGCGATGCGTGCATTAACCGACATCGGTCAAAATGAACAAGCGCAAGAAATTGCTAAACTACTTCTAGAACGCAGCGAACTATCAATACCACTGCGAACTGAAATAGAGCGTTTTTTAGAAAATTTACCTCCACCCTGGCGTTTAGAGATTGACCGCTTTATCCTGCGTCAACAACCCTTTCAACTTTCCTATCAAGACGCAGCACAGCGAGTATGGAACTTCACTGTCCGTTACGCCAAAGTTACACTCCACGAAAAGCGCCAATATCTTGATTGCTGGTGTGAGGAAATCCAAGGAAATCTGGATGTAGAAGAGTTACGCAATAACTGGAGTTTGCGTTTAGATAGAATCCAAGACGCTGCTGTCATCGCAATTGCTGGTGAATGGCGTTCTCGATTGGCAGAAATAGAGGTAGAAACGCACTTATTTAACGGTTTAGCCTTTGCTTACCAAACCAAACCAGAAGATATATTGAATGAATGGCTACCAGATACTCCACGGGTGCGGCGAGTAATTAGGCGTGTATCCAACACCTTTTGGTTTATGCGAGAAGTCATGCAGTATGCGCCAGATTGCGTAATTGTATCACCAGAAAACGTGCGATCGCTCGTCCGTGAAAAACTCCAAACCCTTTGTCAGCGTTATGATTTGAACCTTAATTCCTAAGAATACAAGCGTAGAACAGTTATCAGTTAAAAACTGTTAACTGTTAACTGTTCACTGATTTCAGGGTGTAGGGTTTTTATTCCCCTTTAATCTTGCCCTTGTTTATCAAGCATTTTTCGCTGAAACCTCAGTAATAATACTGAAAATAACTACTCTAAAATTGTTTTCATTAACTCAAATCTATGATTCTCTGCTCAGTTCAAAACTACCTATGCAATTCTTCTCTTCTTTGTGTTCTTTGCGGTTCGTTATACACTTTCTGGACAAAAAGAGAATAATAAATTCTGAACAGTTGGATTTGGTATTTGTATTATTACCAAATATACTGAAAGATTAAGGTGTCAATAATTTGACAAACAAATGCTACAATAGTTAACAAATGCTGCGGATGTGTAATTTAGGTTAACTATTGAATAGAAATTCTCTCAGAATGAGTAGAATGACAGAACAGTTACAATTACTCAAGGGCTATCCTATGGATTAGCTACCCTAGATATAGACCTTTATTTTAGTCCTCAGATATTTTTAATGTTCCTGAGGCAGATTACACAATACCAAACTCAATTCTTAACAAAGAGCTGCCACAAATCATAATGCCAGTGACTGAGAAAAAAAGAACTCGCGATTTGCCCCAAATTAATGAAAGAATTCGCTTTCCGAAAATTCGGGTCATCGATACCGATGGAGCCCAGCTGGGGATTCTGTCTCCACAGGAAGCGCTGCAACTAGCCGAGGAAAAAGAGCTAGACCTAGTGCTGCTCAGTGACAAGGCCGATCCGCCGGTTTGTCGGATTATGGATTATGGGAAGTACAAATTTGAGCAGGAGAAGAAAGCGCGGGAAGCTAGGAAGAAGCAGCATACAGCTGATGTGAAAGAAGTGAAAATGCGCTACAAAATTGAAGAACACGATTACAACGTCCGTGTTAAGCAGGCAGAACGTTTTCTCAAAGATGGCGATAAAGTGAAAGCCACCGTCATGTTCCGGGGTCGAGAAATACAACACAGCGATCTGGCAGAAGATTTGCTCAAGCGGATGGCGACTGATCTAGAAGCAGTTGCAGAGGTGCAGCAAGCACCCAAAAAAGAAGGACGAAACATGATGATGCTTCTTTCTCCGAAGAAATAATTTAAATTGGTTAGTGGTTAGTAGTTAGTGGATAGTGGTTAAAAACCCACTACTAACTACTAACTAATAACTACTAACAAATTCACATAAAATTGATAGTCCTGAGTTCTGAGTGGGAAAAATAATACTCGGTTACTCAGGACTTTTGCTATGTACTCACTTTGAGGTTCAAGGGGAAAGAGTTTTTTTAATTCCTTTAACTTTTATCCCTACCCTACGGGAAACTGCTTATACCATTTCACTAAAACCTTGATACAAATACAGGCGTGTAGAGACGCGCCATGGCGCGTCTCTACAAATTTATATGGATCGTGATTAACGTGAAATGGTATTACGCGTCTATACCTTTTCCCGATTTTTGCAACAAGTTTAATACTGGTCATGCAGAACTGAGTAACTAAGGTTTTGTGTTGTGTGTTGTCTGATGTTTGAAATACCAACAATCAACAACCAACCACCAACCATCAACAACCAACTATTTTAAAACTGCATGGAACTGAAAAATTACTGGACTGCTCCCAAAAAAGGCATTTTGTCACAATTACTTAAGTGGGTAAATCTCCGACCAGAGGAAGGCGATCGCACTTGGTTGATGTTCGCTTTTTATACCAGTACATCAATAGGATTACGGTGGTCAGAAGACTCTACAGTAGCACTGTTTCTGGATCAGTACGGGGCTAAATCCTTACCTTGGATTTATATCGCTAGCGCCATTATGGGTGCAGTTTTAGTCATCTTGTATTCCTGGTTGCAAAAGATTTTTCCTTTGCGGCGGGTAATTATAGCGATCGCCCCTTGCATGTTCTTACCACTAGTACTATTTCGTATCGGTTTACACGTTTCCTATCTTTCAGTCTGTATCATATTTCTCCTGCGGTTATGGGTGGACGCATTCTACGTCATCAACGACCTCAACACCTCGATTGCAGCTAACCAACTATTTAACATTCGGGAAATTAAACGCGCCTTTCCCCTGATCAGCAGCGGTATTTTAGTAGCTGATGTCATCAGTGGCTTTAGTTTGCCATTTCTATTGCTATTTGTAGGACTAGATAACGTAATTATGCCCATAGCTGGTGTATTCATCGGCTTAGGGGCCTTTATTCTTTTTTATCTCAGTAAAAATTATCCCCAGGCTTTTCCTGATACTCCCCAAATCGAAATAGAAGCAACACAATACTCTCAAAAACGCCGCCTGTTCGGACCGATAAAGCGTTACGCCTGGTTGCTGTTTGCATTTTTCGCTCTTTTGCAAGCAATGGGAGTATTGATTGATTTTCAATATCTTACTCAGTTGAATTCAAATTTTCAGGGTAAAGATATTGCTAGCTTTTTGGGTTTATTAGGTGGGATTACGGGATTATGTGAGTTGGGAATGCAGTTATTTATTTCCAGTCGTGCCCTTGAGCGCTTTGGAGTATTTTACACTGCTGCAACTTTACCAGTCACCGTAGGTTTGTTAATGCCTTTAACTATACCCTTGTTAGGTTTATTGCCCTGGGGCAATTCCTATAATCTTTTATGGGGTCTAGTAATTCTGAAATTCCTAGACGAACTTCTACGTTACACCTTTGTTGTCAGTAGTGGGCCTCTACTTTTCCAACCAATCCCAGATAAAATTCGTAGCCATGTTCAATCATTAGCGGGAGGCGTTGCTGATACCTTCGGTGCGGGAACAGCAGGTTTTGTAATTTTATTTACCCTCTGGTTAGGTAGAAAACTGCTACCTATACACGCTTCAATTTTGGTTTTAGAAACCGTACTTGTAGCTTTGTGCTGCTTGGTAGTGATTTGGTTTTTGCGATCGCGTTACATTAACCTGTTAGTTTTAAGTGCAGGACAAGGACAACTTAGTGCTACAAATGCAGACTTACGCGCATTCAAGCAAGCAGTCGTTAAAACCTTGGGAGAAAAAGGCACTGAGACAGATAAACGCTCTTGTATTGAACTTTTATCTCAAATTGATCCCCAAGGTGTAGGTGAAGTCTTAGCTCCTCTACTAGTCAAGTTACCTCCTAGCTTGCAGAAACCCAGTTTGGAAGTCATGCTTGCAGCAGGTGTAAACCCTGCTTATTTGCCAGAAATTCGTACTTTACTGGAACTACCCCAAAATAGTGTTACTCCCGAAGTATTTGCTCTTTCCCTACGCTACGTTTGGTTGGCTGAGTCAAATCCAAATGTCAACCAATTAGAAAAGTATCTTACAGAAGAACACTCTATCATCCGTGCTACAGCTGCTGCCCTATTACTGCGTGAGGGAACACCCATGCAAAAATTAGCCGCTACCAAGACTTTACGACGGATGCTGACTCATCACCAAGAAAAAGAACGGGTGAATGCAGTCAAAGCCTTGAGTGAAGCAGTTCATTTGCAGGCGCTGCGAATTTATATTCCCAATTTATTGCAAGATGAATCCCTACGAGTGCGTTTTGCTGTAATAGACATGATCGCCGCAACTCATTTAGAGGAGTACTATCCAGCCTTATTGGGAGGACTTTATTACAAATCAACCCGCAATGCAGCAATGCAGGCTTTGGTAAAACTGGAAAATGAAGCTCTACCAATGTTGGTTGAGTTAGCTACTAATATCTATAAGCCAGAAATAGTGCGAATTTACGCTTGGCGTACTATTAGTCAAATCCCCAGCTTAGAAGCGATAGATACTTTATGGAAGTTTTTAGAAACCTCACGGGGTAATAGCAGAGATCATATTCTCCGTGCTTTACTCAAAAGGTTACAAAAAGAGGGAATCCTTGGTTCAGTAGAACAATTTTATGAAACCAAAGTCAAGACATTAATTGAGCAAGAACTATATTTTATTGGGGAACTTTATGCTGCTTACATAGACTTTGGGAATCAATTGGAAATCTATAACCAATATATAGATTTAAAAACCCAAGAAACTATAGATACTTATCATTCTGGTATCAGAATTATTGCTGTCATATCTCTGCTAAAGCGTGCCATATTAGAATTAGAAAGTGATATTAAAGAAAGATTATTATTGCTACTCCAGCTACTATATCCCATCGAAAAAATCCAAGCGGCAGCTTTTAATTTACGTTCAGCATCGGTGGTAAATTTAGCACGGGGATTAGAAATTTTAGAGCATACTATCAATTTGCAGAATAAATCCTTGCTGCTGAATATTTTGGATAAGCGATCGCCAGCAGAAAAACTGCAATATCTGATAGCAGCAGAGATGGCAGAATACCAACAAATGGAAGTCAACGAACGTATTCGTAGTTTATTAGTACATAAACATTTACTTTCTGACTGGTGCTTGGCTTGTTGTTTCCATTTTGCTCAAGTTGCCCGCATCCGTCTCACCACAGAACAAGTTTTAGAAAGCTTGAGCCATCCCACAGGTTTTGTTAGAGAAGCAGCGATCGCCTATTTAAGTGTAGTATCACCCCGCATCCTAATCAAAATTTTGCCCCAACTACAAAAAGATCCACATCCGCTTGTAGCTAATCAAGTCAAAGAGTTGATGAAGTTGGTTGTTGATTGTTGATTGTTGGTTGTTGGTTGTTGATTGTTGATTGTTGGTTGTTGGTTGTTGGTTGTTGGTTGTTGGTTGTTGATTGTTGATTGTTGGTTGTTGGTTGTTGGTTGTTTGGAGGAGAAAAAGATGAATAAAGCGAACTTTGAGGATTTGCAGATTTTTCAATTAGCTGAGAAGCTGGCAGACATCATTTGGGATATTGTTATAAATTGGAATTATTTTGAAAAAGATACGATTGGAAAACAATTTACTCGTGCTGTTGATAGTATAGGTGCAAATATCGCAGAAGGTAACGGTCGATATAACTTACAGGAGAATCTCAGATTTATAAAAATTGCTAGAGGCTCTTTGTATGAAACAAGATATTGGCTAAAACGAGCAGATGCCCGTAAATTATTGCTGAATGAACAATTAGATAATCTAGAAGCAATTATTAATGAATTATCACCAAAATTAAATGCTTACTTAAGATATCTTGATAAAACTATCAAAAAACAACACAAATAATAGTTATTCATCACAACCAACCACCAACCCTTCGGGTTCGTCAGTCGCTCATGGGGGACTCGGGGCCCCCACGACCGACAGGGAGTGGGGATTGGGGGCTAGGGGCCCCCTTTGGGGTTGGGGGAGGGACCCCCCTTGGGGCGCGCTGACTCACCACCAACCACCAACCACCAACAAACAATAATTATGCTAACTACCGTTGAACGTTTATTATTTGTCCGCAGAGTACCCATTTTTAAAGAACTACGCGATGATTTTATTGTCCGGTTGGCTTCTGTTATGGATGAATTGTCCTTTCCAGGAAATTACACCATTTTTAACGAAGGAGACGAAGGGCGATCGCTTTATATTGTCGTCTCCGGTAAAGTTAAAGTTCATATAGGTAAACAACAACTAGCTATTTTTCCTAAAGGCGAATCCTTTGGTGAAATGGCAGTATTTGATGCTCAACCACGTTCTGCTTCTGCCACAACATTAGAAGCTTGTGAATGCTTAGAATTAACCCAAGAACAGCTTTACGAAGCAATTGACGAAACTCCTGAAATTGCCGTCAATATTATTGGTATTCTCTCCCGGCGAATTCGAGAACTCAACGACAAAATGAATGCAACATGATTTTCTTTTCTCTCCCTACCAAAAAATACTCTCTTGGCGTTCTTGGCGTCTTTGCGGTAGCCTGCGGCAAGCCGCTCCGCGTCTACATTACTTCATCCCCATATTGTGCAACACCCAAAGCTGGATTAGCGATCGCAAAAGGTCAAACTTATTTTCTCCAAAAATTAACTGCTTTTTTAACTAATACTAAAATGAGATAATAAATTAACTTATTTGCAATGAACAAGGTGCATTCACAAAATATGCAATACTTACCTGAGGTAGAAAATAAGACAAATCATAAAACTTTATCCCCAGAAAAAAACTTCCTGAAACTAGCCCAAGATCATCACCTTTCGGCAGAAGTAGCCTTGGCAAAAAACAATTGGCATGAAGCCAAAAACCAAGCTCAAACAGCATTAGAATTTTTATCTACCCACCAGAACAAAGAACATTGGCAGCAAAACTCTCTCCCTACTCCTTCTGAACTGACGGGTTACTTATTTCTGAAAAGTTCTTGTCTATTGATTCTGGCACAAGCCCAAGAGCAATTAAACGAAATCCTAGCAGCTATCAGCAATTTAGAAGCTGCTAAACAAATTGGTATTGCTGACAATAATCCATATCTTTACATTAGTATTTTAAATAGTTTACAGAGATTATATAAACAGCAAAAACAATATCTGGAAGCCTTTTCTATCAAACTGGAACAACGTTCCTTTGAACAAAAATATGGCTTGCGGGCGTTTATTGGTGCAGGTAGCTTAGAAGCTACACGGCAAGCAAAGTTTATCACAATAGGCACACAACTTATCCCATCCCAAAAAGAAAATATAGCACCAGAAATTACTGCCTCTAGTCGCCAAAAGGATGTGGAACAGTTACTTGAGCGCATTGGTTGCGAAGACTACAAATTAATAATTATTTACGGAAAATCTGGAGTTGGTAAAAGTTCGCTATTAAATGCAGGATTAATCCCGGCTTTGAAAAAGAAAGCGATCGCTACTCAAGATAACTTAGTTGTGTCGATACAAGTTTATGATCATTGGATAGAAGAGTTGGCACAGCACTTAGAACAGAAAGTAGGAGAATTAGAAATAAAAGAAGACACACACACTCAAGAATTTACAGATACGGAAAATACAGACAATAGAAAAAATAACAATTTGAGTTCAGAACTCGAAACTTCTACTTTAGAATTTGAAATCTCGGCCCTAGAACTTGAAACTTCCACCTCAAAACTCAACACTTCGACTTTAGAGGTTGACACTTTAGCTTTAGAACTTGCAACTTTGACTTCTGAACTCGAAATTTTGACTTCTGAATTTGAAACTTTAACCTCAGAACTAGAAATTATTCCAGAACCTCAAACTTTCCCCTTCTCTTCCTTCCCCACTCTGCCAAAATTCCACTTCCTACTAGAGCAACTACACTATAATCACCAGCACAATCTGCGTACAGTGGTGATTTTTGATCAATTTGAAGAATTTTTTCTGATTCACACACAGCCAGAGGAAAGGCAACAATTTTTTGAGTTTCTGGGAGAATGCCTAAATATTTCGTCCGTAAAAGTAATTCTGTCGCTGCGGGAAAATTACTTACATCATTTACTGACGTATAATGATTTACCCTGCATGGAGATCATTAACAATGATATTTTGAGTAAAAATATTCTTTATAAATTGGGGAACCTCACACCTGCTGATGCAAAAACTCTGACGGAAAGTTTAACCGCAGGTACTCGTTTTCAACTTGAGCCTGCATTGATAGAACAATTAGTACAAGACTTAGCAGGAAAACTGGGTGAGGTGCGCCCAATAGATTTGCAGATAGTCGGCGCGCAATTACAAACAGAGAATATTAAAACTTTGGCTGAATATCACCAGTATGGTGAAAAGGCAAAAGAAAAACTGATTCAGCATTATTTAAAGGAAGTCATAGAAGACTGCGGCAGAGAAAATCAAAAAGTAGCAGAACTTGTACTATATTTCCTCACAGATGCAGAAGGTAATTGTCCCCTCAAAACTTGTGCAGAATTAGAACGGGATTTACAGCAACACTTCATCACAGGTGGAGAAAGACAGCAATTCTCACTTGATTTAGTCTTGCAGATATTAATAAAATCCGGCATCGTAGTCTTATTGCGAGAAAACCCTGCTGATCGCTATCAACTAGCCCACGATCATTTAGTTGCCTATATTCGTCAGCAACAACAACCGAAGTTAACACAGCTAATCACTCAACTACAAAGAACAACAGAGTTAAAAAAATCTACTGAAACCGTATTCAATGGTTTTTTCAAACACATACTTGTTGGTTCATTGGCAACAGGATTTGTGTTGGCTGTTATAGGAGTTGTAGGTTTTAAGGGAATCCGACATCAAAATGTTGAACTGAGTGAAATCTATCTGATGCAAGGTGAAAAGTTAGCCAGAGAAGGCGACTTTGAGAATGCTGTTACCAACTTCCATAAAGCGCAGCAGTGGAATGCTGACTTAAAGTTTGACTCCAAGGCAAAAGCACAAGAGTTTGTTAACAAAGGTAAAGCTGAACGCTTGCTTGTGGAAGGACAACAACGCTTACAAACGCGTGAATTGGAAGGCGCAGTGGCTAAGTTCCAAGAAGCATTGAAACTGGATACTCAAATTGGGCGGTTGGTAGCTCCAGTTTTAATGTATGAAGGAAACAAATTTATGAAACAGGGTAAGATTAAGCAAGCAGTGATAGCTTATACCAATGCCCAAAATCTAGATCCAAAAGTAGAAATTTCTGCTGATGCGTGGAGAGAACTTTGCTTACAAGGTAGCCTGAAAAAACAAGCAGCAGATGTCATGCCAGCCTGTGAAAAGGCTGTAAAACTTGCTAATAATAATCAAAAGATTCGAGTTGTGCGTGGTGTTGCTAGAACATTAACTGGCAACAAGCAAGGAGCGATCGAAGACTTTGAAGCATACATTGCCGCAACCGATAGTAAAACAGGAAAATCAAAAGTACGACGTTGGATCAAAGATTTACGCACTGGTAGAAATCCGTTTACAGCTAAAAAGTTGAAGAGGTTACTGGGGGAAAATACAAGAGTTACGTCTAATGTTAATTGAACAGGCAACATAAGGTTTTTGGCAATTTCCAGTTGTTTTTGATTAACGAACACAGATGCACACCGATTAACACAGATAGATTATCAGTGTGCATTTTTGTTTATCTGTGTACCGGAAGTTCCAAACAGCGTCTTAAAAACCTCTCGGGAATTTCTGTACACGCCCCCCAGTGCATATGAATATAAGAGGCGTGAAGATTGAGATATGGTGAATTAGTTCCCCACCCTTCATATCCTGTAGATTCTTCAGTATCAAAGCGATAAGTTTGAAATAGTGGCTGCTCAAAATTGGACATTAAATAGGAACGATGAAACTCATGCCCACAAACTGTTGTTCCTGCACTTACTAAGAAACTATCTTCTAGAACAACAGCACGACGATATCCTAAAGTTAAATGCCCACTCATAACTGCGGTTGTGGGTAAAACTCCCACCATCGCCCAAGATTTACCTGCAAAGTCGACAATTTGCTCACATAAATACATCAACCCGCCACACTCGGCAATTGTAGGCATTCCGGACAGAATTGATGTCTTAATTGCAGCTTTAGCAACAGTATTTTCCGCAAGTTGTTGGGCAAATACCTCTGGAAACCCGCCACCGAAATACATACCCTGTACTCCTTCTGGTAGCCCAGCATCTTCTAATGGACTCCAGAAAACCAACTCTGCACCTAGTTGTTGTAACAAATCGAGATTGTCTTGGTAGTAGAAATTAAAAGCGCGATCGCGTGCCACAGCAATTCTCACCCCAATCCCTCCCCTTACTAAGGGGAGGGGTTGGGGTAGGGTTTCTCCAGACACTTGTAACAAAGGTAACAATCTCTCCCAGTCAAAGCAAAGATCACCCAAATCAGCAAGTCGGTCAATCAAAGCATTGAGTTGAGGGAGTTCGGCTGTGGGTACTAAACCGAGATGGCGGTCAGGAATGGTAATGTTATCCTGACGACGCAGTACACCCAGAATCGGCAATTGTAGTGGTGCGAGAGAATCCTTGAGTAATTGCAAGTGGCGATCGCTACCCACACGATTTAAGATTACCCCGGCTATTTTAATTCTGGGGTCAAAGGAACTATAACCGTGAGCGATCGCAGCAACAGAACCAGACAAGCGACTGCAATCAATCACCAATACTACAGGTAGATCCAATAGCCTTGCTATATGAGCAGTGCTGGCATAATCAGTCATTTGTTCTTGGTGATTTGCGAATGACAAATGACTAGTGACTAATGACGAAACTCCATCAAACAACCCCATCACGCCCTCAACTAAGGCATATTTCACCCCTTGGCTGTGACGGGCAAAACACTGCTGTACGTAGCTTGGTGAAGTTAGTATGGGGTCTAAATTCCGACAAGCACGTCCGGTTACATGCTGATGAAACATGGGATCAATGTAATCCGGCCCGACCTTAAAAGATTGTACTTGTTGCGATCGCCGACACAAAGACGCCAGCAGGGTGAGTGTGACTGTTGTCTTACCCACCCCGCTACGTTCTCCTGCAATAATTAATGGCATTGGTAACTGGTAATTGCTAATTGGTAATTGGTAACTGATTTTCTATCCTATTACCCATTACCCATTACCTATTACTCTTTCCCTAATTTGAGAATTTGTGCTATCACTGCTAGACTTTCTTCAAACAGTGCTTCATGGCCCCAGCGTTGCACCTGTTGACTCAGCAGTACTTCTGCTTTTTGTTCTGAGAGGGAAGTTACCTGCTGGAATAACCCAGTTGATTGGGCGCCGCCTTGGGTTTCCATCCGCATACAACCGCCAGTTTCGGTACAGATCAAAGTACCGCAGTTAGCCTGGGGATTGGTAGAACTTAAGCGTAAAGCGATCAAGTCGCCTGCTACTTCACCCACATCTGCAACAGGGACTCCTGCTAATTCGGCTTCTATTTGCCGTTGGTTATCAGCGGTAAAACTAATGCGGATAATATCGTAATCTCCGCTTTCTACTTGATAGGAAACCGGATGCCAATTTAAACGACTTGCTAACCAACCTAAGAATAGTAAGGCTTGGGCAGAGTTGCCTTTTTCATAATCAATGTTAACTCTGTCAATTTCTACAAGAGCAGCACGACGCTGTGGTGGATCGTAAGCTTCTGCTGTCAATTCTTGCCATGCAGAGAGGCGACGCCAGTTTAAGTCAGCCAAAGGTATACCACTTTCTGCCAATGCTTGCAAGCTGAGCAAATCTGTTTCTGGCTTGTTGAAATTGCAAGAATCTACAATCACATTGTCACACACTGCCGCCAGTCGCTTAAAGAGACTATTATTCGGGTCTGGTGTTGCTTTCCACCACAGAAACTTAGGTAAACCCCCTATTGTTAATGCTGGCACCATACCACCAATTCGTTCTAAAGCGGCGGGGGTTCCGGTAAGAGTTATGTATTCGCAACAAACCAGAGTACTTGATGAACCTTTTTGAATTGGGCAATAGGCAGAAACTTGTGCCTTCACACCTTCGTCTTCTCCCACCACTGGTAAGAGAGTAATAATACGACAAGGGTTACGTAGAGCAATCTCGTCAGCAATTCTAGGACTTTTTGCATCTAAACCATAGGATGCAGTTGCACCATTTTCTGTCGCCCCACCCTTGTGACGTTTAGCAACTTCTTCCCGTAACAAAGTTAAGGTTTCCTCTGTAGCTGTTCCAGTGTCTGTCAACCCATACTTTTTCTGTACTTCCCGCAGTGCTGCTTGTGTTTGCGGACCAGGAATGCCATCAATTGGGCCGTTGTAAAATCCCAAAACTGCTAATAGATATTGAGTTTCTTCTGGTTCATAAACCACCAAAGTAAATGTGGCTGCCCGTGTCGCCGCCGGCAGTGTGCCATCCTCACCGGCGATACCGTAACTTTGCCAAATTTGACTTAGTTCCGCTTCAATATCTGTTAGGGAAACATCTTTGGGAGCCTGTAGTGAAAAAATAGTAGGAGCTTGGGGAGTCATAGGAATAATTTTGTCAATTATCAATTGTCATTGGTCATTGGTCATTTGTCATTGGTCATTGGTCATTTGTTTTTACTAATGACTAATGACTAATAACTAATGACTAATTTCTAAAGTCTGCGCCAACGGCGACCATCTCTGTTGATTAATAATTCCGCTTCCACGGGTTCCCAGGTTCCGGCTTCATACTGGGGAATGGTTGTTGGATCTGTAGGTGCATCCCAAACAGAAAGGGCTGGTGTTACCACCTGCCAAGCTGCTTCTACTTCGTCTCCGCGTGTGAACAATGTTTGATCACCCATCATACAATCCAAAAATAGGCGATCATAAGCATCAGAAGTTGCTTCAATGCCAAAGGAACCATAACTAAAGTCCATATCAACCGAACGAGTACGAAAATCTGCCCCAGGCATTTTAACTTCAAACCGCAGAGAAATACCTTCGTTTGGTTGAATCCGCATTGCCAAAATATTGGCATTCATCTGTTGGGCTGCGGATTGAAACATCCGAGAAGGAACTTCGCGGAAGTGGATAGAAATCTCACTAACTTTTTTCGGCATTCGCTTGCCAGTACGCAGGTAAAAGGGAACCCCTTGCCAGCGCCAGTTGTCTACGAGAAACTTCATCGCAACATAAGTAGGCGTGGTCGAGTTAGGGTCGACTCCTGGTTCTTGTCGATACCCAGGTACTGGCTTTCCTTTCATCCAACCAGCGCTGTATTGCCCACGTACAGCCGAAAGGCTTAAATTATTGATATCTGCTAAGCGTGTAGCTTGGAGTACTTTTACTTTTTCCGTACGGATACTATCAGCATCCATAGCGTTAGGAGGTTCCATTGCTGTCAAGCAATAAAGTTGCATCAGGTGGTTTTGCAACATGTCTCGCAGCGCACCGGAGGTTTCATAGTAGCCAGCCCGGTCTTCTACTCCTACGGTTTCGGCGACAGTAATCTGGACGTGGTCAACAAAGCGGCGATTCCACAACGGTTCAAAAATCGCATTGGCAAAGCGAAATACTAGTAAATTTTGAACTGTGTCTTTGCCTAAGTAGTGGTCAATACGGTATACTTGTTGCTCTTTACAATATTTTTGCACTACTAAGTTGAGACTTTTAGCAGAAGCCAAATCTCGACCGAAGGGTTTTTCAATTACTAGACGATGTTTGTAGGGGTCGTCCAGCATTCCCGCAGTTCCGAGTTGTTTGATTGCTTCTGCAAAGAAGTTGGGTGCAACCGAAAGGTAGAACATCCGATTTCCTCGGGTTCCTCGTTTTTCATCCAACTCCTGCAAAAAAGTCTTCAATTTTTGGTAACTTTCAGGATTGTCTATATTACCAGAACAATAGAATAATCCTTGAGAAAAGTCCTGCCAGAGTTCCTCCGGGCCAACACCGCCATGAACCTCTTCCATACCTTTTCGCATTTGTTCACGGAAGTATTCATGCGTCCAGTCCCGACGTGCTACGCCAACGATGGTTGTCTCTGGTGGAATGCGTCTCTCGCGTCTTAATTTATATAGTGATGGCACAAGTTTGCGCCAGGTAAGGTCTCCAGAAGCACCAAAGATGACTATAATTTGGGGTTCGGCCATTCCTTGCTGTTGTAGACCTACCCGCAAAGGATTTTCTAGCAGACTGACCATATGAATTTTAGATTTTAGGTTTGAGATATTGGGATTTGTTGGCTGTTGGGGGTTGGTTGTTGTTTGGTAGTTCCAAACAACAAACAACTATCACCTAACAACAATTACTTACACTGGTGACAACTGCTTGACCTTTTTTTCTAAAGAATCCATTAAGGATTGGAAGGGCTTGACAAATTTGTCAATTCCCTCTGTCAACAGTTCATCCATCACTTTGTCGATGTCGATGTTCACGTCTGGATCTTTGAGGCTTTCCATCAGGTTGTAAGCCTCCTGTACGTTTGTTTCCACCCGGTTAGCAACATCGCAGTGATCGGCGCAAGCCTCGATGGTTGCTGGTGGTAGGGTGTTGACGGTGTCCGGGCCAACCAACTCATCAACATACATGACGTCGCTGTAGTTGGGGTCTTTGGTGCTGGTACTAGCCCACAACAGGCGCTGCACTTTTGCACCTTTGGCCGCCAAAGCTTGCCAACGATCGCTTTGCACAATCTTTTTATATTCTTGATAAGCAATCTTTGCGTTAGCGATCGCTACTTTTCCTTTAATTGCTTTTAGCTTGGCTTCAACATTGAGATCATCAACGCCTTTTGCTAGTTTGGCATCAATTTTACCATCGATGTTGCTGTCAATCCGGCTCAGGAAGAAGCTTGCTACAGAAGCAATTTTGCTGATATCCTCACCTCGGGCTGCCCGTTTTTCTAAGCCGCGAATATAAGCCCAAGCAGTGTTAATATAGCTTTGTACGGAGAATAACAGCGTAATATTAACATTGATACCCTCGGATATTACCTGTTCAACTGCTGGCAAACCAGAATCTGTACCGGGTATTTTAATCATGACATTTTCCCGACCAATTTCTTGGAAGTAGCGGCGAGCCTCAGCAATTGTGGCTTCGGTGTCATGAGCAATTGTTGGTGGTACTTCGATGCTGACATAACCATCCAACCTATTCGAGGCTTCATAAACTGGGCGTAAAATATCACAAGCATCGCGGATATCTTGAAAAACCAGCGATTCGTAGATTTTGTAAGTTGGCAATCCAGCCCGAACCCCAGCTTCGATATCGCGATCATACATGGCATTATTAGCGATCGCTTTTTCAAAAATCGTAGGATTAGAAGTAATCCCACAAATACCTTTATTTTCCACTAAGTCTTTCAATTCACCAGACTTAATAATGTCACGGCTCAAGTTATCCATCCAGATACTCTGACCGTAATTTTTTATCTCTAATAAATGATTTGTCGTCATTTATATTTTTCCCTCCTGCTTGTTCTATTTTGGTGAGAAATTTGTCAAACCAAGTTAGTTGTTGATTGTTAGTTGTTGCTTTTTCCCACTAACTACCAACTACTAACCACTAACCTTTACTACTAATGCCCGTTCTGAATAAAAGACTCTACCTTCGCAACATCCTCTCTACTACCAATAATCAGAGGTGTACGTTGATGCAGTTTCTTTGGTATTACGTCCAAAATATTCTCATGTCCGGTTGTTGCTCGACCACCTGCTTGCTCAATCACATAAGCTAGGGGAGCTGTTTCATAAAGTAAGCGTAGTTTACCTTCTGGTTTTTGAACAGTTCCAGGATAGAGAAACACACCGCCTTGGATCAGCACCCTGTGGATATCGCTAACCATTGCCCCGCTATAACGAGCGGTGTAACCTTCTGTACGATGAACATAACGAATATACTCGCGAATTGATTCATCCCATTGCCAGAAGTTCCCCTCGTTTACGCTATATACTGGGCCGTGGCTAGGAATCTGGATATTCTCTTCCGTGAGAATAAACTCTCCTAAACTAGGGTCAAGGGTAAAAGAATGAACGCCTCTTCCTATAGTATAGACCAGCATCGTACTGGGGCCATACAGGATGTATCCAGCAGCAATTTGCTTACGTCCTGATGCTAGTAAATCTTTTGCCGAACCATCAAGATCTTCCCCTTCCTGTTGACGAATCGAGAAGATAGAACCCAAACTTAAGTTAATGTCAGTATTGGATGAGCCATCAATGGGGTCATACAACAGAGTGTAGCGACCAATTGGACAGTTTTCGGGGATATAGTATGGATTTTCCATTTCTTCAGAAGCCAAGCGGCACACTAACCCGCTTTGCTTGAATACCGCAATAAACACATCATTGGCGTAGACATCCATTTTTTTCACGGATTCACCTTGGACATTCGTCTCGCCTGTAAATCCGAGAACACCTTCCATTAAACCAGCGCGACTGAGGTGACGGGCAATGAGTTTGCCAGCCAATGCAATCCGATTCATCAACGCACTTAAATCCTGTGCCTGTGGCGAAAAAGTCTGGAGTTGTTGCAGGACGTGACGGGATAAAGTAGTACAATCACGATCTAAGCCGCGCTCTGCTGTAGCGTCTTTAATAGACTGCTCTAAAGATTCTGCCGCTTTAGTCATTATCTTTGTCCTCCATAGCAATTAGCTATTTGTTGGTTTGCTCCCGTGCCTTGCAACTTGTGGTTGCTGCCTCTATCTTAGAAAGGTAATTTGACAATTCAGATGTGACTTTAGACAAACTAAAGAAATCAACCTTTTGGCGCTCTCAACTAAGGTTATTTGCTTATTTGAGATGATATTGTCAGGAAAATTTACCTAGTCTTACAAGTAATCTATATTTATTGACCATGCACCAGTCATTGGTAAGAATGACCAATGACTACTCACAAAGAAAGAAAATAACCCCTCCCCAACCCTCCAAATACTAAAATAACTACAGAGGTTTATTAAAGCCGTCTAACTCACGTTATAATTAATGCCCTAACCATTCACAGGCTGCTTTTTGCTTGCATTAGACTTCGTGGCATTAGTTGGGGGAAAGGTTAAGGGGGAAGGGGAAGGAGGAAGGGAAAGGGGAAAAGGGGAAAGGGAAAAGGAAGAATTAAAAAAATCCTTTACCCTTTAACACCTTTCCCCTTTGCCCTAAAAGATGCATCCCTACTCTTGCAAAGGGTACTTTTGCAAGATTTCTATCATCTTTACAAAATCCGTATAAAAAAATAATGGAATGATAGCTTGTGATTGCTATCATCCCATCTGAAGCAGAGAGTCGGTAGTAAGCCGGGTTCTGTTCTCTTAATTCAAGAGGGCGGTTATCTATCTGGGACGGCTGTTACCAGACGTCTCTAGCGGCTCTGATTGCAGAACTGGTAAAAGACCAACCGTAGTTCCATTTGCCTTGCTCCCAACCGGGGTTTACCGAGCCAACACCTCTCGGTGTTGCTGGTGCGCTCTTACCGCACCTTTGCACCCTTACCATATAAGGGGCTTGGGGAACTCACCGGCCCCTGGAGGGGATTAGGGGCAACGGGGATCGGGGATTGGGAAAATTCCTCCCTAGTCCCCAGTCCCTAGTCCCTAGTCCCCAGTCCCTTTTTCTGGCGGTATCTTTCTGTGGCACTATCCTCGCGATCGCTCGCACTGGGCGTTACCCAGCAAGTTTGGTCTTTCGGGAGCCCGGACTTTCCTCAAACTAGCCACAATTTGGCTAGTCTGCAACCGCCTACGCCTACTCTCTACCAATACTAGTGTAGTCCTGAATGACCTTTTAACGCCTTCTATTCCAAGGCATAGCGTAATACCAAGGCAGTTTTTTGATTGTGAAAGGACAATCGATAATACACATAGGAGGTTTATTCTCACCTGGAACTAGACCAACCCGCAATTCGGAGATTCTCAATACTAGCTGCAAAGAAAATTTTAATTCTTTTTTTCTATCTATAAAATCTTGAAATAATAACCTTTGGGCTTTCACAGGGCTTTTTTCTAGCGCACTAATATTAATCAAAGGAGTATTTACTTGGTATGTTTTTGTTAACTCATCCAATTTAAAAACATCTTCAGCAGTCACTGCTGCTGAGAGGGTTTTGGTAGGGGCGATTAAGCTAGGACTTTGCGGTACACCAAGGTCACGCGTGACATCTGGTGATTTGCGAATTACTCGTCGCGATTGCTTGTTATATTCAACTACTAAAGAGCAATTATCCCAATCTACGTATAAGGCAAGATTTTGGGATTTATTTTCAATACTTACAGACAATTCTTTCAATTCATCAATGAAATATGAGGGACTAAGCCTAAAAGATATACCAATATCGTTTTGCAGGTCTTTATCTTTGAGTTGCTCATCGACAAATTGCTTCTCGTAAATAAACTTGATTTTGTCGTCGATGGACTCAATCATTTTCGTAAATGTATACGTGACGCCGATAATATACAGCGTCAAAAAAATTAAATTACTTTCATTTATAGCTACCATGTATATAAACTCCTGTAAACATTTTCATGGGTGATAATTTTTTAAACAGTTATCAGTTATCAGTTATGTAGTAGTTTACTGATCACTGATCATTGTTCACTGATTTAACGGTTTAACCTCGAGCTATTTTCTAGCCATCCCTTGTGCCAAAAAATATATAGCAAGACAGCTGCTATTACTGCCATCACTGCTAAACAAGCCGGGTATCCCCAATACCAGTTCAACTCAGGCATATTATATGGTGATTTTTCTGTATTAAAGTTCATCCCATAGACGCCAGCAATAAAAGTTAGAGGAATAAAAATTGCTGAAATCACGGTGAGCAATTTCATAATTTCATTCATTCTATTACTGACCGCTGAAAGATAAACGTCCATTAAGCCTGATGCAAGTTCTCGATAGGTTTCTACCATATCTATGACTTGTACTGCATGGTCATAACAGTCTCGCAAATAAACTCGCACTTCATTACTAATTATTTCATTGTCGTCCTGAATCAAAGTATGAAGTAGGTTGCGTTGTGGCCAAATTGCACGACGTAGTTGGAGTAATTCTTGCTTAACTTTATAGATTTTCCTTAAGGTTTTAGGTGTCGGTTGAGAGATGACTTCATCCTCTAAATCTTCAATGCGTTCGCCATACTTTTCCAAAACCGGAAAAAAGCCATCAATAATTGCATCAATAAGAGCATAGGCTAGATAATCTGATCCATTTTTGCAAATAATACCTTTATTTTTGAAAATGCGCGATCGCACTGGTTCAAAACAATCTCGTTTTGGTTCTTCTTGAACTGTCAGCAAGTAATGTTTTCCTAATACAAAGCTAACTTGTTCACTATGAAAACCATGATTTTTTTTCTTAGGCATGACCATGCGTGCAATAATCACTAATTGGTCTTCATAATCTTCTACTTTTGGGCGTTCTGGCACATTCACAATATCTTCTAAGACTAAAGGATGTAACTCAAAAACCTGCCCTAATCTTTGTAAAATATCTTCATTACCTAAACCACGCACATCTACCCAACTTACTGATTCAGTATCTAGGTAAGGAATACACTCTTCTGGTGTATCTATTTCTTTGCTAATAGCTTCGGTTGGACTATAGTCAATTAATACTATCTTTGGTGGTGGTGCGTTGGCATCAACAATAATGGTTCCTGGTATAGTTCCAGGTTGATGATAAAAATCTTCGTTTTCTGGTTCAGTTGCTATTGAATTTAAGTGATGCTTTTTTTTAGCCATCTTATTTTGCCTAAATAGTCAACGATAAAGTGTTATTACTAATAATGACTGAACAATAAAAATCCTAACATTAGATAGTTTATTCAGAGTTAGTAATGATTAAAAGATTAATTAAGCAATTAAAAATGCATAATTTAGAAAATGCAGGACTTATGCGAAAAGTGCCGAAAAGCTTAATTTATTAAACTGCCAAGATGCCAAGAACGCCAAGTATGCATAGAGTATGCATAGAGAATGCTTAAGTCCTAAAATCATAAATTGGTCAGCATTATAGCTAAGTTTGTTATATAAATAAAACCAGGTGAGAATTGTATAAAAAAACAGTTTGCCTTGGCAAGACAAACTGTTGACAAATATTTTTAGATACGGACAGTATGAGACTACATCATACCCATACCACCCATACCGCCCATGCCACCCATACCGCCCATACCGCCCATATCGGGTGCGCCACCAGCGGGTTTTTTCTCAGGTTTTTCAGCAACTACAGCTTCGGTAGTTAAGACCATAGAAGCAATAGAAGCGGCATTTTGCAAGGCAGAACGTACGACTTTGGCAGGATCAAGAATACCTGCGGCGATCATGTCTTGAAACTCACCAGTCGCAGCATTGTAGCCGACGTTGAATTCTGTAGTACGAACTTTTTCAACGATGACAGAACCTTCGACACCAGCGTTGTCTGCTATTTGGCGCAGGGGTGCATCTAGCGATCGCCCAACAATATCAGCACCAATCTGTTCTTCTTCGTTAAGGTTCTTTTTAATTTCGGGGATTTTTGTAGACAGGTGAATCAACATTGTACCACCACCAGGTACGATACCCTCTTCTACGGCTGCTTTGGTGGCGTTGAGGGCATCTTCAATCCGCAATTTGCGGTCTTTGAGTTCGGTTTCTGTGGCTGCGCCGACTTTAATCACAGCTACACCACCAGCTAGCTTGGCGATGCGTTCTTGGAGTTTTTCTTTATCGTATTCGGAGTCGGTTTCTTCCAACTGCTTACGAATTTGAGCGATGCGCTTTTGTACGTCGTCTGTGTGTTGGCCATCAGCAACGATGGTTGTGTTTTCTTTGTCAATGGAAATTCTACGGGCAACTCCCAGCATTTCCAAAGAAGCTATATCTAAACTTAAACCAATTTCTTCGGAAATTAATTGTCCGCCAGTGAGAATAGCAATATCTTGCAGCATGGCTTTGCGGCGATCGCCAAATCCAGGTGCTTTAATCGCAGCAACTGACAGCACACCCCGCGCTTTGTTGACTACCAAAGTTGCTAAAGCTTCCCCTTCTACATCTTCAGCGATAATCAATAGGGGTTGACCTAAACGGGCAACTTTTTCTAAAACAGGCACTAAATCCTGAATACTGCTGATTTTTTTATCGGTGATCAGAATGCGGGCATTTTCAAATTCCACCGTCATCCGTTCGTTGTCGGTGATAAAGTAGGGGGAAATATAACCCCGGTCAATCTGCATCCCCTCAACTACTTCTAATTCTGTAGTTAGGGATTTCGATTCTTCTACGGTGATTACACCATCTTTGGTGACTTTTTCCATTGCTTCGGCAATCATGGCACCGATTTCTTCATCGTTACCAGCCGAAACAGTCGCGACTTGAGCGATCGCACTTCCTTCTACTGGTTTGGCGACTGCTGCAATCTCCTGCACTAGCCTTTCAACGGTTTTTTCGATCCCATGTCTTGTTGCGACTGGATTTGCTCCAGCTGCTACATTTTTCAAGCCTTCGCGAATCATTGTTTGAGCCAGCACAGTTGCTGTAGTCGTGCCATCGCCAGCGACTTCTTTAGTTTTGGAAGCAACTTCTTGGATGAGTTTTGCACCTGTATTTTCCAGGGGATCTTCTAGTTCAATTTCTTTTGCAACGGTGATCCCGTCATTCACAATTTGGGGTGTACCAAACTTTTTTTCTAAAAGGACGTTGCGGCCCTTTGGCCCCAAAGTAATTTTCACTGCATCAGCAAGAGTATTAATGCCCCTTTCTAAGGCACGCCGGGAGTCTTCATCAAATGCAATAATTTTGGCCATATTTTTAGTTTGGTTTAATTTGTGAGTTCTTCCATTAGACAATTTAGCACTCACAAGGCAAGAGTGCTAAGTCAACAAGCCATAAGCTGTTGAGTTTATTAATCTTTACTAGGCTATAGGAGGATGTAGGTTTAGGGATGTAGGGGAATCCACCCAAAAAAATCTAAATTTCCTCCTATTCCCTTAAAAGGCTACGGAAACCCAAACAATGCAGTCCATACATCCTCATATTTGTAGTGAGAAAAAAAAATGATTGTTATACACTTGATGCTGATATTGGATACTGGCATTAATGGTGGAAACGGGAGATGAATATATACAGCTCCCTTGAGGCGCTTGGTATTGCTGAACCCAGCGGTTCCGGCTGGTTAGCAGTAGTGTTTACATTTCTATTGGCGTGGGTTGTAACGTGGCGTTTGATTCCAGAGGTACGTAAATTTGCCTTACGAGTTGGTTGGGCTGATCAACCAAATGCACGGCGTTTAAACCGAGAACCTTTGCCTAATGCAGGGGGTCTGGCTATCTACGCGGGAGTAATAGCGGCTTTGATCTTGGCAAGTCTGTTAAGACCAATTGAACTACAAGGTGTACTAGCTCAGGTTTTAACCATTCTTTTGGGAGGTTCAATACTGGTACTAGTTGGCTTTATCGACGATCAATTCGGCTTACCTCCCTCAGTTCGTCTGTTAGTACAAATTCTGACGGCTCTGCTGTTGGTTGGGAATGGCATTAGCATTAAAGTTATTTTTGGTACTCCCCTCGACTCGCTACTCTCCACATCGCTAACGGTGTTTTGGGTAGTAGCAATTACTAATGCCATCAATTTGATGGATGGTATGGATGGTTTGGCAGGAGGAGTTAGTTTTATAACTGCTATGAGTTTACTAGCTGTTTCGGCGCAGTTTCCCAACTGGGCAGCAGCGACATTAGTTTTAGCAGCCTTAGCAGGAGCAGCACTAGGTTTTTTACGCCATAACTTCCATCCGTCGCACATTATTATGGGTGATGCCGGAGCATATTTTTTTGGCTACGTACTAGCTGCAACTGCTATTGTCGGTGAACTACAAGCTACTACAATTTTTTCTTTAGTACCACCTGTTTTGTTTTTGCTTTTGCCAGTACTAGATACTACCCAAGTGGTAGTGCGGCGACTTCTAGCGGGAAAAAACCCCATGAAAACTCCAGGGAAAGACCATTTACATCATCGCTTGCTGGCTTGGGGCTTATCTCAGCGCCATGCAGCGTTGACTCTTTGGTCAATTGCTTTAGTTTGCAACTGGCTGGCAATGACAATCCGAGGCATGAGTTTGGTAGTTATACTTGCTACAACCCTCAGTATTATTATCCTGTTAGGTTTTACCGTTTGGCAAAGGATAAAGGCAAAATGATAAATGGGAAAAGGTGAAAGGTTAAATGGCAAAGGGAAGATTCTCTTCTTACCTTTCCTCCTTACCCCTTACCCTTTCCCCTTCATTTAATTACGCCATCACCATACCGCCATCTACGTTAAAAACTTGTCCGGTGATGTAGGCTGCTGCGGGATCGGCAGCAAGGAAACGCACCATGCCAGCGATGTCTTCTGGCTGACCATAACGACCAAGGGGAATATACTTGAGAATACCTTCAGCATCGAGATTGCTGGTCATATCGGTGGCGATAAAACCAGGGGCAACGGCGTTAACAGTAATGCCACGAGATGCCAATTCTTTCGCAACAGTTTTAGTAAAACCAATCACACCTGCTTTAGCAGCACTGTAGTTGGCTTGTCCGGGATTACCCATAAGTCCAGCAACGGAGGTAATGTTAATTATCCGTCCTGAACGCTGTTTGAGCATGATTTTACTGGCAGCACGTGTGCATAAAAATACACCATTTAAATTGAGATTAATTACTGCCTGCCAATCTTCTAGCTTCATTCTTAGTAAAAGAGTGTCACGAGTTATACCGGCGTTATTAACTAAAATATCAACGCGATTAAATTTTTCGATCGCAGCGTTGATTAAAGCATCGACTTGTTCTTCTTTGCTCACATCAGCTGCAAGCGCGATCGCGCTTCCACCTGCTTGAGTAATTTCTGACACTAATTCATCAGCCGCTTGACTAGAACTGGCATAGTTGACAACTACGCTAGCACCAAATTTAGATAATTCCCGTGCGATCGCTCTTCCAATTCCCCGTGAAGCGCCCGTTACAATTGCTACTTTTCCTTGTAAGGTTTGTAAGTTTTCTGGCAACAATTCCATAACTATTCTTGTTGATCGTTTTACCGCGCTAATCATCATAGGGCGATTTGGGAGCGCAGGGGAGATGGGGAGGTGGGGAGATGGGGAGATGGGGAGATGGGGAGATGGGGAGATGGGGAGATGGGGAGATGGGGAGATGGGGAGATGGGGAGATGGGGAGATGGGGAGCTAGGGGTCCCCACTTTGTGGGGTTGGGGGCAATGGGGAGATGGGGAACT
>NZ_AJLK01000027.1 GCF_000317205.1 Fischerella muscicola PCC 7414 | reverse complement strand
TCGGGGCCCCCGCGACCGACAGGGAGTGGGGATTAGGGGCAATGGGGGGCTAGGGGTCCCCACTTTGTGGGGTTGGGGGGCAATGGGGAGGTGTGAGGAGTGTGAGGAGAATAATATAGTGACCAATGACCAATGACCAATGACAATCCTAAACTTAATAAATTGTTATCAAAAATAACAACACCTCAATAGCTTAGGTAGAAGTATTTTAGAAAATTTTTGTAACTTTTAATACAATTTTATGAAAAATTTGTTGCTATCTATAAACGTTGGGTATAAAAAGCCTGTCCTCAAAAATAACTATTAGCAATTGGGTAAAAATATATAGCTTCTAGGGTTCCGGTTTAATTCTAGGAATTTAAACGACTGGTCCAAGAGTAGCACCCAGTTTAGCAAAAACTGGTACACGGCGGGAAAAAAGCCCGGGAGGTGCATAGCAGAAATTGAGCTGTTATGACTTACCCGGGCTATAGTTTTTTCCTTAAAATCGTTTAGATGTCATTTTTGGAAACATGACAGATCAATCTTTTGGTGACGCCAATTCTCATTTCCAACGACCTAAAACACAAGCGAATCGGGCGCTGGAAAAAGAAGCGAATTTGCCCCTGACAGGGTGGCAGCAGGAAGTTTCTCGAGGATTAGAATTTGGTTTAGAAGCGGCAGAAAGTATCAGCGATCGCTCCATTCCCACTTTTTCTCGTGGCGAACTTCCCCATTTTGCCGGAATTAATACTTTTTTGAAAGCACCGTATTTAGAAGATGTGCGAAAAGTCGGTGAATACGACGTTGCGATCGTGGGTGTACCCCATGATTCTGGAACTACCTATCGACCCGGAACTCGTTTTGGCCCCCAAGGAATCCGCCGCATTTCGGCATTATATACCCCTTATAACTTTGAGTTAGGTGTTGATTTGCGCGAACAAATTACCTTGTGTGATGTGGGCGACATTTTTACCATTCCCGCCAATAACGAAAAGTCTTTTGACCAAATTTCTAAAGGTATTGCCCATATCTTTAGTTCTGGTGCATTTCCGATTATTATGGGAGGCGATCACTCAATTGGATTTCCGACAGTGCGAGGTGTTTGCCGTCACTTGGGTGACAAAAAAGTCGGAATCATTCACTTTGATCGCGATGTCGATACCCAGGAAACAGACCTTGATGAACGGATGCATACCTGTCCCTGGTTCCATGCAACAAATATCAAAAATGCTCCCGCAAAAAACCTTGTGCAATTGGGAATTGGTGGTTGGCAAGTGCCGCGTCAAGGTGTAAAAGTTTGCCGAGAAAGAGCTACCAACATCCTCACAGTTACGGACATCACAGAGATGGGTTTGGATGCAGCAGTCAACTTTGCCTTAGAACGAGCCTTAGATGGTACTGACTGCGTCTACATCAGCTTCGATATTGATTGCATTGATGCTGGTTTTGTCCCTGGAACAGGCTGGCCTGAACCTGGTGGATTATTACCGCGTGAAGCGCTTTCCATGTTAGGTAAAATTGTCCAAAAAGCACCGATTTGTGGGCTGGAAGTTGTAGAAGTTTCGCCTCCTTACGATATCAGTGACATTACATCATTAATGGCGACACGGGTGATTTGTGACACAATGGCCCATTTAGTTATATCTGGTCAATTACCACGCAAAGAAAAACCCGCGTATATTCACCCCGAAGCCCAATCAGAGTTAGTGGAAGATTGGAGGTAATATGGTAATAGGTAATAGGAAAAACCAATTACCAATTACCAATTGCTGATACAGCACCGCAAACATGCTTTACAATCATCCCAGTTCTGAGGAACTACTATTAAAATCAAACAATAAAAAAGTGGTGCGTATCACATGGCTACAAAAAAGCAATTCAATAGCTTTGAAGAAATGCTATCCGGGTCTGATGTACCCGTATTAGTAGATTTTTATGCTGACTGGTGCGGTCCTTGCCAGATGATGACTCCGATTTTAGAACAAGTTAATGCCCAACTCCAAGGTCAAATCAGAATCGTCAAAATAGATACTGAAAAATACCAGCAATTGGCTACTCAGTATAGAATAGAAGCCCTACCAACCCTATTACTATTTAAGCAAGGTCAGCCAGTGGATCGAATCGAGGGTGTGTTGCAAGCACCACAATTAGTACAGCGTCTGAGAAGTTTGATTTAATAGAGCTGAATCGGGGAGTGGTTGAGCAAATTGGGATTCCACTTCCCACCTTAAATTATGTACAGTCTACGAACCCTTGGCGTCTTGGCGTCTTGGCGGTTCAAGCCCTCATTACATGGATTTGGGATCTTTTTAACTATTTCCCTCTCCGTGAAGGGGAATATTTAACCACCAAGTAGAATCAGGAAATACCAGGCAATAAAAGCAAATTTTTCACCTACCTTCAAAAAATTAGTAGTAAGCACTTAAGTGCTTACTACATAATTTAAATTACATTATTTAAATCGCAATTATCAACAAGCTGCTGGGAATTCTCCCAACATTTTGACTTCTGGTTCTAATAAAATTGACCACCGATCTTGTACTTGATATTGCACATGGCGGATGAGATTGAAAATATCCCACGCACTAGCACCACCGCAATTAACGATAAAGTTGGCATGGCGTTGTGCTACTTGTGCTTTACCAATCTGGAAGCCTTTTAAACCAGTTTGTTCAATTAACCAACCAGCAGCGTAGGGTTTAGGGTTACGGAAGACGCTACCACAACTCGGTTTGTCGTAAGGTTGCGTTGTCAGTCGGTGCTGTTTGTGTTGCTTGGTAGTTGCAATTACACGGGCGGGGTGAGCACCTGGTTGCATTCGGAAGGTGGCTTGAGTAACGATGCGATCGCTTCCTTGCAAGATAGAAGTACGATAGCTATAACCCAGTTGTTCGCTAGTCAGGGTTTCGATGGTACCGTCGGGTGAAAGTACTTGAGCGCTGACTAAGATATCTGCGATACAGCTATTATGCGCTCCTGCATTCATCACCACAGCCCCACCAACGGTTCCAGGGATACCTACAGCCCATTCTAAGCCCTCCCATCCCAGTTCTGCCGCAGCCATTGCCAAACCGGGTATTGGTTCCCCAGCTGCTACTGTTAATAGACCGGTTTCTGGGTCAAAGTGAGTTTGGCGGAGATGGCGGGTAGCGATAACTAATCCTCGAATACCGCGATCGCTTACTAGCAAGTTAGAACCTGCTCCCAGTACTGTTACTGGTAAACCTTCCTCTTTGGCATAGATTAAACTAGCGTGCATTGCTTCGATGTTACGAGGCGCAACATACCATTCTGCTGGGCCTCCGACTCTGTAGGAAGTATATGCTGACAGAGGAACTTGAGATTTAATCGCGCAGTCAGTACCAGGTAAGGGAATTTCCTTAATTTCGGAATTAGTTGTTTGTCGTTTATTTACATTCACACCAGAATTTGTGCAGACACTTACACCTGCCTGGGAAATTGCCATATTTACCAGAATCTGTTTTAATTTGATGTTTATCCACCGTATAAATACGGTAATTATTTGATGCAATAAATAAAGTTGCAAGACTGACATTCAGCTAGAGCAAGAAACTAGCCCTTGAGACTTTTTAAGATGTCGCTGTCGCTGGTTGGTGGAGTGTAGCAATTACCTCCGGAATTACCTGATTTAAATTCCCAGCTCCTAGAAACAGTGCTAAGTCTCCAGAACGTAGTGTTTGCTGTAAGAAATCACACATCAAGGCTAAGTTTGCTTGATACTTGACTTGTGGATGATGTTTGGCAACTTCCTGTGCGAGTTGTTCACCGCTTACTTGCCCGATGTTGACTTCCCCGGCGCTGTAAATGTCAGTGAGTATAACTACATCAGCATGGGTAAAAGATTCGGCAAATTCTTCTAAAAATGCCAGTGTACGGCTGTAGCGATGAGGTTGAAAAATGGCAACTACTCTTTGTCCAGGTCTTGCTTGCAGACGTGCTGCTGCTAGAGTGGCACGAATTTCGCTGGGATGGTGGGCATAGTCGTCGATGAAGGTGATACCATGAGCTTCGCCCCGGAATTCAAAGCGACGTCTTGCGCCTTCAAATGTGGCAAGTCCCTTGGCAATTTCACCAAATTCTAATCCCAAAACACGACCAACGGCTACTGCTGCTAGGGCGTTGCTGAGGTTATGGCGACTGAGCAAACGCAAGTTTAACACACCCAAGGCTTTGCCGCGCTCCCAAACTAAGGCAGTTGTGCCATCTGCACGATAGTCTATATTTGTAACGGTATAATCTGCACCTGTTTCTGGATATAAACTGTAGCTAATTTTTGGTTGCAAGCGATCGCGCACTGTTGCACAATCAATACTAGCTACCAGAGTTTTACAACTGTTAGCGAAGGTATGGAAAATTTCCACTACTTCTTCTAAATTGTCGTAGTGATCAGGATGGTCTAGTTCGATATTCGTGATGACACCGATTTCTGGGGCATGTTTAACTAATGAACCATCTGATTCATCTGCTTCTGCTACTAAATAGTGACTTTGACCTAATCTTGCGTTACCTTCCCAGGCATTAACTTCACCACCAATCAAGATTGTGGGGTCAAGACCCGCTTGTAGTAGCATATATCCAATCATGCTACTCGTGGTAGTTTTGCCGTGAGTTCCAGCAACTGCAATGCTATCATATTCGGAAATTAAAGTTGCCAATACATCTGAACGATGGAAAATTGGGCAGCCTAATTCTAATGCTGCTTTATATTCCAAATTATTTGTATTTATTGCTGTTGAACAAATTACTTGCGGTAGTTGTGCCACTTTGTCAGTTGACACATAATTTTGGGTATTTGAAATTACTCGATTTTCATTCTCTTTTGGGCGAAAGAATTCCAAATTGCTTGCTTCTTGTTTAGCAAAAATATGAGCCCCGATAGATTCCAATTTGGAAGTAATGTGATTTGGACGAAGATCCGAACCGGAAACAGGCAATTGACGTTTTGCTAGCACGTATGCCAAAGCAGACATACCTATGCCACCAATACCAATAAAATGAAATGGTCTACCGCTAAAGTCTACAGAATCTTTCATCAATTACTCCTCTAACACCACACCACATAATCATCACAAATAACACGCGTATCATAACAGGATTTTGTTTTTTATTGATACTACCTCTGTATAAATCTCATACTCCTGATAGGTAGATTTTTATGCTCAGATTACATTACTTCAGGATGATTTTAACCTTGTTAGTGGTTTTTCTCTTCCTGAACTAATATTATGTTTATTCTGCAAATTTCTGCACCTTCGGGAAATATACAACTGTATTTTCAAACACATAATTTTGGTCTAATTGCTGGAATTGGCTACAATACGAGACTGAGTGTTAACTACTTTGAAATCGAATTAAGCTAAAAAAGAGAGTGGATGCAACAAATTGCAATTTTTGGTGGCACATTTGATCCTGTTCATTGGGGACATCTCATCGTAGCCGAAACAGCTCTCAATCAAGTACCCTTAGAAAAGATTATTTGGGTGCCATCCGCTCATCCCCCTCATAAAAAAGCGGCTTCGTTTCAACATCGTTTAGCAATGCTGCAAGCGGCGACGACAGACAACTCGGGATTTGCTGTTTCACCGATTGAGCAATTGCAATCTGGTACTTCTTATGCCATCAATACCCTGATTTATTTATCCAATTTTTATCCCAATACTCATTGGTATTGGATTGTTGGTTTGGATACATTCCAAACATTACCTAAGTGGTATCGCGGACAGGAGCTAGCACAATTGTGCGATTGGTTAATCGCACCCCGATATCTTGGTAGTGAATGTATAACTCAAACTGATTTAATCTGCAAGCAAGTGGAGCAAAAATTAGCAAGGCAGTCCTGTACCATACACTGGCAATTATTGCATACCCCTTTAGTAGGAGTGTCGTCAAGTATGATTCGTAACTTATGTCGCGATCGCCAATCGATTCGTTACCTAGTTCCAGAATCAGTACGAAGTTACATAGCTGCTCACAGCCTTTATGCTTGAAGCAGGGAATCGGGGACAAAACAATTAAAAATTAAAAAAAGGTAGAGGGGACAAGGAAGACAAGGGGGACGACTTGGGAGAGAATAAACACCAATGACCAATGACAAATGACTAATGCCCTCA
>NZ_AJLK01000026.1 GCF_000317205.1 Fischerella muscicola PCC 7414 | reverse complement strand
TTAATTTTTTGGTATCTAACACTTTATAGTTATAAATACTCCCCCCTTTGCGATATGATCGGGGTCAACCATAAGATTTAATTAGGCATATATAACAGAGGGCAAGACGCTGTGATTAGAGTTGCTATCAACGGTTTCGGGCGCATCGGTCGTAACTTTATGCGCTGTTGGTTGGGTAGAGAGAATAGCAATATCGACCTAGTTGCTATTAACGACACCTCAGATCCCAGAACCAACGCTCACCTGCTCAAATATGATTCGATGCTAGGGAAGTTAAAAGGTGTTGAAATTACTGCCGATGATAACTCAATCATCGCAAACGGTAAGACCGTAAAATGCGTATCTGATCGCAACCCAGAAAACTTGCCCTGGAAAGAGTGGGAAATAGACCTAATTATCGAAGCCACAGGGGTATTTACTGCCAAAGAAGGGGCAATGAAGCATATAAATGCTGGCGCCAAAAAGGTTTTGATCACCGCCCCTGGTAAAAATGAAGATGGTACTTTTGTGATTGGCGTGAACCATCACGATTACGATCACGATAAACACCACATCATCAGTAACGCCAGCTGTACGACCAACTGCTTAGCTCCCGTTGCCAAAGTGTTACATGAGAAATTTGGCATCATCAAAGGTACAATGACCACCACCCACAGCTACACAGGGGATCAGCGCCTGCTAGACGCTTCTCACCGGGATTTGCGCCGTGCGCGTGCTGCGGCAATTAATATTGTGCCTACTTCCACCGGTGCAGCAAAAGCTGTAGCATTGGTACTACCAGCACTCAAAGGCAAGCTTAATGGTGTAGCATTGCGTGTACCCACCCCCAACGTTTCGATGGTGGATTTCGTGGTACAAGTGGAAAAACAAACCATTGCTGAAGAAGTCAACGCAGCCCTGAAACAAGCTTCTGAAAACGAGCTAAAAGGCATCTTAGATTACAGTGAACTACAATTGGTATCCTCTGACTATCAAGGTACTGATGCCTCTTCCATTGTTGATGCCAGCTTGACAATGGTCATGGGTGGCGACATGGTTAAAGTCATGGCATGGTACGACAACGAATGGGGTTACAGCCAACGCGTTCTTGACTTGGCAGAATTAGTAGCCGAGAAGTGGAAGTAATTAGCTTTGTTGTTTGTTGGTGGTTGTTTGTTGTTTGGAAGAATTAACAACCAACAATCAACTAGCAACCACTAACTAAAATGCTGAAATCCCTGACTGAAAGTCAAAACTTGGTCGGGGAATTCTTGTTTTTGGTCATGTAATACTACGGTTGAGCCGTTTGTGATTTTTCCAATCGCAGCAGCACCCTGACCAAGTATTTGTACTAATTTATAAGCTGGCTCTTTTGGTAAGCACAACACCAATTCAAAATCTTCACCACCGTAGAGGCTATACTCTAAGGCTTGTTCTTTGGTTAGCCAGTGAACAAAAGCTGGTGGCAAAGGAATTTGTGTACGTTCTACTACAGCCCCGACATTACTAGCACGGCAAATTTGTACTAGCGCATCTGCTAAACCGTCGCTGCTGTCCATCCCAGCGATCGCAAATTGAGAAGAACCAAGAATTTGCCAGAGGATGGGTAAGACATCTAATCGGGGTTGTGGGCGCTGGTGAGCGCTGATTAAAGCCTTTGTTTCTTCTGGGCTAAGGTTTTCTCCCTTTTCAGGATGCAAGAGCAATTCTAAGCCAGCCCGGGACGCACCATGAACACCAGTAACGATGATCGTATCTCCCACTTGAGCTTGATTACGGCGGATAATCCGCTGGGGGTAAGCTTGACCAAAAGCAGTAATGGCAATGGTAATTACTGGCGATCGCACTACATCCCCACCCACAATTGGAGTATTGTATTGTTGTAGGCATTGTGTCATACCTACATACATTTGTTCTACCCAACTCACAGAAACATCACCAGGCAGTCCCAGCCCGACAGTAATTCCCAAGGGAGAAGCACCCATCGCCGCCAGGTCTGATAAATTAGCAGCAGCAGCCCGCCAACCAACATCAACTGCTGACGTAGTAAGTTCACTAAAGTGAATTTTGTCCACTAAGACATCAGTAGTTACCACTAAAGATTGCTCTAGCTCAGTAGCAATTACTGCTGCATCGTCCCCAATAATTTCCGTAGGACAGAAGCGTTGCAAAATTTGTAAAAGTCCTTGTTCGCCGATATCTTTAACTAGTAAAGAAGATGACTCAGTGTTCACGGTAGTTCTCAAACTAGCATAAATATTTTCAGGTTAGGATATAAATACCGTCTAGAAATCAATCGGGATGGTCACTACACCAGCAACTAAGCTCACCTTTGAGGAATACCTAACCTATGATGATGGCACTGGCTGCCATTACGAATTGGTGGATGGCTCTCTAGAACTGATGAACCCACCTACAATTGAACATTTTCTGATTGCTAAACTGTTAGAGCAAGTGCTAGATGCAGAAATTAAGCGGTTGGGTTTACCTTGGCTATGCTTGCGAGAAGCTGGAGTCAGAACAGGTAGAAATAAATCTCGGTTGACTGACTTGTGCGTGGTGACGATAGAACAAGCAAAGGAATTGATGAATGTGTCAGCAGTATTTCAGACGCCACCGCTATTAATCGTAGAGATAGTCAGTCCAGAATCAGTAAAACGGGACTATCGCTACAAGCGTTCTGAATATGCTGCCCTAGAAGTACCAGAGTATTGGATTGTAGATCCCTTAGAGACAAAAATTTCAGTATTATTACTGGAAGAAGGACTGTACGAAGAAACAGTATTTACAGGTAGCCAGAAGATTGAATCGCGGACTTTGCCAGAATTAGCGATCGCCACAGAAAAGGTATTTGTTGCAGGTAATCTCTGAAGAAACACGGGTATAGGGGTATAGAATTGGATATTTTTTTATTTGGAAGTCCCTGATGGAGTGTATTAAATAATTTACTGTAACTCCTTCTTCAGAAAAAAACGGCTATAACCTTGTGGAAAGTTAGGTAACTCACCAAACACGACATATCCACGTTTCCGATAGAATTCTGGAGCTTGAAAACTGAATGTATCCAAATACGCATATTGACAACCTCGCTTCACAGCTTCTTGTTCCGCAGTGGCTAAAAGAATGTCACCATAACCTTCCCCACGAAACAACTCATGTACCCATAACACATCAACATACAACCACTGCCAATATGTTTCTCCAATTAATCCACCCACTATATGATCATCTGAATCTCGCAGAAAGATTACTAAGTGCTTGTAGTTACCCTCACTAGCACGACTGCTATTGAATTTAATAATCTGCTGTAGGACAAATTCAACTTCATGAGGCTGTGGTTCTGTTGCTATCTCAATTTTCGGTTGCTTCATAGATTCACTCTGTTATTAAGGCTTACTAGTCAAGTGAAACTTCACCTATTTTTATACTCAACAGCTATACTTGATCAAAATTTTGAGTATTAAACCTTTTCTAAATGCCACAACCAATACATGTAGACAAAAATAACCTATACACCTTTTCCCGACTCGCACCCTTTATTCAAGAATATATTTACAATCACAACTGGACGGAATTACGCCCAGTTCAAATAGCGGCATGTCAAGTCATTTTTGATACAGATGCTCATCTATTAATTGCGGCTGCTACCGCTGCTGGAAAAACAGAAGCAGCGTTTTTACCAGTTTTGACTTTATTACATGAAAATCCATCAAGTACGATTGGTGCATTATATATTGGCCCAATCAAAGCTTTAATTAATGATCAATTTGAACGTTTGCATGGTTTACTCAAAGAAGCAGACATTCCTGTTTGGTATTGGCATGGTGATGTTTCTCAAAGTCATAAAAATAAGCTGCTCAAAAATCCTCGAGGTATCCTGCAAATCACACCGGAATCTTTAGAAAGTTTATTAATTAATAAATATCATGACATCAAGCGTTTGTTTGGTGATTTACGATTTGTTGTCATTGATGAAATTCATGCTTTTATGGGAACGGAAAGGGGTTGTCAGATTCTTTGTCAGTTGGCTAGGTTGGAAGATTTGACGCAAAAGCAACCTCGAAGAATTGGTTTATCGGCTACTCTTGGTGATTATGCATTGGCTGAGGAGTGGTTGTGTTCTGGGAGTAAAAAGTCGGTGATTACGCCGAAGATTGAGGGGGGAAATAGGCAAGTTAGGTTGGCTGTGGAGCATTTTTTTGTTGGCGTTGATGATGAGTTTTGGGGAAAAAAGAACCGCAGAGACGCAGAGAGCGCACAGAGAAGAGAGGGGAGAGAGGGTAAGTTTGATATTGGTGTTTATGAAAGATATATTTTTAATTTGAGTAAGAATCGTAAGTGTTTGATTTTTGCTAATAATAAGTCGCAAACTGAAGCGGTGATTGCTTCTTTGCGAAAAGTTGCTATGAAGGAAGGGGAAGCGGATATATATCATGTACATCATGGCAGTATATCTGCTAGCTTGCGACAAGTTGCAGAAAGTGCTATGCGGGAACCAAATCGACCTGCCGTGACTGCTGCGACTTTGACTTTAGAATTAGGTATAGATATTGGTTATCTTGAGCGGGTGATTCAGTTAGAAGCGCCGCTTTCTGTAGCGAGTTTTTTACAACGTTTGGGACGTACAGGGAGAAGAGGTGAAGCTGCTGATATGCGCTTTGTTTGCGCTGAAAATGAAGTGTTATCAGAGGCATCTCTACCGGAACAAATTCCTTGGCAATTGTTACAGTGTATTGCCATTATTCAACTTTATTTGGAGGAAAAGTGGATTGAGCCAATTAAGCCTGTGAGATATCCTTTTAGTTTGTTGTATCACCAAACTATGAGTATTTTAGTAGCAGTTGGTGAAATTTCACCAGCTGCTCTTGCTCAAAAAGTCTTGAGTTTGCCTGTGTTTGCTGCTGTATCTAAAGATGATTTGAAGTTATTACTACGGTATTTAATTGATATCAATCATCTGCAATTGACTGAGGAGGGAAAACTCATTTTGGGTTTGGCTGGTGAAAGAGTGGTGAGTAAGTTCCAATTTTATGCAGTCTTCCCAGACAATGAGGAGTTTGTGGTTAAGCAAGGAGCGACAGAAATTGGTAGTATATCTCTGCCGCCGCCTGTAGGTAATCAATTTGCTTTGGCAGGGAAAACTTGGGAAGTTGTAGAAGTTGATTTTAAAAAGAAGATTATTTTAGTGAAGCAAGTTGAAGGGCAAGCAAGTATTTTTTGGCCTGGTGGTAGCGGTACGATTCATACACGTATTCTCCAAAGAATGCGACAAGTTTTAGTTGAAGATATAGAATATCCTTATTTGCAAAGTAACGCGATGAAGCGTTTGCGTGTAGTTCGCGAACTCACACGTAGTTCTGGATTAGATCAAAAAAATATTTTACTTTTGGCTAAAGATAAGTGTTGCATTTTTCCTTGGATGGGTACGGTGGCTTACCGAACTTTGGAAAGGTTACTGAACATGTTCTGTCGTGAATCTTTAGCAATTAAAAGCATTGGCGGTGTAAATCCATATTATTTGATGATTAAATTAGATAATACAAAAGTTAACTCTCTTTATCCAGAAATTCTTTCTTTGTGTGAACAAAGAATTACGGCTGAAAATTTATTGAGTGATGCAGAAGCACCAGAAATTCAGAAGTATGACAAGTTTATTCCCCATGCACTTCTACGGAAAGCTTTTGCAAGTGATTATTTAGATATGGAAGAACTAAGACAAATAGTGGGTTTGTGGTGAATCACACTTGGTTGGGGAATGGGTGGACGATATTGAATTATGATTTTGTACGCCAATAAAGAAAGACACCAAGATTTCTTAGTGCCTTTGAGTCTAATTACGATGTGAGTTCGACGAACCTCTCCCTCCCTACCTCCCTCTCCTTTTAGGCGAGGGAGGAACAACATAAAAATAGGCTTATTATTGCCCCTCTCCTTGTAGGGAAGGGGTTGGGGGAGGGGTCATTTCATGTGCATCGAACTCACGTTAATACGGTTCAGTTAAGGATGATAGTAAGTTGGGTAGAGCGTGAGCGAAACCCAACAAAGCGGCGAGAATGTCGGTTTACCCTACCTTAAGCCGCGCAGGGTGTGTCTACGTTCCTCAATCCAACCTACACAAAATTAGGTTTTTAGCTCTAACACCAAGCGTATTGGCTTAGAGTCTTGCTGGTTCATTAATTCTTATACCAATACTTTGGCTAGAATCGGTGGTACTGTGACAGCAATTTCGGGGACGTACACTTGGGAAACGTAGTCAGCAATCATGCGATCGGTGTTAAACAATGGTGCATTGGTTTTAATGGAAGCCTTCATCATCTGTATCCAACCGTGAGGAATACCGTTAGCATCCTGGTTGTAGTAGAGGGGGGTGATTTCTTCTTCTAATAGTTGATACAGTGATTCGGAATCAATGCGGTCTTGTAGTTCTTGATCGCTGGTGTGAGCATCTTCGCCGATCGCCCAACCGTTGATGCCTTTACCGTTGGCGTCGGCTTGATAGCCTTCGCACCACCAGCCATCGAGGACGCTGCAATTGATACCACCGTTGAAGCAGACTTTTTGCCCGCTTGTACCGGATGCTTCCAGGGGACGACGGGGGTTGTTTAACCAGACATCGACGCCTTGGACGAGTTTTTGGGCGGTGTAGATGTCGTAGTCTTCGATGAAAGCAACGCGGTTGGTAAGGGCTGGATGTTTGCACCACTCCATCAAGCGTTGAATAATTCGCTTGCCTTCTTCATCGGCGGGGTGTGCTTTGCCAGCGAAGATAATTTGTACGGGGCGATCTATGTTACCAAAAATTCTTAAGGCGCGTTCGGTGTCACGCAGGAGTAAATGACCGCGTTTGTATGGTGAAAAACGTCTGGCAAATCCGATGGTGAGTGCTTGGGGATCTAGGAGGTTATCGGTGGCTTGAATTCTTTCGTATTCTTCGCCTCGTCCTTCTCTAGCTTTCTTAACTTTATAGCGGGTGTGAGCAACAAGTCTTTCTTTGAGGATTTGGTGTCGCCACCACAGTTCTTCGTTAGGAATGTCGTCTACTTTCTCCCACATTTTGGGGTCAACTGCCCGGGTTTTCCAATCAGATCCTAAATACTGACTGTATAATTCTGCTATTAAGGGAGCAGTCCAAGTTGGGGCATGGACTCCGTTGGTAATGTAGCCGATGGGGACGTTATCTTCAGATCGATTAGGATACATGACTGTCCACATCTGGCGGGAAATTCGTCCGTGTAACTCACTGACGCCGTTAGAGGTGCGACACATCCGCAATGCTAAAACTGTCATGCCAAAGGGTTCCCAAGGATCACCTAGTCGGCGTGCGCCTAATGCCAAGAATTGTTCGCGAGAAAGGCGTAGTTGGGGCCAGTAGTGGGCAAAGAAGGAGTCTATTAAATCTGGCGAGAAGACATCATGTCCGGCGGGAACGGGTGTATGGGTGGTGAAGACACACCGTTTGCGTACATCTGCTTCAATATCGTAGAAGGATTTGTTGGTGCGTTGAATTTCTTGGCGGGAAATTTCCAAGGTGCAGAAGGCGGCGTGTCCTTCGTTGAGGTGGTAGACGGATGGTTGGATTCCTAAAGCAGTTAAGGCACGGACACCACCGATTCCTAGAACTACTTCTTGGGCAATGCGGGTTTCTTGATTACCGCCGTAGAGGTGTCCAGTTAACCAACGGTCGATGGGATCGTTGTCGTCGCGATCGCTATCTAAAAGATAAAGGGTGACTCGCCCGACTTGTACTTGCCAAATTTGTACTTTTACCCGCCGCTGGCGAATTTCTAATTCGATGGTGAGGGGTTGCCCTTGTTCGTTTTTGATTAGTTCTATGGGCATACGGTGGAAGGGATTGTCCACGTAATAATCTTCCTGCCAGCCACTACGGTTCAAGCGTTGGCGGAAGTAACCTTGACGATACAGCAAGCCAACAGCAACCATTGGTACGCCCAAGTCTGACGAAGATTTGAGATGGTCGCCTGCAAGAATACCCAAACCACCAGAGTAAACTGGTAAAGATTCATGAATGCCAAATTCGGCGCAAAAGTAAGCGATGGGATGTTCGATTGAAACTTGTGGTGCAACTCGGCTAACCCAAGTATCTCTTTGGGCCATGTATTCGTCGAATTCTTTGGCGAGGGCAGAAATTTGCTTGAGGTAAAACGGGTCTTCTGCAAGCTGGGTGAGGCGTTCGTAGGTTGCTGATTCTAATATTGCAACTGGGTTGTGTCCGCAACGTTCCCATTCTTGGGGATCGATGGTTTGAAATAAAGCGATGCGATCGCTAGTCCACGACCACCAATAATTATAAGCCAAATCTGCCAAGCGTCGTAGCGGCAAAGGCAATTTTTCACTCAAGCGAAGCGCTGCGGTCTTTGCAATGCTTTTAATCATAATTGTTGTTTGTTTGGTTTTGTCAGTTTACTAGTCAATTACGACAACTAAGGCGACTATTTCAATGAGTCATCCGGAATCTTTTAATAGGAAATCCTGATCACTGGTCACTGTTAACTGATTACTGCGGAACCTTTTTTTCGTCGCTTTTTTGCTGGTTGCTCTCTGGCGATACAGTGGTTTATCGACAAAAACCCTTATACAAGTGTCTTGCTTTTACTTTTTAACTTCAATTAAATCATCCTACTTTTTTTGTCGATTTTCACGCCGTGATACTTCAATTTTATTGACAGTATTTTAAATTATTTTTGATAATTTTAAGTTTTATTTAAACATCCTCTAATTCTGAGAAGTTCAAAGTCAACTTTTCCAAACATTTAGGGATAAAAACTCTCAGAAAATCAAAATCTAAAAAAATTTAAGTGCAATTATTAAATAAAAATAAATTTCTTTTGATTTATTAATTCAAATTTGAGTTAGAGTGATTTTTGAAAATTTAGCCCTAGTAAAGCTATAAAAAAATATAGATTCAGTGATTTTTGACTTTTGTATTTATAAATTAAGATAAAATTTTAGTTAAGAAATTATAGACAAAAATTACTTTTTATTAAATTACCGCATATTATACCATAAAATAGGTACCCAAATTTGCACTTAGATCAACTAATGGCAAAAAAATTAGTTAATATAGTTTTACACTCATCAATGTTAAATAGAGTTTACAAGTACATTAGTAAATAGATAAAGTTACAGTTGACTAAGCAACTATTTAAAGTATTCACATCTCTATCGTCTGAACTTTGAGATTTAAAAGGCAAAAGCTTATCTGATAAGCCTTTTGCCTGCTGCTCTATTGTAATAGCGCGATCGCATGATGACGAATGTGATCTTCAATAAAAGAGGCAATAAAGTAATAACTGTGGTCGTAGCCTTCTTGATAACGCAAATTCAAAGGTTGATCTACTTCTATACAAGCTTGTTCAAATGCATCCACAAGTAATTGTTCTGCTAAAAATTTATCAGCAGTGCCTTGATCTATCAGAATCTGACTGTGGTATCCAACTTGCTTGACTAACTCACTAGCATCATATTCACACCAAGTTTTTTGATCCTCACCTAAATAGCGGCTGAAAGCTTTTTGTCCCCAAGGACAACGCATTGGTGCAGTGATCGGTGCAAAAGCGGACACAGATCGATATTGTTGAGGATTTCGCATTGCACAAATCAACGCCCCATGTCCGCCCATAGAATGACCAAAAATGCTTTTTCTTTCTGTGAGAACAAGAAAATTTTCGGCAATAACAACAGGTAGTTCATCAACGATATAACTATACATGCGGTAATGCGAAGCCCAAGGTTCAACTGTAGCGTCAACGTAGAAGCCTGCACCTGTGCCAAAGTCCCAGTCGTCATCTTCACCAGGAATTCCAGTGTTGCGAGGACTAGTGTCTGGTACTACTAACATTAAGCCATACTTTGCTGCAAAGCGCTGCGCCCCCGCCTTTGCCATAAAGTTTTCTTCTGTACAAGTCAAACCAGAGAGGAAATAAAGAACAGGTACTGGTTCATAACTTGCCTCTGGTGGTTGGTAAACAGCAAAACGCATTTCACCATTGCAGCTAAAGGAGTGATGGCGATAAAAGCCGAGTTTGCCATCAAAGCATTTTGATTCTGAAATAAGCTGAACAGACATAGTTTGTTAATTAAATTAGCTAAACTTACGGGTGGAGGAAGCTATAAGAAGGCAGCTATGCTGGAGGCAGATGGCACAAGGGAAGAAAACCTATTTCGCTTTTTATGCTTTTTCAAGTGCATATTTATTTCTGCCACACTGCGCTGTTTAGATTCAGTTAAAAACATACTATGAACCAAGAACAACAGCATGTTTTCGAGTCCAAATCTTCTCCAAACTCATCAATACCTGGAAACAATACCGAAAACAAGCCCCAGGAAACAAAGGAAAAAGTTGCCTACATCCATATAACGGATCGCATTCGTGCCTGGAGTGAATTTATTAAGTCTGTAACTCCTTATGTTTGGGTAGCTGTGATTATGATTGTGCTGATTCCGTTGCTAGGTAAATTTTTAATAGCAGGTTCATCGGCACAAGAGCGTGTAATGACTCAGCCTACAAAAGACAATATAGTGATTGTTGAGAAAAAAGCTCCGCCCACAGGAATGGAAGGTGCGATCGCAACTGCAATTACAAACGCCCATTCTCAATCTCAGAGATTTGCTGCTACAAAATTAGATGCGTGGGTTGATGAGTTAATGACTCGCGTTGATGATAGTTTTTTGGATTGGTATTTTAATTACTTCAATCAAAAAAAGCTGGAATTTAGTACTCCATTTGTGTGGTTAACTTCAACTGTAGCCCACTGGAAAAATGCCAATCATCCCTCTCCTGCACAAGCAGTTGCCGAAAAATTAACAGAGAATTTTCAAACAGAATTTGCTAAACGCGTTCTTAGACCTAAAGTTGCCCAACTGGAATTAGAAAATATCACCAAGGAGACTATAGATTTATATGTCGCTCAGTTGAGTCAAAATATTGCTGATATCCAAAGTAGTTACAAGATTCCTCAAGCAGATTGGGAGCGTTATCTAGGTGATGTTGCGATTACTATTAATGATACAGAGGGCAATATATCTAATTTATCTTTAAAGGTTTTAACTGGAGGTAGTGCTTATTTACTTACGAAAGCAATGATCCCCACCGTGACAAAAGTAGGCAGTAAAGTAGTGACATCCTTTGCTGGCAAAGCTGGTGCCAAAATGGCTGCCAAGACTGGTAGTACAGTAGCTGCAAAATTAGGTGCAGAGTTACTAGATCCAATTGTGGGTGTTGGGATTATTATTTGGGATTTATGGGATTATCACCATACAGTAGCTGTAGAAAAACCAATCTTGCGAGATGCCATTTATGATTATTTACAGCAAGTCAAATTATCTTTGCTAAATAATTCAGAAAATGGAATTATGTCGGCAATTAATCAGGTAGAAAGTGGAATAATTCAAAAGATTCATAATCTTGCTTAAAAGCAATAGTATTCCTAAGTGATTCGTGAAATTATCTTTTTATTTTCTTGGCGTTCTTAGCATCCTACTCTGACGAAAAATCACCAAGATTCAAATTGCTAGATAGTAATATGTAAATTTCGTAAGACTGTGAATTGAAGAAGTAATATAAGGTTTTTTGGCAATTGTCCAGAGTTTGATTTTGGTTAACGTAGACGCCCCCAAGGGCGGGGTGATACACCAATGTAGACGCCTTTGCGTGTCTACGACTTTCAAAAACATGATTGTTGCCATAGTTTTAATTCACATTAGGCGTAAATTCAAAATGAATATAGCAATCTTATCTGCAAAAGTGAGAATTGCAAGACTCATATCCCCGACAACTCTTGCGAAGTCGGGGATCTTGCCTCTCACGAATGATTTAGAAATGCTGTACTATATTTACAGAGATTAACTGTAATTTAATTAACAGTTAAACATAATATAAAACGTAGCGTTTCCACGCTATACCCATGTGCTAGCAGGTTAAACTAGGCCTGACAACAGCGGTTTTACCGTTTACAATGAGGCTTTTATGGCTGCTGATCTGGTACAGATTGCCAATTACTTAGATAACCTTGGTTGGGATTATCGTGTAGATGAAGAAGAAGAGCGTATTATCACAGGTGTAGAAAGTGATAATGTCGAAGACTTTTTAATTGTTGTTCAATTAGATGAGGATGGAAGGTTTTTTCGATTATTTGCACCACAGGTTCTGGCAGGAGTACAAGAGCATCCCCACAAAGCAGCCATTCTCCAAACCATGCTAGCGATTTCTTGGGAAACTAAAATGCTGCAATGGGAATATGATCCATCCGATGGTGAAATTCGTGCCATCATAGAGTTTCCCTTAGAAGATTCGATTCTTACAGAAAAACAGTTTAACCGTTGTTTGAGTGGTTTAATTCAGCTTGTTGATAATGTCGCCATACCCCGGCTGCAAGCGGTGATGGAAACAGGTCAAGATCCAGGTAACGTAGAACTAGGAGAAAGAATTTTATTAAGTATTCAAGAAGAAGCCCCAGGATTGCTAGACCTGTTGGAGAAAGCGATGGAAGCCCGTAAAAAGCGGGGAAGTTTCCCGAACGAATGAGGCGAATTAGTAATGAAATAGCTATACTCCAAAGTGATACGCTCAATATACTGAAAGTTTTCTAGGGTTGGATATTATGACTTCTTATGCAACCTCCTCTGCTAAAGCAGAAATGAGTGAACTCCGGCGTCTGAAGGGTTTGCTACCACCAGAATTACAAAGTTGGGTAACTGTTGAAGGTACAACAGAGGTAAATCCACCCCTGATCCGTTGCGAAGAAATTGGCAAAGACCAAGTAGAAATTCAAATTGACTTGGTAAAATGGGATACGCTGGCAATGGATCAGCGCAATTTACTGTTCTGGCACGAAGTGGCCCGCATCCAAAATGACACCATTCCCAAAGATGGTTGGGAAATGGCAGCCTTAGCAATTGGTTTAGGTGGCGCTGTTGGCGAATTGTGGGTACAGGATGCTTTATTGCTGATATTAGCTTTGGCGCTGTGCGGAGTTTCTGGTTGGCGGCTTTATCAAAAAAACAATGGGGAAAAGCAACTTAAAGAATTTATTGAAGCTGATGAAAAAGCGATCGCTTTAGCAACTCGTTTTGGTTATAGTCTTCCCAACGCTTATAAAAGTTTAGGTAGCGCTTTAAAAACCTTAATTGACATGACTCCTAGCAAGCGCCAACGTTCTAAATACGAAGCACGACTCTCCGCCCTCAAACGCAGTGCCAATAAAGTCAAAGCAAAATCTAAGACTACTGTGGATGAAGGGATATATTAGCAGAAGGCAGAAGGCAGAAGGCAGAAGGCAGAAGGCAGAAGGCAGAAGGCAGAAGGCAAAAGGCAGAAGGCAAAAGGCAGAAGGCAGAAGGCAGAAGGCAGAAGGTATGAGAATATTCTATCTTCCCCTATCTTCCTATCTGCCTATTCACCTTAACGAGTTAATCAGTTTGCCGCTTCAACCAGAAACCAGCTAACCCCAACGCTACTAACCCAGCAGTTGGAGTTGATGTTGGTGTAGTCTCAGCTTTCTCGAAATTACCTAGTTCAGCAGCATTTACCCTAAATGAGTAGAGGAAGCCGGGAACTAACCTTTGACCTCTTGGACAATAACTGTCAATAGGTACTTTACTGACGCTAGTACCGTCCTGATTGCTGCAAACGTCAAATTGTACGTCATCATCATTCTGTGTGACGCTATAGTCATTATCAGTACCAACTAGCAGTGCATAGGAACCATTTCTGAGTTTGGGGCCAATTGTTAGTCCCTCCATCTTTTCTGGGATCTTTGTCCAATCTCCGGAATTCTCAGGATTCAAAGCTTGTGCGATGTCGAAAAAGAGAGTTTTACTAACTGGGTTTACACCCTCTGGCAGTGTGTTAGTACCTGTTAGATTAATGCCACTAACGTCAGTTGCACCGACCAAGCTAATCTTGTAAATGCGCTTGCTAGCAACAGGATTGGGGATATCAGTGGGATCATCGACCAAATCATTCAGCACGTCTACTCCAAACCCGCGATTGTCTCTTTCCAATACCAAGAATTCTTTATCATTAAGAGCGGTAATGGCACTGATGCCGATATTCCGACCTTGGGCATTTTGTCCAAAATCATCGTCAGTACCAGGGATGCGATCGTTGATATCTGTTAAGCTTTCTAGTTGATAAATGTACTGAGCCGTACTTTCGCCAGTAGCTATATCAAATTCTACCAAGCGTAAATTACGACTGTAGCGTCCGTCGTTCCTGCCGTTATTATCTACGCCTTCATTCACTAATGGGGCTTGCAGCATGGCAAATAACTTTTTGCCATTTGGACTGATAGTTAATCCCTCAAAACCACGATTATCTTGACGTCCACTCGTAATGGTTGGACGGCCATCGACGTAGTTGAGAGAGCTTCCAGCTTTAGGAATTATATTATCTGGAATCACAAATGCTCGTACAAAGGAACCATTGGGAGTAAATTCATATACAGAAGGCCCGTATTCATCGGAAACGTAAAAATTGCCATTGGGAGCAACAGCAAAACCCTCTGGATCAAAACTCTGCCCAAGAACAGCTTTATCGCCGTTGAGTAATTCTGGGTTTAAACCATTGAAGGTTTGACCATCTTTTTTGAAGACAATTGTCTGTAGGATTTTAAATTTTCTGATTTTCCCTGTGATTGGGTTAACATCAACGGTAAATTTTTGTACGCGTGTCTCGTAGGGGATGACACCGCCGCCAGGGCCGCGATCGCTCAAAGCGTAGTAAATATTATTGACGCGATCGTAGTACAAATCTGAGAAAAATCCCAGGCGGTTTTGATTGGCACTGTTACCAGCAAAGGGGTATAAATCAGTACTTCTACCCGGAATAGTTAAGGTATCGCTGAATGAGATACCATAAGCAGATGTTGCATATCCTGTAACACTTACCGCAAGTGAACAGGCAACTATGAAAAGCCAATGTCTGAATCGAACCATTGCTAAGATTCAAAATATTACTGTTTTTCAGCATTAGACTTCCGTATTAAGACTAGGTTAACTGTCAAACTAAGTACACTTTTTTACATCAAAATTTTACAATCTTTACTTATTCTTGCTTTTGTCTTTATAAAATAACGCTAATAGTTAGTAGATAGTGGTTAGTAACGAACCACTATCTACTAAATTCTAAAGCTGATTTAGCATCTTATGCGTCTGAGGTATAACCCGCACTTGCTTCACAAAACGCTTCATCAAAGCTTGCCACATCAATACCTGATCTGGAGAAGGGGCAAGCACTGGATTTTCGGTCAATTGTTCAGAAGCGGGTAAAGGTGTGACAGGTTGTAAAAACACTGGAATTGATGGGCTTACCTGTGCGACTAATGAAGCAGAACGTTCCAACTCAGCAGGATCTGTTTGTTCAGAAATGATGATTTTGACAAAAACTTCTACTTGTGATTCGTAACAGAGTTGGAGAAATTTAGCGTGTTCTTGCCAACGATTTTCGCCACTAGTGCTAGGTAGTTTCAAATCCATACCCACAGAGTCTAAATAGGGCAAAATCATTGCCAACTGTTCTGGACGATGACCGCTTGTCTCTAAATATATAGGTAAAGCAGTAATATTACGTAATTGTGGTAAAAATTCCACCAGAAATGCAGCATGAAGAAGAGGTTCGCCACCAGTCAAGCTAATGCTATCGTGTAAAGAAGGTATATTTTGCCGCTCGATCCATTCGAGTAATATAGGTAAAGGAACAGGATTTGAGTGAATTTCAAAATCGCGTTTTCCTGGCGATCGCTCTATCCTACAGGTAGTGGGTGCATTCCAAGTATGAGCGCTATCACAGAAATGACAGCGCAAATCACAAAAAGCAAAGCGAATAAAAATCTGACGTGTCCCGACATTCAGTCCTTCCCCTTGAATAGCGGAAAAGACCTCTACCAGGCGTGCTATGGGTGTAATACCAATTTTAGTAGTCATTTGATGATAAAAAGGCGTATGTGCCCTTTCCGCACAAAAGCAAGGATGTTTCTGAACTTCTTGTTCTATTGTGAACCTTACTGGCAGTCTCCAATTTCAACTCCAGTAACTAGCTGTCCGGAAAAGAAACTTTCACGCATGGAGCAAAAGTAAAGGGGTTACTATCCTTTGATCTTTTCTCTAGTTTCAATCCGTTCATAATCTGGGTAGCGGACTACTGGCGATTAGTTATGATTTGAACTAATCGCATCTCAGCTTAAGTGATTCACTAAAACCAACTAATGTTTGGCATATTACATTGACTGACATGGCAATGAAAGTGCAGGGTTTCATGATTAGCCAACCCCAAGAGGTAGATTTTCCAGTGATGTTCTTACATGACACGGCGATAGTACAAGTATCAGAGCGATTAAGCGTGCTAGAGGCGGTAGCCTTTAAGCAAACTTGCCAAAATATCACCCAAGCAAACCCAATCCCTCAGAAAATCATCATTGACTTTCAGCAAACTACTTTCATGGATAGTAGTGGTTTAGGCGCTTTGGTAAGTAATTTTAAAATTGCTCAAGATAGAGGAATAGAATTTATACTGCGGAATGTGACTCCCCAAGTCATGGCTGTACTTAATCTTACAGGGCTGGAAAAGGTTTTTTTCATTGAGTCAAGTGACTCGCTGCCAGTACCTTCTAAGAACCAACTCGAAGAACAGCTACCAACTACACATCCTTCTGTTCGTTCTTGGATGAAACGGTTAATAGATATTGTTGGGGCATTAGTAGGTTTAGTTATTGTAGCAGTTTTGTTTATTCCTATTGCTGTTGCGATCGCAATAGACGATCCCGGTCCAATTTTCTTCAGTCAAGTTCGCTGTGGTTGGATGGGTAAACGCTTTCGGATTTGGAAATTCCGCTCCATGTATGTTGATGCTGAAGCTAGAAAAGCCGAATTGGCAAAACATAACCAAGTACAAGGGGCATTTTTCAAAATTGACAATGATCCCAGAATTACAAAAATCGGACGCTTTCTGCGGCGTACAAGTTTAGACGAACTACCACAGTTTTGGAATGTTTTAAAAGGAGAAATGAGTTTAGTCGGTACAAGACCACCCACACCCGATGAAGTCGAACGCTACGAAGTACCAGAATGGCAACGTTTAGATGTAAAACCGGGTATGACTGGAGAATGGCAAGTCAATGGACGATCTACTGTACGTAAATTCGAGGATGTAATTCGTCTGGATTTGCAATACCAAAAAAACTGGAGCTTGCTATACGATTTAAAGCTAATTTTGAAAACAGTAGCTATCTTGTTTCACAAAAACAGTGGTGCTGTCTAGCTTTATTCTACAAAGCTATCCTTCCAGAGGTTTAGGGGCATTGTTACCCAAAAATATCAGGTGACAAAGTAAGGTTTTGATTGCCCCACCTCTATAGAACTAAAAATGTAAACGACTCACTCCTTGCACTTTTTATTATTTTTATTATTGTCTGCACGTAACGCACTTTTTTATATTTTTAAAATTTATAAGTAGAAAGACTCACGTTAGATAAAAGCTCGTAGTAAGGGCTTTAGCCCTTGAAACTTGAACTAACCTATTTTTCATCCAAATCATAATCGCTATAAGTTCAATATTTTTCCTATTTTTCTTTAGTTCCACAAACTATTCATCATCATTTACGTATACTAGACGCTCTCAAACATGTTACAGAAGGTCTGTAGGAAGTCCACCCTATAGCTCAGGTGAAAGGAACAGCCCTACTAAGAGTACTCTAAAGTAACCATGAAGTGCTTCTACATGAGGAAAACACGGCAGGTGAGGTGACATCACCTGCTTTTTGTGTGCTTGCCAAATTTGGTAATGGGGAAGTCGCAATTTCCTTTAGGGATTAGAGGCAATAAATAATCGGTAATGGGTCAATTACCGCAAAATTCCTTAGGCTTTAGTCGGAGGATGAGTTTAATTTCTTTAACTTTTTACTAGATTATTAGAGTTTTATTTCAGCAATAATACGGAAAAGTTTATTTTATTTTTTACTTTGTATAAGTAAAAAAATATATTAGTACACATCAAGCCATAGTATTAAAATTTACTCAAAATTTATTTGCAAAGCACTGACATTAAAACAATCCAAGGAGAAAATTCAGAAAGAAGCACAATCTCTACCTGAAATGATTTTCGGGAGAAATTCACTCTCATTAAACGATAACCGGGGTTGTTTTGATTAATTTGATATGCGGATTTTAATTTACTCTTACAACTACTATCCAGAACCCATAGGCATAGCCCCCCTGATGACTGAATTAGCAGAAGGGCTCGTTAAACGAGGACATCAAGTGCGTGTAGTAACTGCTATGCCAAACTACCCCGAACGCCGGATTTACGATGCGTATAAAAAAAAGTTGTATCTAACTGAGTATAAAAATGGTGTTCAAATTCAACGCAGTTATGTCTGGATTCGTCCTCAACCGAACCTACTCGACCGGGTGTTACTAGATGCAAGCTTTGTTGTCACAAGTTTTGTACCAGCTTTAATGGGTTGGCGTCCAGATGTAATTCTTGCCACTTCACCATCTTTGCCCGTATGCGTACCAACTACCCTCTTAGGATGGTTACAAAATTGCCCTGTAGTATTAAACCTTCAAGATATATTGCCAGAAGCAGCTATTCATGTTGGTTTAATTAAAAATCAACTACTTGTTAAAGCCTTTACAGAATTAGAAAAATTTGCCTACCGCACTGCTACTAAAATTAGCGTTATTGCTGATGGGTTTGTAGAAAACTTGCTCAATAAAAATGTAAAAGCTAATAAAATTGTACAAATACCCAACTGGGTTGACGTTAATTTTATTCGTCCTTTACCAAAAGAAAATAACTCTTTCCGCACATATCATAAACTCAATGATAAATTTGTAGTTTTATATTCTGGTAACATTGCCCTCACTCAAGGCTTGGAAACAGTAGTAAAAGCTGCTTCAAAATTGCGACATATTCCAGATATTACCTTTGTGATTGTAGGAGAAGCCCAAGGTCTACAAAGATTGCAACAAGAATGCCAAAATTGCGGTGCAGATAACGTTTTGTTACTACCTTTTCAACCGCGCGAAAAATTACCAGAGATGTTAGCAGCGGCTGATGTTGGTTTGGTAGTACAAAAGAAAAATGTAATATCCTTCAACATGCCATCTAAAATTCAAGTTTTACTTGCCAGTGGTAGAGCATTAGTTGCATCTGTACCTGATAATGGTACTGCTGCAAGAGCAATTAAACAAAGCGGTGGTGGTGTTGTCGTTCCTCCAGAAGATTCTGATGCCTTAGCTAAAGCAATTTTAGATTTGTACCAACACCCTGAAAAAGTTAAGGCGCTTGGCTATAACAGTCGCCAATTTGCTGTTGAGCAATATTCCTTTGACCAAGCTTTAAATAACTACGAATCTTTGTTTTATACAATGATTTCTGATAGTCCAGCAATTAGGTCAACTGTTGTGTCTAAGCAAGAAGTGTAAATCAGTTAACAGTGATCAGTTACCAGTTATCAGTGATGAGTGATAAATGATTTACTGGTTAAAGTTGGGGATTGTTAAATCAGGAAATTAATTGATTCTAGAAGCCGCTTTTTTGCTAGCGTCATATGATGCAGCTATTAACGATGCTCCCACATTTTTGACAGCTTGTACCAGTTCCGCACCTGCTTTTTCTGGTGAACCGACTCCAAACGGAGGTGAGGGGTTGTACTCCAACATCAATTCCATCAACTTGGCAGTATCTTCACCACAAAGCATTCCTGCAATGGTTAAAGCAAAATCAATCCCTGCTGTCACGCCTCCGCCTGTAATTCGGTTACGATCCACAACCACCCTTTCTGTACTGACTTGCGCTTCCATCAGTTCGAGTTGCTCTCGAAATGCCCAGTGCGAAGCAGCCCTATATCCCCGCAGCAATCCAGCTGCTGCGAGGATGAGCGAACCTGTACAAACAGCAGTTACATACTTGGCCGTCTCGCCATGTTTCTGCAAAAAAGTCAACATTTCCCTATCTTCCATCATTTGCACTGTACCAAAAGATCCTCCTGGTACACACAACACATCAAGTTGTGGACAATGATCAAAGGTAGTGTTGGGTAAAATTGTTAACCCACCATTGCTGACTACAGGTTCGAGTGACTTCCACAACAGTAAAACCGAAGTATTGGGCATTAAAGAAAAAACTTGATGTGAACCAGTAATATCTAGCTGAAACATATCTGGGTAAATAACTAAACCAATAGTGTTTTGAAACTGATTATTCATACTGAAATTTCCAACTGTGTAGTGAATACAGCTATCCTAAAGTTGGATGTATTGGTTGCCAATTACCCAGTTGGGTACATTTTTGCTATGTCTGCTAGCTTTCAAGCACTGGTTCAAAAAATAGCGATCGCTCCTGATGAATTGCAACTGCGCCTAGATTATATGGATGCAGTAGGGGAATTGTTTGCTTGCCAACACTGGGGTATTTATTTGCATGACAGTCTAGAAAAATGTGCCACGGTTGATATCAAAGGATTACCAGACAGCTTTATCGACTACTACGAAACTGTTGGTATGGTCATTGATCCAGTCATGGATTACGTGATCGAACATCATGTTCCCGCCCATGAGCAAGTTATTTTTACCGAAACAGCTTGGAAGCAGAGTCAACTTTATCAGAGTGGCTGTGGCAAGATGTACAATCACGAACACATCATGACTGGGCCTATTGTTGGTCAAGGAAAACTAATTGGTACAGTTCACTTTGCCCGAACCAATGGAACATCTGCCTTTAATTCTCAAGACTTAACCCGTTTAAGTGCGCTTTGCAGTCATATTTCTGCAAAACTAGCTTTCTTGCGAGCAAAACAAGAGCTATATCAAGTAGCTTGTTTAACTCATCGAGAATTACAAATAGCTTCTTTGGTAGCCAAAGGTTTAACTAATGCAGAAATTGCTACCGAACTTTGGATTAGTCAAAATACAGTTAAGCAGACTTTGAAGCGAATATTTCGTAAGCTGAATGTATCCACACGAGCAGAGATGGTAGCACGATGTCAAATGCCTCAAGTTTAAGGAGTAAAAAGAAAAGTACTAGAGATGGTTTGTCGTTTAAAAGCCAAAAAAACATTATCTAAGTCTTGACCTGACTAGCCAATAAACTTCAAAATGATATTCAGCCGAAATGTTTCCAAGTGTGAATCTTTCTGGATAAACCTGTTTTTGGGGAAATTTCAGGCTCAGGTTGACTCACCCGTTAGGGAAGAAACTTTATCGGATTTACCAGATTCTACTAAGCAATGAATGTTCACAAACCAATTCCAGAGCATCCAGCTCATACTAAACTTAGAGCGCGCATATGCAGTCTTCATTGTTTCCTCATTAAGACAGCGATTTAGGAAGGAACTGCACTGATAGTTATAGTTAGCTTGAGGAAATAACGCAGGTACTGAAATAAATGTCATTTCATTAGCAAGCAAAATCACCTGTTCATTATAAAGATTAGTCAATCTAAGGATGGTATTTGACTTTTTCAAAACTATATAACCAACTTTGAAAGAATCATGAAGTCATGAACGCCATCTATAAGCGACGAATTCAGGAAGCAACAAAGAGATATTTTCAGGCTCAAGTCAAACTCCTTGCCTAAATAATTGAAGTTGCTTCATAACCAGAATGAATACAGGTTTTTGCACCTTCTATACAAGTTTGTGCTACACAATCAGATTTTAACTATGAACAAAAAATGGGCAGTTAAGCGAATCACCGTAAACTTGGCATCCAATGAAGCCAATAAGCTGGAAAAATATTGTGATCAGACAGGTAGAGCAGCGACGGATGTGATTAGGGAACTTATTCGAGCGCTACCAATGACTAGACCTGAGCAGCATTAGCATTTTTTTTGAAATTTTAAAGATGATTTTGGCAAATTAGTTTTCAAACTAAACAAAATCCCCAAACGACTCTGAGTATTTTTCTTAGTGATGAATACACATGAGATTCCTTAGCCAAGTTTTTTGACTAAGGATATTTTTATTTTTACTCCACACTGAGTTAACTGTGTGTATTCTAGTTAACATTTAATAACGTATTTTGCTATTTTACTGACAATCCCTATTCCCCAATACCAAGTTTTTGATTACTTTTTCTAGATAAAATAACAGAGCTACAATTTTTACAATGAATAATGTCTCACTGTCTGCATAATAAAGTTAATTTATGGGTAAATCTTGGATCAGTTCCCGGATTACATCTGTAGCTGCTTTTCCTGTTAATTCACAATATTTTTCAAGTTTTATGGCTTCATCTGGTGCCAATTCTAGAATAAGTTGTTGGACTGATAATTTCTCACTGGAGGTTACAAAAGCTGGAAATATATGTGCGGCAGTTTCATTCATTGTTCTTATATTTACTTATGTAAGTTCAACAATATTGCCAATCCAGAACCATCTTTACCAGTGAAAATCTAGATTTTGATCTTTAACTTAAGCTTTTTAATGATTCTCTTTTCAAGAGCCATAAAGCATAAGTGCTAATATACGCTATGTATCTGAAGTACTGGTAGCAGTTTTAGTCTGTAGTTTTAATAATGTACTTATGCAGACGATGAAGCTCGTATTTACGTGTATCCGCCACATCTTTTATTTTATCCATAAATAAATTTAGAGGTTGGAAGTCTTATCACCGAACGTAGAGAACTAAATTATTTAGTATAAAATTTTTAACCTTCTGTTATGCTAAGTGCTACAACGGAGGCAACGCGTAGTGGCTCCTCTACCTTCTTCAGTCAATAGTCAAATCGATATTGCCCCAGAGTTGCTGTCGAGTATGAGTTACTTTTGATTAACAGCTTATAGCTTATGTGCAATATGCGGTACATTGTCACTCTTATCTTTGTCACGTCTGCACATTAGGAAGATGTTTTAGAAATGAAAGCCAAGCTTCATTGATGGCATGACCACTCATCTAATCTAAATTATCTAGTTATTAGAACATAAGTACTAATAAGTACTAAATTATCAATTTATTAAGCAAACTTTAAAGTATTTTTTAAATTCTTCCTTAACTTCCTGATTTTCGGCTGTCTGAATCTTAAAAAATGTAATAAATTCTAAAACAAACTTAACTACTTCATCAAATGTTAATAATTAATTTTAAGCTTATTGATATTCTTGTCAATAAATAAAATGGTACTCATGCAAATATTTTTCACGCATTTTTGTATCGAGGCTAGTTTGAACCCTTATCTCCAAACTTTTTAGTCCTTGTTCTTATTAAGAATTTTTTTATTTAAGTATATCTAGTCTTGCAACAGAGAGTAGATGATAGGCGTTTTAAATGATGTTGTTACTATGATAAAATCCTCTCAGAGTAGAAAAAGATTGTATTGATTCAATCTGTAAATCTACTTCACCCACTAGGGAGATAACACTGAAGTTGATCGGAGGATAATACCGAATAAATAGTTGAATTCACCCGAAAAGTCATCTCATCACAAGCTATCTGCACATTATGCAGAAGAGGTTGTGGACAAGATGTTGGAAGATATGGGAGTGCAACATGCATTTGGTGTTTCGGAAGGTGCGATCGCATAGCTCTAACATAACTGCGACACAGTTCAATCATAGAGAACCGAATCGCTTCGTAGCACACTGAAGTATTCCCACATCACTCAAATAAGTTCTAGTCAGGAATTTTTCCAACAGAGACTTTGTGATTGTGTAGCAACCGTAAGTTAGCAAACGAAGCATGTTTAATGACATTTCTGGTCATATTGAATGGGCACGTGTTGCACCTGACAAAGTAGTAGTAGCAACAGCTGATCGTGTTTGGTTATACCAACCCAGTTCTGGAAATAGTAGCGATTTATTCGCTCAGCCAATGAACAGTACGGGCAGTGTAGTCACAACCCAAAAGCTTCTTGATACTTCCATCATACTTGCCAAGCGTGCGGTTTCATCAAGCCGTCCTCCTGCTTTTAGCCTTATGCTTTGGATTTGGCGTTTGGCAGGTCAATATCATCTTACCCATTCTACGCCACGACTGATGCAGGAAGCCGCCCAACGTTTTGCTGCTGCTGGTCGCCAGACTTTAGCACAGTGGGCAGCCGAGAAAGCAGTTGAAGAACGTGGACATGACCGACTTGCCCTGCTCGACATCCAGTCGCTAGGATACGATGCCCAGGCAGTGGTGGAAGCTCTTGTTCCACTATCGGCACAGGTTTTACTGGATTACTTCACCCGCAGTGTCCAAAGCCCAGATCCAATTGGTTGTGTAGGCTATTCTTACACAATGGAACGCCTGGCGCTCACTACTGGTGAAGAGCACATTCAAGCAGTGGAAGCACTACTGCCATCTGGGATTAAAGCCACTCGATTTCTGCACGTACATAGTGGTGTTGGCAGCGATGTGGAGCATGTACATGAAACCATTGAGATGGTAGCTGGACTGACTCCAGAGGAGCGGACTCGCGTCGCTATTGCTTGTTACGAAACCGCGCTGTTAAACTTCAGCTCTTCCCAAGCTGGCTATCCAACGGATGAAGAACTACAGCAAGTGTTGAAACCATTGGCTTTGCATCCGCAACCTCAGGACGAATTTGATAGTTTGCTGCTGAGGTGAATAACCGTAGAGCAAGGAGAATCTATACCTTTCTCATAAATGTCTTTAAAGCAATATTACGAAAAAATTTAACGAGGATCTCATGGAATCTAAGAAGACAAACAAAGTTAAGCAAAAGCAGTCTTTCAGTCTCCTGACTGTTCTGAGTCTGTGTGCGATCGTTACATCTACAACAACAGCATTAATTGAGAAGGAGTCAAATACACAGAATTTGGCTCCCGCAGGTGAGCAGCAGTCTTTAAGCCAGGATTCCATTAGCCGCCTTAATCAAAACAACAGCGCAGTCTTAGAGGAAATCAATCTCAATAAAGAGTGGGAAAGTATTTCCAGTGAGAAGTCTGAACCAGGATCTCTAATTTTAGTTGGTATTGACGGTTTCTAAAAGATTTTGTTTCTCAGTCTCAAACGGCATAAAAATAAGGTAATAGCATCCACGGCAGCTACATAAAGCTAGAGTGGGGAGAGGTTTAATCAACTGCCCCTAAAGCTTTCAGTGTCGCTCTCGTTGCTTCTGTTATACCACTAACCCCTGTGAGATTCAAACACTCATAGGGTTTTTCAGCTTTCAAAATCTTTAAGCATTCGCCAGTTTTGACATTCCAAAGTCTAATAGTCTCATCTTCACTACCACTAACGAGGGTTAGATTATCTGAACAAAAGGCGACTGACCAAATCCAAGCCGAATGTCCAAACAAAGTTTTAAAACATTCACCAGTGCTAATATCCCATAACTTGATTGTGTGGTCTTGACTGCTAGTTGCTAGCATCCTATTGTTTGGACTAAAGGCAACTGATAGTAGCCAACCCGTATCCACCTGCAAAACTCTCAGGCATTCACCAGTATGGACACTCCATAATCTTAAGGTTCGATCTGTACTGGTACTTGCCAACAACTCACCATCTGAACTAAAAGCAACTGCCCAAGCCCAACTCGTATGTCCCTCTAAGGTTCTGAGGCATTCACCAGTTTTAGCATCCCACAATTTAACTGTCTGATCCAAAGAGCCACTGGCTAGTACAGTCCCTTGAGGACTGAAAGCAACTGACCAAATCGCAGCAGTATGCCCTTGGAGAGTCCTCAAAACTTCACCAGTGCCGACATTCCATAACCTGACTGTTTGATCTTCACTGCCACTCACCAGTATCTGGCCGTCAGGGCTAAAAGAAACTGACCAAACCGCAGCACTATGTCCCTGGCAAGTTCTCAGGCATTGACCAGTGCTAACATCCCACAACTTCACCGTTTTATCTCCACTACCACTGCCCAAGATGTTGCCTTGTGAGTTGAAAGCAACTGAGTATACCCAATTGGTGTGTCCGTAGAAAGTCTTTAAGGTTTGACCAGTGTGGGTATCCCACAATCTCACCTTTTGATCGTGACCACTACTTGCCAGCGTCTTACCATCTGGATTGAAGGTGACTGAGAGTATTTGATTGCTATGTCCTTGGAAAGTTTTGAAACATTGACTAGTGGGAATATGCCACAACTTCACAGTCTGATCGCGACTACCACTAGCTAAAACATCACCCTCTAGGCTAAAGGCAACTGAAAATACTATATTGGAGTGTCCTTGAAAAATTCTTTGGCATTCACCAGTACTGACATCCCACAACCTTACTGTCTGGTCATGGCTGCCACTAGCCAGAATATCACCTTGGGGACTGAAGGCAACTGAAAATATTTGATTGGTATGTCCCCGGAAAATTCTTTGACATTCACCAGTACTGAGGTTCCATAACCTGATTTTCTGGTCATCACTACTACTAGCTAGCATTTGACCGTCAGGACTGAGACTGATTGACCGTATCCCATCACTATGTCCCTGGAAAATTTTTAGGCACTCACCGCTGTTAACATCCCATAACCTGATTGTATTATCGTCACTGCCACTCACCAACGTCTGACCATCCAGACTAAAGGCAACTGAGAGTACCCAATTTGTATGTCCCTGAAAAATTTTCAGGCATTCACCAGTCCTAACAGACCATAGCCTTATAAGCTGGTCATCACAGCCGCTGACTAACTTGTCACCCTCCGGGCTAAAGGCAACTGACCAAACCTCATTACCATGCTCCTGCAAACTGTGAAGACATCCACCAGTAGCAACATCCCACAGCTTGACAGTGCAGTCACTACTTCCACTTGCAAGAGTCCTACTGTCAGGGCTGAAGGCAAGGGAGACAACCCAGTTGGCATGTCCTCGGAGGATGAGAAGTTGTTTTCCATCAGCAACTTGCCATAAGTGAATCTCACCATTGCTATCCCCTGCGGCTAGGAGTTTGCCGTCGGGGCTAAAGGCAACAGACATAATCCCACCGAAAGTTTCGGAAAAAACAGATTTTGCTAAATCAGCGTTTTGGAAGTTTACATTATGTAAATTTACCTTGCGTAGATCCGCTTGCCAAACACTTAGGTAAGAAAAATCATAGCCAGTGAAATCGATTCCCAAAGATTTGAGTAGATTAACAATATTTCCAGCTGTATATCCTGGTTCTTGCGGAGATTCCTCCCGCAGCCTTGCTAAGATTTTAGTTAATTGTTTTTCAATGCCCTTTTTGCTTCTAAAGACAGTGAGTAGCTCATCTATGACTGGTTGGAGGATAAGACGAATTTGGGACTCCCTCACATAGTCTGTCGCTGTCGCCTTCATGAGAGCATGACATCTAAAAAGTTCAATGTTCTCAGTTGCTATCTCTTCACAGACTTGCTCGATCAATACCTGAGTTACATACTCCATAACTACAGGCTGGAGAGTAAAAGTTGCTGCATTTTTCTCAACTAGCGATCGCCTCAGCAAAGACTCTAGAGCTTCCAATAATTTTTGCGATGGTACTGGCGATACCATATCTTCTCGCAATTCCCACAATGCGATTGGTTCGCGATTAATCGCTAGCCAAAACATTATGTCTTTTTCTATATGCGATAAACGCTCAAACTGCTGGTCTAAAACACTACGAATATCTCCAAAAACAGCAGTATTTTCTCGCAAAAATTCTGCCACATTACCATCAAAGACATCTTCTATAGTCGTAGCAACTATCTTCAAAGCTAATGGATTACCTGCATAGCGTTCAATCATTACTTGCCATTCTGACTCTGTTGCAGATAGACCCTTAGCTTTCAAGATTTCTTGGGCATCGTCAACTTTCAAACCCCTTAATTGTAAGGAGCGAACGGGTAATTCTTGTCCTTTGAGTAATGCTACCTCTTTAGGATTTTCCCGACTGGTTAAGACCAAACAACTTTGGTGAGTTGCTTCTCCTAACAATCTTAAAAGCTCACCGTATCCCTCATATCCTTCTTGGTATTGTCCAGCTCGACTACCACTACGCAAAATAGACTCTATATTATCAAGTACGACTAGACAGCGATTGTTTTGCAAATAATAGAGTAGGCGCGATATTCTCTCGCTTAAATTTTCTGGTAAATTGCTTTCTGTTTCCTGCTCATCAGAGAGAAATTGGATGAGATTTGCGAGAATGGATTTTATGGGTGGAGCTTCTCTGAGCGATCGCCAAATCACATATTCAAATTCTTCCTGAATTTGTTGAGCTAGCTTAACAGCTAGAGTCGTTTTACCAATACCGCCCATTCCTAATATTGCCACCAATCGACATCTTTCATCGAGAATCCATTGCTCTAAAGTGGCAATCTCTTGCGTACGTCCATAAAAAACGGATGTATGGGTAGCATCACCCCAATCTAAGCGAGTATTAGAGCTTAAATAGTCACTTTTATCTAGTTTTATGTTAAAAATCGAAAATAATTTTTCAAGAGTTTTTTTATCAACCCCTCCTTCGCGATTTAGTACTTTGGAGATTGTACTAGGATATAACCCAGTACGTGTACTCAGTTCTTCGAGGGTATAACTGTTTCCAAAATTTTCCTCTGCTTCTGATGTACGCTTTGCCTCCTGAAGTTTTTGTAAACCTCTAGTAGTCAGTGTAACTCCGCGCTTGCGTCTCCAATTCTGTAAAGCCATGTAATAAAAATGCAGTGGTACTAACTTAACTTGAATTCAATTAACTTTCTAGCAGAATGAAAACTGTATTTTTGAATGTTCATAAATTAGCTTTATTTTTTTAGAAAGTTATTGCTTTGTTTACTATACCAAAAGCGATCGCTCTAATTTTTTATCCTATGTATACTATGGTTTAACTAATGCAGAAATTGCTGTCAAATAGTAGGATTGGTCAAAATTGAGCTAAAAAGACTTTAAAATGAATTTTTCGTAAGCTAAATGTATCCGCACGAATAAAAATGATAGTAAGATGCTAAATACTTCAAGCTTAGATTCTTGGTTAATTTACCCTAAACCTAATCCAGATGCCCAAATCCGGTTATTTTGTTTTCCCTACGCTGGTGGTAGTGCTAATATATTTCGTCGCTGGTCAAATTATTTGCCTAGCATCATAGAAGTCTGTGCGATTGAGCTTCCTGGCAGAGGAATGCGGATAAAATTACCTCCATTCACTCAATTAGAACCTCTAGTCACAGAATTAGCTAGTGTTCTCAAGTCAAAATTAGATAAACCATTTGCCTTTTTTGGCCACAGCATGGGCGCACTTGTAAGTTTTGAACTTGCTCTTCTACTCCGCAAACAGTATGATCTAAACCCCAGTCATTTGTTTGTATCAGCTCACCGCGCACCCCAACTTGTTGACCCAAAACCACCTATTCACAACTTACCGGAAGCAGAATTTATTGCAGAATTGCGGCGTCTGAATGGTACTCCGCAAACTTTACTTGAAAATGAAGAAATGATGCAATTTTTCCTTCCGATCTTGCGTGCGGATTTTGCAGTGCTAGAAACTTATGTTTACACTCAACAAGCACCATTAAATTGTCCTATTACTGCTTTTGGTGGTTTGGAAGATCAAGAAGTTAGCTATGATGAAATTCAAGCATGGCAGGAGCAAACAAGCGCTTCTTTTTCGTTACATATGTTCCCTGGAGATCACTTTTTTTTACATTTATTTTATTCATCTATGCTAGAGATTATATCTCAGCAAATAATTGTTTAAATTCCTGATCATAATTTTCGTGTTTTATAAAACAAGAATGAAATATTCACTTAGCTTAGCTGTGTGAAATAACAAGTAAATCTTATAAAAATAAGTAGTTGGTTTGTATTAATCTGTAGTGTTTTTAAACGCAAAGGAGCGCAAAGGAGAACGCAAAGGAACGCAGAGTTTAGCTACAGGAATTTCGCTATGAATTTATGCAATTTTGTACTAATTAATAGACTTACCTACAAGTAGACTGCGCTCCACAGTAGGACGGTTGTAGAAGTATAGGAGTAGCCCCAAAATGACTAAAATGAAGCTATGGGGTTCTCCTATACCTCTATTTGTTGACGCAAACTATGTCAAATTATCAGTTATTTATTTACCAAGGGAATTTTTGTCGGTTTGACTACTAACTGTAACATCGTCAAGCGTGAAAAGATCCTGAAACTGATTAAGGTTGAAATAACCTTCCGGGTTAACGCTAAAAGATGTTCCTGACCCTTTTAGCTCTGACTTTATGTATTCTTTGAACAGATTAGGATCTGAAAGTTTGGATTGACTCAAAATGTTTCTGAGGTCTATCCCGTTTTTTGTGGGATCAATATTTTGAATTGTATTACCTTGTGCTGGCATGAATTGGTTGAGCAATTCATCGCTGTCTGTTACAGCTGTTGGTTGATTGTAACTATAATTACCAGTCAAGATATCCCCAGTTTCATAACCAACCAACTGAGTATTGTTATTGCTTCCACTTAATACATCGCTACTTTCAACATTGTTAGTGGTATTGTTTTGGGTATCGCTATATTGCTGATCCGGTGACGAGTATGTAACACCCATCACTTGAGTATCGTTTGGACTTGACTGAGGAGATGGAGTGACAACCACTTCAAATGCCCCAATATCAGGTTTACCATCTCGTTGGTTCCCTAGTTGGTCAGTGGTGGGTACACCACTAACTGTGACACCTGTGTTAATGGCAGGACTGCCTGGTAAAAGGGGGTGTATGAGAAACCCTCCAATATTTTCTAGGGGCCCAAGAAGAGGATCAACAATTTGACTACCTGCGACAACTTTATTACCCATCTCTGGCCCTGGATATTCTATATTGCCGCCGCCATCTTTTAGTTGATATCCAACCTGTTTTTGTGAAAAGTCGCTAGCGGTGTTGTAGGCAACAATCGAGTTGGTGAGGGTGACTGGCTGTTTCTGACTGTAAAACCAAAATGCCCCATTTGCCCGTCCGGCTTCGTTATTGACGATGGTGGAATTCACAATGTTGATGGGGACGAATTCGTCAGTGCCAAGGAACATTGCTCCGCCTGCATCTTCTGTTGCCTTATTTCCAGAAAAGGTAGAGTTGGTGATGTTGGCTGCCTTATCGCCATTCATCCATAAACCTCCACCCTGCTTTGCGGCTGTATTGTTGGCAACGGTGACGTTATTCATTGTGAGTTCGCCGTGAACTTGCAGTCCACCTCCTCGACCTATGCCATTATCATTAAAGTCTGCTGTGTTACCAACAATGCTGCTGTTTTCGATAATCATTTTGTCTGGGCCGTAACCCCAGAAAAAAATTCCACCACCCTCTCCTTTGGTGTAATTGTTTTCAAACTTACAGCCACGGATTGCTATTGTGCCTCCGACAGTAGAACCAGGACCTGTTGAGTTTGCTCCATCGCAGAAGAATGCACCACCACCACTTTCACCTTCTGCACTATTGTTAAGAAAGACTGAGTTTTCTACGGTTGCTTCACCTAACAGGTTATAAATTGCTCCACCATTAACACCTTTGTTATTGGTAAATTCGCAGTCTTTCACAACCAGCACACCGGAACCATAAGTACCGATCGCTCCACCGCTAAATCCAGAATCTCCTAGAGTGCCATCGTTGCTGTCAAAATTGCTGCCAAGTACCGTTGCTTTACTACCGTAACCAATATAGATGGCTCCGTTTTGCCAAGCACTATTGTTATTAAAGTTACAATTTTCCACCTGAAGGGTGCTGTAGTCCCAAGCTGCGATCGCACCACCTCTTCCATCTGTTCCCGTCACCATACCATTGGTAAGCGTCAGGTTCTTTACTGTAGCATTGACATAGCTGTTTACAGAAAATACCCGTGTAGCGTTATTGCCGCTAATCGTTAAATTTTCTGCCCCTGCACCATCAATTGTTACGTCTTTCGCAATAGAAAGTTGTCCACTAGTGAGGGTGATAGTTTTGTTGGCAAGGCTAGAATCAAACTGGATTGTGTCTCCTGCTTGGGCAGAATTGAGCGCTGCTCGTAAAGAACCTTCTCCACTGTCTGCGGTGTTAGTAACTTTAATGATAGTCATGCTTTGAATTCCCTTAGAAATGTAGTGTTTTGACAGAATCACAAAATTTGTGATTCACCAAGCGATCGCGTCATCGTTTGAGACGATAGGAATCACAGACAGCACCCTATTACCGTTACGTGGAAGTCAAAAGTCAAAAATTCTAATTATTCTATTTCTTTGACTTATTTTTCAGTTTTTGTGTTGATTTCCGACGTAATCTACTAGTTTTCTTTTTCACGTGTATTTTTACTAAACAGGATTTCCTCGTTGAACTAGTAATTAAAATCTGGATAAACCAGAATCCATGAAAAATAGCCTATCTACACTCTTATATCTATTTGTGTCAAGTACACAATCTAATATTTGTGGCGAAAAAATAATTTTTGACCACTGAAATTGGGTCTAAGGTTATGTAGACACGACTTTTTGGTAATTGGCAACTGTTTTTTCCCATTACCGATTACCACTTTTCACAAATATGATAAGTCCTCAAATGGACATAATATTATTCCTATCTGGCATTATTAATTCCAATTTATATTTTGGGAAGCACCCTGAGAAAATTTAAGTACTTGAACATCGAGTTTTTTATATTAACAACGCTTTGGGTCTACACCACAATAACTAGTGTGTTCAAGTCAAGTTTCAGCTTCTGCAACAGATATTTGTGAGGGTTCTGAGCGCATCCAATGTGTAGGAATATCTAAATAATCTGGTAAAACAGTTGTGCGATCGCCTACTGCAAACCGAATTTGATGTGACTGTAAGTTTTTAGCTCCTGTCAGAATTGCTCCCGACAGTTTCACATCACACAAATTTGTGCCAAAGAAGTCTACTCCCATCAGATTCGTACCGCAGAGATTAGCTTCATGGAACATAGCTTTTTGCAGGTTGGTTCCCATCATATTAGCTCCATAGAGGTTGGCTTCTCTTAGGCTAGCTTCAGCCAAGTTGGCAAAAAACATCTCTGTGTGTTCTAGTTTGGCTGCATTCAAATTTGCCTGTTGCAAATTCGCTCCATTGAGATTAGCTTGTTTGAGATTAGCACCAATTAATCCTGTTTCCTGCAAGTTAGCTTTACCAAGCTTTGCTCCTTGTAAATTAGCAAGAAATAACTTGGCTTTAGAGAGATTTGCAACTTTGAGGTTGCAAGATTGCAAATTAGCTTTATACAGATTTGCTTCACAGAAGCTAGCTGCACGCAGACTTGCCCCAGACAAGTTTGCAGACCGCAAGTTAGCTCCACTCAAGTTAGCTCGATTTAGGTTTGCCCCATGAAGGTTAGCTTCTTGGAGGTTACATGATTGCAAATTAGCTTCATATAAAGTCGTGCCACAAAGCTTTGCACCTTCAAGATTTGCTGCAAATAAGTTAGCTTTCTGGAGGTTGGCTTTTGTCAAGTTTGCTCCCCGCAAATCTAAGCGTTGCAAGTTGGCATTCGATAGGTCTACGCGTCTAATATCAGTATTTCTCAAATCGAGTGACTGGTTTGCTTGGTCTTGTTCCCAGTTGCGTCTACCAATTACGGTGAGAGCTGCTTGTAAATCTGTGGATACTTTGGTAATTTTGGCCAGTTCTTCCACAGAATTTTCCTGTTCTGGCTTAATGCCACTATTTTCCCGCACAAATGCACTCAGAATTTCCATAATTGTCCAGTACTGTTTTGGTGATTCCTGGGCAATTTTTTCTAGGGCATAAATTGCCCCTATCCGCGTTGCTACGTGTTCATGTCCTAACTGGGTAATTGCTGCTATCAAGCGCTCTGTGACCAACCGTTCTTGGGCTAGTTGTAGATTTTGAATGCCAATTTCATTATTTTTTTCAGCTGCGATCGCACTCTTTTTTAATGCTTCGGTACGCTTGGCTGCATAATAAGCATTAATTATCACTGCCAACCCCACAAATAAGGTTGCTGTTGTGTTTAGTGCTTGATTTCTGCTAACTACTTTTTGTTCATTTGACAATCCCTCAACTTGGGAAACGGCAAAGAATATCACAGTTGGTGATAGGCTAAATAAAATTGCGATCGCTATCAACCAACTTTTGAATGCGTCTGTCTTCCTGCCAGACATATGGATAGTAATCCTCACTACACAGAATTATTACGGACAATATTGAAAAAAAAGAGTATATCATTTGTCAAGAAATTTCAATATCTATCATAAGATGCAATCTCAAGATTAATCATTCTTTTGTTATTAATTATTGATTATTAATTGTTATATCAATGTGTCACAATCTAGCTATACATATCACTCCATTTCTGCTACTGGGAGAAATCCAATAGGCAGAAGTTTTAGTCTTGCAATCACTAGATGTGATGGAGAGAAGCCAATTTTAGCTTTTTGTTAAGGGGACATCCCGAATAAAATTAGAGGGATTAGCCCAATATTTAATCGCGGGGTTGGCCAGGTAATTGCTAATTGTCAATTGCGAATTGGAAAAATTAGAACAAGTTCTTAACAATTACCCATTACCGGGTGAGGGGCGGTGATACCATCACTTTTAAAAAATGAGGTTTTCACGTCACCCAACTTTAATGTGATGAAAGAAAAATTCTTTCGCCACAATAATTGACCAAACTATAACCATCAATTACAAAAAATCACCTATCAACGACTTTTATATGCAGCAAAATATACAGCCAATTACTAAAGATTTAGTACTAATTGGTGGTGGTCATAGCCATGCAATAGCTCTCTTGATGTTTGGAATGAAACCTCTTGCTGGAATACGATTAACTTTAATAACTGATAGAGTTGATACACCTTATTCTGGGATGCTACCAGGGCATATTGCTGGTTTTTACAGCCATGACCAATGTCACATTGATTTGCGATTACTCACGAATTTTGCCAAAGCGCAATTGTATATTGACCGAGTAGTTGGTCTTGACCTGGAAAATAAAAAAGTGATTTGTGCTAACCGTCCAGAAGTAGGATTTGATCTACTGTCAATAGATATTGGCAGCACACCAGCCACAATTTTTGTACCAGGCGCAGCAGAATATGCAATTGGGGCAAAACCAGTGTCTAATCTCCTGAAACACTGGTATCAGCTGCTAGAAGATAGAGCTGACAATCCGCAAAAGCCGTTGAGTATTGGGATTGTAGGAGGAGGGGCAGGTGGCGTGGAATTAGCGTTATCGATGCAAGCTCATTTGTATCAGGTGTCCAAAGTATATCCCCTCACATTTTTCTCAAAAAGAGAAGTTATCGACCATAATACCCTAAAACAGGGAGTTTTGGAAATTCATTTATTCGGGCGGGATGCGGAACTAATGCCTAATTATCATTGGTCTGTACAGCGTACAGTCAAGCAGCTTTTAATCAAACGGGGTATACAACTGCATTTAGGCGAAAATGTATGTAAAGTCGAACCAGGTAAAGTTATATGTGAATCTGGGTTGACCGTAGAGTGCGATCGCATTTTCTGGGTGACACAAGCCTCCGCACCACACTGGTTAAAGGCTGCTGGGTTAGCAACTGATGAGCAAGGCTTTATTTTGGTAAATGACGCCTTACAATCTTTGTCTCATAGGTATGTATTTGCTGCGGGAGATATTGCCACGATGGTAAATCACCCGCGCCCAAAAGCAGGAGTGTTTGCGGTGCGGCAAGGCAAGCCTTTGTTTGAGAACTTACGGCGATTTTTATTGGGCAAACCCCTCAAACCCTACATACCACAGAAACAATATTTAAGCTTAATTGGTACAGGCGATGGTAGAGCGATCGCCACACGTGGCCCCTTTACTTTACCTCCTCATCGCTTACTGTGGCAGTGGAAAGACTGGATTGATCGCCGTTTTATGGAAAGGTTTAGTAATTTTCCACAAATGTCATTGGTCATTGGTCATTGGTCATTGGTCAATAGCAAAATACAAAGGACAAATGACAAAACAATGCGCTGTGCTGGGTGTGGTTCTAAAGTGGGTGGTACAGTTTTAGAAAAAGTCCTCCACCGCATCAAATTAGAACAACCTGTTGGGGAAGACAGAAAAGATATCATCATTGGTTTGGATGCACCCGATGACGCGGCTGTAGTGCAACTGCCAGCTAATCGATTATTGGTGCAGACGATAGATTATTTTCCTAGTTTGATTAATGATCCCTATATTTTTGGGCAAATCAGCGCCAATCATTGCTTGAGCGATATTTTTGCGATGGGGGCAACTCCGCAAAGTGCGTTGGCGCTAGCTACTATTCCTTATGCTGCGCCAGCCAAGGTCGAGGAAACTTTGTATCAGCTTTTATCTGGTGCAGTAAAAGTGCTAAATCAAGCACAAGCACCTTTGATTGGCGGACACACAACCGGAGGGGCAGAACTTGGATTTGGTTTAAGTTGTAATGGTTTAGCTGAATCAGATAAGTTGCTGCGTAAAGGTGGAATGCAACCAGGACAAGTATTGATTTTGACTAAAGCTGTGGGAACTGGGACATTATTTGCTGCTGATATGCGCTGCCAAGCTAAAGGTCGCTGGATTGAGGATGCGGTAGAGTCGATGTTGTTGTCCAATCAAGCTGCGGCTAAATGTTTATTACAACATGGGGCTACAGCTTGTACAGATGTAACAGGCTTTGGCTTGTTAGGACATTTGATGGAGATGGTGCAGGCTTCTAAGGTGGCAGTAGAGTTAGAAATGGGAGCTATACCAGTTTTGCCAGGGGCAAGAGAAACTGTACAATTAGGAATTTTTAGCTCCCTACATCCAGAAAATTTAAGTTATTCGCGTTATATTTCTAACTTACACATTGGGGAAAATCACCCTAATTATCCTTTGTTGTTTGACCCACAAACCTCTGGTGGTCTTTTAGCTGCTATCTCCATAGAACAAGCTGACAGATGCTTGGTTGCACTCAAAGCTTTGGGGTATGAACAAAGTTGTGTGATCGGTGGAGTGATAGAGCCAA
>NZ_AJLK01000025.1 GCF_000317205.1 Fischerella muscicola PCC 7414 | reverse complement strand
ATTGGTGATAGAGCAAGTGCAGGGTAAACAGCCAGTAAGCCTGCGTGGCTGAATAATTTATGTCTGATAGAGGTTTTTATTGTGCCCAAAGCTCTAGTTAATGGAATTGAATTGTTTTATAACATTCATGGAACTGGTGAGCCGTTATTATTAATCGCTGGGTTTGACTCTGACAGTTTAAGTTGGTCGGTGCTGATGCCATTTTTGGTCAAACACTATCAAGTGATTAGGTTTGATAATCGCGGAGTAGGACAAAGTTCAGCACCTAATAGTCCCTACAGCATTCAGCAAATGGCTGCTGATACTATTGCTTTGCTTGAGTATCTGAAAATTTCCCAAGTATATGTAGTAGGTCATTCGATGGGTGGTCAAATTGCCCAAGAACTGACACTAGCACAGCCAGAAATAGTTCAAAGTCTCATCTTGCTATCATCTTGGGCAAAAGGAGACAGTAAGTTTCAGGCAATCATGGAATTGTTTGGCGATTTGCCCTCGAAGTTAGATCCACTGCTTTATCAAACTACCTTATTGCCCTGGTTGTTTAGTGATAGATTTTATGCAACTCCAGGAGCGATCGAACAAATTGTTAATCAAATCCGGAAGTACCCATTTTTACCAGAATCCTACGCACTTTATCATCAAAGCCGAGCTATTCTCAACAGTGACACTTTCGAGCGTCTTGCGAGTATTGAAGTTCCTACCTTGGTGATGGTGGGTGAGCAAGATATTGTCACACCAATAAAATTTTCTGAGCATCTAGCTCAAGGAATCCCGAATGCTGAACTTGTTATTCTTGAACAAGTAGGACATGCCTGTTTTATTGAGTCTCCAGAGATCGTAGCTCAGGAAATGCTCAAGTTTTTAACAAATCACTAGCTTGAAAATAGCGATTAGGGATCAGGGATTGGGGATTGGGGAACTCACCGCCCCCCACGATCGTAGAGAGTGGGAATAAGGGCAATGGGGATTAACTTAACAGCAAACCCATCATCCATCGCCTTGCACTGTTGAAAAGTTTGTAGACGCGCTCATAGGCTTCCCGAAGGGTGCGGAGGTTTCCTCCGTTAGCGTAAGAGCTTTTCAAGACAGTGTTCGTTTTATTTTTCATCTCCTCGTTTTAAATTGTGTTAGTGTCAGTACAATATAAATATGCCCCAGGGGGGGATATATGTTGTGATATCTTAAATAAGATAAAGTTAAGTAAATAATATTAATAAACTTTGGTTAATAATACATTGTCCTCATACACTGTTTCTGCTGGTATTAAAACAAAGACGGAGACACTCTCCGGCTCTGCACATCCTCAGGTGAATGCCTCAACTCCGCTTGGCATATATGCCTCGGCTCGGCAAACTTGGTTAATATTCGCAGCAGCTATATTTTTGGTATCCGTGCCAGTATTTATCGAAGCTCCTCTGGTGCGATCGCTACCCTGGTTGAGTATTGGTCTGACATTTTTATGGGTGTGGCTGAGTTTCTTATTAATGTCACGTTCTGTAACATACCATTGGGGAGATTTATTATTTGGGTTTAGCTGGAGTTGGTTAGCTGGTTCAATTTACTGGGGTTGGTTGCGTTGGGAACCTTTATGGCATTTACCAGTAGAGTCTATAGGTCTACCGTTTGCAATCTGGTGTCTGCGTCGAAATTGGGGAAAAGTCGGTAACTGGTTTTATTTAGGTTCTTTACTAGGTACTGTCTTAACTGACGTGTATTTCTACTTGGTAAATTTAATGCCGCACTGGCGACAAATTATGCAAGTAGAACCAGAATTCGTGCCACAAATTTTACAGAATGCAGTAGCACGAGTACAGACGCCTTGGGGAGTAGCCTGGGCATTAATTCTAGCTATGGTTCTAACAATGGTAGGAATTTTACCTTTAGGTAGAAGACAGTATCACTGGTATGCTTTTAGCGGAGCGGTGTTGAGTACAATTTTGGTAGATAGTTTATTTTTGCTAGCCGCTGTTTTAGCCTGAGAAGGCAGGAGGCAGGAGGCAGAGGGCAAAAGGGAAACGTTATAAATTAATTGGAAGAATTTCAAATAAGGATGCCTTGCATCTTGTAGGCACGAAGTGGCTTCTCGTAATGTAAAAAATTTGTTACCCTTTTTATAAAAAATTAGGGGCTTTGAACCCTATAGCAGACGGCAAAAATAGATTTTCTTCCTTCTGCCATCTGCCCTCTGCCCTCTGCCTTCAGTTACATCTCCCAGCCAACCGTGCCACAACTATAAGCAGTTGAATTGGTTCAATAGGCTTGGGTATATGCATCTGAAAACCAGCGTCAAGAGCGAGTTTGCGATCTTCTTGTCTGGCATAGGCTGTTAAGGCGGCGGCTGGGATCTGTCCGCCTTGTTCGGGTGGGAGCGATCGCAACTGACGAATCAGAGAGTAACCATCCTCACCAGGCATTCCGATATCACTTAACAGCACATCAGGCTTTACTTGTTGCAGGAGTTGTAAGGCTTCGCGAGTGGAAGCGGCTGTTGTCACAATTGCCCCGTATTGCTCTAAGGCTGTTTGCAAAAACTCCCGTGTATCTGCTTCATCATCAACTGTCAGGATTTTTAATCCACTGAGATTGAAGGTAGTCTCGCAATTTGTCTGTCGCAGAATCGCCAGTTCTGCTAATTCATTTGATACAACATCGGTTGAGAGGAGAGGGAGTTGGATGGTAAAAGTTGTTCCTTGCCCTTCACCCTGACTAGCAACTGAAATTGTGCCGCCGTGTAATTCTACTAAGTTACGCACAATCGCCAGTCCCAATCCCAATCCTCCTTGAGTGCGAGTAGTCGTAGCATCTGCTTGCCGAAAACGGTCAAAAACGTAAGGCAAAAATTCAGGGTTAATTCCCTTACCTGTATCAATCACCTGAATTTGGGCATAAATGAGGGAGGGGTGAGACAAGGGAGAAAAATTGCCTCCTTGTCCGCAATTGCCACTCACCATTCCCTTTGACAACCGCACCTCAACCTGTCCGCCTTCAGGAGTAAACTTCACAGCATTGGAAAGTAAATTCCAAACAACTTGTTGTAAGCGGTCTGGATCACCAGAAACTTGGAATTTTGGATTTTGGATTTCAGATTTGAGATTACTAGGATACTCCTCAGACTCCGTAGCCAGGTTGCCCCCACCATCTTCCAACCCAACATCTAAAATCGTAAATTGTAAATTGATGGACTTGGTACTAGCAGTGGGATTGACTGTATCTAATGCTGCCTGGATCACTGGGACTAAATTGGTTGGGCGCAGATTTAAACGAACTTGACCGCGAATAATCCGCGAAATATCGAGCAAGTCTTCAATTAACTGAGTTTGGGCTTGAGCATTGCGCTCAATTGATGCTAGTGCCTGTTCGGTTTTATCAGGAGATAATTTACGAGTGCGAAGCAGGCGTGACCAACCTAAAATGCCATTGAGGGGCGATCGCAATTCATGGGAGACAATTGCTAAAAACTCATCCTTCATGCGACTGGCTTTTTCAAGTTCTATGCGGGCAGCGCGTTCACGTTCCAAGGCTTGGGCCCGTTCTTCTATTGCTAACTTCTGATCATGAATATCTGTACAGGAGCCAAACCATTTGACAATTTGACCATCTTGATCACGCAATGGAAACGCTCGTCCTAAATGCCAGCGATATTCGCCATCACAAGCACGACGAAAACGGTACTCAATGTCGTAGTTTTCTCCGGTACGAAGGCTATATTGCCAAACTGCAATCGTACGTTCCACATCGTCAGGATGCAAAATGTTTTGCCATCCTTCTCCTTGTGTTTGTTCTAGCGTTTTTCCTGTGTAGTCGTACCAGCGTTGATTGAAATATTCATGATAGCCGTCGGGTCGAGTGATCCAGAACATCTGCGGCATTGTATCCGCTAGTGTGCGAAACATTAATTCACTTTGACGTAAGGCTGCTTCTGCCAGCTTGAGTTCTGTGATGTCCATAACTGTGACACCGACTCCCAACACTTCGCCGTTGGGTAAACAGACAGGAAAGTGATTTGTTAAACAACGCCGAGAAATACCAGGTATGGTTTCACCGCTCAATTCCAGGTTTATTATTGACTCCTGGGTTTGCATAATTTGCAGAAGTATAGGCTGCAACTGAGGTGCCATTTGCGGCAAAATTTCCTCTAGGGTACGACCCAAATGTGTGCTTAATGGCACTCCGTTGATGGTTGCTAGTGCTTCGTTGGCGTAAAGGTAGCGAAGGTCACGATCTAGTAATGCCATACCAATTGGCGAACTGGTAATAAAAGCATTGAGTATTGTTTCGCTCTTCTGCCTTGCTAATTCCACCTGCTTGCGTTCAGTAATATCTGTTTGTGTACCAAGCATTCGCAGCGGTTTGCCATCCCCAGTCCATGCCACAATCTTGCCAATCGAGAGAATCCATTTCCAATCTCCCGACTTGGTACGTTGCCTAAATTCAACCCGGTATTCGTTGCGTTGGCCTGCAATATACTCTTCGTAAACTCGATTAACTAGCTCTTTGTCGTCAGGATGCAGCCGCGATCGCCACGCTTGATTGGTTTCTTGGAACTCGTCGGGTTCATAACCCAGCATCCGTGCATACTCTGGACTGACAACAGTATCCCCAGTTTGAATGTTGAGGTCATAGAGTCCCTGATTAGCTGCCGACAAAGCTAAACGCAAGCGTTCTTCGCTTTCCCGCAGTGCCTTCTCTGTCAATTTGCGATCGCTGATATTACTGGTACTACCAACAACTCGCACTGGCTTTCCAGTTTGATCACGTAAGACAATACATTGATCCAACACGTAAATGTATTGCCCCTGCTTATTCTGCACCCGATACTCCAGGCTACGGCGACCATCTACTAACTGTGTTTCTGCAAGAGTCTTCGGTAAATGCTGGAGATCATCAGGATGAATCCTTTGTTGCCACCATTGCAGAGTTGGTTCAGCCTCTTGTGGAGAATAGCCCAACAGTCTAAATAAACCTTCAGTGCGTTCAACTCGGTTCTGTTCTGCTGTCCAGTCATAAATCATACCGTCCACCGCAGCCGCAGCCAGTTGAAAACGCTCGTTTGCTTGGCTCAGAGCAATTTCTGTTTGTTTACGATCTGTTATATCTAGGTTAATACCACTCAAGCGCATCGGTTCACCATGCTCATCCAAGGTGAGACGCCCAAGCCCAAGTAGCCAGCGAATGCCGCGTTGCGGGTGGACAATACGAAATTCACTACGAAACTCAGGGAGTAGCTCTTCTATTACACGAAGTACCTCTGCATTCGTACGCTCTCGGTCATCTGGATGCAGCGCATTATACCAGTCTTCATATTGAGGAGAACCGCTAGCTGGATTGATTCCATACAAGTCATAATTTTCTGGCGACCAAACAATTTCACCTGTCTGAATTTTCCAGTCCCAAGAACCAGCCTGGGCGCCGGATAGTGCCAACCGTAGGAGTTGTTCATTTTGTCGCAGTGCTGCTTCTATAAGTTTTAATCCCGTAATATCACGGGTGACGACTAAAATAGATGCGACAGAACCGTCCTCAGTCATTTCAGGGACTATCCTAGCTTGGTAGAAATGAGTTATACCATCTGGAGCAGGCAAGCAAAATTCGTCAACTTGCGGTTGTCCGGTAGAAAGCACAGTTTGTAGGTTTGTTAGGCATTGCTGAGATAGTTCCTCAGGCATTCCCAACTCGCTAGGAGTTTTGCCGATGACGGCTTGAGCGTTCAAGCCGATTGCTTTCTCCATCGCGGGATTAACATACACATGCCGTAGTTCTCGATCCAGTCGAGAAATGACATCAGGAGAATTTTCGACCAGTGCCTTAAATTCCTGCTGGCGACAGCGTAGTTCTTCCTCTGCCTGGCAGCGAGCAGTCACATCTCGCCAAGTGGCAATAAATCCATCACCGAATTTAGCAATGCGAATGTCAAAGGCTCTCACTAAACGACGTTGATTATAGATGTCATCGTAAATTAGAGCATCTTTAACCAAAGGTTGCCCAGTCTCCACCACTTGACAGTATTCGTCAAACAAGCCAGTTTCTCGATGTCTAGGCAAAATTTCGCACAGTCCCCTGCCAATCTGTTCCTCACGAGTCATGCGATTGTTGACACAGGCGGCATCGTTAACATATTCAATCCGAAAGTCTACAATTTGCCCGGAGTCATCACGGATGGCACAGTAAACTCCAAAGCAGTCCAACATATTTTCAACAGAAGTACGAAAGCGTTCTTCACTCTCCTGTAATTGTTGGTTGACTTCGGTGAGTAAACGATTAAGTTGAAACAGTTTATCGCTCAGTTGGGCACGAGTTTGATATTCACTCAGGCGTATACGCTCAACTTCTAGATCAACTAGAGACTTTTCCCGTTCGGTGATCGCAGTACCTACCACTAAGCCCACAAAGCACTGGATTAACAAACTCAGCTTGTGGACATGCACAATTTCAGTAGCTACTGGGAATTGCGGTAATGAAATGGCATGAGGATAGAGGAGCAAATAATCAAACAGTGTTACTAAAACACAAAAGCTGGCAGTTAACATCCCACCTGTGGTCCCAAAACGAGTTGCTGCCCAAACAATGGGAATAAAACTTAACAGGGAAAATTGCTCAAATGTAAAATTTGTTTCCTGAACTGCCTGAACAGTAAACCAAGCAGTACAAACGGTAGCTAGCACAATCGCAGCAATCTCAGGCCAACGAGTGTACAAACACACAGAGGTAATATATTCTGGTTTCTCTGTCTGATCTGAAATCGGTATCCATTGCCACCGCTCTAAAAGTGGAGTCAGTAGCAACAGGGCTGAGGGAGCGACCGCCATTGTCCCAATCGCATTTCCCAACCACCAATGTACAATAGTTTCATTCAAGCTTTGTTCTGGCAACTTTCCCAAAGCCACTAAGACTGAACTGCCTACAATTGCTGAAGTTGCACAAGCAGCGAGGGGTGCTATCAAAATGAACTTTGTAGCCTTTGTGAGTCCATTGAGAGTGAGCGAACCCTGAAAGCAACGACGATAAAGAAACCAAGCAACCAAAGGTTCGATTACATCTGTTAACCCTACTAGCCGAGTCCAACCATCGCTACCCCAAAAAGGTGCCATTGTCACAGAGACGATTCCCGTGAGAACAGCACCAATTGGCCCAAACCAGAGTGTGAGGGCGATCGCAACTCCTGATGGAGGAAACCACAACGACACAGCAGGTTGAACCCGGTAGAACAGCGCCATGCCGTGAGCCAAAAACAGCGTTAGTAAACTCAATAGAATTAAAAACCATCGATTTTGCGGCATGGGTCGGACAGGAAAGAATTTAGGGGGACTATTCGATTATCTTATGATGAGCAAGGTATGCAGCTAAGCGAAGATATTGTTAGGAAAAAGTGAGGAAAAATACAGAATTATTAAAAATAACAAAGTAGCGGCAACAAATCGGAAGTTTTAATTCTTGCAATATTTTTAATAAATTATCTTGGAAATTATGATTTTGGAGTTTGGTAATTGAGTGGAATTTTTTATGCTTTGCATTAATGTCAAAAATAGATGAGTAACGGTTCCTCAATTGTAGAAGACCCTAAATTTATGTGTGAAATCAATCCAAAATCCTGTTAGCGGATGACTAATTCTAATTCTCTCAACTTTGCTAACCAGGATTTACAAAATCGCTCTTTTATAAAAACGCAATTTGATTGGCGCAGATTTTAGCGGTGCGGATATTCGCGGTTGTAATATTACTAACACCCTATTGTGGGGAGCTAATTTTAAACAAGTCAAATTCTCAGACATTTAGTAACTGTGATTATGGTCGTGGTAGTTGTGGCGATCGCCACATTCCACGCAGTCAGCCAAATATTATTTGGCATTCTCGGTGTCACTTCAAAATAGTTTGGACTTATACTCTAACTTTTTTCTTCACTTTGGCTATTGTAACAGTTGCCTCAGCAGTGAGGGGTATAATACCACGACTTATTTACTATTCACTAATCATTAACAATCTTCGACAAAATTAGGACGATTTAATTGAGTCCTCTTTAACATTTCTTCTAAAACTGTCCAATTTTCTTGCTCAATCAGGTGAATTAATTCGTCGAGATTATGGCGATATTGTCGGAGCGATCGCAACAATTCTTGTTGGTTATATTGTGCCATCATCATCCCTAATTCTGGATTGCCGCCGCCGACGCGACTAGTATCTCTAAAGCCAGAACTAGCGAAGTTTTGGGCTAGTTGCAATACCTGGGGATTGTTTTCACTCAAACAAGCAGCAATTAAAGCGGCGCTCACCATGACTGGCAAATGAGAAATCCAACTCACTGCCCGGTCATGATTTTCTGGAGGACAATGGTAAACTCTACACCCCAGTTGATTGACAATTTTCTCCACACAAGATAAAGCATCTGGTGGTGTTGTCGCTGTTGGCGTCAATACATAAGGTCGACCAACAAATAAATGCTTTTGTGCAGCCTCAATACCACTTTCGGCTGTACCCGCCATTGGGTGTCCGCCGATAAAATTTGTCCACAGGGGAGAAATTGCTTTGACTATCGGTGTTTTGACTGAACCGACATCGGTAATCACAACATTCGCAGCTAAATGAGCGATTAACTGCTCGATTGTGGGAATAATAAGTCCAATCGGTGTACAAATAAATACAACCTCTGCGGCAGTGAGCAAGCTCATGTTAACAGATGCTTCATCTACACTACCAAGGGCGATCGCCTTGGTACAAGTTGATTCCTTACGACTGACTCCAAACACATAATGTCCATGCGATCGCAAATCTAAACCCAAAGAGCCGCCAATTAGTCCGAGTCCTAAAATACCAATTTTCATTGTGATTTTGATTGAAGTTCAATTACAAGTTAAGCTAAACAACTTTACCCACTATTCGAGTTGGCATCCGGTGAGGTAACTCCAATGACTTTAGAGGAATTGCTAGCAAAATACGAAGCAGGAGAAAGAGATTTTAGCGGAGTTGATCTTTCTGAAGCTAACCTCAGTGGTGTCAAACTCAATGAAGCAAATTTTAGTCATGCTAATTTGAGTATTGTTAACCTGAGTGGTTCTCATCTGTGTAGTACTAATTTCAGTCACGCCCAGATCAATGTAGCTAGATTAAGTGGTGCTTATCTTAACCAAGCCAACCTCAACCACGCCAGTCTCAATGTCGCCAATTTGATTCGAGCGGATTTGAGTTGTGCCCAACTCCAGTCAGCTTCCCTGATCCGTGCGGAGTTGATTCGTGCTGATCTGAGTCGTGCTAATCTGTTTGCAGCTAATCTCAGTTGTGCGGATCTCAGAGAAGCTGCGCTTCGCCACGCTATACTACGCTACGCTAATTTGAGCGAGGCGAATTTGAGGGATAGTTTGTTAACGCAAGCAAATTTAGAGGGCGCGAACTTAAGTAACACCGACTTAAGCCGTACCGACTTCAGTGGTGCGAATTGCCGAAATGCAGAAATGAGACAGGCCAATCTCAGCCACAGTAATTTGAGTGGGGCAAATTTGAGTGGAGCAAATTTACGTTGGGCAGATTTAAATGGGGCAAATCTGAGTTGGGCAGATTTAAGTGAAGCAAAATTGAGTGGTGCGAATCTGATTGGGGCAGATTTAAGCAATGCCAATTTAACCAATGCTAGTTTGGTTCATGCTGATCTGACTCAGGCCAAATTAATTAAAGCCGAGTGGGTAGGTGCAGATTTATCAGGGGCGACTTTAACAGGCGCGAAACTTTATTCGACCTCCAGATTTGGTTTAAAAACTGAGGGTATGATTTGTGAGTGGATTGATCTTAGTCCTAGTGGCGATCGCTCCATAATTCAAAAATTCAACACCAAAGAATCACAGGAATTTTTTAACGAAACTCCACCAACAATTCAGATTATTATTGATAAACCCTTGGATCATGAAGCGAATTTTGCCATTGCTGGTGCTTATCACCAGATAGCTCAACAATACCGCGAATTAAAACAACCTCCTAGTATGGAAATTGGACGTCGACGCACAGTTTTTACATTTCGTGTAGATAGTGATTTGAATTTATTACCCACAGCTTATATGGTAATTCTTCCCTTCCAAGATTCAACAACTACCCAAAACAATATTCATACACTGTTGGCAATCATCAAGAGCGAAAAAGTTTCTCATCTTACTTCATTGACTCCTCAGCACTTCCGGCAATTGACTACATTGATCGAAGAAGTAATAGAAAATACTAGTGGAATCAAAGAACTAATAAATATACTTAAAATTACAACAAAAATCAAATTTTTCCAAGCACCAACACAGACAATTTTAACTAATTCCAGTGCCCAAAGCTTGATTATCCATGACCATCCTCACTTTGGTCGATTTATTGACACTTCTGACATCAATGCATCTAAAAATGTTGGCAACTCTCTAAGCACTACCAAAGTAATTAAACCTTCTGCAAGTATGATTCTTGATTTTATCAAAGGATTTCATTACATAAAATAATTAGTTCTTTGTTGATAGATGTTAGTTGGTAGTTATACTTTTCTGGAAGCAGTTAACAACTAATCACCAACGATCAACCAACAACCAACAACAATCTCAAGGAGGAAAAATGCGCGATTCATTTAATAGAATGATGGGTAAGACTCGCTATGTAGTTTGTCGTATTATGTTACATTTAGCGGGATCTGAAGTTGCACCAATTTTGGGAGTATTAAATCGTGGTGCACGGGAAGCAATGGATTCTGATGGTGATCTTAATGTTTTGGGAGAAGGATTAGTAGAACTTTGCGAAACTCTACTGCAATACGATGAATACTGGCTTTCTGCTGCCAATGAAGGCGAAGTATTTTGGAATGAAGGCGAAGCGGGAGATTATATAAATGAATTATTTACAGACTCTGCCCAACGTTACAAGAGTGAGCCAGATTTTAGTTCTGAGTCTGATTATAATGACTCTTTTTCTATACCTGTAACCCGCAACGTTGTGGTGATAATCACAGTTGCTTATACAGGAGAAGTACCAGAATTAGAAACTGATTTAGCTAATATTTACGCCTTGAAAGAAGGCTTAAAAGCCTTGATTAATTTGCATTACAACCATAAACTCCAAGCAATTCAGGTACACTTTTCACCTGCTCAATTAGGTGATGAACTGACTAACGATCAGCTTTTGCAATATTACCCAGAGTTGATACCTTTGTAATTGTTAGAGCATGGGAGTTTTCACCCATTAGCAATTAGTAATTACCAATTATCAGTTTGATCGAGAAATTGTTAAGCTCGAGGATGAGAAGATAGTCAAATGCTGATGAAAATTTTGCGTAAATTCACAGTAATTGTTTTAACATTGAGTTTGTGTTTAACCACAGCTGCCTGCGGTGGTGGAGCAAATCAAAATCAGCCGCAAGCCAATAATGTTAGCCAAACAACAAACATAAATAAGTTGGGTGATGGTCAGTATCCAGTACAACAAGCTACTTATAACGATGCTGACGGAGTATACACTCTGTTTTTACTCAACGCGACGCCCCCGACTGTCAGAACCGAAAATTTGCAAATGGCGCGGCTGACCGATGACGAAATTAAGCAAGGTAAGAAAACTTACCTGAAAGTGGAAAATGGACAGCCAGTGATGTACTTAACAGAAGACTTCAAAATTGAGTACGTCCACAACGTCACCCAAACTCAAACAAATCCTCAAACTGGACAACAGGAGACAGTAGTTGTCCGTCAAGAAAGTGGCTTCTGGTCTCCTTTTGCTGGAGCATTAGCTGGTCAAGCTTTAGGTAGTCTCCTATTCAGACCCCAATACTATGTACCACCTGTGTATCAACCAGGAGTGGTGTTAACTGGCTATGGTGGTTATGGCAGAACTTATGATGATGCGGTTACAAGCTATCAGCGTCGTTACAATCAACCACCAGCAGTAGTTAGAAATCGTACAGCTTTCCGTACTACAGGGAACCTCCGGAGAACTCCCAATAGTTCTACTGTACGCACGACACCACGCACCACTACTGGTAATCGCCCGACTGGTTCTGGTTATGGTAGCAGTACCCTGAGACCATCTGGTAACTCTAGTTCTACTAGACGCAACACTGGCAGTCGTTTTGGTAGCGGACGTAGTTCTCCAACTCGTCGTTCTACTGGCTTTGGTAGCAGAAGACGCTAGTTTGAGAAGGCACAAGGTGTAATCTGAATCTATATTAGATTTCTTGTAGGGGCGTACAATTCTACGCCCCTACAAATGCATTTGTATAACTTATCTGTTGCACATGCCCAAAATCTCGCCCTCAAATAAATTTGGGGCTAAGAGCTTAAGTTAGCTTTTAGCTAACTAGGACAATCGTTGTAAGGAGTTTTAACTCCTTCCGTGCTTTCAACCCAAAACTTTAGTTTCAGGCGTGGTACAAGATTTCCATGAGCAGAGTTCACAATAAAGTTAGGAAAGTTTCTTTTACTCCTTCTGCCACGCCACGTGCTACAACGGAACGGACTTCTATAGCCAGAGGTTTCCTCCGGCTTCAGTCCTCGGGAACCTCCAAGGGCACAGTGGCTCCTCAGCATAGCTGCCTACACCTTTCAAGACAGATATAACATAGTTACTTCGCCACTGTACCTTTTAAACTTGTAATTATAAACACTATTAATATTTTTACTTAGCTCTAAAGAATGATTTTTTTTGCTAAATAAGTTTGTCATGATAATTACTAATTTGCTTAACACTGCTGTTCAAAACTATTTAAGCAAAAGAATCTAGATTATACTTAAGCATCTACATATGTCGACCAACAAAAGAGAGCAAGCAGAAATAGCACGTGAAATAATTTATTCTGAGACCTTGCAACGCTTATTATGTTCAATGGAGATTCGTGAACAAGCAGAAATTAGTCGTTGGCTCAGTAAACAAGAAAGACGCTACAGCAATTACCTAACCCGGCAAGCACAAGACATACTGCAAACAGTAACCCTCCGCAAAGCCTTGATGAAGGTGAGCAGTATTGCAGTACTTTGTGCTGCAATACTGACGAGTAGGCATAATGCTAAAGAGGCCGTTACAAAGTTAAGTTTCAATTCCAATAGAAAATAAGGAGCTTGCTAAAGCAACTATTGTGCCAAATTCCCATGCTGGAATCCTTTTGTCTGCATTTTGACAAAAGTAAAAATAGGCGCGGTGACTTGGAGAATATATAAAAACTGCAAATGTCACCGCGTCTCCCTTTCTGGGCGTCTTTGTTGCTGTTTTTAAGCTAAAGCCACAGCTGGTTGTGGCCAACGCCCTACAGCCTTACCAATGACTGCTAGTTCTTGCATTAACTGGTCGAAAGCTTCTGGTGTCAAAGATTGAGGTCCATCTGACAAAGCCTTCTTCGGGTTGGGGTGAACCTCAATCATTAAGGAATCACATCCAGCAGCAATAGATGCCATTGCCATTGAAGGTACATAAGCAGCCCAACCAGTACCATGACTAGGATCAATCATGATCGGTAGGTGAGTTAGGTTTCGCAAAACAGGTATTGCTGATATATCCAAAGCATTGCGAGTGTATTGGCGATCAAAAGTGCGAATTCCTCGTTCGCACAAAATCACATTTTGATTTCCTGCCGCCAGAATATATTCAGCAGCCATCAACCATTCTTCAATAGTTGCCGACATCCCCCGCTTGAGCAGAACAGGCTTTGGTTGCGCCCCCACTTTTTTAAGTAGAGAGAAATTTTGCATATTTCTTGCCCCTACCTGGACAACATCAGCAATTTCTACGATTTTATCCAGGTCGGCGGCGTCCATAACTTCAGTAATGATACCCAGCCCGCTGGCTTCTCGCGCTGCTGCCAGTAATTCTAAAGCACTTTCACCATGACCTTGGAAAGCATAAGGCGAAGTCCGGGGTTTGTATGCACCTCCACGCAGAAATCTAGCTCCCGCAGCTTTCACACGCCGCGCCGTCTCAACAATCATTTCTTCATTTTCGACGGAGCAGGGCCCAGCTACAACTACTAAGGGATGGTGTTCGCCAAAGGTAACAGGCCCATCAGGTGTGTTTACTACTACCTCAGACGCTTCGCCGTGGCGGTATTGACGGCTAGCCCGTTTGTAAGGCTGTTCTACCCGCAATACTTGCTCAATCCAAGGACTAACTTCCTGAATTTGCAGGGGATCTAAGTCGGCTGTTTCGCCAACTAGACCAATTACAACCTTATGTTTACCAACAATTTTTTCTGGTGTCAGCCCCCAAGTGGTGAGTTCCTCGCTAACGCGGTTGATTTCCGCTTCAGGGGAACCAATTTTCATGACTACAATCATGTTAGTTGCTAATTGCTAGTTGCTATGAATTATTATCTAATATCTAAGTAATTTAGTTAATGTTTGTAGTTGCTAGTTTGTTCTTTACGCTTTAGCACAAGTTATCTCTTAATTGTTACGAATCTATAGTAATACTTTAATAAATCACATATATTTAAAAATTATTAACTTTAAAAAGCGTCATCCTAATTTTAGATTTTGCGAAAATCGGACTTAAGAATTGACAAAAGTTTGGTTTATTAAAGCGCTAAGGTCTCCTCCGCTAGTGTAAGCTTTTCGCGCTAGCGAGTACGCTGCAACTAAGCTATCAGTCATAAGAAAAATAAAAAATAGCGCGCTCAGTAGTTTTGCTACTGTTGTGTTGGGTAAAAATATTAAATTTTGCTTAAATTTTCAATGTTGAAGTTATTAAACTTCAACACTTTTCTCAAATTTACCCAACAGGCTGGAAACATACTTAATTTCCAGACCAGCAATTATTTAAATTTCTGAGCGCTAGCAATTATGTATTCTTTTTCTGCCGAGACTCGCGCCAAGCTGATACCATCCGTCCCAAGTTGACAGTGAAGTCACTCCAACCCAAGAGAGTTCCGGTTCTATCTTCATCCCAAGAAGCAGAAAGAACACCATAAGATATCCCCAATACACCTAAACCAAAAAATCCCATATTCACCAATAAAACGGCAACGGGAGGTAGTTTGATACCGGTGTTGACTAAAAGGAAATAGCTGACAACCAAGGTCATGATACCCAAAGAAGTTGGCACTCCAGCAAAACCAGCTACACGACGCATCATTCGTTGGCTGACTACCTGAGGAATTGCAACTTCTTCTTTGCTATAACGTGGCTTTTTCTTTTCCTTTTTTACAGACTCTTGCTTGACAATGGGCGGTTTACTTTCTGCTTTGGCAGGTTTTTGGCGCTTTTTGTTCGGTTCAAATGGCAAGCGGTCAGATTCAGCAGACATAAAAAGGGTTCCTATCCACGAATACCGAGACGGCCAATCAAAGCTTGATAATGTTCTCGGTTTTCTTTCTGTATATAGGATAAAAGACGTTTACGCTGACCGATCAACTTTAACAACCCTCGACGGGAAGAAAAGTCTTTTTTATTGGCTTGCAGATGTTCACTGAGACGGTTAATACGTTCCGTCAGCATGGCAACTTGAACATCGGCTGAGCCTGTGTCGGTTTCGTGTACTTGGTATTGCGAGATAATCTCTTGTTTGCGCTGTTGCGTCAGAGCCATGATCCAGTTAATTTTCTATTTCTAAATTTATGCAGCAGTCTCCCATATTATCACAAAGCTTTATTAATCTTTAGAGGGTATATGGGTGTAAGGGTGTAAGGGTGTAAGGGTGTAAGGGTGTAAGGGTGTAAGGGTATAAGAATGTAAGGTGTACGGGTGTAAGGGAATAAACAATTAGGTTATAGCCTAGACCTCTAGACCTCTAGACCCCTACACTCCAATACCCCTAAGCTTCCATACCTTACACCCTCAACATGAGTTACATTCTGGCATTAGATTTAGGTACGACGGGCAACCGCGCTTTTGTGTTTGATGCTGTTGGTAAAATTGTTGGACAAGCATATCAGGAATTAACACAGTATTATCCTCAACCGGGATGGTTAGAGCACGATGCTGAGGAAATCTGGGAGGATACTTGCTCGGTGATGCAAACTGCGATCGCTAATGCCAAAATTATTCCCAGTGAAATTGTGGCAATCGGGTTAACTGTACAGCGGGAAACCTGTTTAATTTGGGATAAAACTACTGGAAAACCCCTGCATCGAGCGATAGTTTGGCAAGATCGTCGCACTGCTTGTTTGTGTAATCAATTACAAGCACAAGGTTACGCCCAAGAAATTTACGATCGCACTGGTTTAGTCATCGACGCCTATTTTTCGGCTACAAAGCTGAGGTGGTTGCTAGATCATGTTACAGATGTTGATCTCAAAAATGTTTTAGCTGGAACAATTGATACTTGGATTCTGTGGAAACTCACAGGTGGCAAAGTTCACGCTACTGATCACAGCAACGCTAGCCGCACAATGCTGATGAACTTGATAAGTTGTAAATGGGATGAAACTTTACTAAATTTATTTGACATTCCCGCTCATATATTGCCGGAAATACTACCTAGTTTAGGAAAATTTGGTGTTACTGATACCACTTTACTAGGTGCAGAAATTCCCATCACTGCTGTTTTGGGCGATCAACAGGCAGCTTTATTTGGTCATGGATGCGATCGCTCTGGTTTAATGAAATGTACTTACGGTACTGGTAGCTTTTTAGTTGCTCACACTGGCTCCGAAATCGTCCGTTCTCAAAATCAACTGATTTCCACAGTGGCATGGACGCAAATTCGTAACGGTAGTTTAGATGTGGGTTACGCTCTCGAAGGAAGTATGTTTACCAGTGGAGCATGTATCCAATGGCTACGGGATGGCATCAAATTAATTAAAACTGCTGCAGAGACAGAAGCGATCGCCAATCAAGTTACAGATAACGGTGGTGTATATTTTGTACCTGCCTTTAGCGGGCTTCCCCCAGTAATAGTCAAGATTATCAGTTCCGTTCGGTAGAAATTAAACAAACCGCTTTTCGCATTGATGGCGTATTTCTACCACCAGAAGACAGTCCAGACAAAACAGTATATTTCTGTGAGGTACAGTTTCAAAAAGATCAATTTCTCTATCACCGGGTATTTGCAGAACTATTTCTGTATTTAGACCAAAATCCATCTACCTACGACTGGTACACTGTTGTTATTTACCCTAAACGGAGCCTGGAACCAGATAAAAACAGGCTGCATCAGGTTTTACTAGAAAGTTCAAAAGTGCAGCGTGTTTATCTTGATGAACTAGAAACCTCAGCAAACAGGTCTTTGGGTATTGGTGTTGTTAAGTTAGTAGTAGAACCAGAAGAAAATGCTGCTAACTATGCGAAACAACTCATTGCACAAGCAAGGCAAGAGGGAGGAGATCGTTTATCTGCAAGAGCGATAATAGATTTAATCGAAACAATCATAGTCTACAAATTTCCACAATTAAGCCGCCAAGAGGTGGAAGAGATGCTGAAATTGAGCGAACTAAAACAAACTAGAGTTTACCAAGAAGCATTGGAAGAAGGACGACAAGAAGGACGACAAGAAGGACGACAAGAAGGAGTCAAAGAAGGTAAGTTAGCTGCTGTTCCCCTGTTGCTAAAAGCAGGAGTGAGTGTAGAAGAAATAGCTCAACAGTTAGAAGTTGAGATTGAAGCAGTTAGGCAAATAGCACAGCAACAGTCTATAGGTTAAAGGCGAAAAGGGAAAGGGGTCTATTTTGAAAATTGAAAATAAGCATAGATAAAGTAGGTGTGATCGCCTCTGCTACACCATCATCCAACCTCAGAAGTTTACTTTTCAAGCTTTGAGGTTCAGCATTCGAGTTTGGAACATGAAATTTCTCACTTGAAACGAGAAAATTCTTACTTGAAATGAAAAGTTTCTTACTTGAAACGAGAAATTTCTCACTTCAGATGAGAAACTTCTAGGTTAAAACGAGAAACTTTTCACTTGTAATGAAAATAGCCGAGTTTAAAACTTCATCATTGAAGCTGAAAACAAGAAGAAGCGCCTATTCATGTGTCTGCTCTTTAGGCGCTTCTAACTTGAACATTTCCAGTTCCATTTTATAGTAACGATTTGTGCGTCCAATGGGAATCATGCCTAATCTTTGAATAACGCGCAGTGATCTGACATTCTCTGAACGCGCGATCGCATAAATTACAGGTAGTTTTAAAGTGTTAAATCCATAATCCAAAATTGCTTTTGCTGCTTCAGTCGCATATCCTTTACCCCAAGCCGATTTCTTCAAATGCCAGCCAATCTCGTAATCTTGGGTTAAGTTTTCTTCCTCGTCTCGCAGTTGGATCAAAATAATAGTTCCAACAATTTCTCTACTATCTTTAAGAGCGATCGCCCATAAGCCAGTACCATTATTCAGTTGGGCAAAGTTTGTCACCCACCGTTGCAGTAGATTTCTGGAACTCTCAACACTATCAACTTTGGTGATCAAAAAGCGTGTGACTTCATGATCACCGTAAATTTGAAATGCTTGCTCAGCGTCTTGTTCTGGAACCCAAGTGCGAATAATTAGGCGATCAGTTTGTGTAAGGATAGTCATCAGGGTAATTATACATATCAACTACACCTCAAATTATCCTTACTAGTCGATGGTTGATGGTTGTTGGTTGGTGGTTAGGAATCAGTGAATAGCGAACAGTGAAATTGAGTAATAGAATTTGATCACTGATAACTGAGAACTGATCACTGAATTGATCCCTCATTCCCTAATCTTTAGCAACAACTCTCTTTTCTACCACACTTGAGAGACGATTGATATTGGTACTTAACAGTGGCACTTCTTGCCGACATGTCTGACAAAACCAGTAGAGTTCACCATGACGGACATGACGCAACAGAGAATCTCCACAACATGGACATGTGTTGCTTCTCATGCTCATACTAATGTCCTCCTTAAAAAATTGTTGATTTTAAAATGTAGTTAGAAAAACTTGTTTAAAACAGGATTTTTGCAGAATGAATTCGTCCATTTAAATTAGTGCGGCTTGTGATAATTTGTTCATAAACCGCTTCGTACCCATTTACCATTTGGGTGACGCTAAATTTGTTTTCTACATATTCTCGACAGGTACGACGATTTAATTCCAGTGCTTTAGGAATCATTGCCGCCATTTCTTCAAAACTTTGACAAACAAAACCTGTCACACCGTGGGCAATAACTTCTGGTACAGAACCCAAATTCATCGCAATGACTGGTGTACCAGTTGCCATTGATTCAATCATTACCAAACCAAAAGGTTCTTGCCAGGTTATGGGGAACAGAGTGATTGCAGCATTACCAAAAAGTTCTGCTTTCTCGGCGTGATTTATTTCTCCAAGAAACTGAATTTGCTGACCATCTATTTGGGGAGCAATTTCATTTTCAAAAAATTCTAAATCCACTGCATCTACTTTTCCAGCCATTTTCAGCCGCCAACCTGTTTGTTTGGCAATAGCGATCGCGTGTTGTGGGCCTTTTTCTGGAGAAAAGCGTCCCAAGAATGCCAAATATGGTGGCTCATTGGGTTTGTCTACAAAAGGGTAATCGTTTGTATCAATTCCGTTGTAAACTGTACCAACGTAGTTCAGGTTTATCTGTCTCTGCGCGTTGCTAATACTGATGTATGACTGCTTTTGGTGATGGCTATAAATGTTGCGATTATCTTCCGTAAAGCTACCATGCAGAGTATGCACTGTAGGTGTTTGTACCAAACTCGCTAAAGCCAAAGCCGAAATCCCTACATGGGAATGGATTAAATCGAATTCCGCTGCCTGTTGGTAAACTTGGCTGAGTTCAAGCATTTCGTACGCTGTGTACTCTTTGACATTGGGGTCTAAGCGCAGCGCACGGGGATAAACTGCTTCTAGCTTAGCCAGAGTCTGCGAATCTCCAGAAGCGAACAGAGTGACCTCATGACCACGACGAACTAGTTCATCGGTCAAGCGACTCACTACTAGTTCAATTCCTCCGTAGGTTGGAGGTGGAACTCGTTCCCACAAGGGGGCAACTTGAGCGATTTTCATAAGTTGTTTTGGTTCAGCAGGTGATATCGTCCTTGAATTAATAGGACTTGCATGTAATTAGGTAGAGCATTTTTACCTAACTATCTGACTTTAACATTAACCTGAGTCACTCTTGAGAGTGCAAGATCGATTAACCGAACTTTGCGATCGCCTGCTAGTGCAAAAGGCACAGAACAGAACATAAAAAGCTCCGAAAATAAGCTTTTAATATATTCTTAATATTTTGATGATGTTTGCCACAATGTACTAGCCATTGCAGAACATCAGCACAAGCAATCAGGTAACTATGCAGATCAATTTAAAACCAGTAGTACTTTGCTTGCATCTATCTTGGGGATCATAGATAATAAAGGGTTTTGTAGTGAAAAATACTAAATTCTAAACAGAGATCAATTTAAGCAATGGGCAAAGGGAGAAATCACAGGAGTATGAGGAGAAATAGTACTAATACCAATGACCAATAACAAATGACAAATGACAAATGAAAATAGCCACTTGGAATGTTAACTCTATTCGCACTCGCTTGCAGCACGTTGTTGATTGGTTAATTCAAAATCCAATTGATGTATTGTGTATGCAAGAAACTAAAGTTATTGATGATAAATTTCCGCGATCGTCTTTTGAAGAATTAGGCTATCATCTATATTTATCAGGACAAAAATCTTACAACGGTGTTGCCATTCTCAGCCAACAACCTCTACAAGATATCAGCACCAGTTTTACAAATATATTGCCAGAAATACCAGCAGAATTTGACGAACAAAAAAGAGTGATCACCGGTGTAATAAATGGCATAAGAATTGTGAATCTTTACGTACCCAATGGCTCGGCAGTAGGCAGCGAAAAGTACGAATATAAACTGCGTTGGTTGGTAATGTTACGAGAGTATTTGCAAACTCTGTTAGCGTCCACACCCAACATTTGTATGTGTGGTGACTTTAATATTGCCTTGGAAGATAAAGATATCCACGAAAAAGTAAATCCAGAAAATCATATTATGGCATCCGAACCAGAGCGCCAAGCTCTGCGAGATATCTTGACACTCGGATTTGCTGATGCTTTTCGCAAATTCACATCGGCAGGTGGCTATTATAGCTGGTGGGATTACCGCGCCGCATCGTTTCGTCGTAACTTAGGTTGGCGAATTGACCATCACTATCTCACACCCAATTTGTACGAGCTTGCAAAAAGCTGCACTATTGATATAACTCCCAGAAAGTTAACCCAACCTAGTGATCATGCTCCTGTAATTCTGGAATTTTAAAATACAAGGGAATGGGGACTGGGGATTGAGAAGTGGAGATTAGGGTTAAAATCCCCAGTTCCTCATACCCAATCCCTAATCCTAATACCCAAACCAAAATCACTATGTTTCTAGTCACAGGAGCTTCAGGAGGAATTGGTCGTCGTGTCGTGCGAATTCTGCGCGATCGCGAAAGGTCAGTTCGAGCATTTGTTCGTCTCACCTCGCATTATGGAGAGTTAGAACATCGAGGTGCTGAAATTTTTATTGGTGATTTAGAACAACAAAAAGATATTCACAAAGCTTGTCAAGGTGTTCAGTACATTATCAGCACTCACGGTTCTGATGGCAATCCCTTAGCTTTAGACTACCGCGCCAATATAGAACTTATTGACCAAGCAAAAGTCAATGGAGTGCAACATTTTGTATTAATTTCTGTATTAGGAGCCGAACGGGGGTATGAAGATGCGCCAGTGTTCAAGGCCAAACGAGCAGTAGAACGATATTTAGAAAGCAGTGGCTTAAATTACACTATTTTACGTCCAGCTGGATTAGCATCTAACTTGCTGCCATTGGCAGAGCGATTTCGGGAAACAGGGGTATATTTGCTAATTGGCGACCCCAAAAACCGAACTTCGATTGTGAGTACAGACGATTTAGCAAGGATGGTAGTAGATTCTGTGACAGTAGCGGGCGCTCGCAATCAAATTTTACCTGTGGGAGGGCCAGAGATTTTATTACGAGAAGATATTCCCAGAATTTTCGGTCGCATCTTTAACAAAGAGCCAATTATAATTAATCCGCCACTATTTATGATTGATGGTTTGCGTAGTGTGTTGGGTTTTATTAATCCCCAAGTACAAAAAAATTTGGGAACCTTTCGCACATTGCTGGCAAACGAATTTTTCTGTACAACTGAAGAAATTGCCAACTTAGAAGCGATATTCGGTTTTGAGTTGGAAACACTAGAACATTTTTTACGGCGTTATTTAGCAGTCTAATTTAGTTGGTGGTTGATGGTTAGTAGTTGTTGGGAAACAACCAACAACCAACAACCAACAACCAACAATCAACAACCAACAACCAACAAAATTCTATGAGATACTCCCTAGCTGCAAATGCTGCTCAAGCACGTCAAACAAAACAAAGATTTGCTAAACCAGACGAACAACTTTCTTATGAATTGGGTAAGGCGGTGCAAGAATTACCGCCTTTGTATACAAGATTATTGGCAGGAACAATTAGTGTAATCGTGTTTGGAGCGATCGCATGGGCGCATTTTTCTCAGGTGGATGAAGTGGCGACAGCAAGCGGAGAGTTAATAGCTTCTACCCAAGTACGACCGATTACATCCCTGGGAAATGGTTCAATTTTAGCTGTGAAAGTCAAAGAAGGCGATCGCGTTAATAAAGGTCAGGTTTTAATTGAACGTGACCCAGATTTACAACAATCTGATGTTGTACGCCTCAGTAAATCTGCTAATTTAATCAAAGAAGACTTACGACGTTTGGATGCAGAACGTACAGGAGCAAAAACTACAGGTACACAACTGCAAGATCAACTTTTGACTTCGCGTCTACAAGATTACAAAGCACGTCAAGCAGCAGCAGAAGCAGAAGCAAATCGTCAAAAAGCGTTGATTGAACAAGCAAAAGTCCGCCTTAGTCGGTTGCAAGATAACTTAGTTAACGCCCAAACTAGCCTTGCTAATGCCAAAACCAACCTCGTCAATGCCAAAAGTCTGCGAGAAAAAGTTGTTAGCAACTTGGCGATCGCTCAAAAAAGAGAACAAGGGTTACGCACTCTCGATAATTCTGGCGCCATACCTAGAATAGATTACCTAGAAGCACAAGACAGACTCAATCGTGCTAAAGCAGAAATCACTAGAGCCAATGACGAAGTCACCAACGCTCAAAATAAAATCACAGAGGCACAAGATAAAGTCATATCTTTAAAAAAAGATATTGATGCCCAAAAGCAAGAAATCCTCCAAGCTCAAGCAGCTTATCAAGCCGCTAGCACTCAAGCACAGCGTTTAGCTTCAGAACGTTTAAGTGAAATTTTGACCCAAATTAACAAGCGTAAAGAAGAACTCACCAACGTTCAAGGTCAACTGGATCAAGCCCAAAAGCAGCGACAGTTAGAAACAATTGAAGCTCCAGTCTCTGGAACAGTCTATAGAGTCAAAGCTACTAAAGGGCCTGTACAATCAGGTGAGGAATTACTTTCTATTCTGCCAGATGGGGAAGAATTGCTATTAGAGGTAAAAGTCCTCAACCGTGATATCGGTTTTATTCGCGAAGGGATGAAAGCAAAAGTTAAAATGGCAACCTTCCCGTTTCAGGAATTTGGCGTTGTCGATGGAGAAGTTCTTCAAGTCAGTCCCAACGCCATTGTTGATAAAGAATTAGGTTTAGTTTTCCCCACTAGAATCAAGCTAGACAAACATTCTTTGATGGTGCGAGGTCAAGAAGTTGGCTTCACTCCTGGTATGGCTGCTAATGGTGAAATTGTCACCCGTAAAAAGTCAGTTTTGACTTTCATTTTAGAACCTGTAACTCGCAGATTCAGCGAAGCATTTTCTGTGAGGTAGTGTTGGTGGTTGGTTGTTGGTGGTTGGTTGTTGGTGGTTGGTTGTTGGTTGTTGATTGTTGGTTGTTGTAGTTTATACTCCCCATCACCCCATCACCCCATCACCCCATCACCCCATCACCCCATCACCCCACCTCCCTATTCCCTAACTACGCAGTTTGCCACCAATGCAAAAACTCATCCCAGCTAGTATCTGCGGCAAAGTCGAGATTGGAACTATTGTAGTAACCGTCAACAGACTTACCTCGTGCTTGGAAGTTGATAGCCAAACCAGTAGCCCGTCCATCGGCAGAATAATTGCTGATAATTAGACTATTGTAAGTATCAAGAACCATGAGAGCAGCATCACGGATCATACTGGTCATGGTTATGTCATTTATTACTCCAGCAAGAACGGAACCCAAATCACGATATTCAGGATAGTAGCCGTCACCAAAATTCACAGAACTAGACCTATATGTCTCTAATTTAGTGCGATCGCTCGATGTAGAGACATTCATGAAAGTAGTCGCGAACTGACTTAAGGCATTAGATAAGTTGTTGGGATTACTAGACCTAAGTTTAACCAAATCAATCGCTGATAGTGTCTCCTGAATGCCAGTATCTAAAACCCCGTAATAATCTCCAAAGCCATTGACAATAGCACTACCAAACTCAGCAGCTGTCATCTTAGAATTTGCAGTTAAATCAGATAGTACTCTGGTGTAGTTCCAACCTTGTCCAGGTGTTAATTCTTCTGCTGCTACCATCACTGACGCATGATTTCTGATTTGGTAAGCAAACTCTGTCATACCCATCAGACAAGCATCAGCACCAATTACATCAACTGTGTCAGAAACATTGGCTAAAGCACCGCTAATTTCCTTTAGTTCTAGGCGGTCATGCTGGTTACTATCATCCCAGCATATGCCATCATAGCCACCACCGTGATTCCATAGCACCAGAGCGTAGTTATTGGCTTTGTAGTTGGTCATCGACCAATTCATAAAATCGCTGAGAGTGCTTTGAGCGCCCATGTTTGCTTCGCCAATGCTTGTTCCCCAGCTACTACCAGGCTTATCCCATTGTCTGACAAGCCCTCGCCGAGTATCTGTCCAGTTATCATATCTGATGTCGTACCCAGAAATACGATCCATCTGTACAACAATATTGACGTTCGCTGTAGAGCCAACCTTAGCCATTTCTAGAAAGTCTTGAATACCAAAATTTTCTAGATTGTTATCAGCATCTAGGTAAACCATAAAAGTCCAATCAGCAGTAGTTGGTTTGGCACAAACCCCCAAGTTGTAGTTAGTGCTGCCACCAGCTGAGTAAACTTTAATAAAATAATTACCACTATCCAAAGTAGTCTGGATCGACTCAGCCTTTCTACCAGTTTGATAAGAACCTGCAATTATTTCATTTGTATCAACCTGACCATTAGAGTTAGTATCCTTAATCAACTGCACATCTGCGTTAGCACTAAGTCCACTGAGAGAAAGATTAAAACTACTACGTCCACTTAGATTAAAACTATAAAAATCATTTGTATCAGAACGACCTACCCAATTTTGCAATGACTGAGTGTCTGAAGTAACATTTAAGCCCTTAGCACTGTTTAATGTGTTATCCCTGGAATTAGCACGCATAATATCTTAGCTTCCTGAGGGGGTGACAACCGCAGTCAACTTGTGGCAGGGCAAGCCTTTCAGGTGACGGACGCCCTCAAAGATAAAAAGCAACAGCAAGATTTTTCTTATTCATCAGCACTCAAAACTCCTATTTTCACAAAGCGCGATCGCGCTCAATTAATTCTCATCTTTTCAGCAGTGATTAAAGTGAAAGGCAAGCCAAGCCTAAGTTACATCCCCCTTGTCACCCCCTCAGCTTAGCTTCTTTTGAAATTGTAAAAATGAAAGTCTCAAATCCCTGCTAATCAAGGAAAGACAGTAGTTAAATACTGCTATTTATAAACCAGAAATAGCTAGGGTATACTTACGTAATTACAAAATCAAGAAAAGCTAAAGATACAAGCAATCTTTATAAAAAACGTGGATAATACATATTAATTTGATAAAAATTTATACACTATTAGCACAATAATTTCTGTGTAAATTCCAAGCATAATTGGCTTATCAACCGTGTGTCGAAATTGCAACTAGAGAGAATTAAGACCTCGTCCTTAAGGACGGAGTCTTCATTGACTGTGAGTAGTTTGGTCTTCTGGTGTGTAGAGTTGAAAAATGGCTGCTTCGTCGTAGCCATTCTGACAGCAAATTACATTTAGTAGCAGAAACTAGTGAGGAAAAAGATGTGCAAGTATACAATCGCGTTAATACCTCTCCACGTTTGCGTTTATGTAATTCCTCAAAACCCAGTTATCGTGCTTCCTCTTTACGTCTGCATTTGTGTTTAAAGGCAAGTGGGTACAGACGCAAGTAATACCGTGTAAAACTTGATTTGGGTAAATTCAAAGGGTAAACTTCTTCTGTAATTGTGGTTTATGCGATCGCTACTAAAATCTTTAACCGATAAAATTACACTTTTTAGTGATCGCATAGCCAACCAAATTCTTGCTTTTTGAGAAAAATTATTAATAAACTAGAAGAACTTCAAAGCATGAGATACCAGGGAAACAACAATGAAAGAGCAACTTACCCAAAGCCAGACTCATGAGCTTGAACTGTCTCCCAATCACCCAATTCTTTCTGTACAAAACTTAGGTAGAAGAGTTGATAAACACTGGATCTGGAGTAACCTAAGTTTTCAATTGTTTGCAGGGGAGCGAGTAGCAGTGGTGGGTGCTTCTGGATCTGGTAAAAGCTTGCTGTTACGGGCATTAGCTGGACTCGATTCAGTACAAGCAGGACAAATTATTTTTCAAGGACAACCTATAAATTCCTACTTTATGCCCAGCTATCGTTCCCAAATTATTTACTTGCACCAGCGTCCAGCCCTTTGGGAAGGAACTGTAGAAGAAAACCTTCAACGAGTTTATAAATTAGCAGTTCACCACAATCGGGATTATAATCGCCAGTCAATTTTAGATTATCTGCATATTTTGCATAAAGGGGCAGATTTTCTACAGCGTCGTATTAGAGCTATTTCTGGTGGTGAAGCACAGATTGTTGCCTTCTTGCGAGCTTTGCAACTTTCACCTTCTGTCCTACTACTAGATGAACCCACTGCTTCACTAGATACTGACACTGCCCAACATTTAGAAGCATTAGTCGCAGTTTGGCAAGATAAAGACCCAAGACGAGTTTACCTTTGGACAACTCACGATCCCAAGCAGTTAGAACGCATTACCAACCGCCAAATTACTTTGAAGGAATAAAGATTGATGGCAAGCAGTTATATTCAAATCGGTTACGGACAAGTAGCTTTGGCGACATTGTTTATTCTGATCAACATGGGGCTTTCCTTTGGTTTGCGGTTGGGATTAGAGCAAAGCTTGGGGCTAGCCGCATTCAGAATGGTAGGACAGTTGTTGCTGGTGGGGTATATATTGCAGTGGGTATTTACTCTCAGCAACCCTATATTAGTAATACTTTTGGCTTTGGGTATGACGGTTATAGCTGGTGTATCTAGTGTTAACCGCACACGTAGACGATTTACCAGTATTTATTGGAGTAATTTTATTTCGCTTTTGAGTAGTTCTTTTTTAGTGACGGGGATTGTAGTTAGTGGCATTTTGCGTGTACAACCCTGGTACGAGCCTCAGTATCTTATTCCCCTTTTGGGTATGGTCTTGGGTAACGCTCTGACGGGTACGTCTTTGAGTTTAGATCGGTTTATGGAGGATTGACCAGTCGTCGGGAAGAAATAGAGGCGCTACTGACTCTAGGTGCTTCTCGTTGGGAAGCTGCACATCAACCGATTAGGGAAGCTTTGAGAATCGGAATGATTCCTACCATTAATTCGATGATGGTGATGGGATTAGTTAGCCTACCGGGAATGATGACTGGTCAAATTTTGGCTGGGGCAAATCCTAGTGATGCTATACGCTACCAGATTGTAATTATTTTTGCACAGGCAGCAGGAGTTGCGATCGCGACAATGGGCGTTGTCATTCTGGCTTTTCTGGTTCTGTTTAATCGAGATCATCAACTCACAGATTTATTGCGTAAGCTAGATTAATATCAAGTTCAGTTAATTGCTTACGATATTATGCTTCGTTGTTGGTCATTGTTTTTTCCCATTACCCATTACCAATTACCAGCCTACACGAGAGTATAAGTATTCAAGCGAACATTGATATAAGGTGTGTTGACTAATTATGGGGTATCAAACTGTTCCCTGTTCCCTCTTAAAGAGAAAATAAAATTATCCCGCGTTTCTGCAACACCAAAGTTCAAGTCGAGTCAGCTAAACTTTGAAAATCAAATTTTTTTAGCAATTCTAAAAATGTAAAAACCGCAGGGATATGCAAAGCGTTGGATAAAACTGCAACGGCCATGACTCTTTTAAGCGGTACTGGCAAACTGTATACTTGTACTTGTGGAGGAATTGGTATTGCTGCTAAACGCGGGAGAATAGCAGCTGTGAGTCCTTGATTAACCATGCTGACAATAGTAGAGTCTTCTTGAATGTGGCTAGCAGTATTTAAAAAGGGTGCTAAATTTCTGATGTGTTCATGTAGAGGTCGTCCACAGGGTAAGCAACTCAGCATGACTGGTGAATAAACTGCTAAATCTTGCCAAGTGATTTGAGAGTTCTGAATTTTGGCATGGGGTGGTAATAAAGCAACATATTCATCCTGGACAATTTCCCAAGTTTCAAATTCTTCAGGTGCGGGTAGATAGGTAATCCCAATATCGGCGCGTCCCTCACGTAAAGATTGTTCTACATCTAAGTAAGCAAGGCGTTCTATGATGGTGACAGCTATTTCTGGGAATTGATGGTGAAACTTGGCTATGACTTGCGGTAGCAGATGAGTGGCGACGCTACGAAAAGAAGCTATGCGTACATGACCACCGTGTAAACCTTTATGCAGATTTGCTTCTTCTTGCATCATCTCCAAATGTTGCAGGACTGTACGAGCATGATACAAAATTCGTTCCCCTGCTGGTGTTAATACTGCACCGTAGCGACCCCTAGCAAATAAAGGTACACCCAATTCTTCTTCTAAGGTAGCAATGGCATGACTGATTGCTGGTTGAGAAAGCTGCAATTCACTTGCTGCCTCACTAAAGTTACCACACTCCGCCACTGCAACTAAGGCTCGAATCTGGGAGAGTTTCATCGGTAATTCCAATACAGAAGCTGGTTTGTTTTTCTCAAATAGATTGTATCAATAGATTTTTACTATCTATAAACCACATTTATAAAATCTATACAAGCCATGATTTGATTGCTCAGTGAGGCGTTGCTAGAGTGTTGATTGTGAATAAGCATTCAGGAGCGATTCTATGAAAAATCATGGGATGTGTTTGCAAAGAAATGACACAGAATTAGAACTAGGAGTTGGATACAATAGCAGCTCATTTTTTCTAAAAAGCTTGCGTAAAATTTGGCAAACAATAGTTAATTATTTAGTAGCTAATCAAGAATTGAAAGTTTGGCAAAAAATGGATCGTCACGGTAATATTTATTGGCAAGCATACGACCCTGTGACTGGCAAGTCTTTTATGTCAGGTTCTGAATCTGATATACGTGCATGGATTGAACAAATTTATAAATAATTAAAGATTTTTTAGGAGGAAATGAACCGCAGAGAACACAGAGGGCGCAGAGAAAGAAGGATTGTTATATGACAGATTTAACTCTTGTAATTGGCAATAAAAATTATTCATCTTGGTCATTACGTCCGTGGTTGGCGATGAAGCAATTTGGTATAGAATTCCAGGAGATTTGCATTCCGCTATATACGCCAGAAGCTACATCGAAAATTCGTCAATACTCTCCATCGGGAAAAGTACCTGTTTTATTACATGGCAATCAAAAAGTATGGGATTCTCTAGCTATTTGTGAGTACTTAGCTGAAGAATTTCCACATCTAAATTGCTGGCCAGAAGATAAATCTGCTCGGATAATTGCTCGTTGCATAAGTGCAGAAATGCATTCTGGGTTTCAAAAATTACGTCAGAATATGCCGATGAACTGCCGTGCTAAACTTCCTGGTAAAGGGATGGCACTAGGAGTACAAAAAGACATTGACCGCATCACTACTATTTGGCGAGATTGTCGAGAAAAGTTTGGTGCTAATGGTGATATGTTATTTGGTCAATTTACTATTGCTGATGCTATGTTTGCTCCAGTGGTCTTACGGTTTGTGACCTATGATGTGCAGTTAGATAATGTTGCTCAAAATTATGTAGAAGCAATTTTAGCAATACCAGCACTGCAAGAATGGATCAAAGCAGGTAAGGCAGAGCAAGAAATTATTCCTGCTTTTGAATTTTAGGAAATAGTTTATTTGAATGATGTATGGTTGTTAGCGATCGCTTGACTATCTAATCTACACAATCTCACCTTTTCGATAATTTTACCACCGATTCTTTGATAAATTTGAAACGCAGAGGAACGCGGAGTAAGCGCGCCAGGTAGCAGAGTTTTTTGCACAGAAATTTTTAGGAGTTAATGATTGCTGGTGTTGGTATTTTCGGCATGAATTTTATTAACACGGAACATCAGCTGTAACTCACCTACATCTGCGGTAAAACCCCAATGTTCAGAAAAAGACATCATCTCTGGTAAACAATAAAGAGCCACCACTTCAACAGAGTATAATTTAGGATGATTGATCACTGATTCCATCAATTTAGAGCCAAGCCCCATATTTCTATGACTAGGTTTGACGATGACATCATAAACAGTGGCTCTATATATAAAATCGGTGAGAACCCGAGTAAAAGCAATCAAGCGATCGCACTTATCAACCAATCCAATGATAATATCCGATGCTGCTAGCATCTTCTCGATTTCTTCAGGGGTACGTCGTTGACTCCAGAATTCGTTTTTATATAAATCTAATAAATCTGAAATTTGAGTTTCACTAAGTTGTTCTACAACTTGATAATTCATAAGATAATCATTATTTGAATGTGAGTTCGATGGAAGCTAACCCCAACCTCTCCCCTAGTGGGAAAAAAATCTACAATTATAATTAGCCTTCTATTCCTCTGTGTTCTCTGCGTCTCTGTGGTTTTTTACTCAAATTTCATTTTTGCCAATCAGATAGAATTACCATGATTAAATATTGTTTCAAATTTATCCTCCAACTTGCATAGCCTCAGCTGCTTCAGCGCTACTTTCTAAAAAATCATTTGCCTTCATAATTTCGTAAAGGTTGATATCTGTTTCTAATAAACAAGCATGTCCACTTTCAGGTAATACTGCGACTTTAGAGTTGGGTAAAATATTAGCTAATCTTTGCGCTTCTGCAAGAGAAGGCAAAAGTTTATCCTGAGTGCTAGCAACTAGTAAAACTGGTTGAGTCAGTTGCTGTAACTGTTGTTCGTCAACACAGAATTCTCTAATTAAAGATAATCGCCATAGAACAGTTTGTGAAGGAACAGAACGCATTGTTTTCAGCAACTCTTGGCGATCGCTTCTGGAAATACGTGATAATGTTGCTAGAAAAGGTAATAAAGCTAAAGCGCCAATGTCAAATAAGGATGATGGTACTAAATAAGAAAATTGTGATGCCCATTCGTATAATGGGCGAAGATGAAAACTAGAAGCAGGATTAATCAGAATAATTCTTGCAAATAAATGCGGTGCTGCTACAGCTACTTTTTGAGCTAAACAACCCCCAAAAGATTCACCACACAGATAAACTGGTCGCTGGCTGCTTTTTTCTAATTCTGCATGGATCAAGTCCAACACATTATTAGTTAATACTTCCCAGCTAGTCAAATCCTCCCGTGGGATTGCCAAACAACGGACATCGAAACCAGCTTCTAAACCTGCTGTTTGCGTTCGTAATAGTTGACCAGTTCCATCCATTCCAGGCAAATATACAAATAAGGGATATTCTGGCTGAAGACGTTTAGGAGTCAAAAAACACGGCTGTAGCGCTACTTTTGGGGTCATTGGTTAATGGTCATTGGTCAATGGTTAATAGTCAATGGTCATTGGTCATTGGTCATTGGAAGTAACCAACAATCAACAAACAACAACCAACCACTAACTCTAATAACATCCTTCACGCAATAGATTAGCAATTTCGCCATGACAATGTTCTGTTAGTTCAGCGACAACAGTTTTAGCTTGTTTACCTTGGTATAGTTGTTGGTGTTGGGGTGTAATCCAATAAGGACGGCCAATCAACACCGCAACACGATTGTATATTACCAAAGGATGCCAACCAGGTTGATCGAATAACGGTTCGGAAGGGTCAAACAAGTTTAATAGTTTCAGGGGAACAGCTGATGTGTTAATTTCTTCTATAGAGGCGATCGCAACTGGCAGAATTGCCAAATCTTTGACATTGGCTCGTAATGCCAGATGAGCAAATCCTCGTTGAAACTCACCCACGCTGTTTGGCTGAGTGAATTTCACCATCGGTTCTGTTCCTTCGGGGAAAACTCCAACTAATTGTTTTGACTTTAACAAAAGTTGTGCCTGCTTAAAAAAGCTTTGTTGACGTTGTTGATTTGCCTCTAAGGGAAAGCATCCTAACCCTGCTACTATTTCTCGCATAATCGGAACTTGTCCCATGTAATGATGACAAGCAAATCTGATTGAACTCGAAAGTGCTGCCATCAAGATTGGTGCATCCATAAAGCTACGGTGATTGCTCACTACCAACACACTGGCATCTTGGGGAATGCGATCCTCATAATAGCGAAACATCTGGGTTGAGAGTGCCGCTAACAACCAGTGAGAAATATTCAGGGGGCTGTTTACACTCATAACTCTTTAATATAAATATCTCACAAGCATAGGTGTTTATCTGCACTCAATCGTTACATTTCTTCACTATGCCTGGGACTGCCTTAAGGTAGAAATATTTCATTTATAAAATTAGGAAAAATTTTTACACAACAGTGGCTAATTATAATTTCGTCAGCAAAAAATTCTGAAAACTCTTTTGATTAAAGTTTTCTACCTCTTTCTACCTCAAGTTTAAGATAGCCGTGCTACATAAAGTTCATCACAAAGGATAAAAATAGTTCTGTACCTTACTTGCTCTCAAAGTTCCTTTTGTATAGAAGTCATCTATGAGAAAATTCTCATGAACATTATACGAAAATATTTCTCTCCAACCCCTAGTCCCTAGTCTCTGGAATCTAGTGGCTATTTTCAAGACAATATATGTATTTCTATCGTCAAAAGCAATTCGACCAAGATGTTTGGAGGAAATCAATAGCTGCGAATTTCTTTCTTTTTGGCCAAAATTAACTGAATTTATACCTAATAAAAAACTAATTCTAAACTAAAGAAATTTGTTAATATTCTAGTAGAAGTTGAAAAGATGGGGTTTATGTTATATAATGGCGTGGTTTTATCTCTATAAGTAAGATAGAAAATAGTTTTAACAACTTATATTTTTATTGTGCATGAATCTAGTGGCTCAAACAGAAAAAACATTTGCACTTACAACACCGCTATATTACGTCAACGATTTGCCTCACATTGGCAGTGCATATACAACCATCGCAGCTGATGTGGTGGCACGTTTCCAGAGACTTTTAGGGCGTCCAGTACTACTGGTAACTGGTACAGATGAGCATGGGCTAAAAATTCAGCGAACAGCCGAAAGCAAAGCTATCTCCCCACAAAAGTTCTGTGATGAAATGTCTGGTGGCTTTGTTTCTTTGTGGCAAGTGCTAAATATTAAATATGATCGCTTTATCCGGACTAGCGATCCTCGCCATGAGGCAACAGTTAAAGAATTCTTCCAGCGAGTATGGGAAAAGGGTGATATCTACCAGGGACAGCAAAAAGGTTGGTATTGTGTCTCTTGTGAAGAGTTCAAAGAAGAACGAGAATTGCTAGAGGGACACCGTTGTCCAATTCATACGAACAAACAAACAGAGTGGAGAGACGAACAGAACTACTTTTTTCGCCTATCCAAATACCAAACCCAACTTGAAGCACTCTACCAATCTCGACCAGATTTTATTCAACCAGAAAGCCGTCGCAATGAAGTTCTCAACTTCGTCAAACAGGGGTTACAGGACTTTTCAATTTCACGGGTAAATGTAGACTTAGGTTTTAGGGTTCCAACCGATCCCAATCATACTCTTTATGTTTGGTTTGATGCGCTACTCGGTTATTTAACAGCATTGTTAGAACCAGATTCAGAACCAACATTAGAAAACGCTTTAGCAAAATGGTGGCCGATAAATTTGCATTTAATTGGTAAGGATATCCTACGCTTTCATGCAGTTTACTGGCCAGCAATGCTCATGTCAGCTGATTTGCCTCTACCAGAACGGGTTTTCGGACACGGCTTTTTAACCAAAGATGGCCTGAAAATGGGCAAATCTCTTGGTAATACTCTTGATCCCGTAGCGTTAACTTCAACTTATGGTGCAGACGCAGTTCGTTATTACTTCCTTAAGGAAATCGAATTTGGTAGAGATGGCGATTTTAATGAAGGTAGATTCATTGATGTTCTAAATGCAGATTTAGCAAATGACTTAGGAAATTTGCTCAATCGTACTTTAGGGATGGTGAAAAAATATTGTGCTGGCAATGTGCCGCCAATTACAAATGAAGATATACCTAATGATAGTCCTTTGAAATCAATAGGTTTACGTCTAGGGGAACAGGTAAAAAATGCTTATGAAGCGTTAGCGTTCGATCAAGCTTGTGAGGCTATCTTGAAGCTGGTACGAGCCAGCAACAAGTTTATTGATGAACAAGCTCCTTGGTCTTTATATAAACAAGGACAGCAACAGGCTACAGAAAAAGTATTGTATGCTGTCTTGGAATCAGTGAGATTGGCTGCTTACCTCCTGTCTCCAGTGATCCCAAACATCAGCAGCAATATTTACCAGCAACTAGGCTTTGAAATCGATTTTAATAACCAAGCACAAACTGCCATTACTGCTCCTTTTGCCATTCATGGCACATGGGGAGTATTAACCAACAAACAAACACTGGGCGAACCTTCTCCAGTGTTTAAACGCATAGAACCACCTAAATAACATTAGTAGTTCTTTCAATTTCTGATTTTGTTTTGATTTTGTTTACTTGCTCGGGGCTGATTCATTTAGCCCTGCAAGCTTTTCATAAGTTCTTCAAACTCTATGTAAATCTCAAAAATCAAGTATCAATTATTTTTTGATAAAAAATGAGGTATGACAACAATGTTGAATAATCTGGAAAACGACTCGATCTTCACGCCAGAGCAGGTTTTGGAAAATCGAGGTCGTGTTGCCATATTTATTGATGGCTCAAATTTATTTTATGCAGCACTACAATTAGGTATTGAAATTGATTACACCAAGTTATTATGTAGACTCACTGGTGGCTCTAGATTACTGCGTGCTTTTTTTTATACTGGAGTAGATAGAACCAACGAGAAGCAACAAGGCTTTTTACTGTGGATGCGGCGTAACGGTTATCGAGTCATAGCCAAAGATTTAGTGCAACTACCAGATGGTTCTAAAAAAGCTAATCTAGATGTAGAAATTGCGGTAGATATGATGGCTTTAGTAGATTCCTATGATACAGCAGTTTTAGTCAGTGGAGATGGGGATCTCGCATATGCAGTCAATTCCGTTAGTTACCGTGGTGTGCGGGTAGAAGTAGTCAGCTTGCGTTCAATGACCAGCGATAGTTTAATCAATGTGAGCGATCGCTACATAGATTTAGAAGCCATCAAAGAAGATATCCAAAAAACTCCACGTCAAAGTTATCCCTATCGACCCTTGACTGGTATGGATTTTTTAGACCAACCCAGAGAGACTGAGGGGCAATTGGAAATTCAAGAATGAAGCAGCAACACAAAGGACAAGGGGGACATGGGGAACACGCGGGACAAGGAAGTAGTCTTTCCTCCTTGTCTTCCTTGTCTCTTCCCTCTCCCTTGTCTTCTCTTCTACGCGTCCGTCCCTGGATATTATTTTTAACTCTCTCGCTTGTCATTGGACTAGCTGCTTGTGGCGGTCAAAATCGCATATCGGATAAATCACCTGTTGAGAACAAATCTCCTCAAGATGCAGATAGTAAATTAACTTTCTTTGATGTCACCTTAGAACAAGCAGATGAAGTCGGGCGACCAATTTGGAAAGTCATTGCTAAACAAGCAAAATACACTAAAGAAAAACAGATTGGTCAGGTTGAAAATCCATATGGTGAACTATACCAAGATGGCAAAATTGTTTATCAAGTACAAGCAGAAAAAGCAGATATCGAACAGAATGGTAAGCAATTATTTTTAAAAGGAAAAATAGTAGCTACTGATCCCAGCAATGGAATTGTGTTACGCGGTAATGAATTGGAATGGCGTCCTCAAGAAGATTTATTAATAGTCCGCAACCAAATTAATGGAACTCATAAACAACTAGAAGCAGTGGCAAAAGAAGCACGAGTCAAAACCCGAACTCAACGCATAGATTTTTCTGGGGGAGTAGTTGCCAACTCTCAAGATCCACCATTGCAAATGCGGACAGAACATTTAATTTGGCAAATCAAAGATGAAAAACTCATCGCTGATCGCCCAGTACAAATCGACCGTTATAAAAATAAGCAAATTACTGATCGTGGTAAAGCAGATGCAGCCGAAGTTAACCTCAAAACTAAAATTGCTACCGTCACAAAGAATGCTCAAATAGAATTGCTGGAACCACCAATGCAAATTGCCAGCAACTCCATGACCTGGAACTTGAATACAGAAATCGTCACTACAAATGCTCCTGTAAGGGTATTTCATCGGGCTGAAAATGTCACAGTTACTGCTAATCGAGGTGAATTTAAAATTCCTCAAAAAACAGTTTATTTAACAGGTAACGTCAACGGTGTAGGGCAAAAACGCCAGTCCCTCAAATCTAATACAGCAACTTGGTATCTTGACAATAAATTAATGGAAGCCCAGGGTAATGTGGTTTATAAACAAGCTGATCCGCCGATGACATTTACTGGTGAAAAAGCCGTCGGTAATATTCAAACAGAAAACATAGTTGTTACTGGTGGTGATTCTCAAAATAGAGTGGTGACAGAGATTATTCCCCAGGAAAAGTTCAAAAATCAATAAATCAATACTTAACCAAAAAAAAGGTAGGCGATCGCCACCCTTCAATTGCCAACCTAAGACAAAATATTTACTCTTGGGTTGTCGTATTGAGTATGGGATGCTT
>NZ_AJLK01000024.1 GCF_000317205.1 Fischerella muscicola PCC 7414 | reverse complement strand
TCAGGTCTATGAAGCTGTTATTGTCTGGGATGGTCAATTGCTGAGGATTCCAATCGATGAAGCCGATTCAGATCCTCTGGTTGGCATGTTGTTGATGGAAGGGTATGAGTTAACTATACAAGTAGTGGCAGGTAGTACTGTAGTATTCAAGCAGCTACCGACAATCTGACAACTAACTAACTTCTAAACAAAACCTCATTACGATTAGTTGCGCCTAGTTGCGGTACATAATTAATACCAAAGTGAGGAGTAAGAACACTAGGAACGCCCTGAGCTATTTGGAGCTGCTTGAGCAGATTTTGCAGAAACTTATCTTGTTCAGCACGGAATGTAGATACATAGGGGCCACGGTTAATGATCGCGAACCAAACCAAACCGCGATCGCGTGTAGGCATTACACCTGCTAAAGCACTTACATCGTTGAGAGTACCAGTTTTAATCACAGTAGCAACAGGGATGTGTCGAGCGTGCAGTGTCCCCCGGTGATCAAAGCCAGAGGTGGGGAATAAGTCTGCTAAATTTAAGCCGTGTGCCAGTGCTTCCTGTTGCAGTGCCATTAACATCGCACAAGCTGCACGAGGAGAAATCCGATTTTCAACTCCTAGTCCAGAGCCATTGATTAGCTGAATTTCGGACGCAGGAACTCTTGCTAATTGGGCGGCTGTTGACTGCACAACAAGATGACCTCCCACCAAATCTGCTAGCATTTGGGCCATATCATTGTTGCTGAAAACGTTCATCTCCTTAATTATTTGCTGCAAAGGTAAGGAGCGATGACGCACCAGCAAAGTTTGTTGTGGATTTAGTTGTGCTGCCACCTTCACAGTACCAGCGATCACAACTTGAGGTTTAGGTGTGCCTTTAGGCATCCGTGCGTGTTGAAAAGCAATTCCCCGTGTCCAGATAGAGTGGTTAAAAGCTTGCTTGATTAACTGACCTGCTAACAGTGGATCTCGTTGGAAATTCATAGCGAAATAACCAGTAATCACTAAATTACCTTGGACTCGCTTGATCCCCATCTTATTGAGGGTATTACCAAGAGCGATCGCTTCTTCCCAGACAAACAAAGGATCACCACTACCAATAATGACTAAATCACCTTTTAAAACTCCGTTTTGTATTGGCCCAGTAGCACTGACTAAAGTCTCAAATTGATGATTTGGCCCCCAAGTTTTGAAAGCAACTAAAGAGGTCGCTATCTTAGTTAATGAGGCCGCAGGTAAAGGAATTGTACCTTGGTGATTTGCCATCAGCATTGGCCCTGACTGTATCCAAATCCCTTGACTGTGGACAGTGTTCGCCGCTACTAATTTTGATGTTGCTAGCCCTTGGAGATACTGTTGCACTGTGGTGACTCCAGCTGGATTTGGATCAGGAGCAACAATTAAGCTGGGGTTACTTTGCCAAGCTAAAACATCCATCGGTTCCAAAGGCTTGATTTGTACTCCAGCCATCTCCAGCCACATTGAAACTAAACCTGAACCAATTAATTCCAGCATTATTCACTCCTCATATTTATGCAAATATGCTACTGCAAGCAGAAAGGCTATAAAGGATATATTTTAGGCTTTATGACTCTTTTTTACTGCGTAGTTTTTTGCCAAGCTGCACTCATTATTATTTTTGTAAGATTTTATCTCACCAACAACCAACAACCAACAAACAACAAACAACAACCAAAAAACAACAATCAACAACTAACCACTGTACGCTGTTTATTCAGTGGGTGTGGGGAGTAATTCATGCTATGTTGGGCTTGTTAGTTGCTTTGTTGAAAGCAGAAAAGACAAAAAAGAAGGATAAAGTAAATACAAACCATCGGGTTTATCCGTAGGTTGATTATAGAATTTATACTTTTTCCCTTCAGTCTGGAATTGACGGATGCGAATTGGCAGCCACCAATCTACTACTTTCAGCAGAGGCATCTGGTAAAATTTGTAAGGTTTCTAGAAGCTCTGAGCAATGGGATCGACTTGCGTACGAATCGCAATTGACGCAATGGGAGGGGATCACGCACCCGGTGAAATCGTCGCTGGCGCACTGCGAGCTAGGGATGAGTTGGGCGTGGAAGTGTTGTTGGTGGGTGCTCCCCAACAAATTGAAGCAGTGCTGCCACCAAAGACTAATTTGGGGCAGGTGCAGATCGTTCCGGCTGAGGACGCGATCGCGATGGATGAGGAGCCTTTAAGCGGTATCAGACGCAAACCCAAGGCTTCGATCAACGTGGCGATGGATTTAGTCAAGCAGGGGCAGGCAGATGCTGTGATTTCTGCCGGTCACTCAGGCGCAGCAATGGCAGCAGCATTGCTCCGCTTGGGACGACTGCCAGGAATTGATCGTCCAGCAATTGGTGCGGTGTTTCCCACAATGATAGCTAGCAAGCAAGTACTGATACTTGATGTCGGCGCTAATGTAGACTGCCGTCCAAAATTTTTAGAGCAGTTTGCCGTTATGGGGTCGGTTTATAGTCAGTATGTCTTGGGTGTTCCGGAACCGAAAATCGGTTTATTGAACATTGGCGAGGAAGACTGCAAAGGCAATGATGCCGCTGTTCGCGCCCATCAACTGCTGCGGGAAAATTCTCAGATAGCCTTTGTTGGCAATGCTGAAGGACGCGATGTCCTCTCCGGTCAATTTGATGTGATTGTCTGTGACGGCTTCGTAGGCAATGTCTTGCTGAAATTTGCCGAAGCAATTGGAGAAGTGATGCTGCAAATCGTCAGGGAAGAATTACCCCAAGGATTGCATGGTCAACTCGGTACAGCAATTTTAAAACCCAACTTGAGACGGATTAAACAGCGGATGGATCACGCTGAACACGGAGGTGCTTTGCTTTTGGGTGTAGACGGCATTTGCATTATTGGTCATGGCAGTTCTCAAGCACCTTCAATTTATAATGCCATTCGATTAGCAAAAGAAGCAGTGGATAACCAGGTGCTGCAAAGAATTCAATCTAAATATCAGAGTAAATCCTCCGGGCAACTATTGCCCGAAAACAGTCAATAGTCATATTTGTTCTTTGTTGGTTGATGGTAGTTGGTTGGAATAAACAACAAACAACCAACAACACCCAACTAACAACAAAACAAATGACAAAATGCCAATAGCTTGGGAGAACCCGGAGTGCAAACATTAGGAATCGCAATTACAGGAAGTGGCTCAGCAGTGCCAGCTACTTTTCTGGATAACCAAGGGCTGACGGAACTCGTTGAAACATCAGATGAATGGATTACCACAAGAACAGGAATTCGTAAACGGCGTTTGGCAAATGTAGGTGAATCTCTAACAGATCTTGCCACTGCCGCTGGTGAGGCGGCGATCGCTATGGCTGGCATTACACCGCAACAGTTAGACCTGATTTTGCTGGCAACCTCTACGCCCGATGACTTGTTTGGCAGTGCCTGTCAAATTCAAGCCAAACTTGGAGCAGCAAGAGCTGTAGCATTTGATATGACAGCAGCCTGTTCCGGTTTTGTATTTGGATTGGTAACAGCAGCCCAATTTATTAGAACTGGTGTATATCAAAATGTTTTACTGATTGGAGCAGATATTCTCTCTCGTTGGGTAGACTGGCAAGACCGACGTACCTGTGTACTATTTGGTGATGGTGCTGGGGCAGTAGTATTGCAGGCAAATGATAGCGATCGCTTACTGGGATTTGAACTCAGAAGTGACGGCACTCAAAACGATTGCCTTAACCTTCCCTACACACCTGACGCCACAGAATTACTCCCAGGTGTTGTTGTTGGTAGAGGCAACTTCCAACCAATCACCATGAATGGCAAAGAAGTTTACCGCTTCGCCGTCCAGCAAGTGCCAGAAGTTATTGATAAAGCTTTGTTTCGTGCCAACCTCAGCGTAGAGGAAATAGACTGGCTCCTATTGCATCAAGCTAATCAGCGCATTCTAGATGCTGTAGCCCAGCGCTTGAACATCCCGGAACAAAAAGTGATTAGTAATCTGGCTTACTATGGCAACACCTCTGCCGCCTCTATCCCCCTGGCTTTGGATGAAGCAGTACGGCAGCACAAAATTAAGCCTAATGACATTATTGCCGCCTCAGGTTTTGGTGCTGGCTTAACATGGGGAGCCGCTATTTTTCAATGGGGAAGATAGATAGTAGTTGTTTGTTAGTTGTTGTTTGTTGCATTTTCCAGACAACCAGCAACTACCAACTACCAACAAAATTTATTAACACTTGACTGTTGACACTTGACTAATGACCAAAACTGCATGGGTGTTTCCCGGACAAGGTTCCCAAACATTGGGAATGGGAATGGATTTAATAAACATACCTTTAGCAAAAGATAAATTTGCTCAAGCCGAAGAAATTTTGGGCTGGTCTGTAATTGAAATTTGTCAAAATGATACCGACAAACTATCACATACTATCTACACTCAGCCTTGTTTATATGTAGTAGAAAGCATTCTGGCTGATCTCCTACAGGAAAAACAACAACCAGATTTAGTTGCTGGCCACAGTTTGGGAGAATACATTGCTCTGTATGTTGCTGGCGTGTTTGAATGGTCTGAGGGTTTACGCTTAGTAAAACGCCGTGCCGAACTAATGGACAGTGCTGTTGGTGGGATGATGGCGGCTTTGATGAATTTTGACCGGGAACAACTAGAAAAAGTGATTGCTGAAACCCCTGATGTAGTTGTGGCAAATGATAATAGCCCTGCTCAAGTTGTCATTTCTGGCACACCTACAGCCGTACAAGCAGTCATATCTCAAGTTAAGGCAAAACGTGCAGTTCCTTTAAAAGTCTCTGGTGCGTTTCATTCACCTTTGATGGCAGAAGCTTCAACACAGTTTCAAGAAATATTAGCAACCGTAGAATTTCACAAAGCTAAAGTACCAGTTTTATCTAATATCGAACCAACTCCAGCCACAGAAGCAGAAATTTTAAAGCAACGCCTCATCCAACAAATGACAGGGGGAGTACGCTGGCGAGAAATTGCACTGGCGTTACCAGAAAATGGGATTGAGCGAGTAGTGGAAATTGGCCCTGGTAACGTATTAACTGGCTTGATTAAACGCACTTGCTCAAATTTAGTTTTGGAAAATATTCGTAATTTAGCTGAGTTACCTGTTTAGCTTTTACGATTTGGAGAAGCGATCGCGAATTATTATGATTCAGGGATGAGGCGATCGCACAACTGTAATCATCAATTTCTATGACCTACTGAAACCTCAGTGAATTCCGAAGTTAGATAAATTACGGGTGTAGTTCTAAGCTGTTCACAACTCAAATTCACTGAATAAAAGTTCAGCGTTAAGTTGTTTAATAGTCTTTGCCCTGGGAGTAGACAGTAAAACGTATTGACGACGTAAATACATTCTGCCTACACTAAGGGTATGGATGTGTATTTCGTGTTAAATGGCATCACCTTTGTTTGGAACGAGGAGAAGGCTCGGAATAATCCCAGCAAGCATGACAGTGTAACATTCTAACAAGCCGCAGAGGTATTCTTTGATCCATTTCTCGTCGTTTTTGATGCCAGTCGTAATGATGAAGCGCGAAACGTTGGAATCTCCTGTATGTGGTTCACATTGAGCGTCATGATAATGTGATTCGGATTATTTCAGCTCGCAAGGCAACGCGCAAGGAGCGTGAGTACTATGAAATTTGAAGACTTGAAAAAACGATTAGACCGAAACCGTCCCATGACTACTATTACAATCCGAATTCCTGAAGACGTGGTTGAGGATTTAAAGCGAGTTGCTCCATTACTTGGTTTTTCTGGTTATCAACCTTTAATTCGTGCTTACATTGGTCAGGGGCTGCGAGCAGATTTAGAGCGTTTGGATGGGGATACTGTTTCTGCATTAGTTGCCAGTCTCAAACGTCGTGGTGTGAGTGATGAGGTAATTCATGAAGCATTGAGCGAAGTTGTACAAAAGTAGTGGCGATCGCTTATCCTTAATTTTGTCTGATTTCAATTATCTTCTGTGGGCAAAAACCGCGAACCGTTAGCCAGTCTCTTACTCTATCAAGCCTTTAAGTGGTCTGTTGTTACCCCCATGCTACATGTTTACTTTCGGGGCAAGATTTATGGTGCAGAAAATGTCCCCTTAAGTGGACCTTTGGTAGTGGTGAGTAATCATGCAAGTAATTATGACCCACCGATTGTTTCCAACTGTGTCCGTCGTCCTGTAGCGTATATGGCCAAAGAAGAACTTTTTAAAATTCCTGTTTTAAAACAAGCCATTGAGTTATATGGTGCTTATCCAGTCAGTCGAGGAACAAGCGATCGCACTGCTATTCGTGCAGCCTTAAAATATCTGAATGAAGGCTGGGCTGTTGGTATTTTCTTACAAGGTACTCGCACTCCTGACGGACGCATCACAGATCCAAAACGAGGCGCGGCGTTGATAGCAGCCAAAGCACAAGCACCACTGTTACCAGTTTGTTTGTGGGGTACACAGGCAATTGAAGAAAAAGGTGTGGTGATACCTCGTGCAGTTCCTATAACGGTGAGAATTGGTGAGTTGATTGCTTCCCCCACTTCTACAGATAAAGAAGAGTTAGAAACATTAACGCAAAAGTGCGCTACAGCAATTAATGCATTACACGCACAAGGGCGCTAAAGTATTCACTGATAACTGATAACTGATACCTGATTTAAAAATCTTCCTCATCGACAAAAAATTCCGCGTCATCTTGTCTTGGGGAATAACTTTGCTCGGAACCAGTTAACCTCCACAATGGTTGTAGCAGTGCCATGCCAATCATGCCCACACTAGCACACAAAGCCAGTAGTAAGCCCACTGGAAGTTGAATGGAGCGAAAGCCTAAAAATTGTAAGGATACTGGCGTAGCGTTTTGTACTGAGAGAAGGGCAACAGCCATGATCCAAAAAACAAGAACTATTATTGTCAGTAGAGCAGCAAAGGTTTTCATGGTGATTTCTAGCGAATTGCTAAAGCAAAGACTTTCTCCATACGATTTTAGAGAAGTAGTAATTATTTTTATCTAGGCGTCTTTAATATTTAGATAAAAAATTTAACTATTTGTAAGGTATTGGTCAAAATTGCTGTTGCAAAACTTTATCAAAACAAGCCTACCAAAAACATTTGCTGTAGATGCTTATGTGACAAAAGCTCCCGCCTTTCTAACTGGAGGTAAGTTTACAATGGTATTTAGTAATTTCTAGAGTGGCAACAACAACAAAGTCAAGGATATATTTAATCCCATACTCAGATGCTGAGTTACGGCTATCAGTAGTAAATTTCAATGCTCGAAACTGGATTTCAGTAACGAGCTTTGTCACTTATTACTACCATGGCATAATACCGCTCAGCAATTTTTACCGTCTAAGCAATCTGCCGTAACAAATGGCAGTACGATTAGCCACTTGGCTAACAAATGAGTAAAGCCTATGTAACCGAATATTATTCCCTGTCCTTTTTCTCACAGTTACTAAGTAATGTCAACCCCCGAGCGACCTTTTACCAGTTATCATCTTTGGTCTCTAATTGCCCCAGCATCTGGGCAACAACGTTGGCATTGTCAAATGAGACGGGGGTATATTAAAGCACGCCAACACGAACCCCAAGTTAGAGCATTGCTGACAAAAGTTACGGCATCCCAGCGCATAGGCTTGCTAGCACAAAAAGGGGTTTATGAATTTCATCACCACAGATACCTATTAAATCAATCAGACGGCGTCGAAAAAGTTGCTGAACTGCTGAGATTGAGCAATTCACCTAGTGAAGTGCAACAGCGTGTGCTGCAAATTTTGAAGAAGTATCACGATGAGCCATTGCTTTCAGGGAAACGTATTGTCTTGTTAACCCGTGGTGATGAAGGATTTCCCAAACCAATATTAATTGATCAAAAGCATTATTGTTTCCGCCTCTATGCGGCGATGGACTGTATTTTCATTGAATCTTCAGGCAATTTACATATTTTAGATTTTAAAACTGGTAAATCTGCTTTTGACCGTCGTCAGGCGTTAGTTTATCTTTTAGCCGCTCGTTATCTTTACCCCAGACACAAAGCTATAGCTTCCTTTTACAATTTAGAATTTTCTAAAAAATCGGAATTAATTAGCGTTACCAAAGATGAATTAGATTTTATTGAGTTTGAGTTAGCTAGTATTGCTCAAAAACACCAACAAGATTTGCAAAAATATCAGCAACAAACTCAGAAATTTAGTCAAATATTTCCGCCCAATCCTGGGTATCACTGTCGATTTTGCCCATTTAATTCTATCTGTGAATTTTCTGCTTTTAAGGCTTCGCAAACAGTCTAGTTTGAATGAGGAAAAATTAGGCTTGCGATCGCTCCAAACCTGTCACGAGACTGCAAACTCTGTATGTTTTCGTTGTTGAGGGGTTCAAAACCCAAAACAATCTGTTCTTTAGGAATTCCCGCAGCAACTAAATCTACAGCAACACCCTCTTCTGTACGGTCGTGCTGAATCCAAAGCTTATGATCAATAATATCGATGTGTAACAAAGTTCATCCCAACCGAACTATGACGACCATAACCCTGCAATTATCACCTGAATTAGAGCAAAAACTACGAGAAAGTATCGCACGTCACGACGCCCAAAGCATTCGACAGTTATTAGCTGATGCGTTTGCACCAACGGTAGAAGTATTACTAGGACAAAAAACAGATACTGAAATTCATGATGATGAATTTGAGATAATTGCTGACCAATTAGCTGATGATTTTGCTGCTTGTGTTGGGTCAGATGCACTTCCATTATCAGATTATGCAGTGAGTCGTGAGGGTATTTACGAGGAGCATCCTTAAACGTGGTGTACCTTATAGATACTAACGTTCTGTTGCGTTTTATTTTTCGCACCGATCCACGATACCCAGTTGTCAAAACTGCAATACGAAAACTACGAACTGATAAACACACACTACATATTTCATCACAAAACTGTATCGAATTTTGGAACGTCGCCACAAGACCTACAGCAAGAAATGGTTTTGGCTTGACTCCTACAGATGCAAAACGAATGCTGCAACGGATTGAACGTCTGTTTCCATTATTGCCTGATACACCTGCTGTTTATCCTGAGTGGCGTAGGCTTGTGGTTACATATAGTGTCTCAAGTGTGCAAGTGCATGATGCTCGCCTTGTTGCTAGCATGAAAGCAAATGGTGTGACTCACATCTTGACATTTAATATAAGTGATTTCGCCCGCTATGGAGTAGAAGGGATTGTAGTAGTTGACCCGGTAACAGTATAGGTTTTATTTGCGATCGCACTACTATAGGATAAATTGAAGACGCGATCGCCTGTATTCACCAACACCAATCGCTTTTTGATGAGTGTGAATTGCGATGTTGCAAAGCAGCCGCTACGCGATCACGCACTCTACACTAAACAATACAAATCCCCGACTTTTTCAAAAAGTCAGGGATCTTGTTTTTCATCAAGTTTCAAGTTCTGAAGTTGGAATTTCTCGTTTCAAACCTGAAGTTTTAAGTTCGGAACTCGGAATTTCTCGTTTCAAACCTGAAGTTTGAAGTTCGGAACTCGGAATTTCTTATTTCCAACCTGGAATTTCAAGTTCAGAACTCGGAATTTCTCATTTCAAACCTGGAGTGTGAGGTTCTGAAGTTGGAATTTCTCATTTCAAGCTTGAACCTACACTATTTGTGAGAGTTAATCCCTCCACTTTGCTGTTTCCTCACCTATTTACTACGGAATTTCATTCAACTTCTGTGCCGCCGGCCTTAAGACTCGACTCCACATCCTGTAACCTTCATACACGGCATTGAGGCGAATTGCTTCATTATAATCAGCAACTGCTCCTTGTACGTCTCCCTTTTGATACTTATCCAAAGACTGAATGAAAAAGTCGTCAGCTTTGGGTGCTGTAGCTACTTGAGTATTAGGAACAGAGACTCCCACATCTATCCCAGATTTTGCTGACACTCGCAAAAACGTATTAATGGGAATGCCCAAATTAAAGCCTGTTTTGTCTTCTTTAGTATCTAAATCTGCTCTACCGTGAATTCCGATGAGTTCACCCTTTTCATTCAATATTGCACCACCACTCATTCCCTCTGATGTATTATTGTCGTAGACTAAGGCATAGCCATCACGTAAAGGTTTCGAGGCATTAGCAGCAATCTTGCCATCACTGAAAATATAAATTGACTGATTAATCGCAAATGTTGGTGCAGGGAACCCAGCCACATAAGCAGTAGTGCCTTCTGTGCTAGCGTCAGAGTTACCTATTTTCGCTACAGTGTAATTTTGACTGCTGCTAAATTGCACCACAGCTAAGTCTACTCCTGGCAGTTGTTTGACACTGCTGGAGTTGAGTGCATAACGTTTACCATTAAAGGTAATAATCTCATAATTATCTTTGATTTCTACCACATGAGCAGCCGTAAGGACAGTGTAAGTATTGCCTTCTTTTTTGATAATCACCCCGGAACCGTACTTTGGCTTTTTACTTTGAATCAGTACTGTGATTTGTTTGGCAATATTATTAACTTCTGTTGATGATAGCGCCACAGCCGCTTGTGTTTGTACAAGAGCGATTGTTACCCCTATTAGCGCTGGTGCAAGTTGATAATAGAATTTCATTATTTATTTTCCGAAATACAGATACGCTTCAACATCAATATTCACTGGATCGTTGCTTGTGTTGCCCCCACTTTGATTTGTGGCGTTTCCAGCAGCCAAGGCACGGCGATCCATTATTTGACGTAAAGTAACATCAGGATTGCTACCTGGTTTGAGAGTGAATAATAAAGTCGTATCTGTACAAGCAGCGTTTTTTTCAGTAACGGCGCACACGACAGGCTGTTTGTTGAGAATACCTGTCTTGATGTATCTCAGCGTACCGTTGTCATAACTTCTTTGAAATCTGTAAGTTACCTGCTGACAGCGTTGCAGAGGTGTCAACCCTTTACCACTAAAATACTGGGAAACCCAACGAATCATTGGTAGTCTCTTGCCATTTTGGGTACGAACAAATGTTGTCGGTACACCGTTGCTTTGATCACAGTAAAAAGTTGTGTCTCCAGCGTAGCTTGGTTGATTGAGGATAGCTATTGTGGCAAATGTAGTTAGTGCAGCTATGCCGAAAACTCTCACACCCCATGTCAAAGATTGATCAGATATCTCCAGTTTCATAAATGTAAATTTAATCAAAAAAGAGTAGAGCGCACTTTTGCGGGAATAGAATCAGCTACAAACTCAAGTTGCAGTATTTCCGATGATGCTTTACATATATCAGTAAAATTAGCGTATATCTATGAATATAGATGAAATAGCTTACAAAAAAAGGCAGAGGGAAGAGGGCATCCCCATGAAACAAGTTTCACGAACCTTGCCATGAAAAAACCTCACCCCCTTCCCCTAATACCTACTCCCTTGGGGGAGTGGGGGCCGGTGAGTTCCCCTCTCCGAACCCGCGGAGAGGGGTATCCGACAGGACGGGGTGAGTTTACTTTCAAGTCAGAAGGCAAAAGTTGGGATGTTGGGTTAATGAAGTCTATTGAACTCACCTTAATTATCAGCCGATCCGACAGTATAAGTGAAAACAAGATCCCCGACTTTTCTAAAAAGTCGGGGATCTGGGCGATCTGATTGTTCACGAATCAAATAGGATTGCTATATGAAACCCGGAGTTAGCTAAAACGGTGGTAACTCTCCCAAAATGGTGAAGCGAATATGATTAATGGCCAACTCACCAATGGAAATTTCTTCTTTTGTCAGCCTTACACCTTTACTAGTTATAGTTTCAAAAGGAATACCTTTACCGATTTCAATGTGATACCAGCACAAACCCATAAAAAAGCGTGTGGGATAGGGCCCATTGTTACCAATATCATCAGGGTTAGATTCCATTGGCAACCAACCAAAACCAGGGATGTAGAATTCTAACCATACATGGTTGTAGTCTGGTTGCAGAGGCACATGTTGGTGTTCTGCGTAGGTAGGACATTTGTAGCGTCCGACGGTACGACAAGCTATGCCATTTAAACGACACAAAGCCAGCAAAACACCTACATATTCACCACAAGAACCAACACCTCTTTCTAATACTCGATCTGGAGTATCTATGTAAGGTTTAATACCATATCTTAGTTGATCGTAGACATAATTACGGATGCTGTACATTTTCCTTAGCAAATTGGTTTCTGTACCAATTGCTTCTTGGGCAGCACGGCGGACAATGGTAGTATCCATTGCTAATTCATCATTATCTACGAGATAGCGAGTTTGGTATTCTGGCGATAGTTCAGGAATATCTTCTACATCGGTTGGAGTGAGACGATATTTAATACCTTGGACTTCTAAGACCGCCTTCCAGCCAAACATGTGCCGTTCACCGGGGGTCAGGGCATCGAATTTAAACACAGCCATCCGTTGCCCATCCATAATTTCTTCCGTAAAAGGCAGTCCCACAGGTTCAACATGTTTGACCTTTTGACGATCTGTGTCGCTTGGTAGGGCAATACGCCATTCTAGGTCTTGTAAGTAAACCTCTTCAATCGGCGCTATTTCCTCTACATAGGACATTTCAATTAGATAGCCATTAGAAAGAGCGTAGCGCTTTTCTGGGAAATAACGATAGTAGAGTGGGTGAATAAACGTGCGATCGCGATATGCTAGTTCGTGGTTCGGGTCAGCATTCGGGTTATCGCGCACATAAGGTTCTTCAGAAGCGTAGGCGACATAGAGAGTTTGTTGACCTGTATTTTTATCTGTTTGTACTGCTATGCCTGTAGGAGATTCAAACGGTGTTAGTACACTAAATTTAACTTCCCCCGTAGCCCTATCCATGCAGTAAACGCTTTGTTCTGTTGCATCGCAAGCCCAAAGAATTTCATCAGTCACAGTCAAATTTTCTACCCCCACACCAGGAGCATAAAATCTGGTAATTTCTTTGCGGGTATCGCGATTAAATATCACAATATCTCCCAATTTTTGGCAACTGACATAGACTGTTGATTCCCAAACAGCAATGCCATTGGCAGGGTAAGGCAAGGTGACAAAATGTTCCAGTCCCCAAGAATTCCATTTACATAAATAAACACTATTACCTCTTGTCACCCAGAGAGTATCTTCCCAAATTGCCAAACCAGTGACATCTGTAAATTCCCTGCTTTGGTGAGGATTGAGAATTTTTGTGTTGTCAGTGGCAGGATCTATTTGCAGCAGATACCCTTTAGGAGAATCAATAGCAATCAGAGTATCTTGGAAGAAAGCAATGCCACTCAAAACGGCAGCACCAATTGGTCGAATTGTTTTTTGCCCGAACATCTGGCTAGAGGTCAAACTGGGAAGAGCAAAATTCATATTAAACTAATGTACTTAAAGATTTAGCACGACTAGGATGTATTTTGATATGTTTTGTGCAATTCCACTCCCAACTTCTATTACTCACAACTATCAAAAATATGTGCTATAAAAAGCAGTTACTCTAGCAATAATACTTAGATAATGCCGTAAAAAAAGTAGGGAAATGTGAAAAATCACACTTTATGTTAACGCTCGTTAGCAATATCCCTAATGTAACTTTAGTTGATGGTTTTTCTAGCTATCACTAAATTATGATCGAATTCTGTAACCATTTCCTGTAACCTACACGATGTCTGCTCATTCTCTGCCTGATTCAACTACCGTTTGGCATAGCTTAGAAGTTGATAAAGCAATAGAACTGCTCTCTACGAATGCAGACACTGGCTTATCACCTCAAGAAGCGCAACAGCGATTGGAACAATACGGCCCGAACGAACTCGAGGAAACTGGTGGTCGCAGTGCCTGGGAAATTTTGGTAGATCAGTTCAAAAACATCATGTTGTTGATGCTGATCGCTGTGGCTATTGTTTCCGGGATTTTAGACTTGCTGGCTCTGCAAAACAACGAGTTAAAAGCGGGGGAAGTACCATTCAAAGACACGATCGCAATCTTAGCAATTGTGGTCCTCAATGGCATCCTTGGCTATGTTCAAGAAAGCCGTGCTGAAAAAGCCCTCGCAGCGCTGAAAAAACTCTCTTCTCCCAACGTCCGCGTCATTCGTGATGGTAAACCATTAGAGGTGGCAGCTAAGGATTTAGTACCGGGGGATGTGATGCTCATAGAAGCAGGGATGCAAGTAGCAGCAGATGGACGCTTGTTGGAAGTGTCTAACTTGCAAATCCGAGAATCGGCACTCACGGGTGAAGCCGAAGCGGTTAACAAACAGGCAGAAACCACATTACCTGAAGAGACAGGAATAGGCGATCGCATCAATTCGGTTTTTCAAGGTACAGAAGTTGTCCAAGGACGGGGCAAAGTTCTAGTCACCAACACTGGGATGAAAACCGAACTCGGCAAAATTGCTGCCATGTTGCAGTCGGTGGAAAGTGAACCTACACCGTTACAACAACGGATGACTCAGCTAGGTAATGTCCTGGTGACAGGTTCTTTAGTTTTGGTAGCCATTGTTGTAATTGTGGGGTTGCTGCGTGGTGGTAACTTAACAGAATTATTGGAAGTTTCTTTAAGTATGGCAGTGGCGGTCGTGCCAGAAGGTCTACCTGCTGTGATCACCGTTACCCTAGCTTTGGGAACTCAACGCATGGTGCGTCGCAAAGCTTTAATTCGCAAATTACCAGCAGTAGAAACTCTCGGTTCTGTAACTACAATCTGTTCTGATAAAACCGGGACTTTGACTCAGAACAAGATGGTAGTGCAATCTGTCTACACAAATGCTTCTACCTCTAATCCGAGTGAAAAAACTTCCAATCATCAAGAATTCCGCGTTACAGGAGAAGGTTACGCTCCTACAGGCGAGTTTCAACTGCAAAATAATAAAGTTGAGGTACAAGATTACCGAGAACTACAAGCTTTATTAGTAGCCTGTGCTGTTTGTAATGATTCTGTCTTACAACAGCAACAAGGACAGTGGACTATTTTAGGAGACCCGACAGAAGGGGCTTTGGTGACACTAGCAGCCAAAGGAGGAATTGAAAAAGATCAGTGGGATAGTAAATTACCTCGGGTGGGTGAGTTTCCGTTTTCTTCAGAACGAAAGCGGATGAGTGTAATTTGTAGGGTTGAACAAGTAGAAACAGGTGTTTCGCCTTTAAGTGATGTTGATCCGATCATCAGCCATTTGGTGAACTCCCATGGCTATTTAATGTTTACCAAAGGCTCACCAGAGTTAATTTTGGCTCGCTGTACTCAACTTTATGTGGGTAGTAGCACTATTCCCCTGACTCAAAACCAGCGAGATGAAGTATTAGCCGAAAATGATCGCATGGCTTCTAATGGTTTGCGGGTGCTAGGTTTTGCTTATAAACCGCTTGGGGAAATTCCACCTGAAGGTTCAGATGAAGCATCCGAACAAGAATTAGTGTGGTTGGGCTTAGTGGGGATGCTGGATGCACCCCGTCCAGAAGTGAGGGCGGCGGTAAAAGAGTGTCGAGAAGCAGGCATTCGACCGATTATGATTACCGGTGATCACCAGTTAACAGCCCGGGCGATCGCGACCGATCTGGGTATTGCCCAAGCAGGCGATCGCGCCCTGACTGGTCAAGAACTGCAACGGATGAGCGACCAAGACCTAGAGCAAAATGTAGACTTGGTGAGTATTTATGCTCGAGTCGCTCCAGAACACAAACTGCGAATTGTCCAAGCTTTACAGCGTCGGGGCAGATTCGTCGCGATGACTGGTGATGGTGTCAACGATGCCCCAGCCCTCAAACAAGCTGACATTGGTATTGCGATGGGTATCACCGGCACTGATGTTAGTAAAGAAGCCAGCGACATGGTGCTACTAGATGATAACTTCGCTACCATCGTTGCCGCTACTGAGGAAGGTCGGGTTGTTTACACCAATATCCGCCGTTTTATTAAGTATATTCTCGGTAGTAACATCGGTGAAGTTCTCACCATCGCAGCTGCGCCCATCTTGGGATTAGGAGGAGTTCCCCTCACACCCCTGCAAATTCTCTGGATGAACTTGGTGACAGACGGTTTACCAGCCTTAGCGTTAGCTGTAGAACCCCCCGAACCAGATGTCATGAAGCGTCCCCCCTTCAGTCCGCGTGAAAGCATTTTTGCTAGAGGCTTGGGTTCTTATATGATTCGGATCGGGATTATTTTCGCAATCATTACCATTATTTTGATGACGTGGGCGTACAATCATTCCACCAGCATATCTGGCAATGGGTTGAGTCCAGATCGGTGGAAGACAATGGTATTTACTTCCCTGTGTCTTGCCCAAATGGGTCATGCGATCGCAATTCGCTCTAACAGCCGACTAACAATAGAGATGAATCCTCTGTCAAATCCCTATGTGTTAGGGGCAGTTGTGTTAACCACGATTTTACAACTGATGCTGGTTTACGTTCCTCCTCTGCGCAATTTCTTCGGGACTCATTTCATCACCTTGCCAGAATTGGCAATTTGTCTTGGCTTCAGCGCCTTAATGTTTGTGTGGATTGAAATTGAAAAGATCATCTTCCGATTGATGGGCAAGAAAACCGTGTGATGGGGTATGGGGTGATGGGATGATGGGGTGATAGGGAGAAGTTCTCTCCCCACCTCCCCATCTCCCCACTGCCCCTTATCCCCATAGGGGGCCCCACCTTCCCCACCTCCTACTTCCCCTACTCCCCACACTCCCGTATGTATTTAAAAACCCTCCACCTCCGACACTTTCGCAACTATCAAGAGCAGCAGGTTGAGTTTACTGCTCCCAAAACGATTTTGGTGGGCAATAATGCTCAGGGAAAATCTAATTTGTTGGAGGCGGTGGAGTTATTAGCTACATTGCGATCGCATCGTACTTTTCGCGATCGCGATTTAGTGCAAGAAGCAGAAGAACTTGCTCAAATTAGTGCTTCTCTCAAACGAGAGACTGGCATTAGCACTCTCAACTTAATTCTGCGTCGTAATGGTCGCCGTACGGTTAACCTCAACGGTGAAAATCTCCGGCGACAAATGGACTTTCTCGGTATCCTTAATGCCGTACAATTTTCTAGCTTGGACTTAGAACTGGTACGTGGCGGGCCAGAAGGTCGGCGTCACTGGCTAGATACTTTATTGATTCAACTAGAACCAATATACGCCCATATATTACAACAATATCACCAAGTATTACGTCAGCGTAACGCCTTTTTGAAACGCAATATCGAGACAAGTCAAGGCGCACCTGTGCAAACTGAAGAATTAGCTATATGGGATGTACAGCTAGCGACAGCAGGTACACGGGTGATTAGACGTCGGGAAAGAGCTATACAGCGACTCGCTCCCATAGCCAAAAAGTGGCACGCTAGCATTAGTGGCAGTAAAGAAATTTTGCAAATCAAATACTCGCCTAACGTTCCTTTAGAGCAAAATCACTCAGAAAAGGTGCAGCAAGCCTTTCTAGAAAAGCTTCAGCAAAGAACTATCGCGGAATTGCACCAAGGCACTACTCTCGTTGGACCGCATCGGGACGAAATAGAATTAACAATTAATCAAACACCAGCTCGTCAATACGGTTCCCAAGGTCAGCAAAGAACCCTCGTACTAGCTTTAAAATTAGCTGAATTGCAACTAATTGAAGAGGTTGTAGGAGAACCACCACTGCTACTTCTTGATGATGTTTTAGCGGAACTAGATCCTTCTCGTCAAAATCAATTACTTGATACAATTCAAGACCGTTTTCAGACAATAATTACTACTACTCATTTAGGTGCTTTTGATTCCCAATGGTTGAATTCTTCTCAAATTCTGTACGTTAAAACTGGCAAAATATCCATAGAAAAAGTAGGAGTTGGCAGACAAAAACTAGAAGGAATTTTTCAGGAATAAAATCATAATCTCACTTCATGCCTCAACCCATATCGCCACATTTAGATATGACGAATGTGGAGGACTTGAATCAAGTTCTCTGTTGTCCACCATTATTGACTAGTCAACAAGCTAACTGGAACAACATTTTTCTCGCTCACTATCAACATCCTGGTTCGGAAACTTGTGAACACACGATGCAACAGTTGACGCTAGAAATTATGGATATCAACTCGTGGACGCATCATGAACGCCGTATGGGTGGGAATCATTTGTCATATCGCCTGGGTGGTGGTGAAATTTGTCTTTGTCCAGCTCACACCAGTCATTGGACACGGTGGGAAGAAACAATATCTTTTACGATACTGACGTTTAAATTCTCATTTTTGGAAACAATTGTTGATGAGATATTAGATAGTAAACAAATTGAATTTGTGCAAAAATGGAAAATTTTTGACCCAGTAATTCAAAGCGTAGTCAATGCTCTCCAAGCTGATTTAGAAGCTGGGTGTCCAGCAGGAAGATTATACGGTGAGTCTTTTGGTACGGCTCTAGCAGTACATTTAATTAAAAACTTCTCAGTATCAAAACATTATTTTCCGGAATATTATGATGGATTACCAAAATATAAAGTTAAGCAAATTATAGATTACATCGAAGCAAATTTAAGTGAAGATATCAAACTAGCAGACTTAGCAAATATAGCCGGAATTAGTTGTTATTACTTTTGTCGCCTGTTCAAACAGTCGTTACACATGACGCCGCACCAGTTTGTAATTTATAGGCGAGTAGAACTTGCAAAGCAGTTGCTTAAAAAATTGGATTTAAGTATTGCAGATATCGCGCTGATCTGTGGTTTTGCTCATCAAAGTCATCTCAGCCGTCATTTTCGGCGCTGGGTTGGTTTGTCTCCTCAGGAGTTTCGGAATTAATAGCAAAAATATGCTCCCAATAGCAAGAATGTGAACGACTATACACTTTTGGTTTGAGTAATGTTGAGGTTGTTTGATATGTAATACTCAACACCAAAACTTATGTACAATACCCTAAGTGTAGAAGTAAAAGGCGATCGCTACTATTTACAAGATTCAGGTTCAGGTAAAGAATGTGTACTATTACTGCACGGTTGGCCTGATGATGGTAATTTATGGCGAAATCAAGTTTCTGCTTTGGTGAATGCAGGCTACCACGTCAGAGAAGATGCGATCGCTTATTCTTGAACTAATTACAACTTTTCTGGATCAATCCCCTTTTCTCGTAATCTCGCCAACAATTCTTGATAACGCTGTTGTTCTTGTTCAAGTTGCTGTAGTGCTGCTTCTTTCTGTTGGCGTTCCTGTTCAGCACGTTGGCGTTCCTGTTCGGCACGTTGGCGTTCCTTTTCCCGGACTTGGTCTAATTCTACGGGTGTGAGAAATCTTTGTCCATCGGGACGATAAATTTCTAAAGTTTCAGGTGTCAGTACAAACCGCACTCCCAATCGGGGACTCACCCAACCATTCATCTCTTCAATAATTTCTAAGTCATCTCCAGAACGTAACAAACCAGTTAATTCCAAAGTGTCTGGATTGTAAATATAATATTCTTCAACACCATAACGTTGATAAAACAGAAGCTTATTTGTCATCTCTTTGGTTGTATTGCTGGGTGAGAGAATTTCAAACACTACTTGGGGAGCAATATTATTTTCTTTCCACTGTAAATAAGAACCTCTATCTGCTTTTGGTCTACCAAAAACGACCATGATATCAGGTGCTTGGCAAAGTTTGTTATTTCCCTCTACTGGATACCACAGCAAGTCTCCAGCAATAAATACATCACTTTGTGATGCAAATAAAATTTCTAAATTTTCTTTAATCGTGACAATCCAACGAAATTGTTTTGTATTATCGGCCATTGGCTTCCCGTCGCTCTCCGGGTAGACTAGCTCTGGTGCTGTGTCGGGCGTGAGTTGTTGTACCATGATCTACCAAGCCTCCAATTAGGAGCGATCGCTACTCCTATCTCCAGTTTAAGAACGCCGCACGTTCAAGCAACACCATTCTTTGCGTTTCCACAGAGTAGCCACCACCCAACCATTTTTTTCTAAAGTATCAGCAACGGCTTTCGATTGCTCGACTAAGATACCACTGAAGATAGCCCAAGTACTGGGTTTGGCGATCGCACTCATTTGGGGAACCAGTTCGATGATTACATCAGCGAGGATGTTGCATACTATACCATCTACTGGTGCAGTGATCAGTTTTGCTGCAACGTCTACACTACCTTGGGTCACAACCAAGCGTTCTGCATCAATGCCATTGAGTAAGAGATTTTCTTGGGTTGATTGCACTGCTAAAGGGTCAGTATCTACCGCATAGACTTGTTTTGCTCCTAGTAGTAGTGCCCCGATTGAAAGGATACCAGAACCACAACCAATATCTGCAATTACCGCACCTCCCTGTTCTCCTGTTGGGGGGGATGATAGGGAGTCACTTAGTCGCATTTCTAAGGATTCCAAACACAATTGAGTTGTGGCATGGTTCCCTGTACCAAAAGCCATACCAGGATCGAGGCGGATAATTAAGCGATCGCTATTTTCTGGTGTTGGATACCAAGCGGGATTAATCAAAAAGCGATCGCCTATTTCCTGTGGTAGCCAGTATTGTTTCCAACTACTTGCCCAATCTTGTTCGTCAATTAACTGCCAATCTATTGTCGGGGGAGCAATTTCCATACACAACGCGTCTTGGCGTAACCACAGCGATAGCGCGGCTAAATCCAATAGCTGTGCTTGAAATACCGGCAAATAACCCCTCACCAGACTTTGATTTCCTTTTTTTTCACTTGCTGTACCACGACAGCCAAAACTTCCCAGTCGCCAAAAGATGCTATCTTCTAGTTCTGGTTCACAAATAATTTGTAATTCCCACCAAGTGTTAGCCATAGATTTATTGGGGAGATGGGGGGATGGGGGTTCCCACTTTGTGGGGTTGGGGGGCGATGGATGGGGAGTGTGAGGGGTGTGAGGAGTGTGAGGAGTAGAGATGTCCTCCTTGTCCTCCTTGTCCTCCGTGTCCTCCTTGTCTCCCTTGTCCCTCTTACCCGAACCCTGATCCCCGATCGCTATTTCCTGATTAAAGTGTTACTGTATACGCATCCCGAATTCCAGGTACTTTGGTGATCTCGGTCAAAATGCCATCGGGTAAGGGATCATCAAGACTAAGAACCATCACCGCATCACCGCGAACGATTTTACGCCCTACCTGCATACTGGCAATATTGACATTAAAGCTACCTAGTAGGGAACCAAGTTTACCAATGATTCCTGGCATATCTCGGTGTACGGTGAACAGCATATGATGGCTGGGAGGGACGTTGATGGGGAAACCATCTAAGTTGGTGAGGCGGATTTCTCCGTCACCTAACAAAGCACCTGTAACGGCATGAGTACCCAAAGAACCGGTAGCCTCTAAATGTATTGAACCAGCATAGTCTTTGATTGCTGCATCCCGGGTTTCAATGACGCGGATTCCCCGTTCTTTGGCTTCGATGCTGGCATTAACGTAATTTACCCGTTCTCGCAGTGCTTGGAAAAGTAGTCCTTTGAGGGATGCTACTACCAACGGCTGACTTTTATTAGTGGCTAGTTCGCCTTGCAATCTGACGTTGAGTAACTCTACTCTACCGCCAGCTAATTGTCCGACGAGATTACCCAAGGTTTCGGCTAACTGCATGTAGGGTTTGAGTTCTTCTAAGACATCTGGTCCCAATCCCGGAATATTCACCGCCGATCGCGCTGGTAAACCCAACAGTACATCCCGAATTTGTTCCGCAACATCAATAGCCACATTCACTTGCGCCTCTGTTGTGGAAGCACCTAAGTGGGGAGTGAGGATGACTTCTTTACCTAAAGACCTTAAACTAGATTCTCCTAGTGGTTCAGACTCAAAGACATCAAGGGCAGCACCAGCAATTTGACCCTCTTTAATGGCAGTTGCCAGAGCTTCTTCATCAATGATCCCACCACGAGCGCAATTGATAATTCTGGTAGTGGGTTTCATTTTTGCCAACATATTGGCATTAATTAAATGAGTGGTTTCTGGAGTTTTGGGGATGTGTAGGGTAATGTAGTCTGCTTGCTGCACCAATAAATCCATATCCACTAGTTGACAGCCAAGCTGTTCCGCTCGTTCTGTGGAAATAAACGGATCATAAGCCAGCAATTTCATTCCCATTGCTTTGGCAACAGTAGCAACATGGGAACCAATTTTACCCAAACCGACAATGCCAATAGTTTTTTTGTAGACTTCAGCACCAACAAAGGTTTTGCGATCCCATTCGCCGCGTTTTACAGAAGCGTTGGCATCAGGAATATGACGAGACAAAGACAACATCATTGCCAATGCGTGTTCAGCAGCAGCGATGGTGTTTCCTTCTGGAGAGTTAACAACTACAATCCCCTGACGAGTGGCGGCGGCTACATCGACATTATCTACACCTACACCAGCGCGTCCAATAATTTTGAGCTGCGTCCCAGCTTCGATGATTTCTTTGGTGACGCGCGTTCCAGAACGAATCATCAGGGCATCATATTCACCAATGATTTTAACTAATTCTTCTGGTTTTAAACCTGTTTTGACATCAACAGTGGCTACTTGGGATAAAATGTCAATCCCAGCTTGGTCAATTGGATCGGAGACGAGAACCTTAGACATGATGGTTGGTTTTTAAGCTAGAGGTAATGCGATCGCTGGAATATTAAGTTTAATGTTTATGTGTACCAGTTGAGCAAGGAATATAAACAACGTTCGATTTAGCTAGACTGCTATACCTCTTGTTCAGCTTCTCCACTTAGCTGCTTGGGAGTTCAGAGTAAACTTTACCTTTTCCTGAATTACCAACTGTGGAAGCATAATAATTGTAAATAATTAGTCGAACTTGATATAAGACCCTCTCGCTAAATATAAAGCATCAATGGTGCAAACACCTATATGTTTATTAAATATTCCAAAAGTAGAAGCGTGATCTTCCTGAGAAGGTATAAAAAATTATTTCTCTTTTAATTAGAACTTACGCACAGATCGAATTTTTCCTTTTGTTCTCTACCCTTTCCCTTATTTCAATCAGCAATCATGGCAAATATATCTTTATTAAGTAATTTTACGGTCTTAACTATTACTTTGTTTGTGAATTTTTACTAGTAGTTAATTTGCATTGATCTATGAGAGGCAAAAGAAGGAACCACAGAGGACACAAAGAACACAAAGAAAGATGTTTAATCGATTTGTCCAAGTTGTTTCACTTCGCCAAGTTGATGTGACAGAGTACTAGCTTGAAAAAATACTATTACTTAAGTAGTTGAATATTAAAGTTTTAAAAAATACGTAATTTTTACATACCTATTTTACTGAGATCGACAGCAGCATAGAAACGTAGCTGTCAAATCTATCAACTCAAAATCCTTCTACGGCAGGGATTTGAAATTTGCTGCTGCCAATTTTTTTATTAACCTATATAAATGAAGAGTTATGCCAGCAGATTTTGCAGGTAACAATTTAAATAATTCTAGGAATTTAAATGTCAATTATATCAATCAAACCTTTACAGATTGGGTAGGAAAGCGGGATAAAAACGATTACTACAGTTTCAATGTGAGTAGTCGTAGTAGCTTGAATCTAGTTGTTGATAGTCTATCAGCCGATGCTAATTTACAATTGCTAAATAGTAGTGGTGCTGTAATTGCGGGTTCTTACAATCGTAAAAAGAAGGCAGAGACAATCAGCACAACTTTAGATGCAGGCACTTACTATGTCAGAGTTTACCGAGTCAATAAGAAAAAGAGTACTTACTACAATTTAAAAGTTTCTGGCAACGAAGCACCACAATCATTACAATTAACCACCAGTAAAACCAGCTATCAACAAGGTGAAACAGTTAGCCTTACAAACACTACCATCTTTGATGGTAATGGTGCAGCTGACTTAGCACGGGTAGATTTTTGGTTGCAAAAAGACGGTAGTGAATGGCAAGATATCGCCGATGCAGTGAATTTCATTGCCAACAGTAACGATAACCGCTACGCCAGTTTTGAATACAGTTTATCTGGTGTTGGTGCTGGCAACTATTTATTATCTGCAAAAGCCTACGATAAATCTGGTGCTAGTACGGAAAGTATCCAAACCAGTTTTAGTATTGTACCTGTTCCCACTCAAGACTGGTTTGACCTTAACATTCAAGATGCAGGTATACGTGAGGCTGCAAGGTGGCAGTTTACAGATCATATCCTCGATCGCAACGATATGATTGCTATCCTCCGGGAAGTAAAAGACAGCAGTGTAGTTGATGGTACTGAATTAACAGACTTGCGTACATTAGTCAATAATTCCTCTTTCTTAGGAATGCCAGAGTATGTACGTGTTTTATCTAATAAAGTTGTTAATTATGACCTAGCCAATCAGAATTATCAAGGTAAGACGCTAGGTAACTTGTATGCAGGTAGCAGTGATATTCAAATCGAGAACTTAATTAGCAAGTGGTTTTTAGGTAGCGATCGCCCCACCACTTCTTATAATTATCAATACGCTAATGGTTCTCTGTTTCAAAATGGTATTACTTATCAAGATATTAAACAAGGTAGTATTAATGACTGCTTTTTCCTCACTGGTTTAGCAGCAACTGCTTTCCGTTCATCTAGCATGATTGAGAATATGTTTATCGATAACGGTGATCAAACTTTCACCGTGCGTTTTTACAACAATGGCATTGCTGATTATGTGACGGTAGATAGATATTTACCCACCAATCAAGAAGGATATTTTGTTTACGCTAGCAAAGACAATTACTACGGAAACTCTGCCAATGAATTATGGGTAGTGTTAGCTGAGAAAGCCTACGCTCAACTAAACGAATCTGGATGGATTTATCAAGATAATACCAATTCTTATAATGGCATTGGTAATGGTGGTTATGTCAGTGATGCCCTCGCAAACATCACACGATTAAACACTTCTCTCGCCAATCTTCTCAATTATAACTCAATCGTAAATGCTTTCAACTCTGGGCAAATGATTGGTTTGACTACAAAATCAACAGTGGTAGATGCAAATATTATTGTCGCCCATGCTTACGCATTAGTAGGTTACAATTCTGCTACCCAAATGTTTACACTGTTTAATCCTTGGGGTGTCGAAAATGGCACTTCTAAACCAGGTATTATTGAGCTTTCCTGGAATCAAATTGAGGGAAATTTTAGTTATTGGGATGCGACAATTAATAATATTGTGTGATTTTTTGATGTAAATCACAGTCTTGGTACAAACATCATATTTTATAAGTCGAACACCGATACACACCGATAAACACCGATGGAATTATCCGTGTGCATCTGTGTTCATCCGTGTTCGATACTTATCAACCCCTCAACTTAGCCACAATCTTTTGTAAAAGTCGAACACCGATACACACCGATAAACACCGATGAAATTATCCGTGTGCATCTGTGTTCGTTTCATTAAAAATACTTGGACTATTATATCTATTGTTCTAACTTTGAAATGAACAAAAACTCAAGCGATCGCGACAAAATTTGAGTCATTCAATATACACTTTTTGAGTTTATGTTTGCATCTCTTGAATTAATGCATGAAAACAAAATTATTTGTAAACTAATTAGCATTTTACATCATATTTATATAGTAATTATTGGCAAAGAGGGAGATAATTCAATGCTTTAAACCTTTTCCCAAGGAGAAAATACTTATGCCCATTAAAAGTCATAATCAGAATTTATTTGATGATAAAGGGCTAAATATTACTCCTAAATATTCAGTAGATAATTTTAGTTCTCCAAATCAACACTACTTTTACAGTGGTCGTAGTAGCTTTCACACAACAGGAAATACTCTAGAACCAGATGTTAGTGAACTGGGACGAAATAATCGCAAATCAAAAAATTCTGTATCATCTCAAGCTACCAAAGCAGATTTAGTTGTACAAAATGCATTTGCTCCTAGTGTGGCTGCTGCCGGCAGTACTATTCAAATTTCTTATCAGGTGAAAAATAAAGGTAAAAATAGTGCTGGATTTAACTACACAGATTTTTATCTTTCTAAAGACAAAAATATTAGTAGTGATGACTCTCTTTTAGGTTGGAACTGGCTTGGTAGTCTTGGGGCTGGTAGTTCAACCTCTCAATCTCAAAATGTGACTATAGATAGCAATCTTGCTGCTGGAAATTACTACATATTATACAGAGCGGATGCTTTGGATAATGTCCTAGAAATTAGTAATACAAATAATGTTTTGGCGCGGGAAATTACGATTACCAACACAGCAAGTGGAGGATACAATCCTAACTCTGGCTATGGCTTAATTAACGCTTCCGCAGCAGTGGCTAAAGCGATCAATCAAAAACCCTTTGCTGATGTTCCTGACTTGGGTGGAAATAACTGGGGGGCTGATTTAGTAAAAGCACCAGAAACTTGGGCGAAGGGATACACTGGTCAAGGTGTGGTTGTGGCTGTTTTAGATACTGGGGTAGACTATAACCACCAAGACTTAAGTTCTAATATCTGGACGAACAGCAAGGAAATTGCTGGTAACGGCAAAGATGATGACGGCAACGGCTATATTGATGATTATTATGGTTGGAATTTTGACGGCAACAACAATAGTACTTTAGATGTTAATGGTCATGGTACTCACGTCTCTGGTACTATTGCAGGAGTGAACAATGGTTATGGTGTCACTGGTATTGCCTATAATTCCAAAATTATGCCAGTGAAAGTTTTAGATGATCAAGGCTCAGGTTCCTATAGTGCGATCGCTAATGGTATTTATTACGCAGTAGATAATGGCGCTGATGTGATTAACTTGAGTTTAGGCGGCGGGCGTTCTAACGATACACTTCAAAAAGCGATTGAATATGCCAGCAGCAAAGGTGTTATTGTTGTCATGGCAGCTGGTAATGATGGTAGTTCACAACCAGCCTATCCTGCCCGTTATGCGAAAAACTACGGCCTTGCTGTCGGTGCAGTAGATCAAAATAAAAATCTTGCAGACTTTTCCAACCGTGCTGGAGCAGATCAACTTACTTACGTCACAGCTCCCGGAGTCAATGTCTATTCTACACTGCCAGGTAATGAATATGCATCCTATAGCGGTACATCAATGGCGACTCCCCACGTCGCGGGTGTAGTTGCTTTGATGCTTAGCGCCAACCCTAATCTGAGTGATGCTCAAATACGTCAAATTCTCGCAGAAACATCAGGAAATAGCACAACGCAAACTGCAAACTCTAGCGGGAATACTACCAGCTTGAGTTATGACAGTAATGTAGCTGCTATTTCTAGTTTTGATAATGTTACTTCACCTTGGATTCGCAGCTATACAAATAAAGATACTGTTACTTCTGTTAGTAATCCTAGTTCCACAGAAGAGAATCACAATAATATCTTGGCAAACTCATCTGCATGGACGCAATTTTGGCACGACTACAAAAACAGTGTAATTGGTGATAGTGGCACTAGCACAAGTAATTATAATGATTTGGAAACAGAAAGCATAATTGAAAAACGTAAAGTTTTAAGCTAATCGTCTAACGTCCCACCAATTTATCCCGCAGATGCTTAATGCGATCGCGTAACTTTGCCGCTTCTTCAAATTCTAATTTCTTCGCCGCTTCTTTCATCTGTGCTTCCAGTTGAATAATTAATTCTGGAATATTTTCTAACGGTAACTCATCTATATGTTGATCGACTGTTTCTAATTCTTGAGCATTTAACCTTCTTGATACTTCTAAAAAAGACAAAATCGCGTTACTCGATTTCTTCATTATCGGCTGCGGTGTAATTCCGTGCATCTTGTTATATGCCATTTGAATACCACGACGGCGTTCGGTTTCATCAATGGCTTTAATCATGCTATCGGTGAGATTATCTGCATACATAATCGCTTGTCCCCGGACATGACGCGCTGCTCTTCCGATAGTTTGAATTAAGGAACGTTCTGCACGTAAAAAACCTTCTTTGTCTGCATCTAAAATTGCTACCAGAGAAACTTCTGGTAAGTCTAAACCTTCACGTAATAAGTTGACACCAACCAACACATCAAAGTTAGCATCGCGCAAGTTTTGGATAATTTCTATTCTTTCAATCGAGTTAATTTCTGAATGTAAATACCTGACTCGAATACTATTTTCTTGCAGATAATCTGTTAAATCTTCCGCCATTCTTTTAGTTAATGTGGTGATTAAGACTCGTTCGTGGCGGTCTACTCTATCTTTAATTTCACCTAGTAAATCATCAATTTGTCCTTCTGTAGGACGCACAATAATTTCTGGATCAAGGACGCCTGTTGGTCGAATGATTTGCTCTGCTATGTGTCCGTCGGAAACTTCTAATTCCCATTGTCCTGGAGTCGCAGAAACAAAAATACACTGGTTAACTTTTGACCAAAATTCTTCGGCTTTTAAAGGTCGGTTATCAGCCGCACTCGGTAAGCGAAAACCATGCTCAATCAAGACTTTTTTGCGAGCTTGATCACCGTTATACATACCCCGAATTTGTGGTACGGTAACGTGAGATTCATCAATTACTAACAGCCAATCTTTCGGGAAATAATCAATTAAACATTCCGGGGGTTCTCCGGCTTGTCTTCCTGCTAGGTGGCGAGAATAGTTTTCCACGCCGTTGCAGTAACCAACTTCGCGCAGCATTTCTAAGTCGTAACGGGTACGCTGATCTATTCTTTGCGCTTCGAGTAATTTTCCGGCTGATTCTAATTCTGCTTTGCGTTGTTTTAATTCTTGAGCGATCGCATCACATGCTTCTTCTAATCTTTCTTCTGGTGTCACAAAGTGACGCGCCGGATAAAGATTCACTGCTTGTAAACTTTGGAGAATTTCACCCGTCACCGGATCGACGTAACGAATGGCGTCAATTTCATCACCAAAGAACTCAATGCGAATAATCCGATCTTCGTAGGCTGGGCCAATTTCGAGGACATCACCCCGGACACGAAAACGTCCCCGACCAATTTCTGTATCATTCCGGCTGTATTGTACTGATGCCAAATCTCGCAAAATCTGCCTTTGATTTACTTCCATTCCAACTTGGAAAGGAATGGCAGCTTTGAGGTATTCTGAGGGAATTCCCAAACCGTAAATACAACTGATGGATGCAACAACGATGACATCACGACGTTCAAACAGCGATCGCGTGGCTGAGTGTCGCAACATGTCTATCTCATCGTTGATAGAGGCTGTTTTTTCAATATAGGTATCGGTAACAGGAATGTAGGCTTCTGGTTGATAATAATCGTAGTAACTAACAAAGTACTCAACAGCGTTGTTAGGAAAGAATTCTCGTAACTCATTACAAAGCTGTGCTGCGAGGGTTTTGTTGTGCGCCAGTACCAGAGTCGGTTTACCCACTTTCTCGATCACTGAGGCGATTGTAAATGTCTTCCCGGTTCCGGTAGCTCCCAGTAATGTCTGATAACGATTGTCAGCTTGAATGCTACTAACTAACTGTGCGATCGCTTGTGGCTGATCGCCTGTTGGACTGAAGGGTGCTTGAAGACAAAATTTTGTCATGTAGTTTTGCTCTAAATACCCTAGATACCTATCTCATAGTAGCGAATAGAGACCGGGGATTGGGGATTGAGGTGACAAGGAGGACGACTTGGGGACAAGAAATTTTGGATTTTAGATTGAAATCCAAAATCTAAAATTCTTTCTGATTCCCAATCCCTGATTTTCGCTCCCCAACTTGTTGATTTTTACTTATGTGTAGATTTTAAACAACCCTATAGATATACAATATTTTTTAAAGTTAAACTTTAATTTATAGGAAAAACTTCACTTCTGTTGAATTTTTGTAAAAAATACTTAACAATCTAGAGGTATGAGCATATGGCCGTTAGCAGTAATGGTAAGGCAGTAAGTCCTCGCCAGCGTGCCAAATCAAAGGGGGAAAATACAGTGGAAGTCGAAAATAACAAAGCGCAAAGCTCAAACACAGATCAAGATAGTAATCTTGTAACTCAGGCAGATTCTTCCGGAAAATTAGAAGTAACTGATACACTTGCTATTTCTGGAGTACGTCCGATTGCAGCTAGCGATTTGCAAGTAGCAGAAACAGTTTCAATTGCCGGTGTACGTCCTATTAGCACCAGTAGCTTACAAATTGTAGAAACAATGAACGTTATGGGTGTGCGTCCTATTGCCGCAAACACAATCCATGTAGTTGATACCATGAATTTATCTGGAATTCGCCCTATCGCCTCCAGTTCTTTGGTAATTTCTGAAACCTACTCTGTGATGGGTAATCGTCCAGTAGCATCAAATGTTATTGATGATTCCGAATTTTTGATGGGTTATCTTGATTAGTGAAAACAATTATATATATATAATTACTAACCCGCTTTTCTAGAAAAGGCGGGTTTTTTATGAAATGTTTGAATTTTTTGGTTGATTATTGCTAGTTATTTGTTGATATTATAACTAATAATTTAGTTCTCTCTCTTTGAGTATAGAAACTAATATACCTGCGGAAAGAAGGCTAAGGTAAAAAGTATCAGCTAATTTATAAACATCAAAGCTAAACAAATCAATAACAGCTTTGAAACTAATAGTTATATAAAACCAGGAGAAAAAAATGAGTTTAGAAGATAGAGCAAAAGCTACAGCTAAAAATGTAGAAGGTAAAGCTCAAGAAGCATTGGGAAATGTTACTGGCGATCCAGAAGATAAAGCAGAAGGAAAAGCCAAGCAAGCAGAAAGTGAAGTACGTCACTCTGTAGAAGACGTCAAAGATAATATCAAGAAAAACCTGGACTAATCGTCTAGACTAGGTTTTGAGTCTGCCAATAAATAAATTTCGTAGCTAAAAGCTCAAGTAAGTTAAAGTCTACTGAATATAAATTTCAATCAGTTTTAACAGACTTTGGCTATGAGCTTTGAAGTTTAGTTCAAGGCATACTCAGTGAGGAAATGTAAGACTGAGTTGACTAATCGTCAAATTTACAGCGGTAGAAGCAAATAGACAGGGTGCATTCTCTTTTATAAAAGAGCGATTAGCTAAACTAGAGCAGCTTGTAAAAAAGGTGCTAATTGAGATAATAAGTCCGCTTCAGCGGACTTATTATTGATAGCCAAAAGTATGAATTACAAGCTGTTAATAAACATAAATAAAACATATTGTTAGTTATCTAACAGTATTTATTGAGGAGGAAACAAAAATGGGTCTGCTACAGCAGAGTCGTAAAGTTGTGACGGCTGTTGTTTTAATTTTAGTTTTAACTATTACCACTGCTTGTGGTGGTAATGTTGCCCAAGTTGACCGTACCACAAACCCACCAGCAATTGGTCGAGATGTCGCCTACGCACAATTAGAGCGAGGAAACACCGCAGCTGGACAAACTTTTGGTGATTGGGTTGTGCAAACATCTCGGGGATTAGTCACAGATGCTTATGTTCGTGATAACAATAAGTTAGGTGTCGTTATTTCTCCACAAGTTCGTCCTAACGAAGTGCGAGCCTTGACAAGATCTCTAGTCGAAGGTTTTCGGAAAAATTTCCCTAATCAAGATTTAACGGTTTTGGTGTACGCACCTGACAAGCAGCTGATTTTGACAGCTCGATACGACGTCCAAAGCAATCAAGTTCAGTACAGTTAGGGATTGTTGTTTGTTGTTTGTTGTTTGTTGTTTGGTGTCGTAACAACCAACAATCAACCACCAACTACTAACAAGGATAAGAAAAGGAGATTGAAACAGTGAGTAGCAGTGAAGAGTATAAGCGCCAAATTATGAGAGATTTGGCTCAGGGTGATGTAGAATCTCTTGATGATGCTCCGAGCGGTGATTTATCACAAGAGTTTCACAGCTTTGATGATTTTGCTCAGCGTACAACGCCTTCGCAGCGTCGCCAAATGTTTGAACGCTCTTTTAATGCAAGCAGCATTCCTCCTAGCCAAATGGAGCCAGAGTTACAAAAGGCGATCGCTAATATTAGACCCAACGAAAGAGACGATGTTGCACGCGCCTTTTTCAAACACCTGAAGCAAAGAGGATTGGATGAGCGTCACCTTGAGCAACAATTAGGTCTTTCTACTCATAATCCCAACCGCATGAGTGCGGATGATGTTAGCAGACTCGCCTCTTTTGCCTATCACAACCATCCCGACATTTTCCGGGAAGTATTAGCAGAACAGCCAGCTATTATCAAGTTCCTCAGTAACCCTGTTGTAGGAGCCATTGTCGGACTTGCTGCTGCTAAGTGGTTGGGTGGTCGTAACAAGTAGATTTTGAGTGTCAATAATATAAACGTGAAACGAGGGTGTGTGTGATCACCCTCTTTTTTTGCTTGCTCAAGTCGCATTGCAAAAGTTTATTTCCAAAAAAACGAACACAGATAAACACCGATAAACACCGATAAAATTCTATGTTCATCTGTGTCCATCTGTGTTCCATGACTGTTGGTATTCAGAATTACCTTTATTTTTGCAAGAGATTTCTTGTCTCGTTGGTGGCTAAATGTAATCAAACTTCTAGTCAAACACTATTAGCAGTGTCTTTTTGCTTCTTCTGGCGACGCAAAACGATACCCATGCCACCAGCCGCAAGGGAACCAAGGATAGTTATTGGTTCAGGGACTGGTTTGTCAGGCTTGATTTCACGTCCAATTTTTTGAGTAACAGCATTGCCAAAGTCTGAAAAATCATTCGCAGCAATTAAGAAAGAGTCAGAACCACCGATGACATTATTTTTGTAATAGTCATCAAGATCTGGATCATTGGTCACAATTGGTAGACCATTGATGATAATCCCTGCTTGAACTGCCCTGTCTCGTGCTGCTCTTAAACCATCATCTGAGGTAACATTCTCAACGCCATCACCTGATACATCAATGACTTGTCTAGTACCATCGTAATCATTGGTGTTGAGAAGAACTGTTTATTCTGGTTTTGTAGTCTTCATGTTCAGGATGAGCTTTCTGGATTTAAAAGGTAAATTTCGTAACAATGCTTACATATAGTAGTACAGAGCTTGGATTAGCTACATTTCTACTTAAATTGGCATCATCTCCTAATTGCTTGCGATCGCATACTCCATTGACAGCAATTATTTTCGCTTTATAAAAAATTTATCTAGCTGTCTAGGCAAGTTAAATTGCTGAGAACCTTGTTAACTCTCACATCCAAAAGAAAATCACAAGTTTAAACTGTAAAGTTTTTGTAAACTTTAGTTATGAGGTTTTATTTATACTATATGATTAGTATCGCTTATTACTTAAGGTCTTGGAAAAATTAACAAGCTAAGGCAATCTGTAGGATTGGCATTATATATTATATTATATTAATTCCTTCTGTATAGGACGCGACAAGGGGTTAACCTCTGTCGCTGTAATTTTTGAATCGCAGTAGTTAAAGGGTACTTAGGAATCTCACTCCAGGGGAAGTCTACCATTAATTTTTGTCATGTTGTGGGAGTGAGTTTAATGATAGGGTTTCAATTCACAAAAAGGCGAGGCAAAGCTAATTCAGACATAACACTGAGCAAATTTCAGGCAACAAAAAAGTTACTGAAGACTGCAATCATAGCTGTTTCTGTTGGTATTGCAGCTGCGATCGTTGATACAAAACAAGCTCAGGCTGTTACTATTACCTTTGACGATTTACCTGGATCTCAAAATCCAATTGCTAACGGCTATGCTGGATTGAATTGGGAAAACTTTTATTACCTCAATACAACCTCTTTTACTCCTTCTGGCTATGTTAATGGAACAGTATCACCAGAAAACGTAGCCTACAATGGCTTTGAAAAAACTGTTGCTATAAGTACGGTTAATGATATTTTCGATTTTAATAGTACTTATTTAACATCTGCTTGGAATGATAATTTGACTGTGTTAATAGAAGGTTTTATAGGAGGAGAATCAGGGCAAAAGAAATATTCACAGACTGTTATTTTAAATACCCAAGCTTCTACACTATTTACATTTGATTTTTTGGGAATAGATTATTTAAGGTTTACATCTTCTGGTGGTAATAATGCTGGCTACAACGGGAAAGGTACGCATTTTGTAATGGATAACTTTACTTTCAATAAAAAAACTAAACCTGTTCCTGAACCTATAACCATATTTGGTTCATTAACGGCAGGTGGAATGATGTTGACCTTACATCGAAAATACAAGCAACAAAAAAATATAAAACAATAAGTCGTTTTTTGAAGTTGTTTGGTTCCACCTAAAAATATTGACTGAATATTTGCCAACAAAAATCCAAGTTTTACAAAAGTTCTCGGAAAGCTGCCACTAAAATTAGATAATGAAAACTAATAAACTGGCTACAGTTATACGACTGGCTAATCCTCAATTCTGGCTATTAACAATAGGTTCAGGTTTAATTGCAATTCATCTCACCCTGGTTTGGAAAGCAGAAAATACCAACCTGTTAGGCACTAGTTTTTTGTCGTGGGCAGCTGTATCTTTTATTGTTTGGGAAAAACGAGACAATCTAAATCTCGAAAGTGGCGTTTTATCTAGTTTTTTGGGTTTAGCCTTAATCTGGATAGCACTAATACGAAGTGCATCTTTGAGCAGTTTTGGAGGTTTTTTGTATGCTTTACCCTTTATTTTTGGCTTAGGTCTTGCTTTAATAGCTTCTGGCTTTCAAGGACTAAAGCAATACATAGGAGAGTTAATAACGCTGCTTTTTCTCAGTATACCCAAGCTATTACCAGAATGGGTGATTTATAAGATTACGTTACTGACTGCCAAATCATCAGCTTTTATACTTTGGTACATCGGTTTTGATGTAACTCTTGCCGGAATCAATATTTATTTACCAAACGGTAGTGTAGAAGTACTTCATGGTTGTTCTGGTATAGACTTAATTTCTCAAATGTTAGGTTTAGCAGTACTTTTTCTGCTAATGTTTCCTCAAGCTTGGCAGTACAAAATATTGGTTCCAATTGTCGCTGCTACGGTGGGATTTATTATGAATTCTGGACGAGTGGCGCTGATGACTGTCCTTGTAGCAAAAGATAATATTAATGCTTTTGATTACTGGCATAGTGGAAATGGTTCTCTTTTATTTTCAATAATTTCTGTGCTAATTTTTGGTTTATTCTGTTGGATTATAATTGGACACGATGAATCTAAAGATGCAAAATTCTAAGTTGTCGTAATTAAGCTATGACAAATTGGAAAAAAATCCGTATCTTATTGTTAATTTTAAGTTTTATTAATGTGTTATTGGTATTGGGACAAGTTGCAATACAGCCCAAACGAGACAAAAACACAGTAGATAATTTTGTTTTTCCAGAAGTTGTACCTTTACCCCATAAACCTTAAAGTTTTATCTGTAGAAATTGTTGTTGTGATTTTTTGTAATAAATTATGACTAAATCGAAAGTTGAAAAATCTGCTTCCCACCAATTTGTCTTAACACAGGAAAGTTCATTAACTATCGTGCGATCGCTAGGCTATGGTCTATTAATATTATCTGTGTTTGATTGGATAGCAATTTTTATTCCATCCAACTTTTTCAACCCTGCTTGGGAATTACAAACTATAGGAGCAATTGTTGAACGTGTACCCGTGCCTTTAATTGGATTAGCACTAATTTTTTATGGTGAATTGCATTCGCGCAGTAGATGGGAATTTCCCCTTTTGAAATTATTGTCTTGGCTGACTATATTGTTTACAGCGTTGTTTATATTAATGATACCTTTAGGAATTGTTAATACGATTCGGATTAATAAAGAAAATGTCGCGCAAATCAATAATATATCTACACAGCAAATTTCTCGCGCCGAACAGTTACAAAAGCAACTCAGCCAAGCAACTCCTGAACAATTAGATGATCTTTTAAAAAGCCGGGGTGGTTCCCTATATGGTAAAAAACCAGAAGAAATAAAGGATCAACTTTTGTCTCAAGTTTCTAAAGCAAAAGCACAAATCAAGGATCAAGCAGAAGCGACTCAATCTTTGCGCGGTTTAAGTTTAATCAAGACCTCTACAAAATGGATTCTTGGCGCTTTAGTATCTGCGTTTCTATTTTTTGGTTTTTGGAAAGGAACAGATTGGGCAAGATTTTAACAATGTTAGTGGTTGGTGGTTGGTAGTTGGTGGGATAAGTATTGTTCAATAAATAAAAAAGGCGATCAAAAAGCGATCGCCTTTTTTTTATTAGTTTGTAGTCAGCACCAAGACTATCAAGATTTCATGACTTAGACTTGTGCTAGTTCTGGTGTAGGACGCTTACTGTTACGAACAGCTGCGATCGCCTCGCCATAATCCTTAGCATTAAACACAGCCGAACCAGCTACAATTGCATTAGCTCCGGCTTCTAAAACCTGCCAAGTATTATTAGCCTTCAGCCCGCCATCTACTTCAATCCAAGGGTCAAGACCACGTTCATCACACATCTGACGCAGCTTACGGATTTTGGGAACTACTGCTGGAATAAAGCTTTGACCGCCAAAACCAGGGTTGACACTCATAATCAACACTAAATCGCAAACTTCTAGCACATACTCAATCAAATCCAAAGGCGTAGATGGGTTGAGTACAACACCAGCTTGCTTGCCAAGTTCTTTAATTTGGCACAAAGTACGGTGTAAGTGTGGCGATGCATTATGTTCGCAATGTACAGAGATAATGTCTGCACCAGCTTTGGCAAAATCTGCAACATATTTTTCTGGTTCCACAATCATCAAGTGGACATCCAGTGGTTTTTTTGTAACCGGACGAATCGCCTCCACTACCAGAGGACCTATCGTAATATTAGGTACAAAGCGACCATCCATTACATCAACATGAATCCAATCTGCCCCCGCCTCATCTACGGCGCGTACTTCCTCTCCCAGGCGACTAAAATCGGCTGATAGGATAGATGGAGCAATTACAATCGGCTTGTTAGATAGCGTTTTGGTCATGGCTAGTGGATATTTAAGCGTCCTTTTCTGTAAATATTGTAACAAAACTTGAGCAAAGGCTCACGAGTTTGCTATGGGCTTTATTGGGGATAAGGGACAGGGGAAAGGGGATAAGGAGAATTCTTAACCACTAACTACTATTGTACAGACGCGATGTTCCTCGCGTCTGTACCCACCAACAACCAACCATCAACAACCAACAACCAACGACAAATGAGTATGGTAAAAAAAATTAGCTGGATAATTTGGGGCTTAAGTGTTTCCTGTTTGAGTGTGCCAGTGTTAGCTTTGGAAAATACCATTAGTACTAACGGCATTGATGCTCTTAAGTTACATAAGCTTCCGTATAATCTCATAGGTCGGAAGATTGCCATTGGTCAGGTGGAAATTGGACGTCCTGGTAAGTTTGGTGTAGACAAAGCGGTTTCTAAAAATCGCTCTGTAAATATAGCAGGTGTCTTTTTACGCAATAGTCCTGCTAAGTCAAATAGTGGTGTTGATCCTCACGCCTACAATGTTGCTGGTGTGATGATTAGTACAGATAAAGCCTTTCCAGGAGTAGCTCCAGGAGCGCGGCTGTATTCATCTGCTGTGGGTTCCACTAAAATGGGTCAGCCAGAAGAATGCTTGTCTGCACAGCACATCGCCTTACAGAACGGTGGTGATGTTCGCGCCATTAACTTTAGCTTTGGTGAACCTCTAAACCGCGATCCGCGACCGGATGCTGTTTTGGATGGTAACGCCTTACTAACCCAATGTATTGACTGGTCGACTCGCGCTCACAACGTTTTGTATGTGATTGCTGGCAACCAGGGTAAAGGAGGAATTCCCATCCCTACCGATAATTTTAATGGAGTTAACGTGGCTTTTTCCTCTCGTCGGGGAGGAATTTTTAATAAAGTAGATGTTTCTAATTTAGTAGCTACATCTGAGGCAATGACTCAGCGTCTATCTGGCAAGGAAATTAATCTTGGCCCACGTGGAACGATTGGTATAGTTGCTCCTGGTAGTAATATTCCCATGCTTAATCCTGATGGCAAAATCAACAAAGTCACAGGCACAAGTTTTGCAGCACCCCACGTCACAGCTACAGTTGCTCTATTACAAGAATTTGGTGACAGACAATTACGGGAAAAACAACCTAATTGGAGTGTTGCTTCTCGCCAACATGAAGTCATGAAAGCTGTCTTATTAAACTCAGCCGAAAAAATTCAAGACATGGGCGATGGTTTGCGGCTAGGAATGACTAGAACACTTATAAATAAACAGAATCAAGACTGGCTAGCCTCTGAAACCTATAAAAATCCCAAAAAACCTTTAGATCCTCAAATGGGAACAGGTCATCTCAATGCTTACCGGGCTTACGAACAATTTAGTGCAGGTCAATGGCAACCATCACAATCTGTACCTGCAATTGGTTGGAATTATAATACTATCAATGCTGGTTCATCTGTGGAATATGTTTTAGCTAAACCACTACAGCAGAACAGTTTTGTCTCCATAACCTTGGCTTGGGACAGGTTAGTAGAACTCAACGATAAAAATAAAAATGGTCAATTTGATGCAGGGGAAGATTTTCGTGATCGCGGTTTAAACAACCTTGATATCTATCTAGTTAAAGCCGATGACAAAAGTCCAGATACAGGAACTGTTTGCGCCTCCATTAGCGAAGTCGATAGTGTAGAACACATTTTTTGTCCTGTCCCTACCACTGGTAAATATAAAATCCGTGTCCAGTTTCAGAACCAATTCAACGAACCTACTCAACCTTATGCCTTGGCTTGGTGGACTTTGGGAAAAAGGGAATAGGGATCGGGGATCGGGAAGTAGGGACAAGGGAGATAAGGGAGACAAACCAGACAAGGAGGATAAGGAGGACAAGGGAAACACGGATAAAGA
>NZ_AJLK01000023.1 GCF_000317205.1 Fischerella muscicola PCC 7414 | reverse complement strand
AGAGGGGACCCCCGCCTTCCCCATCTCCCCATCTCCCCATCTCCCCATCTCCACATCCCCGATAAAATGGTTGCCAAAACTGTAACCACCAAATGGCTGTGTCATCTGAAATGTCATAGTCAATAGATAGACTCTGCCTTTTGGTGTGATAACATGAAGCAGAAATTTGGAAGTTCTTGGGAAAAATTCCTACAAAGACGTTATGCCGCGCGTTTGGGAAGGCGCTACGCTCTGGCAGCTGCTAGTGTGGTTTTAATGGGTGTGATTGGATGTACCCAAGTTGATGGTAATACAAAAGTTTATGCCCAATCCGGTGTACCTCGCTCAGAATCTCTTGCTCAAAAATCTGTCTTGCCTGATACTAAACTTATTCTAGCTAACACCAAATTTGGCTTCAAACTTTTTGAAGAAGTTCTCAAACAAGAGGACAATAAAAATGTATTTATTTCACCTGCCAGTGTAGCGATCGCTTTAGATATGACCTATAACGGTGCTAGTGGCAGTACTCAACAAGCAATGGCCAAAGCACTGGAATTACAAGGATTAAGTTTACAGGAAATTAATTCCTCTAATGCAGCATTAAAACAGCTTTTAGAGAATCCAGACCCAGAAATTCAATTGAGTATTGCTAACTCACTTTGGGCAAATCAAGAATTTAAATTTAAACCTGATTTTATTAAAAAAACTCAGGATTTCTATCAGGCAAAGGTAACGAATTTAAACTTTCAAGATCCAAACTCCGTTAGCATGATTAATAATTGGGTAAACGAAAGTACTCGTGGCAGAATTGACAAGATTGTTGAATCAATAGAACCAGACCAAGTATTATTTCTGCTGAATGCTATTTATTTTAAAGGCAGATGGACAAACGAATTTGACAAACAAAAAACTGTCCAACAGCCTTTTTATCTGATATCTGGTAGTCAAAAACAACATCCAATGATGTCACAAAAAGGTAAATATAAATACTATGAAAATGAACAATTTCAAGCCGTGAACTTGCCCTATGGAAAAGATGGTAAGCTTAGTTTTTATGTCTTTTTGCCAAAACAGAATTCTAATCTGAAATCTTTTCATCAAAATCTCAATGCTGACAACTGGGAAAAATGGATGTCCCAGTTTAGCCAGCAAGAAGGTTTGATTCGCCTACCCCGCTTCAAAATGGATTATGACGTGACACTTAACACTGCTTTAGAAGCATTAGGCATGGGTGAAGCTTTTACCAACCAAGCTGATTTTTCTCAGATGGGACAAAACTTTCAAATTAGCGAAGTGAAGCATAAAACTTTTGTGGAAGTCAACGAAGAGGGAACAGAAGCTGCTGCAACTACTTCTGTAGGTGTTAACGTAGTATCTACAACAGTTAATCAACAACCATTCCAAATGATTGTTGATCGTCCGTTTTTCTGTGCAATTCGCGACAACCAAACTGGAAGCATTTTATTTATGGGTTCAATTTTAGACCCTTAATTTCACAACCAACAACTAACAACTAACCTTAGACTAAGCAGTCGGAGGAGATGCTTCTGGTGTCACAGGTGCACCTACTTCTCGCGATCGCACATTTGCTGTTTCACCTATTTGTTTCCGACATACTTCTTCCCCTTGATCAGAACCGGGAGTGGTGACATCTGCCATCTCGCTGTAATGAGATGCAACATCAGGACGCAAAGCACTTAAAGCTGTCTTAATGACAACCGCAGTAGGTACGGCTAAAATGACGCCCAATAAACCACCTATTCTTGCTCCTGTTAAAACCGAAATTAACGCCCAAACTGGATTTAACCCAGTGAAGCTCCCTAGAATTCTTGGGCCGATCAAGTTTTCCAGAATTTGTTGTACTATAACTGCTGCAATCAACACTCTTGCTCCCATCCAGACATCTTGTAGCGATACCAACAAAGTAGTTAAGGCAATACCCACAGAGCCACCGTAGGGAACAAGAGCCATAATCCCAATACTTAAGCCAAATAGCAAACCAAATGGTACTTTCAGCCATAAAAAAGTTGGAATTAGGGCGGAAGCCATACAGGTAGATAAAATTAGCTGAGTTATAAAGAAATTTTGAAAGCTCAGACGTACAGTTTGAGAAAAAGCCTCACGAAATTTGCTGGGTAGCCAACTAACTAGACTTTGCCAAAGTTCATCCCCATGCTGCAACAGATAAAAAGTCAAAACCATTGTCAGCAAAAAGTCCAGCAGACTGGTGAAGGTGACAACCGCCAGGTTTAAAACTTGTCCAGCGATCGCCTGTAATTGTCCCTTGACACGATCATTGATTTGTACTAGTAAAGCATCAAGGTTAATGGGTAAGCCCATGCTTTCGGCTTTTTCGTTCAAAATCATCAACTGGGAGCGTCCAGAGTCAATTAACTCCGGTAAACGCGCCACCAACTGCTGCGCTTGGGTTAAAGCCAGTGGAACAAGAGTCAGACCTAATGCCAATAAAATTGACAAAGCCAGTAAAAACACTAAAATGGCTACTTGCTCTCGCCTAGCACCATGACGTTCCATCCAACTTACAGGATAATTAAGCAGAAACGCTAGTACGGAGGCTCCCACCAAAATAACAATCAGCGAGTGAAAGTAATGGAAAATGACTGAAAGTGCCCAGCCATTCAGTACCAGAAGCGGAGCAAATAAAGCGATCGCACCTAATCGTGCTAATGGTGTGAGTGCTTGCCACCAGTTTAAGAGCTTGCGTGTCTGCATCTGCCGGTTGCGGGATAACACAAAATTATGATCCTTATCTAAAGCTTATTATCTCTAACTACATCAATATCATTCATCCCTCTAATTTAGGATTAGACTCAACCAAAATGGATAATTTTGAATCAAGGTATAGGGACGCCGATCTCCCCGCGTCTTCTTCTGCATACCTAGTTTGGCATCTTCTTCCCATTATCGGTGTTTTCCCATCCTTATGGACTCTTTATCGCCGTCAAGGTAGCAGGGAGCAACTTGCTATCAGTCGTCTATCGATTACTCTGGCTATTTCCTGGTTGTTGGGTTATCTTTTTTTAGCAACTGGGGCGGCAAATTTAGATTTTTTGTCAGTGCGCCTACTCCTCCTTAATAGTTTTCTCACCTCTGGTTACTTTTTGATCAGTTTGTGGTTAATAATTGTCACCATCCGAGGCAAATCTCAACGCATACCAGGTTTTAGCCGCTTTGCCGAAGAAATCTTTGATAAGTACCTGTCATGAAAAGAGGGGAAAAGGTTGTTTTCACTCAGAAGTGATAATTGATAAGTGTTAAATATTTGTGCTTATTTTCTAAAAATTTCTAATTTCTCCTCAAGCTATCTAGTCAAATGCCGCCTAATATTGCCATACTTCATAAATAAAACATCTAAATCATTTCAAATGAAGCAAAAAATAAAGAAAAATACAGTTGGAAGTGTTACGTGAGACACTTAAACTACGAATTTGGCACTAATAATTAAGAGTTAGCTATTATAGTCTGATTGATCTGTTTTCCCAAAGTGGATTCACCAAGTATTATTCAGTAAGTGTGAGGAAGTCTGTGACCATTCAAAGAGGTTCGGCGTCAGAAAACCATTCTAAGCCCCGCCCTAAATCCAGCCGCAGAAAGGTTCATCGTCCAAAATCGGGGCGTTGGCTATGGTTTTGGTTGGGTGGTATCGCGATGCTGTCAGCCACCGTTGGAGCATTGCTGGCGAATTCCTTAAGTAGCACACCTCTCATGCAAGCCAATCTGAGTGCGGATGAGGCAGCTGTTTTTGATGGCGATCGCATTTCTGGAGGTGGGCTGCGATTCTCAGAATTAACACGCCCCGTTAATATCCTAGTTATGGGGATGAGTGTACTACCACCAGATGTCCAAAATGCACCAGAAGAAACCAAAAATTTGGGATATCTACCCCAAATTAATTCCTTTGATGGTCTTGCTGACGTCATGCTCTTGATCAGGTTTGATCCACAAACGAAAAAAATGGTCATGCTTTCCATCCCCAGAGATACTCGTGTAGAAATTGAAGGGCATGGCATTAAAAAAATTAATTCTGCTAATGTTCAAGGTGGGCCTGCTTTAACTGCTAAAACCGTTAGTAACCTTTTGGATGGAGTAGGAATTGATCGCTATGTTCGTATCAATATCTTGGGAGTTGCCAAGCTAATTGATGCTTTGGGAGGTGTAACTGTTTATGTCCCCCGAGATATGAAGTATCAAGATGATTCGCAACATCTATACATCAATTTAAAGAAAGGAAAGCAGCATCTCAATGGCGATCAAACGCTGCAACTTTTGCGTTTTCGCCATGATGAAAATGGGGATATTGGCAGAATTCAGCGGCAACAAATGGTGATGCGAGCATTGATGGATCAAGCTCTCAACCCCGCAACAATGGCACAACTACCCAATATTCTCAACGTAGTTAAAGAACACATTGATACTAACTTGACAGTTGAAGAATTAGTAGCATTAGTGGGATTTGGAGCGAGAACAAATCGTTCTAACATGTTGCAGTTGATGCTACCCGGCCGGTTTAGCGAAAAAGGAGAGTATAGCGCTAGCTACTGGATACCAGATAGCGATCGCATTGCCACGACAATGGCACAGCATTTTGATTTACAATCATCTGAACAACAACAAGCAGTAGATCCAACATATTTGCGAGTAGCTATTCAAGACAGTACTGGCAGCGATAACACTAACCTCCGACCATTGATTAAAAGCCTGCAAAAAGCTGGTTATCGCAATGTTTACATAGCTAAAAGTTGGGGTGAGCCATTAGAAGTTACTCACATTGTTGCTCAACAAGGAGATGGTAACAGTGCTGAATCGATTCGCAACACTCTAGGATTTGGAGAAGTGCGAGTAGAAAGTACTGGTAATCTCTATTCTGATATCAGTATTCAAGTGGGTAAAGATTGGTTAGAACAAAAAGATTTGTTTGAACAGCCAGTTCAACCCTAATATCAATTTTGGATTTTAGATTTTGGATTTTGGATTTTGGATTTAAAGCCTTGTCTAAAAGGTTATATTATGTCCGACGAATTGCTTATGATATAAAGTTTGAGCATTGAGCATGGTGAAAAAATAACCAATGATCACCAATTACCCATTACCGACAAGGACGGATAATATAAGTATTCAAGCGAACATGATATAACTATCCCAAATTTGATACGAGAAGGCTGGAGGAATAAGGAAGAACAAGTATTTTATTTAAAAATTAAATTATCCGATTATCCATTACCTACTTTCCAACTGGAGTTTAGACTAAAAGCGATATGAGAGAACGCAAACCAAATGGAATTAGAGGTTAAAAATATTCTCAAGTCAGCCTCAAAGCATCCGCGGCCTTGAACAATTATTGTGTAGTATGCTTGTTGAGAAAAAATACAATTGCTAAGTCTCTGATTAACTCAGCCCTGCTGGGTCTTTTTGCATGGCTTAGTCTAAACTCCAGTTCCAAAGTCTGAATCCTGAATTCTTGTTCTCTCCCATATCCAGTCCTGTAAAATCGGATTGACTAACTCCGGGGCTTCATCCTGGGGACAATGTCCCACGCCTTCCAAAGGTATAAACTTTTGCACTTGTGGAAATTTGGTTAACTCTCTACCTAACTCAATTGGTTCCCAACGGTCAGCTGTTCCCCACAAAATAATTGCTGGACAAGACAGTTGAGGTAAAAGGTCTTCTGGTAGGGGCCCTTGGGAATAAGAGGTAAAAGCAAGAAACACCGCTGCTGCACCTGGATCACTCGCAGGAGAGGTAAGAATATCTACCAGTTCTTCTGTTACCATTGCTGAATTTGCATAGGCTTGCAGTAGAACTTTACGCACAGTTTTTGGTTTAGCAATTTGATTGAAAAAAAATTCGCCAATTGGTTTAAAAGATAGTAGACGTTGCAGAAGAGGCGCTCCTAAACGGCGATGCCAAGGTAAAGTCGCGCGTTTGCGATCATGCAACAGCCGCAAAGAACAGTTTAATAATGCCACTCCCAGAGCAATTTCAGGGTTGCTGACAGCTGTTTGCATAGCTACAATACAACCAATGGAGTTCCCGACTAAAAAAGCAGGCTCTCCTACCACTTCGCGGCAAAAATCAGCTACTTGTTGTCCCCAAGTTTCAAAGGTATAAGTAATATTCTCACCAGGTTTAGGTTTAGCTGAAGCACCAAAGCCGATCAAATCAAGTGCATAAACACGACAATTTTGTGCCAGTATAGGTATATTTTTCCGCCAATGCCACCACGAAGCTCCAAAGCCATGCACAAAGATCACGGCTGGGCCAGTGCTTCCTTGAGATTGATAGCAAATAGAAAAGCCTTGCCAAATCCAGGTTTTTGTTGGAGTAAGTGCGATCGCTGAAGTGGAGGAAGCCATGAGTATTTTATCAATACAAGTATGAAAATAAAAAAATTAGAAAAACGCAGATATATTTATATTTACTTTTACAAAAATTTACTTAATTTTACAACTTAATTTTCCTCTGGTTAATATTTTTACCCTAAGTAAATTTCCCGCAATAACGTAATTTATAATACTTTTAACCATGATATCCCTTACACTTTAGAACTTTGTACATTTGTCTTGAAAATAGGGATCGGGGATCAGGGACTGAGAAGCGGGAAGAGATTTTCATAGCAAGGTTAGTGTACCAACGTTCATGAATGGCTGTCTTGAAAATAGGGAACAGGGAAATGAGTAATGGTTAGTGGTTATTAATTATGCTCAAACCCTGATCCCCGATCTCTGTTCCCTATTTTCCAGACATTGTACAAGTTAATGAACTGTAATTTCAGTAGTTTCACAATTCACGTCAGTAAAATTGGTTTATAAAATAGTCTAGATAGAAAGCATTCCTCACAAAGGTGATTGAAAGTAGAAAAATCAAGCTAAATCTGGCTATATTTTATTTTTAAAAATTTAGGATTGCAGAACTAAATATCTAGTTGCAAAATTTTAAAATTTAGTTTTGGGCAGCGGCGATTGCCACTAGTAACAGATGAAAGAAACACAACTTTTATCCTACACCCTTACACTCGTATACCCCACATCCCCTGTGTTTCTTGAAAGGATATTTATCCCTCTGCCTTCTGACTTCTGCTTCCAGCATGGCTATCCTTGTGTTCTTAGTTCCTGCGAGTCAGAAAATATGAATAAAGTTGAAACAATCAATACTCCCGTAGGAAGTTACGCACCAGATTTTGAACTACCAGGAATTGATGAGCAAGTACATCACCTGAGCCGTTATTTAAAGAAATTTCATGGAGTTGGCGTCATTTCGATGTCTAACTATTGTCCCTATGTAAAATTGTATATAGATAGGCTTAAAAAAATTCAACTAGAGTTTTGCAAACAAGGTTTCACACTCATTGGTTTGAATGGTAATGATGCCACTCAACTACCAACAGAAGGTTTTGAAAATATGAAAGCGTTCGCGAAATTCAACGAGTTGAACTTTCCTTATTTATGGGACTCCACCCAAGATGTGACTCGTAGCTTTGGTATTAACAAAACACCGATGGCTTTCTTAATAGACACAGAAGGTATAGTTCGCTACAAAGGAATGATTGATGATCATCCCTACAACCCGTCAGCAGCGAAGGGAAACTATCTAACCAAGGCGATCGCGTCACTCATGAAAGGTCAAGAAATTTATCCCAAAGAAACTGAACCCACAGGTACTTATTTGCTGTGGCGTAATTGAAGGATGAATTTTTTCTCTTTAACCTTTAGCTGACTAACACGCATTAATTTTAGGATGGTGAAGTACTAGAGACAGATAGTCACACTACTGTTATCTTAAATTGGAGGTAATTAGCATATTTTTTGATAAAGCGTAACTTCATGGGAACAAATTACCGACGGGTTTTACTTAAACTAAGCGGTGAAGCCTTAATGGGCAACATGGGCTATGGAATTGACCCAGAAGTGGTCAAAGAGATAGCCCAAGAGGTAGCAGAGGTAGTAGCCACTGGTGTTCAAATCGCCATCGTCGTTGGCGGGGGTAATATATTTCGTGGTGTCAAAGCGGCATCGGCGGGGATGGACAGGGCAACCGCTGACTACATAGGTATGATTGCCACGGTAATGAATGCCATGACGCTGCAAGACTCGCTGGAACGAATAGGGGTACAGACGCGGGTACAAACCGCGATCGCTATGCAGGAACTTGCTGAACCATATATCCGTCGTCGGGCCATCCGTCATCTAGAAAAAGGGCGGGTGGTCATTTTTGGTGCAGGTTCTGGCAATCCTTTTTTTACAACTGATACTACCGCAGCTCTAAGAGCTGCCGAAATTGAAGCCGAAGTCATCTTTAAAGCCACTAAGGTAGACGGAGTGTACGACGCCGATCCGCATATTTATCCTGATGCCAAACGTTACAAAAGTCTTACATTTGGACATGTTTTGGCAAAAGATTTGCGGGTAATGGACAGTACCGCGATAGCCTTATGTAAAGAAAATAATATCCCAATTCTTGTTTTTGACTTAGGCGTACGGGGTAACATCCACCGCGCAATCATGGGAGAATCTATCGGCACCCTTGTGGGAGGTTCTTGTGAAATTAGCTGAAGCTGAGAGTACGATGCAAAAAACTGTTGAGGCAACTCAACGAGCTTTTAACACAATTCGCACTGGTCGCGCAAATGCCAGTTTGTTAGACAAAGTGACAGTGGAGTATTACGGTACACCTACACCTTTGAAGTCACTTGCTAACATCAGCACACCGGATGCTACGACGATCTTGATTCAGCCTTACGATCGCAGTTCCTTAAATTTGATCGAAAAGGCTATTTCTATGTCAGATGTGGGTTTAACCCCCAGTAACGACGGTTCTGTCATTCGACTAAACATTCCCCCACTGACAAGCGATCGCCGTAAAGAATTGGTAAAAATTGCTGCCAAGTATGCCGAAGAAGGGCGTGTTGGCATTCGTAATATCCGCCGAGATGCTCTAGAGACCATTCGCAAAATGGAAAAAAACTCTGAGATATCCGAAGACGAAGCACGCGATCAGCAAGACAAATTACAAAAACTGACGGATAAATACACTGCCAGAATCAATGAACTATTGGCAGAAAAAGAAAAAGACATCACAACTGTCTAATCAAAGTACAAGGTAAAAGGGAAAAGGTAAGAATTCAGGACAGTAAATTTTTACTTTTTCCTTTTTACCTTACTTATAAAAAAGGCAGAGGGCAGAGGGCAGAAGGCAGAAGGTCATATTTATTAGTAACAAAGTATATTTTTATCAAAAAGTTTCACTAAAACTTTATAATTTATCTTAAATATTTGGCAGAAAATTCGTAATCATTAAAACTAATGAATTGTAACTTTGTAAAGGAAACCTAATTTTGGTTTGTTTCTCATGATTCAAAATCAATAGTCATGAAGCTAATATTATTAGCTTTATCTAATGTTAAATCCTGACCATTATATCTATCATAGTGAACATAGCTGTTGCATAAAGTTACTCTTTCTCAAATTGATGGAAACTTGAGTCAAGCTACTACATCTATAAGCATAAAATATTGTTAATCCCAGAAAACAGGGAAATGTAATCATAAAGTAGTCCTAGAAAATGCCATAAAATCTTTATATAAAAATAAAGGAAGATTTAATTTTGAACAATAACTCAATTATTGAATTAAAAGTATGAATATTTATCAATGAGTATAGCTAGGAAAACATAAATTTTCAGGTGTAAAAAGCCCAAAGAAGCTCTAAATTTTTGCCAATAAATCCAAAATTTGGTTAATTTTGGTTACACCGTCTTCAACAATCAACTAATTCAAACGCCAAAATTATAGACACTATGTACGACTGCATTATCGTTGGCGCTGGGCCAGCTGGTGGAACAGCTGCATATCACTTAGCTAAACAGGGTCGGTCTGTGTTAATCCTGGAAAAACAATCTCTGCCAAGATATAAACCCTGTGGTGGGGGCGTATCACCTGCGATCGCTGAGTGGTTTGACTTTGATTTTAGTCCAGCAATTTCCATCAAAGCAGACACCATCCGCTGTACTTGGAAAACAGGCGATCCAGTAGAAGCGAAACTAGAAACTCCCGAACCAGTATGGATGGTACGACGTGATGTTTTCGACCACTTTCTAGTGCAGCAAGCCCAAAAACAGGGGGCGGAACTCAAAGACAATACAGAAGTTACTGGCATTGAGTTTAAAAGTGACCATTGGCAAGTCAATACAGCCAATGGCCCAGTGATGGGTAGATATTTAATTGCTGCTGACGGTGCAAAGGGACAGATGGCAAAATGGCTAGGTTTTAAAGAACGTAAACGCCGCCTAGCAGCAGCTTTAGAAGCAGAAGCACCAGCCAAAGTAGAAAACGGTAATATCGCCCATTTTGAATTTGGCATGGTGAAAAACGGCTATCTCTGGAATTTCCCCAAAGCAGACGGTTACTCTATTGGTGTTGGTACATTTATCGGTGGCGAACCGCAGGACTTCAAGAAAATTTTGGATGAGTATGGCAACTCCTTTGGTTTGGATATAAAAACCTGCCAGCAATATGGTCATGCTATTTGCCTGTGGAATGGTGAACAAAAACTGCATACTGAAAATGCTGTTTTGGCAGGGGAAGCAGCTTGTGTGGTTGATCCTTTTACCGCCGAAGGTATTCGTCCCTCAATATTCAGTGGTTTAAAAGCATCAGAAGCCATCAACAAAGCCCTCTCTGGTGACATCAATGCCTTGGAACAATACTCCGATATCATTAATGCTGAATGGGGCGGTGATATGGCTTGGGCGCAAAAATTAGCTGGGCTATTCTATCGTTTTCCCGGTGTTGGCTACAAAGTTGGCGTCAAGCGCCCCTCTGCACCTCAAATTATGGGTAAAATCCTCTGTGGACAACTGCGTTACGGTGATGTCGCAGGTCGGGCAATTAGGCGCTTAACTCCGTTTGGTGGCTAGGGAGATGGGGTGATGGGGTGATGGGGTGATGGGGTGATGGGGTGATGGGGTGATGGGGTGATGGGGAGTATAAACTACAACAACCAACAACCAACAACCAACAACCAACAACCAACAACCAACAACCAACAACCAACAACCAACTAACAACTATTCCCATAATCGCCTACCACTTTTCCCTTTTAACCTTTGATGGGTATCTTTCAATAAAGTAGGGATATCTAAATTTTGCGGACACTTGGACAAGCACTCACCGCATTCTGTACAGCGATTTGCTTTCATCCCAGGAAACCAGTGACCGGCGTTTTCAAACATTCCATAACGATATTGCCCATAATCGGTCATGTCATAGGCTACCGCCAGATTTCTTAGCCGCAGCACTTCCGGAATATTGATATTTTCTGGGCAGGGTAAGCATTCATAACACTGACTACATTGCTCAGTACCCAAAACCAAACTTTTGTACTTTTCTAAACTTTCAAAAACGGTAATTTCCTCTGAGGTTAATTGTCCATCACAGTCAGCAACCCCAGATACATGAGTTAATTCTTCAGGTGTTGCTGGCCCCACACTCAAGGTAGTAATCCGGGGGTCACTTAGTAGAAATCGATAGTTCAACTCTAAAGGTGAAAAGGGATGACACAAATTAACTAAGGTTGGGGGTGGAGTGTACAAACGTCCACCCTTATCGGCAGGAGAAATAATAAATATGCCCATGTCCTTGGTTGCAGCCAATTCAATAGCTGGGCCATGACGCTGGAAAAAATAGTAGTAGTGCAGATTGACAAATTCAAAAAAATCTGTATTGATTGCCGCCAAAATCACATCTAAGGAACCGTGGGTAGAAAATCCAACGTGTCGAACCCGGCCATCGGCGACAGCTTCTTGAACAGCTTGCATACAGCCACCTTTAGCCTTGACCCAATCAAAATGTTCCCAAGTGTTTAAACCGTGAATCCCCAAGCAATCTAGATAGTCTAGATGCAATCTTTCTAGAGATTCATCGATGCACCGACGCATTGTATCTGCATCTACTGTGGGAGGGATTTTAGTTGTAATGTAAAGCTGCGAACGGGGTATCGGCAACCCCAAGGCGATCGCCTGACCAAGATACTCCTCACTTTTGCCGTAACCTCTTGCAGTTTCTATATGATTAATTCCCAGCGCTATCGCTGTTTGAATTGTTTGCCATACATTGTCTGGTGAAGCTAAATAGCGCATTGTTCCCAAGGAAAATACCGAAAGGCGCAGTTCGGTTTTTCCAAAGCGTCGGTATTGCATCTTAGTGTTTGTTGTTTGGTGTTTGATGTTTGTTGTTTGGTGATCTTACCAACGACCAACAAGCAACAATCAACAACCAACTTACTTAATTTCTATGATTCACCATTGCCAAAACGCTTAATTAAATCTTCAGGACGAAGATTGGAGATAAATTCACGGAAGGCCTGCTGTTCAGCTTCATCGGCATCCCGATCTACGGGTATAGATGCATCAGCTATGACTTCTTCCATGACCCAAATAGGCGTATTTGTACGGAGAGCAATGGCGATCGCATCGCTAGGACGTGCGTCAATTTCTTTTTTGACTTCGCCTTGTTTAATAATTAAAGCTGCATAAAATGTATCCTTTTGTAAGGAATGAATAATAACGCGCTCTAGAGTCATATTCCACACTTCTAGAATATTTACTATTAGGTCGTGGGTTAAAGGTCTAGGAGGCTTTTGATTCTCTAGTGCGCCCATGATCGCCCTAGCCTGTTCCTGACCGATATAAATAGGTAAAGCACGCCGATCTGTAGCATCTTTTAAAAGTACAATCGGGCTGCGGGTTATGGCATCTAATGCGATGCCAGCTACTTTCATTTCAATCATTGGCCAAGCCTCTACAATCCTTTGAGCGTTAGAGGAATCTGTAACAAATCATACCCTCGATTGGGCAAGATTGGGACTATCAAAAACATAGGTCTTTATTCTATATAATTGCTTCTATTAAACTCCCAAATGGTTGTGAATACCAGAGTAAGTCGAATTAGTTTTTTCTCGCCATAATGTAATTATCTAAATATGCCTTATCTTTACTGTAAATGTATTGAAATCTTGATACAAACAATGGTTGAAAATTATACTTTGAGGTTTTAAATTATTGTGAGAATTACCAATTACTTTTAGTCAAAATAAAGCGTTAAATTGAGTTGAATTGAGAAAATAGTCGTGTTTACAGGAATAATCCAAGCATTAGGAACCATAAGACCCTTAGAGGGAGATTCTTGGCAAATTAGTTGTGTTAGCCACCCATGTGAAGTCATTATGGGAGACTTAGGTTATGGTGACAGTGTAGCAGTAGATGGCATTTGCCTTACCGTAGAAGAAATTTTAAAAGACGGTTTTATCGCAACAGCGTCACCAGAAACTCTGCGCCGTACAACTCTAGGGAAAGAACACACGGAACCAAGATATGTAAATTTAGAAACTTCCTTACGGGTAGGTGGCAAAGTCGGCGGTCATTTTGTGATGGGACATGTGGATGGTATCGGTTGCATGGTTTCGGCACAACAGACAGCAACCGCTTGGGAAATGACTTTTACAGCTCCTGATGCGATCGCGCGCTATATTGTTCCCAAAGGCAGTATAGCTGTGAACGGTATTAGCCTTACAGTAGCTGATTATAATCCAGAAATTTCCCAGTTTACAGTAGCCGTGATTCCCCTCACTTACGCCGAGACTAACCTCCGCTATCTAGTGAATGGCAGTTGGGTTAATCTCGAAGGTGATATTCTCGGGAAATACGTAGAAAAATTTCTCAAATTTCCCCCAAATGCCAATCGCGAGGAAATTACACCCGCATTCCTTGCTGAACACGGGTATTTGTGATTGGGGAAGGTGGGGAGGTGGGGAACTCGGGGTCCCCTCTGGGGATTAGGGGCTGTGGGGAGGTGGGGAGTGTGAGGAGTGTGAGAATTGGTGATTGAGGAAGATAACAGATAAATACCTCCCTGTCCTCCTTGTCCTCCTTGTCCTCCAAGTCGTCCCCCTTCCCTTGTCCTCCCTGTCCTCCTTGTCCCTAATTCCTAGTCCCTACTTCCTGATTTACCTGGGCTGTCTGTGTGCTTTGTTGTAATTGACCAAGGGCAGATTGTAAATGTGCGCCTGGATCGACAGCAACCCATCCTTGAGGTGTAAGTTGGCGGACTTCAAAGTGCAGGTGAGGGCCTGTAGAGTTACCTGTACTGCCTACTAAACCGATCACAGTACCCCTTTCTACCCGTTGGCCAGGTTGAACAAGGATTTGGGACATATGCCCATATAGGGTTTGTAGGGCGTTGTTGTGGTTGAGGATCACAGCTTGACCATAACCACCAACCCAGTCAGCAACTTCTACTTGACCAGAATATGCTGCCAAAATTGGTGTTCCTGTCGCCGCCCCGATGTCCATACCAGCATGGAAACGGCGATCGCCTGTAATTGGATGAATACGCCAACCAAACAATGAGGTAATCGGCGAGGGAATCGCCAGGGGGTACATCAATCCTGTACCACCAATCGCGACTCTATTACCATAAATAGCTCTATAGGCGATTTGTGGTAATGTTGTTGCCAAGGGAATGTCGTAAGCTACCACGCTAGGACGGGGCGCGAGATTGTCAGCTGTCATCGGTGCTGTTAAAGTTCCAGCACTGGGTGCGATCGCCACATCACTAACTTTAGTTGTGGGAGAAAAGTTGTTAGGAGTAGGAATGAAGCGGTTGGGGTGATAATTATTCTTGGTAGTACCCAGATTAGCAACTCGGTTAGAACGCAAACCAGTACTAGAGATTACCTTAGAAACAATTCCAGGTGGACGCCAACTAGGATTGCTTTCCTTTTTGGTGGCCAGCCGTTTTGTGACTGGAATCGCGGCTATCTGGACATTTTGACTTTTCTTTAGCCAACTAGGCGTTTCAGTATTGGCATTCACCCCAGACTGATTACTACCACAACTATTGCTAGCAATTCCTTGCCGCAATACAGCTTGACAACCACTGGAACGCTCTGTAGCTATGACGCTACTAGGAGCTTCATATTTAGCTGTGGGATTATAATCTGTGGGGTCAATATAAGCGTTATTGTAGTCTTTGGGTTTTCCTGGTGTGGCACTAGTAGAATGAGGAGAATTATTAACAGGTTGGGCAACTTCAGGAAGTTTCTGTTGTGTCGGACGAGGTTGAGTCGGGGCGGTAAATTCTACTTGTGGTTTTTCCTCTGTGATGACAACAGGGGCATTATTCGGTTGAGAAATTCTCACTCTCTGTGGCGATTGAGAATTTGACACCTCTGGTTTAGACTTCCTGACTCTGACTGTTGCTGGGGTTTGGGAAGCCTGTTCCTGTCGCAATCTTTGTCTGAGTCTACTCCGGCGCTGGGAAAATTCTGGTTGGGAGTCAGGTTTTTCTGGGATGACAATTTGACTACGCTCAACAGTATTTTTTTTGACAGTTGGAGAATTTTCAGTTGTGGGAACAATATTATCTATAGCCGATTCGGTTTGGGCAAGCACCATGCCACTGCTGAGAAGGCTGAAGCTACCAAGCAAACAGAGACTCTGTGCTGGCAGCGATCGCCGCCATAAGTAGTGCAAGCGTTTGGGGGCAGAGTTATTGCGCTGCGTCATTTGTTTTGGTATTGGGTGTAAGTACGTAGTTTGCCTAAACAAATTGTTTAACCAGTAATCAGTTTTTAGTTATCAGTTAATCGAAATGAAATTATGGGTTTGCTTATCATTTTTTAACTTGATAACTGTTTACCGTTCACTGACTCGGTGATGTACAATAGCCCAAACTGATTATACCGGGCTGGAGGTAAATTTCTGATTTTGTTGCTTGTGAAGATTCAGATATATCCATGATTACATGCAGTTCCCCAGTAGGTGTGACACCAACTATAGTGCCTGCAAGGTTGTTGACGTAGACGCGATCGCCTACATTTGCAAGCAACTGTTGATAGCGAGTCAATAATATATTTACTCCTTCTTGCAAAAGACTCTGTATACCGGATTCTATTCCTAGTAAGATTTTCGCTGCCAGTACTTCTAAACAGGGAATTAGTTTAGGTTCTTTTGCAGCTTGCCACATTTCCAAATTTATCCCAGTTTCCGGAACTGGGTTCATCCAGTTAATACCAACTCCAATTACTGCTTGGGTAATTCTGCCTTGATGGACTTTTGTTTCAGTCAAAATACCGCCCAATTTACGCCTATTGATCACTAAGTCATTGGGCCACTTAATGCCAACATCAACACCACTTTTTCGCAATTGATTGGCAATTCCCCAAGCGGTTGCCAAAGTTAGCTGGTAGCTGTGACTAGCCGCAATGTTAGGAGTAATTAAAACTGAAAGATATAATCCTCCCATGGGAGAAATCCAATTTCGCCCCCATTGTCCCCGTCCTGCTGTTTGCTGAGTTGCAATTACTACAGTCCCGTGTTTTGATCCGTGCTCTAGCAGTTCCCATAGGGTCTGATTAGTTGAAGCAACAGATTCAAATATATGCAGGTGAAAAGGTAAATAAATATACTGACGTTCGCCTTTTAAGGCTACTTCCAACCGTTGCTGATCCAATCCCACCTAGACCTCCGTGGGAGCATGGGAGCCACGCGCCTTTAGGTCGTGGAGGAAATGCGACTCAAGCAGATTTATCTGCCGTCCAAATATCTTAAAAGGCATATGAATAACCGTCCTTTTTGTGAATTGTTTTACAAAACCTGTAATGAATGTCACCGACTCTGCCTGATTTGGTGACAATATCAAAACTGCCTCTAGCGCGACACAAAACGCGACCAACATATTGACCAATCTTCGAGCCCTCGGTGACAACGACTTTAGCGATATCGCCTGTCCTAAAACCGAAATGAACTTGTTTGCGTTCTCTGTGCCGAATTGGAAAACCATATTTATTAGTGCCACACATTTGGCGAGTTCCCCATCCGGTACATTTAATCCGCAATGGTTGTTGGGTTAACAGATTTAATCTCTCAACTTGACCAACACAAGCCGCATCAATCCAATGCTGTTTGGGCAATTCAAACCTGACTCGGTTATATTTAGTTCGTCCGCCCGTTCCCGTCGTTGTGGGCAAAATATCTTTCAAAGTGCGGAACAATGCCCAACGGGTTGCATTGACTGCGGCTGCATCTTTCAATGGCTTTTTGGCTTGTTGTTTTATTTTTTCCAACCTAGATGCATCTTTTTTGAGGAACTCATCTATTGATTTAGTTCCTTTCTTGGTGTTGCATCGCTCACACGACAAAGTTAAATTACTGACCCGGTTACTACCTCCCTTTGCTCTAGGGTGCATATGCTCAATCTGAAGTGGTACGCCTTCTTTGTCGCAATAAGCACACTTGCGTCCCCATTTCTCTAGAAGATATTCCCGCACCTCGTAACCAAACAGTTCGCCCTGTTGATATTCAACTCCATCAATTTCTGGATTTTGCAAAGCTTGAGTATCAAACTTGACCAACTCCATGACGATTTGTGTAATTGGAGCATAGCGACAAAGCCGTTTGACCCAAGTCTCGATAGTCAGAACACGATGCATCAATGATGGAGGCAACCATCCCTCAAAGCGTTTACGGTTATCAAAACGTGGTTGACGATACCGAGTTTTGCGATGACGACGGCTACGACGTAAAGAACATCTTGATTCCAGAGCGTTTTTAATCTGCCATCCCCGATGCTCCAATTCAGCAACCCAGATAACATCGTCTCCACTTAAGACCGCAATCCCAGTAAACTTACTACCAGGGTCAAGCTTAATGGTCAATGGTTTCGGCGTTGGATTTGGAACCGCGTGTTTGAGTATCAAAGTAAAAGGATACATTCTATACACAGCAGCTTTCTGCTTGGTCAACAACTCTCTGGCCCGTTTAGGAGGAATCGGGTTGACAGGTTGCTTATTTGTATCTAAAACGAATACAAAGTTTTGCCTCGCATATTGGCTTGAGAACAAGGCAGGCTTTGTTGTATTGTTGATACGCTGATTTGATTTGTCGCAGGAGCTATTTAAGCCTGCCTTGTTCTTTGATTCGCCTCGCATTGCTGCTCAATAAAGTAATGTTTGCTTCGACAAAGTTAGAGGTCGGTACTATCCAAATGACACTGACTTAACCCATAAATCTTTTTAATCATTCGGTTCTAGGGTTCAGGACTAGCAAGCATCCTGAAGTAGGTCTTTAACTCTTGCCTCTAACGAATAGTCTGGTCAGCTAGGGCTACAAAGCTTGTGCCTGAAGCCCCGTGTCTTTAGACCGAGGTTGCTGACAGAGTTTCCCCAAATTTGCTTGTTCAAGTTAGCATGAATTGGCTGATTTTTATGTTGTTTTTAGGCTTGGTTGAAGATGCACACTTGGCATTGGCAGACTTGGGAAGAAATGTCTTACCTAACTTGTAGTCTTCTCGAAGCTTGGCCACATGGCTTTTTTACCCAACATTTTTGGCCTCGTTCTCCAGAAGAATTAACGATGGTACTGCATCCAGATGCTTCAGGATATCGCTTAAAACAGGTGCATGGCAACACTGTTCTCACACCCTCAGAAATAGCGACTCAGTTACTCTCAACTGACGATGGGGTAGATCAAGAAGATAATTGTGTCCTCGCATCAGCAGATGGTTTAGTCAGCGAACAGCCACTACAAGCCCTCTGGGTCGCTTCTGCTGATTGTACACCTGTACTGATTGCCGATGAAAAGACTCTTCAGGTGGCAGCAATACACGCCGGATGGCGTGGTACGGCAGCGAAGATCGTACCGCAAGCTATCGCCCGCCTCCAAGCCCAAGGCAGCAAAATCGAAGATTTGCGGATTGCCATGGGGCCAGCGATCGCTGGGGAAGTCTACCAAGTATCCACCCAAGTTGCAGCACAAGTCGGGATGACTATTATACCACATGATGACGAGAACGCAATAGTTGAGGCGTTACACGAACTACCCAATTCACCCTTATTTCCAGACCCTAACCCTGGTAAATTCCGTTTGGATGTCAGACGGATAAATTTTTTACAGATGGAAAAATTAGGTGTTAGTCCCGAACAGATTGCGATCGCTCCTTATTGTACCTATCAAACCCCAGAGCATTTCTTTTCCTACCGTCGGGAAAAACAGAAGAAGGTTCAGTGGTCGGGGATTGTAAGTAGATAGGGGATTGGGGACTGGGGAGAAGGAAGACAAGGGGGATGGGGAGGTGTGGGGAGTGTGGGTAGTGGGCATTGGAAATAACTAACAACAACCACTAACCACTAACCAATGTACAGACGTGCCATGGCACGTCTGGTACAACCATCAACCACTAACCACTAACAATTGACAAATGACTACCTAAAGCTGTTGATAAGCCTTGGGTGTCACCCCTGTAATTTGGCGAAAATGCTTGGTAAAGTGACTTTGGTTAGCAAAACCACACTGCAAAGCTATGTCAGTGATTGTCACTCTCCCTTGCTTTAACAACTGCTTTGACTTTTCCACTCGTTGTTGAATTACATATTGATAAGGAGTAATACCCATTGATTGCTTAAATAGACGAACAAAATAATATTGGCTCATTCCTACAGATCCAGCTAAATCAGCCAATTTAATATCTTGATTGAGATGGGCATGAATATACTCTAATGTTTTTCGCAGCTTGTGCTTAGACAATCCATCACCATTAGCTATAATTACAGGTTGCCTAACACAGTATTTCTTTAACAAATGAATAACTAATGTTGTTGTTAACTGCTCAACATACAAATTATTTGCTTGAATATTCGAGTGTAGTTCTTCTTGAAAAGATAACAAAATACCTTGGATGAGCGGATCTCGTTTAGTTGCAAACTGCGGAATTAATTCTATGTCTTCAGGTGCATCTACTTCTGCGCCCAAACTAAATAGAAGTGTAGGTTCAATTGCCACAAACATAAACTGAACATTTTCTTCCCACAGACAACGATGGAGTGTACCAGCAGGAATAATAGCTATTGTGCCTACGGTTTGGTACTCAGTTTGTCTGTATCCATCTAACCATCGTTCCGAAGAAGTAGAACAGAGGGTAGTACTAATAGCGTGCATCGTCAAGCGATGCTCTGGAGTGTCATAACTAGGCTGATAATGATACTCGAAGTAAATATTGCTCCACCCAGAATTGTAACTGGTCAGAAGTGGTGGATCACTAAAGACTTGGCGAGAAGCACCCTCTTGTTGAAAATCAACAATTAAAGGCTTTTGCTGAGTTAATTCTTCGCAGTAATTAAGCATATTGCGGCCTCTAAGAGGATTGTATGCAGGAGATTCCTTACACAAGCAGAGCCTAAAGACTTGAGGCTAGAGCTTAGATTGGTCACATCTACCATTTATTTCAGAAATAAAAT
>NZ_AJLK01000022.1 GCF_000317205.1 Fischerella muscicola PCC 7414 | reverse complement strand
AATAAAATTGGAATTTTTGCTAACTCTACGTAAACTTATACTAAGACTATGACAATTGTCTTGCTATTTCCTTGATTGCAATCAAGCGGCAGATAAATTTTGTAGTTTAATTTGTAGCCTTGTACGTGTAATTATGCCTTCTCTTTCTAAGCGAGTCAAAGCACGAGAAAGAGTTTCAGGTGTCAAACCTAAATCGACAGCAATATCTTTGAGTGGGCGATCAAAAGTAATGGTTGTCTGTTCGCCTAATTGTGCCATATATTGCAAGTATCGCAACACTCGTTCATGAGCCGCACGGATATCACGCAACTCTAAGCGAATCTTCAAATCATGAATTTTCTGTACTAACATTGCCATAAAATCCTCGGCTAGCTCAGAATTGTGACGCAGCGCGGTTAAAATAGGCTGCTTCGGGTAAATGATTACTCGCGAAGCTACCTCTGCTATGACAGCATAAGGATAAGTATCTGAAAACAACGCAATCTCAGCGATCATTTCTCCCCTTCTAGCAATTGGAAATGTCACTTCTTTACCATCACTGGTATATCGCACTAGTTTCAGTCGTCCTGTTTCCACAACATAAAAAGCTTTTGCCTCATCCCCCTGTTGAAAAAGGCTTTCTTTTGGTTCAAGCTCACGATGTATAATCACATGCCGTAGTTCTGGCGGCAAACTCTCCGGTGATTGCAAATTCATACTATTTACTTATTTACTGCTTATCGCTGGTGAAAAAGAGGGCATAAAAAAAGTAAATTCACATGGCTATGTGTTTTCATATGTGCAGCTTTTAACTAACTTAGCCGGCTAAATAAATTTTCAAACAAACACCTAAAAACTCAAGTTAAATTATTACGGACTTGCATCAGCAATCGTCGAAACAAGAGTCGTTCCTCAAGAGTCAAATTAGCCACGATCTGCTTTTCAACTTCGTGCCACAGTTGAGTGACTGGTTGTTGCAATGCTTGTCCTGCCTCGGTTAAATAAACTTGATAGGAACGAGCATCCTCGGGACACTGGCAACGCTTGAGTAACCCGCATCTTTCCATGCGGTTGAGCATTTTTGTTAAGGTCGGCGGTTCTACTTCCATACGTTCTACTAACTCAGATTGAGTTAGCCCGTCTTCCTCCCACAGATACATCAGCAAAATTTCTTGCCCAAGGTAAAGTCCCAGTTCAGCAAGAGCTGTACTCACGAGATGACGATGTGCTCTAGAAACCAAAACCATCTGATAGCCAATGGTTTCTTGCATCGGTTTAGAGGACATAATTATTTAGCCAACTAACTAAAATTTAGTATACAACTTTCTGCTTTTGTAGCAACAGATATTTGCAAGATTGGAATATTTTTGGCAAGAAGAGGAAAGACAACTGTTGCTGTTGTTCTGTATATAACGAGTAGCTGCTTGGTGTGGAATTAATTGGACAGGCGGCTCAAAGTTTAGCTCATAACTCGCTTGATTTTTGTTTTTGAAGGTAAAGTATGCAAACCGTGGATTTATTAACTAATCTATGGGAAGCTATTCATAGCAAATCCAGATTTACCCCAGCGCTTTCAAGCAGATGCTGAAATAAATCCACCAGATCCGAAAACTTTTTACGGTCTAGGCGATCAGAATTTAGATAAGGGTTACACTGACTATCCTTTTTTGGGGGTATAACTAATAG
>NZ_AJLK01000021.1 GCF_000317205.1 Fischerella muscicola PCC 7414 | reverse complement strand
AAGTACTGCTTTGCGTAAAATTATAGCGACTTTCAACGCAAAGGAACGCAAAGTGAGCGCAAAGGAACGCAGAGTCTTTTTAAAGAGAATTTGCTGTGAATTAATCAGTGTTTTTTCTTTGATTGGGCGATTGGGCGATCACAACTGGACACTAAAGGTAGTTCCTTAAATTAATCTATGGTTTATCGTACTCATAATGAGTACATGTTATATAATAGTCATACTCGTTACGAGTACGCTTAAAATTTAGAACTCGGAATTGCTACCTCACAATGGTTATTCCGAATTTCAAATTTTCTTGTTCAGTGGATTCACAAGAGGGAACACTATGGATTTATCGAACTCCAACACTGCTAACAATCTGAGTGAAGCGTTTGCAGGGGAATCTATGGCGAATCGCAAGTATCTTTTCTTTGCAGAGGTGACTCGCCAATTAGGAATGAGTGAACTGTCAAAGCTGTTTCGGGAAACGGCTAATCAGGAGACTGAACACGCATTTGCTCACTTTCGGTTAATGCATCCAGAGTTGGTAGTGGGTGATGTGGCATCCTTAACAGAGGAGCAAAAAAAAGCGATCGCAGCTCGTTGTTTAGAATTAGCCATAGAAGGAGAAACTTACGAGTACACAATTATGTACCCAGGCTTTGCTGAACAAGCACGTGCAGATCGAGATGGGAAAGCCGTCGTCGAGTTTGAAGCACAACAAGCCGAGTCTCGCGAACACGCTGGCATATTCCGCAAAGCCGCTCATAATTTTGGCTTACTAACACATATTGAAAACCATCACGCTCAGCAATATACAGAAGCACTACAAGCCTTAGAAGGAGTAAAAGCCTCTCCCAAAGCAGCAAGTAGTGATCCTGCTACCCAAAAATGGATTTGCCGCCAATGTTCAATGATCTACGATCCAACAGAAGGTGATCCTGATTCTGGTATTGCACCAGGTACACCCTTTGCAGCCATCCCAGAAGATTGGCATTGTCCAATTTGTGGCGCTAGCAAGAAAACTTTTGTTCCCTATGAGGAAGCCGTTGCGGCTTAAGTAATCTCGGCAGGTTATTAACCACAAAGACACTAAGACACAAAGAAAAGATCACTTTGTGTCTCTGTGTCTTGGTGGTTTAATCATGATTTTTATTTTTCCAGAGTTACGGGTAAAGTGACAGTAACATTAGTACCTTTACCAACAGTACTTTCAAGTTGAATTTGACCTTGATGGTTTTCTACAATCGCTAAAGCGATCGCTAACCCTAAGCCTGAGCCAGTGGAATTTTCTGTCTTGGTACTACCATTAGGATGGGTACGCGCTGGATCTACTCGGTAAAAGCGGTCAAATAACCGGGGTAATGCTTCTGTAGGAATGCCTATACCAGTATCACTGACTTTAATTTGTAATTGGGGATGACTAGAACGTAGTCCTGAAGTACGGTTTGTTGCTTCGACTCGTGCTAATTCTACATTTACCTGTCCAGAAGGTGGAGTGTAGCGCAAAGCGTTACTGATTAAGTTTGTGAACAATCGTACTAATTGATTCCAGTTACCTGAGAGTGTGAACCAATTTTCTAATATTTCGGGGTTAGTTTCTGTGGCTGGAGGATCAATTAAGTTGAAGGTGAGGGTAATATTTTTTTCAGCAGCTAACAGTTGTTGTTCTTCTACTACTTCCATCAGCAAAGCATCGACAGGACAAGCAGAAAAGTTTTCTTGGCTAATACCACTATCTTGGCGCGCTAGGAAAAGTAAATCATTAACTAATTTACCTAAGCGTTGGGTGAGTCGTTCTACCACTTGTAACTGTTGTCGATAGTGGGAAAGAGTCGCATCTTTCACCTCAGCAGTTTCTAAATCTGCAAGAGCAACTTGCACATTAGTTTGAATTAAAGCGATCGGACTTCTCAGTTCATGAGAAGCGTCAGCAGTAAACTGTTTCAGGCGTTGATATGACTCGTATACTGGTTCCATAGCTTTACCAGAAAGAAACCAGCCGCTTGCAGCCACAGAAAGTACCATCATCCAGATGCCTATTGCCAAATCAAGTATTAACTGTCGGCTGGGTTTTGTGACTTCAAACCAAGGATGACTTACACGCAGATATCCCAGTACTTGTTTGCCTACTTCCACTCGTTGAGTTACCTGACGCAGAAGCAGTGAACAATTCTCTCTATCTCCCCATCCCCCCATTTCCCCATCTCTCTGTCTCGTCACATGCACCGTCTCACCTGTGCGGTTGACATGAATGGGAATATCTAGAGGTTCTGAGAGAGTAGACCAGAGTAGTTGTCCAGTGGGACTAAACCATTCTAAGTCTATGTGGTCATCTTCTACAGTTTCTACTGTATCGGTGTTATCGCGAAAACTAGCCTCAACATTAATACGGTATTGACTGGTGTTAGAGTTAACTGGTTCAATGACTAGCGATCGCTCCACTACTTCCACTACATGATTTAAGGTATCGTCAATCCGCTCCACCAAAGTATTACGAACATACAGATACACACCAGTAGCAAATAACAGCAGTAGTAAAGCAGTTACAGCTGTGTACCACAAGGCTAGGCGACGACGAGTTGTTTGAAACATAGATGTAGCAAGTCATAGCAAATCTATCTGATATTCATATCTTGTCCATATTTTGTACTAAGTTTTAGTACGCCTTACTCTCCAAGTAGTAGTTCACCAAATTGACTTTCAAAGGTTGCCCAGATCCCCGACTTATGTGGTCGAGTAGTAAGATTTTTTCTGTAAATTCACTAAACTTCTCGCATTAAAACAGTATTTACACTTAATTATTTCTAATGTGCTTAATATTAAATTACGCAAAATTACTGAAGTAAGCATTCAGACATAAAAGCTATATTCTGGTTGTTGTAATTTGGAATTAAATTCCTCAATAATCAATCCAAACAATCTGCCAAAAAAAGTAATGTTGCTTGTTTACCAATAATTCATACATAAAACACTAGTAAATAGGTTGTATAATCAACAAAAATTGTCAATTAAGCAACAAATTTTGGCAAAAAGTCAATCTTGGCTTCTACTAATTAACTGAAGATTTGAAACTCATAACAAGTTTGACTTAGTTTTGATCACCTCATCAGGGACTGCTGCCATCAAAACTAAAGATAAAAATAATTTTTGCAAGGAGTCGATAGACTTTCATGGCAACATTTTCAGGATTTCCAGACCCAGGGAGTACTAGAAGTAGAGCGTTAGATACAACATCCTACATTGGTGGTTCCCTTAGTAGTACTCCTAATATCTTTCAAGACTCGGTTAGTAGTTCTGACATTAGTGATTATTACAAAATCAGCATTGGTGGCAGCAGTGCTAGTCTCTTAAGCATGACTTTGGATGGTTTAAGTGACAATGCCAGTTTGAATCTGTATACTGAAACCGGTACACTTCTACAAACAGCTAACTCTACTGGTACAGCGTCGGAGTTACTCGCTCGTACCTTAGATCCCGGTATTTACTACGTCCGTGTCGGTTTAGTTAATGGTGCTGTAGGCACTAATTACAACCTCAGCCTTGCTGCTTATTCAATTCAAGAAAGTGGTATTTCTGATAATACACGAGCTACAGCCCAAAACATTGGCACGCTTAGTAGTAGCTCCCCTACCACTTACATTGATTTTGTAGGTAGTAAAGGTGTCCTTACTGACAGTAATGATTACTACAAATTTAACATTGCTACTGACGGTAAACTCAACTTGAGCTTACAAGATTTAGTGGGCAATGCCAATGTTGAAGTGTACAACAATTCTGGCACTAGAATAGCATTTTCTAACAACCCATACACCACTTCAGAGTCAATTATTAAAGACTTAACTAGTGGTACATACTACATTCGGGTTTATGATAATACAGGTGCAACTAACTACACCTTAAATCTTTCCTTTGAAAGTAAAAAGGGTAAGCGGCTGGATATCTGGTCTGGTGCTAACAGTTCTAATCCAGATTCTCTCACAGCATTAGAAAGCACACTCTACTTTACGGCTAATGATGGCAGCAGTGGTGTACAACTGTGGAAGAGTGACGGTTCTGTTGCTGGTACAAGCCGCATCACTAATCTTAATCCCAGTGGTTTTAATCCAGCTAATCTGACAGCTTTTGGTACTACGAAGCTTTTCTTCACTGCTGATGATGGTAGCACTGGTAGAGAACTATGGGTTTACGATAGCTCCACAAACACAACTACAAGGCTGAGTGACATCAATCCTTCGGCTGGCAATGCTAATCCGCAAAACCTCACAGTTGTGGGTAACAAGCTGTTTTTCACTGCTGATAATGGCAGCAATGGTAGAGAACTTTGGGTGTCCGATGGCAATACAGTTAGTCTAGTTAAAGATATCTATACTGGCGCTACTAGTTCTAATCCATCAAGCCTCCTTGCTTTTGGTGGCAAGCTTTATTTTGCTGCGAATAATGGAGTTAATGGTACTGAACTATGGTCAAGTGATGGCACAGCAGCAGGTACAACTCTCGTCAAAGACATTGCCATAGGTGGAGCAAGTTCTGTCCCTACAAATCTTACGGTTGTTGGTAACACTCTCTACTTTACTGCCAACGATGTCAGCACAGGTATAGAGTTATGGAAGAGTGATGGTACAGCAGTAGGAACTTCTGTTATAGACCTTACTCCAGGGACAGGTGGATTTGGACCGACTCTACTTACAGCTGTAGGCAGCACCTTATATTTTGTACTCGATAGCAACAACGACTTTAAACAAGAACTGTGGAAGAGTGATGGTACAAACACAGCGCGTGTCAAGAGTGATTTGAATGCAGCGCCGAATCTCAGTTTTGGTCCGATTAATTTAACTGCTGTTGACAGTACGCTTTACTTCACTACCTACGATCCAAATAAGGGATTTGAGTTGTGGAGGAGTGATGGCAGTGATGCAGGTACATATTTAGTTAAAGATATTTGGTCTGGTTCTGATAGCAGTCTCCCTGGAAGCCTCGTAAATTTTGGTGGCACTCTCTACTTTGCCGCCTCCACTTTCAATGCTTCTCAGGAACAGACTAGTCGTGAAGTATGGAGCAGTAACGGCACGGAAGCGGGGACGCAACAGGTTACATACATAAACTCTGTAGATTATGCCAACCCTGACAAGCTGACTGTCGTTGGTGACAAGCTGTTCTTCATTGCTGACGACGGAATCAACGGAACAGAATTGTGGGTGCTTTAGTAAAGGAGGTGGTGTGGAGAGATAAAAATAAAAGTGATCAAACGAAATGGAATTAATTGCAGATTTACTGTTCAAGCAATTCGCTCACTGCTAATAAATTTCTACGAAATAGTGAACGTCTAAATAACCTTTGTCTGCCCAAGAGGGCAATCAGAGAGATTTGCAATTTACGTAATTTGACACAAACACGAGGAGCAATTTTTAATCATGAAAAACAAAATTCTCGCTATTGCTGCGACTGCTGGTACCGCGATTTTGGGCAGTTCTCTGTTATCTACACCCGCTCAAGCTTTAACTCAAACCCAAGATGTAACTATTAACTATACAGTACCAGAAATTTTGTACCTGCGGACTTTCCAAACAGTTAACATGACTCTCGACGCGAACCTATTGGGTGCAACATTAACAGCACAAGGCAGTGGCTTTGTTGGCAAAGACTACGACCCTACTAATCCCACAGTCACTATAGATCCTGTCACAGGTAATGCTGATGTAACTCTTGATCAAACCAGTCCTTTTGGAAATTTGGCAGCCATACAACAAAGTATTCCAGAGTTATACGCAGTTTGGTCTAATTCTACTGGAACTGTGGATGTCAACCTTACAAGCACAACTTTAACTGAAGCGGGTGGTCAAACTATAGGAGTGAATAGTATTACCCCAACTGTTGATAACTTTGCTGCACCTGGTCTAGATACACCTGAGGTAGGAGGTGCAGACTTGGATTTAGACTTAACCAATGCTACTGTGATGGGAACCTACACTGGCACAATCACCGTAGATGTGTCAACTCCATAACTATTAATGTATAGTGCGGGCATCTTGCCTGCTCTTTTCATCAGGTGGGCAAGATAAACACCACAAAAAGCTATAGATGGGGCATCTACCCATCATTTATTTCTTGATTTTTTTCAAAAACATAGCCACATGGTCAGCGATCGGCAAGTAAACTGCAAATTGTATATTCAACGCTGTCTTGGTATCGTAGCAGCTTTCTTAACTTTGCCGTATTTCCAGGCAACAGCACAATCTCTAGATGTGTCGGAGCCAACCCAAATATATCAGTTAGCGACTCCCCAAAAACTGACCATTCCTCCTCAAGAATTAGGAGGGATTTTACCTAATTCCTTTAGTGAGAAGGTAAAAGATGAACAAGACTTGCTGGCTCCTCCTCTATTTAATCCGGTAGTCATTCGTGAGTTACCAGGTCTATGGCAGATGCGGGTTCCCATCGATCAGGTCGGTTCTCTCTATGCTACCTATGATCTCAAGGGAGTGAACGGTCAGGTGGACGGGTTTAGTAACAATCAACGTGGCGATCAGGCAATGCAAGTTTCTGTGGAGCCATTGCCAATTATTGAAATATCGCGCGATGAAGCTACTAATACAGCTTTGGTGCAGGGAGGTGTGCGCTTGCGATTCGACCTTTCAACCGCCCGTACAGCAGGGAGCTATGAGGGTGTGTTGTCGGTGACGGTGAATCGGCGTGAGTAGGGGATAGCGCTTTACCTAAAACAGGTGTGTGAAGGAGTGAAAATTTCATAGAAATGTTCGCAAAAGCAACAAAAATAGCCTTAACTCTAATTGGGAAATTTGCCTTAGGGATACCAAGTGCGATCGCAGCAATTAATATTGGTGTCAATCCACCTCGAATGGAACTGGAAATTGGTGGCAAAACACGCACACAAACGATTCGTGTCATCAACCTTTCCTCTCAGCCTGTGGAACTCAAGGCTTATGTTCGCTCATGGCGGATGAGTGAAAATAATAGACTTGAAGAAATTCCATCTGGCGAAGAATCATTGGCACGATGGATTGTTTTTACGCCCTCGCAATTTACTATCCCACCTCGTAGTTCTCAAACCATACGCTTCAATGTCCGTCCCAGAACCAAACCAAAATCAGGGGAACATCGGGCGATTATGTACTTAGAAGAACTTCCTTCAGCAGAAGAGAAAGCGAGTGGCATTAAAACTGTTGCCCGGTTAGGCGTGGTAATTTATGGTTACGTAGGAGACATTAAAAGGGTTGGCGTTCTCAACTCCATTACTGTAGATACGAAGACACAGACTCAGCCAACAGCAGTATTTGATGTTTCCAGCCAAGGTAATGGTTACGTACGCCTTACAGGGCAATATTCAATCTGGCCTGCGGCAAAATATCCAGGCGCTAAGACAACAAAACCCATAGATGGTTTGGGAAGACCAGGAAAAAAAATCCCAGAGAATATTCTTGATGCGGGAATGTTACCCAACTCCCCTATTTTGCCTGCGTCACGTCGACGTCTGTTACTGCCTATCATCAAAAAATTACCTCCTGGTAACTACGTCTTAGACCTCAACGGTGAGTTGAATGGCATAAAAATTGACCAAGGTATACCCTTTACTGTTTCAGCACCTACTACCCAAAAGTCTCAAACTCAGCCTAATACTTCTCGTAATTTAAAAAATCCTCTTGGCAGCAGATAGTGATTGCTGTTTTCAAGCAAAAATTATCTGGATAAATCTGCATCTATAAATCTTTTATTACTCTTGCTGATTTTCCTAGCAAATAAAGTTCCTAGCTACACGAACCAAGTCCATCCAGATGGACTTTAGAAAAATCTAAATTCATTTACTGCCTAGAAATTCTCTAGGCGGTGATTCTTTGCTTGCTTAAACTTTCTAATCTAATACAAATTTTGTGCTTGAGTATGCTCTATCCAGCTTTACCACCTGCACCGCCAGTCCTATCAATTACATTACAGCCAGAGCAGGTTATTGAACGAAAAATTACAGAAAAACAGCTTTTATCTGAGCAACGAAAAATTATTGCAGAAGCTACTTTAGAGAATAGCAATAATGATATTGCTTCAAAAGCACAAAAATCAGAATTATCATTAGAGCAGGAAGAACTAGAGTTTCTTGATCATCAGCTTGAGTTAGCAGATCAACACTATAAATTGTTAGCAGCTATATTTAAAGCCCAAAGTGTTATACCGGAGTTTTCTAATAGCCAAGCTAATTCAACAACAGTTTTACCAACCTCAACAGCACCCATTAATACACCTGTTTTGGTAAATCAATCTTCCGAAGTTCAGGTAATTGCCGATCTGCCATCGGATTTAAATAATAATCAACAATCTTCTAATAATTATGATACTACAGAAAAACTGAAATTAATAACTCCAGGCAATATAGAAGTAACTACAAATAATATTAAATCAGTGGAAGATGCTAAGAATGATTATGCATCTGTGAATAGAGATTCTAGCAATCTTGCTCAAAATATAAAATCTGTAGGAGGCACTTTTTTAGTTGGAGTAATTATTAATCGGCGAGAGGTTGGTGGTCTCGAAATTCGTCTTGATGGAAATACTATTTTAGTACCTTTAGAATCATTTGCTGAAATTGCTAATTTTACGGTTACTAATGTTAATGGCAAAATCCAATTAAAAACTCCTTTAGGAGTAGTTGATATTGCTGAAAATAATTTGATAAAAATCGATGGTATTACATATATTAGCGATGTTTTACTAAAAGAAAAATTAGCTACACCAATTGAATTTAAAGCTTCAGATTTAGCTTTAATTGTTAACTTACCTTGGCAACAAGATAATAAAGAGTCTGGGCAACCCACTCCTGAATTAGAACCAGAAGTCAAACCTCCTAGCAGTACCCTATCAAGTCTAAGGCAAGAATTATATCTTTATAGGAATTCTGAAGATACAAATCTACGCAGTTCTACTCTTTTGGGAGGAAGGCTGGCAGGAGGAACATGGCGTGTTCGTCTAAATAATAACTTTGAGAATGTACCATATGTTTCTGAGTACTTTTTCTATAAACGTGAAAATCGGTTTCGCTATCAAATTGGTCGGCAACAAATAGGTTTACATCCTCTACTCAATAGTATGGATTTGACAGGAGCGCAAATTGGTTTTACTAATTTGCCTACTGATAGCTTGTATCAAAGTTACAGTGCTTCCGAACTTTTACCCAGACGTTCTCGACCTTTGCAAACATTTCGGGGAGAAGCACCACCTGCAAGTTTTGTGCAGTTAAGAGTAAGTGGAATTGTAGTTGCCCAGCAACAGGTCGGATTGAATGGAGTATATGAATTTGTTGATGTCAGATTGCCTGTTAGCAATAGCAATGAAATAGAACTATTAATTTATGATCGCAACAATCTTAGCGTACCAACAGAAATTCGCTCTTTAAGACTGAATACTTCTGACTTACTACTGCCAGCTGGTGGCAATGTGCAGTTAGCTGGATTGGGATTAAGTGGTAATTTAGCCCAAAATGCTTTATTTTACGGTTTCAATGGTGATGCTGGAGAGCCAGTTGGATTTTACCAATTTCGTCAAGGACTTTCTAATAACTTAACTTTTGAAGGAGCAATTCAGGCTATCCCTGATACCTTGCAAGCACAAGCAGGCTTTGTTTGGCGACCAGCAAGCCCTGTGATTCTTGCTACAAGTCTTGGTACATCACGTGGTGAATTAGGTTACACGGCAGATTTAGATGCAGATTTTGGCAAGTTAGAAATCCTGGCTAATTCTCAGTTATTTCCATCTGGATATTACTCCAACAACGGATCAGGCGATCGCTACAATCATAGCCTAGAAGTTAATTACCGTTTTAGCAATACTTTTAATTTAGGATTTCTTGCTCGCAGCCGTCAAAGTGATGGTGATGATGCAACTAATTATATTTTGCCTACGTTTGCAGTAAATCCTTTTTCGGGCTTATCTTTAAGAGGCAGACCAGACATTGAAGGACAATATATATTCAACGCTTTTTATCAAATATCTCCAGTAAGCAGACTATCTTTTAATACTTTTGGTGATATTTATACTTCTGATTTTAGCTACAACCTGAACAGAGAATATCAATTGTCTCTAGGTGGTGAATTTGGTGGCGATTTGTCTCCTCGTTATACTGTTGCCGTCAATCGTAGTTCTCTGAGTTTGGGTGGTTTGAATTGGAGATTAGGACTTGCATACAGTGATGGAGATGTAGGGCCAGTTGTTGGGGCAAGTATGCAAGTACTTCCAGGCTTACTCGCTAGAGTTGATTACCAAGGCATTCCTTCCAGAAGTAAAAACATAATTGGAGGATTTGGAGATGATCGTCTGACAATTTCTTTAGTATCAGATTTGTCTTTTGCTGGTGGTAAACTTACTCCTGCTAAATCTTATGGTTTGAGACGCGAAAGAGGTGGAATTGCCGGACGAATTGTTGTCGAAGGAGAAAATAAAGATTTTAATTTAGCAGGAGCTGCCATCCGTGTAGTTGATAGTCGTAATAAAATAGTTGGTGGATCTCAAACCGACTCTTTTGGTAACTTCTTTGTTAGTAACTTACCAGAAGGCGTGTATGTGGTTGAACTTGATCCAAACAAATTACCAGTAGAACTTTCTACGGTCAAAACTAGCATAGTAGCGGAAGTTGCCTCATCTGCTGTGACTCGTCTAGATTTCCCTGTGCGAGAAGAATATGGTATGGCTGGAAAGATCACTGATGCAGCTGGTCAACCTGTAGCAGAAGCTAAGGTGGAATTAATTGGTGCTGACGGTAAACCAGTGACATCTAGCGTAACAGATGAATTTGGTTTTTATCGCTTTGATAGTGTTCCTGTTGGTAAGTACACAATCCAAGTTCCTTCACAGGATGCTACTGCACCAAGCGATAATCTTCCCAAGCGAGTAGTGCAAATTAAAAATGAGTTTGTTTTTGATCAAAATCTGCAATTGCCAATCTCGGCGGCGGCTAAGAAAAAATAAGCCAGAAGTTTAAGGTGCTAGATTCCCTTCTTCCTGTTTACGGGAAGAGGGGAATATTTTTTGGTATCTAGTTACAAAAAGTAAAGTTACGTTTGATGTGAGTGAATTACAGCAGATTTAAATTGATTTGACCACACTCAAACCTCACCCCCTGCCCCTAATCCCCACTCCCTTGGGGTAGGTGGGCCCCGACGTTCCCTCCTCCGCGAGATCGGAGAGGGGTGGCCAGAGGC
>NZ_AJLK01000020.1 GCF_000317205.1 Fischerella muscicola PCC 7414 | reverse complement strand
TTGTGTTCTATTTAAATGAAAATGGCTGTAAAAAATCGAACACCGATGCACACTGATGCACACCGATAGACACAGATAGATTTTCCGTTGGTGGTTGATTGTTAATTGTTGTTAGTTGTTAGGTTTGGCTTTAGGTGAGTTGATTACTGATTTTTCTGGAATTTTTCGAGAAATAACTGTATCTATGTTGAAATAAATACTATGTAGGAAAAAGTATGAACACACCGACGCTGTTAAACAATCGCTACAAGCTTTTGGGCGTGCTTGGTGGTGGTGGATTTGGAGAAACTTTTTTAGCAGAAGATACTCAGATGCCTTCTGGTCGTCGTTGTGTGATTAAACAACTCAAACCTGTGGTTGATAATCCGCAGGTTTACCAACTGGTGCAAGATCGGTTTCAACGAGAAGCGGCGATTCTAGAAGAATTGGGTGATGGAAGCAATCAAATTCCTAAGTTGTATGCCTACTTTATTGAAAATGGACAGTTTTATTTAGTTCAAGAATATATTGAGGGTCACACCTTAACCCAAATAGTGCAACAACAAGGGTTAATGAGTGAAACTTCGGTAAAAGATATTTTGATTAATATTTTGCCAATTCTCAATTATGTCCATAGCAAGCGCATGGTACATCGGGATATTAAACCGGACAATATTCTGATTCGTAGTTTTGATAGCAAACCAGTTTTGATCGACTTTGGCGCAGTCAAAGAAACAATGGGTACGGTGGTAACTCCTTCTGGGAACTCCAGCCGATCAATTGTGATTGGGACACCAGGATATATGCCAATGGAACAAACTGCTGGACGACCTGTGTTTGCTAGCGATATTTATAGTTTGGGGTTAACAGCAATTTATTTGCTTACAGGTAAGATTCCCCAACAATTGGCAACTGATCCTGCTACGGGTGAGATTCTATGGCGACCTCATGCTTTGAATGTCAGTCCTAGTTTCACAATGGTGTTGGATAAAGCTATTCAACAATCACCACGCGATCGCTATCTCAATGCTAGAGATATGCTGGCAGCTTTGCAAAGTGGATCAACACCAGTAGCACCTACAGTACCAGTTTTCCAGAATTCAGTACATACCGTACCAGCACCAGGGCAATATGTACAGCAACCGCCAACAATCAACCACCAACCACCCACCAACAACCAACAACCAACAATTAACAACCAACAGCAAGTGTCTTACCCCCAACCGACTACATCCCAAAACCAAAACGGTTTAGGTACTTGGCAGCAAGCTGTAATCTTAGGCAGTGTCATCGGCGTATTTATCGTCGGTGGTTGGTGGATGATGGAGATTTTTAGAAATAATTCTTCTGAACAAAATCAGTCTGTGACAAGAATTAGTCCTTCACCAATAACATCTACCTCACCTTCTGTCACCCCTTCGATAAATTCCCAACCAATATCAATTTCTACTCCAGGACGTAATGTTATTTCTGATTCACCCACACCGATCATAACTTCATCTCCTGAAACTACTCCGATTGTTTTAACACCTACAAATGCCTCGATTTCCCAAACAGCAGCTGTAGAAGTATTGAAGAATTGGATCACAGCTAAGCGGGAAATATTTGCTCCTCCCTACAGAACAGATATAGGAGAACAATTACTCACAGGTAAAGCCTATAGAGACAATATAAAAAAAACAGATGACCCTGATCTATGTCTTGCAAATGGCAGTAAGGAAGAAGAATGTCTCAGTTCTGTTGATTGGTTGCAGAGAAATAATGCTCACTACAACTATGGAGTACAAAGTCTTGATGCAGTCAAAAATTTCAAAGCTAGTGGCGATCAAGCAACTATAGAAGTGGAAATTACAGAAGAACGGACGCTAATCAAAGATGGCAAAGCAGATCCAACCAATACTTCTTTTGATACCCTATTGGTGCGCTACTCTTTAGAATCCGAAAACGGTCAAGTCAAAATCGCAGATTATAAAACTGTTAGAACTCTGCGTAAAAGTTAATTTTTTGTAGTTTATACCTTATAATTTCTGCCTTGTAGTGATTCAAGGTGTAGCTTGTGGATCAGCAATCCAAACGACAACCAGATAGCCGCGATCGCAAAATCGCCGAACTTGAAGCCAAGTTACAACGTGCTTACCAAGTTATTGGAAATTTACAACAAACAAATATTGAATTACAAAGGCGGATTGCAGAATTTAATAGTGCAGGAAATCAAAAATCTGTTTTGCCTACAAGTCTTATTGATGTTTCACCTCCACAAAAGGTACATGTCCAAAACAAACGAACTATAGCTAAACGCCGAACAACTCCACCTCCAAGCAAATATACTGCAAATATGAATAAATCTCGTTTCAGGAAATTACCGCACTTACAATTTTACGGACTCATTGCTTTAGTTGTACTAACAATAGTCAGTTTGTTTGGCTTGAGCTTATTCTTAGCACAAAGAGCGAAGAATAAAAATTCTGAAACAGTCAATAATTTGCCTATACAACAGCAACCTAATTTTCCAACTCAGCCGCCAATTATTAATACTCAAAATCCTGTTATTAATCAACCTGATTCATCTAATCAACCAGTTAATTTACCATTAGAATCATCTTCTCAATTAGCAAAAACAAATTTAGATTTCATATATAATGTCAAAACACCTCCTAATTTAAAAAAAAGTGATGAATTAAGTAGCACCGTAAAAAATATATTAGATTATGTCAAGGAGAAAAAACTACCAACAGAAAGTTTATCCATTACATTAATAGATTTAAATACAGATACAATTGCTGGTTATCAACAAGATGTGCCTAGATATCCTGCCAGTGTAGTTAAACTATTTTGGATGGCTATTCTGGAAGCCAAAATCAAACAAGGTTTAGTTCCATTGCACCACACGATAAATTCTGATTTGAATGCAATGATATTGAAATCAGATAACGATGCTGCTAGTCGTATAGTTGATGTCATTAGTGGAACTAATTCTTTTGAAAATAAATTAACAGACGAACAATTTCAAACATGGAAAAAACAGCGACAATCGTTAAATTATTTCTTTCAAGAAGCTGGATATAAAAATATTAATGTTAGTCAAAAAACTTATCCGATTGCTTACTTAAAAGTTACAGAACCCAAAGGCGCTGATTTACAGTTACGTGGTGATAATCCTAGTCAGCCAAGGCGCAACAAAATTACAACCTACCAAACTGCCAGATTGATGTACGAAATTTTTACAGGTCAAGCTGTTGGACCTGAATATAGCGAACAAATGGCTGATTTGTTAATTAGAGATTTACGTCCTGAGGCATGGAAACTACAGCCACCGAATCCAGATGAATTTAATCCTGTAGAGAATTTTTTGGGTGAATCTTTAGCCACTGATGCAGATCAAATTGTTTTTGCTTCCAAAGCAGGTTGGACTACTGCATCTCGTCAAGAAGTCGCCTATGTGGCAACTAAAGACCGCAAGACTCGTTATCTTATTGCTATTTTTGGAGAAGATCCAGCCTACGCAGCTAGTCAAAATGCTTTCCCAGATATTTCTCGGCTTGTGTTTGATCAAATGAGGAATCGTAAATAGACCTGATGTATTTGTAGTACATAGCTACATTAACCATACAAAGCCTAGATAAAGTGCATGGATAACACTGTTTGTCAGGTTAAGCAACCGATTCTGCAAACCCAAAGACTGACTCTGCGACCATTTTGCGTTGCAGATGCAGACGATGTTCAACGTTTGGCTGGGGCGCGGGAAATTGCTGCAATGACTCTCACCATTCCCCATCCTTATGAAGATGGCATGGCCTTAGAGTGGATTAAAACTCATCCAACAGCATTCAGTGAAGGTCAAGATGTCAACTTTGCGATCGCCTTAAATAATACAGGTAAATTGTGTGGTGCGATCGGTTTAGGAATTAACCAAGAACATAACCACGCAGAATTGGGTTACTGGATTGGCAAACCCTATTGGGGACAAGGTTACTGTACAGAAGCCGCCAAAGCAGTATTGCGATATGGCTTTGAAAAACTAGGGCTGCACCGCATCTTTGCATCTCATTTTTCACATAACCCCGCATCTGGGCGAGTTATGCAAAAACTTGGTATGACTTATGAAGGATGTCGCCGTCAGCATATATTCAAATGGGGGCAATACGAAGACATTATTGATTATGGAATCCTCAAAAGTGAGTGGCAGAATTTAGAGAGTTAATAAAACCAAATCTTCCTCTCCTTTACGAAGGATTAAGGTAGTTTAAGAATTGATGCAACAAGTCTACAGCACTGCGTAAAATCCTAAACTAACTCAGATAAATAAACTAAATAAACCTCTGATGTAGCGCTTGTGTGAAACAGTGTACTTATTTTTTAGAAAAAAACACTTACAGATAACATCAACGCATATGGATAATCTACCTGTGTGCATCTGTGTACATCTGTGTGCATCGGTGTTCGTTTTTTAAAACTGAAATCTTGCAGCATATCAAAAACTGCCATAGGTTTTTAACCTATGGCTAATAGTAAAAGTCCTCTTAAGAGGACTAAAAACATTTTTTTAGCATGGATTTTAGCCTACTTTAGTAGACTTGGACTCAAAGCCCTTGAAATTTATTTCTTGGCGGGAGATTCAGTTAGTACAAGATCTCAGAAAACATAATTATCTGTCACAGCTTTAAACCATATTAATCTCATACATAAAACCAGCAACGACTTCTATCTTTAAGGTAGTTGTTGACAAATTAATATTGGTAAATTTTTTCGTAAATCCTAATAACAAAAATCTTATTTATTAAGGTATTCAGTTAACTCAGAGGAGAAAAAATGTACCGCATCTTATTTATATTAACTCTGATCATTACTCTTGGCTTATCAGGGTGTCCTGCTGTAAATTTACAGAATTCTGCTACCGCCCCCCTGTTTGATAATCTGGGCAACTATCATCATCCAATTTCCACACAATCGCAACTTGCCCAGCGCTACTTTGACCAAGGTCTAATTCTGACATATGGTTTTAATCATGCTGAGGCTGAACGTTCTTTCCAAGAAGCAGCTAAACTCGATCCAAACTGTGCTATTTGTAACTGGGGAGTAGCCTTTGTCCTTGGTGCAAATATCAATGCTGCTATGACTGATGAGGCTGTGTCTCCTGCTTGGGAAGCCCTACAAAAAGCACTGCAACTGAGTGATCAAGCGAGTGAGAAAGAAAAAGCTTATATCCAAGCATTGGCAAAACGCTACTTTGCAAAACCAGTGGAAGACCGTAAATCTCTAAATATCGCTTATGCAAACGCGATGCGAGAAGTAGCGAAACGTTACCCAGACGATTTAGATGCAGCGACTTTGTTTGCTGATGCGGTGATGAATACTATGCCTTGGGATTACTGGCAAGATAATGGCGAACCCAAGCCAGAAACTCAAGAAATTTTGCATACATTGGAAGCAGTATTAAAACGTAATCCTAATCATCCTGGGGCTAATCACTTATATATTCATACTGTGGAAGCTGTAAAACCTGAATTAGGGATCGCAGCAGCCGATCGCCTGGCTAATTTAGTTCCTGGTTCTGGACACCTCGTACATATGCCGTCACATATTTATATCCGTGTCGGGCGATATCACGATGCTGTCGTCGCCAATCAAAAAGCTATTGCTGCTGACAAAGAATACATTACCCAATGCCATAAGCAAGGTATGTATCCTCTAGCCTACGTACCACATAACCATCATTTCCTCTGGGCTGCCGCCACAATGGAGGGCAACGAAAAACTGGCTATGCAAGCTGCCTATGATACCGCCGCTATGGCAGATGAACAGAAAATGCGAGAACCTGGATATGGAACACTACAACATTACTATTCCATACCGCTTTATACCATGACTCGCTTTGGTAAGTGGGATGAGATTTTAGCAGAAACAGCCCCAGCCAAAGATTTGCAGTATGTAAATGGAGTTTGGCACTATGCGCGGGGAACAGCCTTTACTGCCAAAGGTCAATTTCAAGAAGCTACCCAGGAACTGGAAAAGCTAAAAGCGATCGCCACTAACCCAGCATTGACAAAAGTGACAATTTGGGATATTAACACTACAGCCGATCTCCTGAAAATAGCTGTTGAAGTTTTAACAGGTAAACTCGCTGCGAAACAAGGTGATTATAATCAAGCGATCGCTCACCTCAAAACAGCTGTCAATCTGGAAGACAAACTCAATTATGACGAACCCCCACCTTGGCATTACCCCGTCCGCCAATCTCTGGGAGCAGTTTTACTCCAAGCTAACAAACCAGCAGAAGCTGAGATTGTCTACCAACAAGACTTGCAGCACTTTCCAGAAAATGGCTGGTCGTTGGCAGGACTTGCCCAGAGTCTAGAAGCACAAGGGAAAACTGAAGCAGCGCAGGCAGTACAAAAGCGTTTTCAAGCTGCTTGGAAAAATGCCGATTTATCGATGACCTTAGCGCAACTTTGACATATTTGCCAAAGGCGTCTGTGCAAAAACTTGTCTTCACAACTTCCAGCAATTTGTAAAATAATCTTCTGCTCTCACTTGTACCAATCAAATAAAGCTGGGGAATTATGGCGCGTCTTGCACTGTTGAGTGTATCCAATAAAACTGGATTAATTGAACTTGCTCGTAGTTTAGTAGAAGAATTTGACTTTGAGTTAATTAGTAGTGGTGGTACTGCTCAAGCTCTCAAAAATGCGGGATTACCAGTTAAAAAAGTAGCCGATTACACAGGCTCCCCCGAAATATTAGGTGGCCGAGTCAAAACTCTACATCCGCGGATTCACGGGGGAATTCTCGCACGGCGATCAATTCCGCAAGATATGACAGATTTGGCAGATAACCAAATTCGTCCGATAGATTTAGTAGTGGTAAATCTCTATCCTTTTGAGGAAACCATCGCCAAGCCAGATGTTACATTAGCAGAAGCAATAGAACAAATTGACATCGGTGGCCCTGCTATGCTGAGGGCAGCAGCAAAAAATTTCGCGGATGTGACGGTATTGTGTGATCCCTCCCAATATGACGAGTATTTGCAGGAATTACGCCAGCACACAGAACCTTCATTAGAATTTCGTCAAAAATGTGCGTTGCAAGGATTTTTGCATACTTCTAGCTATGATCAAGCGATCACATCTTACTTGGCACGAACACAACCAACACAGACTCTACCAGAAAAATTTACTGTTTCTGGCAAGCAACTACAATCTTTGCGCTACGGTGAAAACCCCCACCAAAAAGCAGCTTGGTATCAAACTGGTGTAAACCCAACAGGTTGGGCTGCTGCTAGCAAACTGCAAGGGAAAGAACTCAGTTACAATAACTTAGTTGATTTAGAAGCAGCACGCCGCATCATCACCGAATTCACTGATAGTCCTGCTGCCACGATTATCAAACATACTAACCCCTGTGGTACGGCTCAAGGAGATACAATCGCCGCAGCTTACCAAAAAGCGTTTAATGCTGATCCTGTGTCTGCTTTTGGTGGTATCGTTGCCCTTAACCGTCCGATTGATGTTGCCACAGCAGGTGAGTTAACGAAAACATTTTTAGAATGCGTAGTCGCACCAGGATGTGAAGAGGACGCAAAAGCAATTCTGGCTGCTAAATCGAAAGTGCGGGTATTGACTTTACCAGATTTCAGCAGTGGCCCCAAAGAAACTGTCAAAGCGATCGCAGGTGGTTTTCTTGTGCAAGATGCAGATGATATTGTTGCCGATACCAGTCGATGGCAAATCGTCACTGAACGCCAACCTACACCCACACAATTAGCAGAATTACTGTTTGCTTGGAAAGTTTGCAAACACGTCAAATCTAATGCCATTGTTGTGAGTAGCGATCGCACAACTTTAGGCGTTGGTGCAGGACAAATGAACCGCGTTGGTTCGGTAAAAATTGCCCTTGAACAAGCTGGTGAAAAGGCTAAAGGTGCAGTTCTTGCTAGTGATGGATTTTTCCCCTTTGATGATTCTGTCAAAACTGCGGCGGCGGCAGGAATTATTGCGATCGTGCAACCAGGTGGTAGCCTGCGAGATCAAGATTCGATTCAAGCTGCAAATGAACTAGGTTTAGTAATGATTTTCACAGGCATACGTCACTTTTTACATTAATCTATCTAAAGTAGGATGGTACACTTGTCAAAGTGTCTATATTATGCTGATAGATAGATAAGCACAATGTTAATCTTTAATTGTGTGTGTGAGGAGTAAGTTTAGAGAAAAAAGCGCTTGGAGTGGTAACACGGTAACACTCCAGGCGCTTTTTAATTGGCAAATTATGAAGAGTAAAAAATTTTTTTATAAAGTACTTGTCATCATATAAAAGTAGTGATATCTTTTAGTTGTGTGTGAGGAGCAAGTGTAAAACAAAAAGCGCCTGGGGTGGAAACACGGCAACACTCCCAAGCGCTTTTTGTTTTTTAAGTTTTTAAATATTGATTGTTAGTAGTTCCAACCAACAACCAACAACTAAATAGATTGTTAGTATTTCCAACCAACAAACAACAACCAACAAACAACCAATAAATAATGCAAAACAGCAGCCCAATATTGATCCTTTCTGGACTGCTGTTTGAGAATTAATTTTAACAAAATCAAAATTCTTCAATCCTAACTAAAAAATTCCTAGCAGAAATATGACAGTTAGTCCGCACAAGACAAGGAAAGAGATTATCATAATGTTGCCTACACTATGATCTGCTGTTGCTTGGTGTGTTCGTTCACTCATATGCACCGACCCAAATTTTAATAGCTCATGCTGTAATTATAAATAGGTAAACTAGGTAGATATGTCGTATCATAAAAAACTTGATTTATATTTACTGATGTTTAAGCTAAGAATAATTTTAATCTCAATTAAATTAACTTTTGTTGCAATAATCATAGAGAAATAGTTAGATTTTTGATATTAACAATTGATTGCAACAAAATAGTAGGAAAAAGTTTGTCTGATGTAAATTACAACTGTGATAAAAATTTATATTTTCAGAAATCAAACACAAATGTATATAAATTAACTGATAATTGGTGATTAGGGTAGAATATTTTTCCTATTACCCATTACCAACTTTATTCATGTCAATAATTCCATGTAACCGAATAAATGTATAACACTATGTCTTTAGTTAGAGTACAAAGTCACGTCAATTAAGATAATCGTAAAAATATAAGCTAAACAACGAAAATTTAAAAAAGTAATTAATTTTCAGTTTTTGTGAATCAAATTAAGGATTTTCTCAACTTGAAGCTGCAAATGTAGACATATTCAGATCGTCTTGAAAATGGGTGTAGGAAGAGTCAAGTTTTCATTCCTTCGTTGTGAGCATAATTGCCCGTGGGGGTCTTGCACGAACTTTTTCATTCGTCAATAAATCAATTTCACACCGAGTGCTTGTTTGTCTTTCCCTTGTGCCCTCTGCCTTCTGAATGTTTTCTTCTAGTTCAAAACTGAATGCAAACTCAAAATTCAAATATCTTTTGGTAGATTTTTGGTAGTTGTATGTCTGAATTAATTCAAGCAGTCCTCGAAAGCGAAGAAAAAAATGATTTGCGCTCATTTCTGAGTGAATTACGCCATCAAGACAAAAAATATTTACTACGGAATGATATATTGAATGTATACAATGAATATTGCACGAATTATCAAAAACCTGAGCATTTTGGTTCTTCATCAAACTTAGGTAAACTCATCTATTACACCCAAGAAATCATTCAAGATATCTCTGGCTTTTGCTTTATTATTCGCCCCAAAATTGCCACTCAAGAGGTTTATCGACTAACGGATGATTTGAATGTTGAACCGATGAGTGTGCAGGAACTTTTGGATCTGCGCGATCGCTTAGTCAATCGCTTCCATCCCAACGAAGGCGACCTATTGGAATTGGATTTTGGCCCATTTTACGACTACTCCCCAGTTCTACGCGACCCAAAAAATATTGGCAAAGGAGTACAATTACTCAACCGTTACTTATCTAGTAAGCTATTCCAAGACCCCAAGCAATGGCAGGAAAGTTTATTTATTTTCTTGAGTCTGCACCAATATAACGGCATCCAGCTACTGATAAATAATCGCATTCAGTCTCAACAGCAACTTTCCCAACAAATTAAAGCCGCGATCGCTTTCGTCAGTAGTCGCCCCAGTCAAGAACCCTACGAAGAAATTCGGTTCCAATTGCAAACGATGGGCTTTGAACCGGGTTGGGGTAATACCGCCGCCCGTGTGCAAGAAAGCCTAGAAATGCTTGACCAATTGATCGATTCTCCCGATCCCCAAACCCTAGAAGCCTTCATCTCGCGCATCCCGATGATTTTTAGAATCGTCTTGGTATCTCCCCACGGGTGGTTTGGACAAGAAGGGGTATTAGGGCGTCCTGATACTGGCGGTCAAGTCGTGTATGTACTTGACCAAGCTAGGAATCTAGAAACGCAGTTGCAAGAAGATGCGGTACTAGCAGGCTTAGAAGGATTGAATGTCCAGCCAAAAGTAATTATTCTCACCCGTCTTATCCCCAATAGTGAGGATACACTTTGCAATCAACGTCTAGAAAAGGTTCACGGAACAGAAAATGCTTGGATTTTGCGTGTACCTTTGCGAGAATTTAATCCTAATATGACGCAAAACTGGATTTCTCGGTTTGAGTTTTGGCCTTACCTAGAAACCTATGCGATCGATGCAGAAAAAGAACTACTGGCAGAATTTCAAGGTAGACCAGACCTCATAGTTGGTAACTATTCAGATGGCAATTTAGTAGCATTTTTGTTGGCGCGTCGCTTGGACGTCACTCACTGCATCATTGCCCATGCTTTGGAAAAATCTAAATACTTGTTCAGTAACCTTTACTGGCAGGATTTAGAAGATAAGTATCATTTTTCGTTACAATTCACTGCTGATTTGTTGGTGATGAATGCTGCTAACTTTATCATTAGCAGTACCTACCAAGAAATCGTTGGGACACCAGATAGTATCGGACAGTACGAATCTTACAAGTGCTTTACCATGCCAGATTTGTACCATGTAGTCAATGGAATTGAATTATTTAGTCCTAAATTCAATGTCGTACCGCCGGGAGTGAATGAGAATTACTTCTTCCCCTATACACGTACTGAAGATCGAGTAGAAAGCGATCGCCGACGCATTGAACAGATGCTTTTTACTCTAGAAGATTCTGCCCATATCTTCGGCAAACTTGATGATCCAAGCAAACGCCCTCTGTTTTCCATGGCCCGTCTTGACCGGATCAAAAACCTCACAGGTTTAGCCGAATGCTTTGGGCAAAGTCAAGAATTACAGGAATATTGCAACTTAATTTTAGTAGCGGGTAAGTTGCGTGTAGAAGAATCAACAGACAATGAAGAACGAGAAGAAATTGTCAAACTCTACCGCATAATAGAGCAGTATAATCTCCAAGGCAAAATTCGCTGGCTGGGTGTACGTCTATCTAAAACCGATTCTGGAGAAGTTTACCGCGTTATTGCTGACCACCAGGGAATTTTTGTGCAACCTGCTTTATTTGAAGCCTTTGGCTTGACAATATTAGAAGCAATGATTTCTGGCTTACCTACTTTTGCAACTCAGTTTGGTGGCCCTTTAGAAATTATTCAAGATCAAGTCAACGGCTTTTACATCAACCCTACACATTTAGAAGAAACAGCCACGAAAATTTTAAATTTTGTCAGTAAATGTGAGCAAAATCCCAACTACTGGTATGAAGTTTCTCAACAAGCAATAAACCGGGTTTACAGTACCTATACCTGGAAAATTCATAGTAACAAACTGCTATCACTAGCACGGATTTATGGTTTCTGGAACTTTATTTCCAAACAAAATCGAGAAGATTTGTTGCGTTATATTGAAGCTTTGTTTTACTTAATCTACAAGCCCAGGGCGCAACAATTGTTAGAACAGCATAAATATAGATAATTTAGTCATTGGTCAATGGTCAATGATCAATGGTCAATGGTCATTGGTCATTGGTCATTGATTAATAGTTAGTACTCATTACAAATGACAAATGACTACTTTGTTAACTCTCGCCACGTTCTTTGACCCACTATTCCATCTGAAACTAAACTCCGACGATTTTGAAAAGCTTTAACTGCTGATTCTGTTAAAGCCCCAAAAATCCCATCCACTTGGATTCTGTAGCCATTAGATCGTAACAACCGTTGCAATACTCTGACAGCATCACCTGTATGACCAAAACCGAGAATTGGTAAAGCTGGACTAGGTGAGTTGGGGAATTTTGCCACCCTTTTATAGTCTCTGGGTTGTTTACTTCTGACACGAGGCGATTGCGGAAGTCCCCCTGCGCTATAGTGTGGCTGGTGTTGAACAGACTTTAGCCCAATAGCAGTGTATTTATTTATATCTTGACCTTGAGTAGTGGAAGTAAAAGCAACTAGAAAATTGTCGTCATTTGTTGTGGCTTCAGAGATCGCAATGAACTCTGGCTGTACATTTGAGTAGTCAAGACTGTTTGCAACAGTATGTTCTGCTACAACTGGGGAATCTTTGGATTCACCAAAGTCTTTGAGTTGATAATTGTCATCTAGTGTATCTGATGCGATCGCTAACGGCACCACAGAAACCTGCCCATCTGGTGGTATGAATTCAGGTGGTGTGATCTGATCTGTAGGAACAACCTCAGATAACTGACTTTGTTCTGACTGGTTTATGTCATTGTCTAGCTGAACCGGTAAATTATCCGGGAAATTGGGCACAGATGCTTGTCCTGTTGTTAACACGCCCATTATCAGTAGACCCATATCACTCATGGTATTTCATTTTACTAACGCCCATATTTTCTTTCACATACTAAATAGTAAATGTTCCGGAATAGTGCGTATTTGCAACTAAAAAAATAGTTATTTTTTTCAAAAAATCGGTGCGATATTAAAATTGCCTCCCTTGACAGATGGCAAACAAAAATCTGATTTTTAATAAGATAGAGCTAATATCTGCCTACTATCAAGTTGTAGTAAACAAAAAAAGGCAAAAAGGCGTAAGCTTAAGTATACTTTATTATCTCTATGCTTAATTTTTAAATTAAACACTGTAAATGTAAAATGTAGCGCTCAGGTTTGGGCAATTATAATCTGCTACCAGCTTAGAGAACTGTCATAGAAAGTCTTCGGCAAGCCCATCCTCCCTTGGATGTGAGGGACATCCCCTTGGGTACTCTGCCTTGAAGCCACCCTACGGGCGTCTACACCAGTCTCCCCGAAACGTCAAAGCCAAGATGGGGACTAGACTCACCGCCCATCACCTTTTTAATAGGGAATGGGTTCGATAATGGATGCTCTTACCAATTACCCATTACCCATTACCCATTACCCATCACTCTCTAACTTATACCATCAACTACTGGGTAGAAGTAAAAAGCAAATCCCAAAAGCATGTAAGCTGCTAAAAGTAATGTGCCTTCTAACCAATTTGATTTACCATCAGAACTAATGGTATTTGCAATTAAAACTGATACAGCCACGGCCACCAATTCAAAAGGACTAAAATCTAAATCCATAGGTTGGCCAAAAATCTTCCCCACAATTACTAACACGGGAGCTACAAACAGAGCAATTTGCATACTTGATCCCACCGCTACGGAAAGGGAAAGATCCATTTTGTCTTTCATTGCCACAGTTATAGCTGTAGCATGTTCAGCAGCATTGCCAATAATAGGGACAAGTATTACCCCTGTAAACAACGCTGTTAAGCCTAACTTAGATGTAGCTACTTCTAAAGAATCCACAAGTAGTTCTGATTCTATTGCTACTAATAGAGTACATAGCAGCAACACCCCACTCCACAACCATATATTGGGCTTGTGATCCGCAACTTCCAAAGCTTCTGTTTCTGCTACACCCACATCGTAAAGATAGGAGTGAGTTTTCATCGAAAATAGCAGTGTCAAGGCATAAACCAGGATTAATACAACAGCCACTGCTAAGGAAAGATTTTGCAGGGTTTTTTCACCAATTCCTGGCGAGGTAAAGTTCATTGCCGTTGGCAACAAAATAGCAATCACCGCTAAATTCATAGCAGCGGAGTTCATCCGCGCTACTATCGGTTGAAATGTCTGTTCTTTATGACGCAGTCCACCCAATAACATAGCCAAACCCATCACCAATAGTAAATTGCCGATAATTGAGCCGGTGATACTGGCTTTGACTACGTCTACTAACCCTGCTTTCAGGGCAATGATCGCAATAATTAATTCTGTGGCGTTGCCAAAGGTAGCGTTTAATAATCCTCCCAGAGTCGGGCCTACTACCACAGCTATTTCTTCTGTGGCTGTACCCATCCAAGCTGCTAGGGGCAAAATTGCTAATCCAGCTGTAATGAAAACAATCAAATCTTCCCACTCTAGAAAGTGGGCTGCCACAGAAACCGGAATGAAAAGTAAGAGAACTAAAAAGAGAATGTTTTTACCTGACATTAGTTAAGAGTCAATGGTCAATGGTTAATAGTCAATGGTCATTTGTCAATGGTTAATAGTCAAGAGTTTGTTGGTGGTTGGTGGTGAGTCCAGCCCCCCAAAAAGGCGGTCTCCGTCACGTAGACACGAAGTAGCTTCCCGTAAGGGTAGGGGGACTGGCGAACCCGTAGACACGAAGTGGCTTCCCGTCAGGGTAGGGTTGGTTGTTAGTGGGTACAGACGCGATGAATCGCGTCTGTACAATAGTAGTTAGTGGTTTACTACTCCTCACACTCCCAGACGCTTCAAACAGCGCGTCTCTACATTACTCCCCACCTCCCCAGTTCCGAAATTTCACTATTTCCACGCAGATGGCAAAATTTGTAAAATAGAGTGGAGTTTTACGGAGAAATAATAACTTTTCGTTGCAAAAATTTTTATGGAACCGTAAATCGTACACCAAAAATGATGTTTAATATATTAAAAGACAATTAAATTTTTGGTACTGCCAGTGGAAAAACCAGTCATGAGGCTTTTTCAATGGCTGTTTTATTCCTGAACTTCGGGAAACGACTGCTTGATGATGCAGATTACCCGTAATATTATGAGCTATACTCTGATTGCATTCATCTCGTCGTTGCTGTCTACCTACGCTAATATTTACTGGGAATGCCGCTATAAAAGGTACGCATATATTTGTCGGCACAATCGCAAGTATTTTTGATTTTGGATATACTACATGACTTCTGCTGCTGAACTGCCAGGTCAAACTGGCATAAATTTGACATCGCCAGACAATTCTACAAACGCCAACATGCCTGATCCCTTGATGACGGCTACGGGTGTTTACGTGACTGTACACGGTCATTTTTACCAACCACCACGGGAAAATCCATATTTGGATGCGATCGAACGCCAACCGGGTGCAGCACCTTTTCATGATTGGAATGAACGAATTCATCACGAATGCTATCGCCCGAATGCCTTTGCTAGGGTGCTAAATGACCAAGGCGAACTGGTGGGGATCGTTAATAATTACGAGTTTTTGAGTTTTAATATTGGCCCAACACTGATATCATGGCTAGAACGCCACGATGTAGAAGTTTATCAGCGAATTTTGGAGGCTGATCGCAAATCTTGTGAACGTTTGCATGGACATGGCAATGCGATCGCGCAAGTATATAACCATATCATCATGCCTCTTGCCAACGAGCGCGATAAATACACGCAGATTCGTTGGGGCAAAGCAGATTTCCGATCCCGCTTTAAACGCGATCCCGAAGGTATGTGGTTGGCAGAAACTGCTGTCGACTACCCGACTCTCGAAGCATTAATCAAAGAAGGAATTCGCTTTATTGTCTTAGCACCCTCGCAAGCACAGCGTTGCCGCCTTTTACCTACCAAGGAAAATCCCCATCCAGAATGGCACGAAGTCGGCGGTGGTCAAATTGATCCCACCCGTCCCTATCGTTGCTATCTCAAACCCACACTCAGCACAGCATCCTCTCCTCTGAGTACGGTTTGTTTATCTCCGAGAGATGGGGATCGGGAGATAGAAAATTCTACTTCCCAATTCCCCATCCCCGATCACCAATCCCTTCCCTACATCGATATCTTTTTCTACGATGGCCCAATTTCACGGGACATGGGTTTTAGTGATGTTCTCTACAATTCTGGTCATTTGGCAGGGCGCATTGGTTCTGCGGTACGTGGGGATCATCGTCCTGCCCAGTTAATTTCTGTGGCGACAGATGGGGAAACCTTCGGACACCACAAGGGAGGAACAGAGAAGACTCTGGCATATGCCTTTACAAAAGAGTTTCCTCATCGGGGTTGGACAGTTACCAACTTTGCCCATTATCTCAACTTGAATCCTCCAACTTGGGAAGTAGAGTTAAAGCCAGTTACCGCTTGGAGTTGTGCCCACGGTGTTGATAGATGGCAGGATAATTGCGGTTGTGGTGGTGGCGGTGAGTGGCATCAACAATGGCGTCGCCCGTTACGAAATGCCCTAAATTGGTTACGCGATCGCCTGATGGAGGTATATGAAGAACACGGCAGACAGTTTTTCTGTGATCCCTGGCAAGCAAGAGATGAATATATCGAGGTAATTCTGGATCGTTCGCCTCATAATATTCACCGCTTCCTCGCCCGCCATCAAACTCACAAACTTACCAATGCAGAACAAGTAGACGCTTTGCGCCTGTTGGAAATGCAGCGTCATGCTTTGTTGATGTTTACAAGTTGTGGTTGGTTTTTTGAAGAAATATCCCGCCCAGAAGGAACGCAGATTCTACGTTATGCCGCCCGTGCTTTAGAACTAGCAGGAGATGTGGCAGGTGTGCAACTAGAAAAAGAATTCCTTAAGCGCCTTGCCATTGCTCCCAGTAATGTTGATATTTTCAGACATGGTGGAGAAGTTTACCGTCAACTAGTGGCGACTTCACAAATCACATTTAAGCAAGTTGCAGCCCATCACGCGATCGCTTCTTTGTTTAATAATCACAAAGGCGAAATCCGCAATGGCACATCACCTAACAACTGCACTGTCAAATATTCCCATCCTTATCAAAAACGCGTATATTGCTACAACGTTCATGAGTTAGATTACCATCTGCAACGGCTGGGAGCATTGACACTAGCAGTCGGACACTTAAAGCTAATATCGGAAATCACCTGGGAAAGTGAACATTTAGTTTTTGCAGTGCTGCATTTAGGAGGTTGGGATTTCCATTGTTGCATTCAACCATTTGAAGGAAGGCGTACTTACAGTCAAATCAAAGAAAAATTATTGGCATCACTGCAAAAAGCGAGTGCGGCAAACACTATCTTAGTGATGATGCAGTTATTTGGGGATCAAGCATTTAGCTTAGAAAATCTCTTTGCTGAAGAACGCCATCGCTTGATGCGGTTGTTGAGTCAAGAAACACTGTCTAGACTAGATCAACTTTATACACAAACATATCGAGATAATTACGGTGTAATAATGGCATTTCATCGAGATGAATTGCCAGCACCACAAGAGTTGCAAGTAGCCGCAGAAATAGCTTTAAGTTATCGGTGTATGAACACACTACGCGCCTTAGAGCAAGATATCAGCGAACCGCAATCAAGTATAAATCATATCCTGGAATTAAAAGCGATCGCTAGTGAAGCTAAACACCTGCGCTGTCGGTTAAATATTCCCGAAGGCAAGCAGATGTTAGAACAGTTGATTCTGCGATCGCTTTGGCAATTATTGCATGATGCCAATGGTACATTTGATGCAGATATCCAGCGCTTGGAAAAATTAATTGATGTTGCCTATCAGCTAAACGTAGGCATCTCCTTAGATCGTTCTCAAGAACTATACTTTAGTTGTTTGTACAACAAAATTTTGCCTCAATCTCAAACAACGATCGCTAATAGCGAGGACATTATTAAGCATCGACAGTTATTAAAGTTAGGGCAAAAATTAGCCGTTGATGTTAGTTACTGGTTAGATCAGATGGGGTGATAGACCTCTTGTAAAAATAAAAATAATTCCTCCCCAACCCTAAGCGAAACGGGGAGGGAATAAGGTTTCTTCCCCCCCCGTTTCGGGGAAAGCGAGGGGGGATTAATATCGCATTTGTGTTTGCGGGTATATGTGTGGCGTCAAATCGTACACCAAGTGAAGAATTATGAAGAGTAATTTGTTACAAAAATAAAATCAGAAAATATGTAGTGGTCTGTTTCATTAGTTCTGAGGGGTGAACTGATTACTCATTATGAATTTTTCTTGCTTTGCGCTCTTTGCGTCCTTTGCGGTTCGTTCCTCAACCCAACCTATACGAATATTCTTAATTTATATAATTTATGTTGCTGTTCCAGTTGAAATTTACGTGTGGGATCAGCATCAAAAGCTACATTTTCCCTGATTTGCTGTATTTTTTGAATCCTGATATCCCACTCTTGTTGAAGGTTCGTTGTCTTTTTTCTAATCGCTGTCTGTGTTCAGGACTCAAATATTCATGTGGAGGCGGCTGATTTTCTGGATTTTGGGATACGATCGCCTGCCATTCTAGCCCCAACTTTTCGCTAATTTTAACAAAATCTAGATCATCAACCAGTTCACCATTGAGAAAACTTTCCACAGTGGATAAAGATACTTCTGCATCTGTTGCTAAAGCCTGTGGATTGGGATACCCTTGACGCTGGAGAGCTGATTTAACCAGTTGAATGAATTCTAGAGCTACTCGAAGCGATCGCGCCATTACTTTTCATTTTTTATACCACCTCAAGCTCATTCTAAGGTGATTCATAGAAAACAAGAGTAATTACACTTAAAATCGAGGTTTGCGTAGGTGTGATCGCATTTTTAGTAGTAAGTATATGTGTTGTCCTAAGCCGCACACCGAAGCAACAATAGGAAGTTAAACAATAGGAAAAAAGATGAATGCTGGAAATTTCAAAATTCAGAATTCAGAATTCATAATTGATAATTCACAATTTTTCCCGTGTTTACAATCGCTGTAATAGACTTAAACCATGAGTATCAGTACCACAGGTGTTATAAAGTCCGTATTTAGCAGCTAACTGTTGGACTTGTTGTGATTCTGTCATACTGGGTTGCCAAGGCTTTGGATTGTTGTAGGCGTAGAAAGTCTCTACACCATTAATACCTAGTTCGGCAGCAGCAGGAATCAATTCTAAGTGTGATTTTCTATAACGTGCTGGGTGAGCAAGTACCGCTAATCCACCTGCTTTGTGAATAGCAGCAATAACGTTAGCTGCTTGATATTCTTCGCCTGTGGTAATTCTTCTTTGGATGTATGGCTTGATACTTGGGTGTGCAGTATCGAAGGCATAAGCCAAAATATGAACTTCTATACCTAGTAGATTGGCATTAATTTCTACACCACTCCATAGGTGAGGAATACGTACACCTGGGTTGCTCCATTGCCAATCTTCCAACCACTGTTTTGCTAATTGGTAGCCAGCGATACTATGATGATCGGTAATGGCTAGCCCTTCTAAACCGATCGCGATCGCCTGTTCCATTAACCCACTAGGATGCAATTTCCCATCAGAGTAGACGGTGTGCATGTGAAAGTTGAAGCACTTCGGACAACTTTGAGCATTGATGTTTTGAAATACTTCTTCTAAGAATTCTCTAGAGGCAAAAGCAGTCCGAACAAAATTGACAGTCATAACCCCCTCTTTTTTTGTCAATAAGTGATAGTTAACACCCCAACACAACTATCTATAGTTCTGAAAATACCAACACTTTTATATAGTGCTAGCAGTCTTTTTTTAAGTTTGGTTGGCAATATTTTTCAATATGTTAAGACTACGTTAGCAAATTCAAACGCAGTCGGTCATGAGTATTTTCGATTGCCAACCTCAATAAAAGTAATAAATATTGCTAATAATCTCAGTCTTTTCCACAAAAGATAGATATAGAAATAACGATTAAAATACTTATTGAGTCATTAGATTTTAGATTTTGGATTTTGCGAAAAGTTTGTAGACGCGAGGCGGCTTGAAGTTAGGGTGCTAGGGCTTAGGGCGTACTCTAACCTTGAAGCCGAGAAAGTGGGCGTCTACAAAGCAGCGTCCCGGAGGGAACCTCAAAGCTTTTCAAGACGGATTGATTTTACAGATTTTTTCTGGGGGCTTGTACCATCAAAGAAGTATCAGTCAATATGAGTGCCGGACAAAATTAAATTCATTCGTGGGGAAAGGCAATAGGTACTCTTGCCATACACAATAGGCAATAGAGAAACAATATAGGGAAAAAACTAACAGCGACAGGTTTCGCCGATTCACATTTTATATTTAAATTCTCTACGTCTACTTAATAAAAAATAGGACTCACTCAGATGTATTAATTTTGCAATTTACTCTGGTAAACCTAATAATTCGCCTGAGCCAGTAATTACTTCACCAATCGTATAAGTTGCAATATTTTGTGACTCAAAGTGATGCATTACTTGTTGAGCTTGTTGCGGAGGTACAAGTAAGACAAAACCTATGCCCATGTTAAAAGTATTATACATTGCTTGAGAACTGACCGAACCCGTCTTGGCCAACCATTGAAATACAGGTGGAATAGACCAACTGTCAGGGTTAATTTTAATTGCTTGTCCTTGTCCTAAGCATCTAGGTAAATTTTCTGGTAAACCACCACCAGTAATATGAGCCATACCGTGAATTTCTAAACCCGCTTGACGTGCAGCTAGAACAGGTTTGACATAGATACGGGTAGGTGTCAGGAAAATTTCTCCTAAAGTTTTACCCCCAAGAACTTCCGGGCGCTGATCCCAAGCAAACCCGTGATCAGAGATAATCTTTCTAACTAAACTATAGCCATTACTATGGACACCTGCACTAGCGAGTGCGATCGCCACATCTCCTACTTGTACTTGCGAACCATCAAGTAGTTGGCTTTTTTCTACAACTCCCACACAAAAACCAGCCAAGTCATATTCACCTGCTTGGTAGAAACCAGGCATTTCTGCTGTTTCTCCCCCCAATAAAGCACAACCGGCTTGTTTACAACCAGAAGCTATACCCGCTACAACTTGGGTTAACTGCTCTTTCTCTAACTTACCAGTTGCTAGATAATCCAAAAAAAATAGTGGTTCCGCGCCAGATGTCAACACATCATTAACGCACATCGCTACCAAATCAACCCCAACGGTGTCATGAATGTTGAGAGTGTGAGCAATTTTGAGCTTTGTACCTACACCATCAGTACCAGAAACTAAAACTGGTTCCTGCAAACCAGTTGGTAACTGAAAGTAGCCACTAAAGCCTCCCAATCCACCCAACACTTCTGGTCTAAAAGTGCTATGAACCAAATTCCGAATCTGAGTTACAAAAGCTCGACCAGCCTCAACATCAACTCCTGCGTCTTTATAATCCATTACTTACAACACCGTTATCAATGCCCCAACCACCTAGATTATCACCTTAGACACTATTGTGTGGTCATTAGTCATTAGTCATTAGTTATTTGTCCTTTGTCATTAGTCATTTGTTAATGAGTAATAACTATTAATCAATGACCCGTAACCAATGACTAGACTAATGATCTATGACCAATGACCAATAACCAATAACCAATGATCAATAATTAAGTTAAAACACCTCATCTTCTCTACCGCGCCACCATTCACCCAAATTCATTAAATCTTGGTGAATATCAGCCAAAGTATCGGCGTATTCATTTTCTGAAAGTGCTTCGCGCAGTTCTTGCAGTTTCTTCAGTCGCAGTTGTACCATCAGCCAGGGTTTGGCGATGCTGTCAGTTGCTTCCATGTACTGGGCTAAGTCTTTGCTATCCATGTCTTTTATTTCTCAATTGTTGAATATATAAGTTGCTTTAATACAATGATGAATCAAAAACAGTCACGATTACAGTCGTGACTGTCTTAAGTTTTAGTGAATCATATTGATATTTCGGCGATTAATTCAGTTATCAGTGATGCGTGATTTTGATCACTGTTAACTGATTTAAGCCGTAGCGTATTGTTCAGCTACGAAGTCCCAGTTCACCAATTGATCCAAAAAGTTCTTGATAAATGCTGGACGAGCATTGCGGAAATCGATGTAGTAGGCATGTTCCCAAACATCTAGGGTTAAGAGTGCCTTCTTACCGTGAGCAAGAGGGTTCTCAGCATTGGGTGTCTTCATCACCTTCAAGGTGCCACCATCATCAATTAACCAAGCCCAACCACTACCGAACTGAGTCGCTGCGGCATTAGAAAACTCTTCTTTGAATTTATCAAAGCTACCAAAATCTTTTTCAATTTTGGTAGCTAAATCACCTGTAGGTGTACCGCCACCTGCTGGCTTCAGACAGTTCCAGAAGAAAGTATGGTTCCAAACTTGAGCAGCGTTGTTAAAAACACCTGTTTTGGAGGAATCTTTAAAAGAAAGTTGGATTACTTCTTCCAAGGACTTATCAGCAAGCTCTGTACCTTCAGTGAGTTTGTTGAGGTTATCTACATAAGCCTTGTGATGCTTACCATAGTGGTACTCGAAAGTTTCAGCTTTCATACCGTATGGCTCTAAAGCATCAAATGCAAAAGGAAGGGGGGGCTGTGTAAATGCCATTTCGTGAAATCCTCTCTTTATCGTTATCCAGTTTAGAGCTTCTGCTGAAGCTTCGGAAAATAAATAACTAAGTGTTCAGCTGTTTCAATTGCTAGACACAGGCAATAAAACTTAATAACTCGATTCTACTAGCAAACGCGGTAATGGAAGCGTCAATCTCAAGTTACATACCGACGAAAATGCTACCAAAAAGCTTTTATTTGAGTATTAATACTAAAACATCTATCGTAGGTTTGATTTTAAACCGAGAGTAAACATTCGCTAGCAAACTCAGCAGGTGTAAATCTCACTAGCAGGGAACTTTGCTATTAAATCTATTAGTTATTTTTATGACTCAATCGGAAATAATAACCCAAAAAATTCCAAAAGTTTAATGTATTTATTTTTACAGACTTCCTTTAAGTAAAAAATAATTGAAGCAGCAAAAAACTTGACATTTTAACTAACATATGCTGACAAAACTCAGTAAAAGTAACTTGTTTTAACATCAAAAAAAAGAGCAGAGTTATGGATAGCGATCGCCATTAAGACTCAGCCATACTCCGGTTAACACCAGCAGGAGTTGTAAACATGCAGAAAGCAAAGACAGTACAACAATTACAAGCCCAATTGATAACACCAAAAAACTTTGCCCGTTATGGACAGGTAATTTTTCCTAGTAAAGATGGTAAAACCTTCGATGCAGAAGATGCTCTATTAAAACTAGATCAAGGCACACCCCGTTTTTACATCATGCATTTGGAACGTCGCGGACGGAAATTTCACAAAATCACTCGCCATGTTCAATGCACTCAATGTCTGGGTTCATTAGAAGGTAAAGATTGGTTAATTGCGGTTTGTCCTCCTAATAATGATATGAATGAACCAGATTTAGAAAATATTTCTGCTTTCCGTATTCCAGGGAATTGTTTTATCAAGTTAGAGGTGGGAACTTGGCACGCAGGCCCATATTTTGAGCATGAAAGTGTAGATTTTTACAATTTGGAATTGAGTGATACGAATGTGGTGGATCATTTTACTTATGATTTTTTGCAGAGTCAGCAGATAGAGTTTGAGATTGTTTAGGGATTTATATATTGGTGGCGCTTGAAAGACCCAGGCTGGCGAATCAGGGGTGACACCCCTGGTTGAATTATTTTTCGTCATTTCACCAGATGTACCAGACGTACATTACTACGTCTGGTATAAGTTCCCAGGTTTATTTGCGGATTCAATCCAATATCCAAAATCTAAAATTGAATGGCTCTGTTTCATATCACTTGTAACGAAATCAAATTAGGGTGAATGTTACTATATTTAAATTTTTTCTTGGTCAAAGCAAAAAATGCGATCGCTCACTCTTACCTAAGAGTCCTGAGCAAAAAAATTTCCAACTACCTTCTTTGATGTTTCCTACTCTTCACTTGCCGACTCAACAATTTCTCATCTAACCAACGGCTAACAACTCTAATAACTAACAAGCCCCGTAGCTAGCTCCCTGCTTGCAAAGCAAAAGACGTGACAAGGGGATGAAGGCTACCTTCTGTTAACCTAGCTTTAATTTTTATCTGCTTGTAGCAAAATAGATTAACTTAACAGAAAAAAATTCCTCAAACTATTGTTAACAATTGTAAAATTCATGTCTTCAAGACTAGAAACATGATTTTTATCTAGTTACACTAACAAAAAGAGTGCGTGTGCTGTTACTAATTAAAAAAAGGCGTGGTTCTCTAGTCTAGATGATCCCTGTTCAATTGACTCTGAAAAATTTCCTCAGTTACCGTGATGCAACTTTGGATTTTCGCGGCTTGCATACGGCGTGTATTTGTGGGGCGAATGGCGCTGGAAAATCTTCTTTGTTGGAAGCTATCACCTGGGCAATTTGGGGCGAAAGCAGAGCCAATTCTGAAGATGATGTTGTCCATACTGGTGAAAAAGAAGTTCGAGTAGATTTCGTTTTTAGAACCAGCCAACAGCAAACTTATCGAGTTATTCGTACCCGCGCTCGTGGTGGTAGTAGTGTCTTGGAATTTCAAATCGAAACCCCAAATGGGTTTCGCTCACTCACTGGCAAAGGAGTGAGGGCAACTCAAGATGTGATTTTGCAACATATTAAACTCGATTACGATACTTTTATTAACTCTGCCTACCTGCGTCAAGGTCGAGCAGATGAATTCATGCTCAAGCGTCCGAGTGAACGCAAAGAAATATTAGCGGAATTATTAAAACTGAATCAATATGACGAATTAGAAGAACGGGCAAAAGATTTATCGCGTCAGTTTAAAGCTAAAGGCGAAGAGTTAGAACGCTCGTTGGAGTCAATGAAAATTCAACTGCAACAACGAGATGCGATCGCAACTCAACGAGTCACCTTAGAAAACGAACTCAACCAACTCCAACAAGTACAAGCTTTTGAGAATATCAAACTCCAAAGTTTGCAAGTTGTCCAGCACCAACGGCAAAATTGGGAAGAACAACTTAATTTTGTTAGACAGCAATATCAAAATTTAACTCAAGATTGCGATCGCCTAGAGCAAGAACGGGGAGCAGTTGGGAGTCAGCTAGCCACATTAGAAGAATTATTAGCTCAAGAAGCAGAGATCAAAGCCGGATACAGCCGATACCAAAATTTGCAATCTCAAGAAGAAGCCACAAGTGCCAAATTTGCAGAATACACCCGCGCTCATACCACTCGCCAGCAAAAGCAACAACAGCTTAACAAACAAATCAACGAAATAGAAAGACAACTGCAACAAGCACAAGCGCAATTAGAAGCATTACGTCAGCAAGAGGCAGAAATTCAACAAACTCTCAACAAATCAGGTGAAGTAGAAGCAGCTTTGTCTCAATTAGCAGCAGCACGTCGGCGTTTAGCTCAATTAGATGAACTGCAATTACAAGTGTCTCCCTTGCTGCAACAACGAGCAACTTTACAAAATCAAATCCTGCGGGTGCAAGCAGGGTTAGTAGCGCGATTAGAACAACTAGAAGCAACAGAAAACCAACTACAATCGCAGCAGCGACACCAACCGCAACTGCAACAAGCAGTCATGGAAGTGGCAATGCAGATTGAAGAGTTGGAGAAAAAGCGGGTATATCTGCAACGAGTTCAAGAAAAAGGACAGGAACGGCGTAACTTTATTGAACGGTTACAAGCTCATCAACGCGATTATGAAAGATTGCTGGGAGAATTAGAGCAAAAAATCCAAATGCTGCAAACTCCCAACGCCATTTGTCCTTTGTGCGAACGGCCTTTGGATGAGCATCACTGGAATCGAGTCGTAGACAAAACCAAATCTGAGTATAAAGATACAGAAGGACAATTGTGGGTAGTCCGAGAACAAATGGCTGTCTCAGACAGAGAAATTCAAGTACTCAGGCAAGAATATCGCGATATATCTCAGCAATTATCTCCCTATGATACATTGCGAGAACAAAGAGGACAACTCGCAGCCAAGTTACAGGCGACAACCGATGTTGAACAACAATTACAAGATATCGCAGCCCAAAAACAACAACTAGAGCGATCGCTCCAACTAGGTGAATACGCACCTGAAAAACAAGCCGAACTCCAACAGTTAGAAGACTATCTGCAACAACTTAACTATAATGAACAAGACCACGCCCTAGCTCGGAGTGAAGTAGAACGCTGGCGTTGGGCAGAAATCAAACAAGGACAAATTAAAGACGCGCTCAAGCGTCAAACTCAAATAGAAGCGAGAAAACCAGAACTTCAGGCACAAATTGCCCAGTTGCAAGCAAGAATTACACAAGAGGCCATTGATTCTGAATGTGCTAGAGAAATCGCCGCCCTAGATCGCTACATTGCCGAACTTGGCTACGACACCGAACAGCACAACAACCTCCGCCTAGCTATACGCAAAGCCCAAGCCTGGCAGTTACGCTATCAACAGCTACAGGCTGCACAGCAGCAGTATCCGCAATTAAAAACAAGAGCGCAAGAATTAGAAGTAGCTTTACAGGCAAGATGGACAGAACAGCAAAGACTAAAAAGCCAAATTGAAAGTATTGTCAGTCAACTTGAAGAAACAGCCAACCCTCTAGCTCAAATTCAAGCCTTAGAGCAACAACTCACAACCCGCCGCCGCCAACTCGACGAACAAATTAGCCAGTTGGGGCGCTTGGAACAAATGGCGCACCAACTAGAAATGATGCAAACTCAATATGAGCAACAACAACAACAACAGCAACAAGCCAAAGAACAATACCGTGTTTACCAGGAACTAGCCCAAGCATTTGGTAAAAATGGTATCCAAACATTGATGATTGAAAATGTTTTGCCTCAACTAGAGGCAGAGACAAATCAACTACTTTCCCGGCTTAGTGCTAATCAGTTACATGTACAATTTGTGACACAGAAAGCAGGACGTAACGGTAAAGCTACGAAGAAAAATAGCAAGTTAATTGATACTTTAGATATTTTGATTGCCGATGCTAGAGGTACAAGAGCCTATGAAACTTACTCTGGTGGCGAAGCATTTAGAATTAACTTTGCCATTCGTTTAGCCTTGGCAAAATTACTCGCACAACGCGCTGGCGCGGCTTTGCAGATGCTGATTGTCGATGAAGGCTTTGGTACACAGGATACAGAAGGATGCGATCGCCTGATAGCAGCAATTAATGCGATCGCCCCAGATTTTGCTTGTATTCTCACAGTTACACATATGCCTCACCTCAAAGAAGCCTTTCAAGCGCGGATTGAGGTGAATAAAAGTCAGCAAGGTTCGCAGTTGCGTTTGATGGTTTAACAGTTAGAGTGAATTCAGTGGGCGAGAAAATTAGTATGTCTTAAGTGAACTGTATTGACACATACAGCTTTTTGCATTTAGACATTGGACAAAAAACTTAACTGCCAAGCAGAATTTTCTCCTATCAATCCACGTTAAATTTTTCAAACTCTGGTTGTCCAAACAGCATGTTTGCATCTACTGCTGATAAAACTTTATTGTTGGCAGCATCAGAATTTAAACAACGGCAAACTAGCTGTGCGACATCGGCGCGATTAATCATACCAGCAATACGTGGATCTTCAGTTAAAACTCCATTACCAGTTGCTGGTTCAGACTGTAATCCACCAGGACGAATAATAGTGTAATTCAGTCCACTGGCTATTAAATGTTGTTCAGCTTTTTCTTTATCAATTAAAACCGGCTGTAATGCTTCTAATATTTGTGGAGATAAAGCGACAACACTATTCCCACTACCAATAGAAGTTACCAAAATAAACTTTTTAACTCTTGCTTTCACCGCCACATCAATGAGATTTTTATTACCTATATAATCTGCTCTGCTGTTATCTTGAGCTAAACCACCAATCGTTGTAATTACAGCATCAATAGGTTCATCTCCCAACATTGCACGTTCGACATCCTCTACATTCATCGCATTCCCAAGAACTACTGCAATTCCCATTGCTTCTAATTCATGCTGAGTTGCGTCAGTTCTCAAGAGTGCTTTTACTTTTGCTTGTTGCGAGACCAAGCATTGGGCTATTTCTCTCCCTACGCCTCGACTTGCTCCAGCTAGAAAAATATAGGATGGTGTTGTCATAGGTATTTTTTACAGAATTTAGAACTATTAAACAAGTACTAACTATACCTTTTTTTAGTGAGTAATTTACTCAAAACAGTAATTTGTCAAATTAGAAATTATGGATAAGATTTGAAGCGGTGAAGTCCAATTACTAATAAGTGCATTATGGTAAACAAGTAAAAAAACACGCGATCACTATTATTTTACTTTTGCATAGCTAGCTGTGTTTGGGTATTTTGTTATATTGTTTTATAAACTAAAACTAAAAAATATCTTTTTTATAATTTATTGATTACTCCATTCTCGATTATTTTAACAGGAAGGAAGTAAATAAAGGAAATATGAATAAAGTTAACATAAGTTAAAAGTAACCTTATTATTTACACATAGTTTATGGTCTGAGCAAACATCTATATCCAAAGAGAGATTTAGTTTGGGAATTACTTTATCTGAATCCAGAATGAATTGTTAAGTCATATTACAATTGTTTCAAAAATATTTAGAAATTGTCGAAAATTCAAACCTGGTTCTAACGTAGAACCTAAGGAGATACTAGAGGCAAATAAAAATGATGAATAATCTTCAAAAGTATAGATTTGTCTGTACTCTTACCTTTGGTGATATTTACGGTCAAATCATTGTTTGGTTGATTACGATTACCGTTAGTTTGGCATCAGCCCTAGCCCTGATGGGTGCAAGACGCCCAGTTTATGCTTTAGCTGCGGTTGGACTGGTTGTTTTGTTATCTCTACCTTTCTTGCTTTTTGCTTTTGTAACCACTTTGTTAAATCATATAGAATTGGCTCCTTTGGAACCAGGAACAAAAATGGAACCAATACCTGGTAATGTTTCTCAGCAAAAACCTGTAGAAGCAACCAGCTAATAAATTTTAGATTTGAGATTTAGATTGAAGACTGGATATTGTACACAAATTCCCTGTCTGTTGGCAGGGAATTTTTTTTGCACATGGCAATTAATCCCATTCTTACAATGGAACAGCAGCTTTTTTTACATTTGGGGGCTGATTATGCTGGAACATGATGTGATTATTATCGGTGGTGGCTTAGCAGGATGTCGCGCCGCAGTGGAAATAGCTAGAAAAAATCCCAGTTTAAATGTAGCTGTGGTTGCGAAAACTCACCCCATACGTTCTCACTCTGTTGCTGCTCAAGGTGGAATTGCAGCAACGCTAAAAAATGTTGACTCAGCTGATACTTGGGAAGCACACGCCTTTGATACAGTCAAGGGTTCTGACTACCTGGCAGATCAAGATGCAGTCGAAATTCTGACTCGGGAAGCACCGGATGTGGTGATTGATTTAGAACACATGGGTGTCTTGTTTTCTCGCTTGAGTGATGGACGCATTGCCCAACGCGCTTTTGGTGGACATTCCCACAATCGTACTTGCTACGCTGCTGATAAGACTGGTCATGCGATTCTACACGAATTGGTAAATAATTTGCGGCGCTACGGTGTGCAAGTTTATCAAGAGTGGTATGTGATGCGCCTGATTTTGGAAGAAAATCAGGCAAAGGGTGTGGTGATGTATCACATCTTAGATGGGCATGTCGAGGTGATCCGCGCCAAGGCAGTTATGTTTGCCACAGGTGGTTATGGACGGGTATATAACACTACTTCTAATGATTACGCTTCCACAGGTGATGGTTTAGCAATGACGGCACTTGCTGGTTTGCCCTTAGAAGATATGGAATTTGTACAGTTTCATCCTACGGGGTTGTATCCAGTCGGGGTGTTAATTTCGGAGGCGGTGCGTGGTGAGGGGGCGTATTTGATCAACAGCGAGGGAGAACGGTTTATGGCTAGATATGCTCCCAGTCGCATGGAACTTGCTCCCCGTGATATTACCTCACGGGCGATCGCTTACGAAATTCGTGCTGGGCGTGGTATTCATCCTGATGGCAGTGCTGGCGGCCCCTTTGTTTATCTTGATCTCCGTCATATGGGTAAGGAAAAAATTATGAGCCGCATTCCCTTCTGTTGGGAAGAAGCCCATCGTTTAGTGGGTGTAGATGCGGTAACTCAACCGATGCCCGTCCGTCCTACCATTCACTATTGTATGGGTGGTATCCCTGTTAACACCGATGGTCGAGTCCGCAGTAGCGGGGATCATCTTGTCGAAGGTTTCTTTGCTGCTGGTGAGACTGCTTGTGTTTCTGTGCATGGTGCTAACCGCCTTGGTAGCAATTCTTTACTAGAATGCGTAGTCTATGGACGCAGAACTGGGGCAGCGATCGCAGAATATGTACAAAATCGTAAGTTACCAGAGATTAACGAACAACGCTACCTAAGCGAAGCTAAACAACAAATTCAAGCTTTGCTAGATCAGCCAGGACAGTACCGGATTAACCAAATCCGTCAAGCATTTCAGGACACTATGACTGAGTTTTGCGGTGTTTTCCGCACCGCAAATTTAATGAGTGAGGGACTGCAAAAATTACAACATCTGCAACAACAATATTCGCAGATATACTTAGATGACAAAGGAAGTTGTTGGAATACAGAAATTATTGAAGCTTTAGAACTACGAAGCTTGATGGTTGTCGGACAAATGATTCTGGCCTCTGCCCTGAATCGCCAAGAAAGCCGTGGCGCCCATTTCCGTGAGGATTATACCCAGCGAGATGATGAGAAATTTCTCAAACACACAATGGCTTATTATTCACCAGAAGGAATTGATATTCAGTACCGTCCAGTGACAATTACAATGTTTCAACCACAGGAGAGGAAGTATTAAAAGGGATCGGGGATCGGGGAACTCACCGGCTCCCACTCCCCGATCCCTATCTAAGAAAAGTATGATTTATCACAATTTAATAATGGTTTAATCTTAAATACTGCCGAAATGGCAACATCACCTGATAACGTTTAGTTATCGTCAGGAAGTAAGTCAAACGAATTGAGTTTTATTTGGGATTGTGGATAAGTAAAGCAAGAGTGCAAGTAGTATTCAGTAAAAAATATTGCTGGTAGATCACCAATCTCAAATCACCACGGTCATCTACTAAATTCTATGTTTCCAGGAGAAAGTAATAAATAAATCAATAGTTGGATCATGCCAACTGACGCTGTTGGATAGGACACAAGCTCATTGCACAACACAAATCAACATAAATCAAAGCGAAATGGTGTTAAAGCCATTGATAAGCGAATATTTGACTACAAATCGCTAATTTAAATGCGATATGTGCTTTTTCTGTGGTTGACTTGTGCTAAATATGGGTTAATCTTATAGCGGATCGTTTTAAGCGACCATCTACCCTGACAGAAATGTATAAAGATATATTTAATTTGACACTTCTGTCCGATTTTGGATGTTTGTAAATTGAATATTTTGATACGGCAATACCAGCCGCAATGAACTACCTTAAGCTAGGTAGGTATGTAACGACTTAAAAGTTCTTTGTCTGGGAATTGTAATGAATAGTTTACAATACCAGTGGATGGGAAAATCTAAAGAAAATATAAAAGGGATCACATGACTGTGGTGTTAGGAGGAAATTAGTGTTTCTAAGACTAGCGCAACAACATCGGCAATTCGTTCAAGACCTAGTAATGAATCTGCAAGCTTTGGCGATTGTTCTAGAGCGACGCGGATACCCAGCGTCTTGTTATACATGCGGCGACCAGATGAATAGTGCTTCATTTATGGTTAGCTTGGGAGAAAACCACCTTATTCGATTTTTGGTATCTGATTACGGAATTACTTGGACAGAAATGCGAGATGATCGCGAATTGATGAAGTTAGAAGGTGCTGAAGCAGTCAACCAACTACAGGAACTTGCCAACATCGTCAAACTTCCTATCCAACCTTCTGTAACAACTAAAACCCTGGCTAAACGTTACTAATTTCAGACTGTAACTGCTCAGGTAGTACGGAACAAAGGCGCGACCAACAAAGATGACACATTGGGAAGTGGGAGTTAGTTTAAAGTCTATAGCCCAAGTCAATAGTCTACAAACTATTGATGATTGGCTATTGACCTAATCCCAACTATTACAATCCGTTCCCAATCAAAATGAAAGGCGCCCAATAGTAGGGATGACTAAGACTGACCATAGTTGATTTTGGTATATTGTCACTCCGGCCTTGCTGCTGACTTAACTGAGGCGAACTTCCAGTAATCAAAGCTATTTGTGCTTTTCGTAAGACTTCAGCTTTTGTTAATTTTCCTGAAGGCAGTAGGGCATAAAAAGCATTCATCAACGCCTGCGTACCGCCATCATCCACAGCCCACAGCGAAGCAATGGCTGATCTCGCACCAGTTTTTTGCATTTGATAGCCAAAACCTAAAATTTCTTCACCGTTACCTAATTTGCCTCCTAATCCTGTCTCGCAAGCACTCAGCACTACTAAATCTACTCGAGGCAGTGACCAAGTGGCAATATCTTTGAGGGTAACTCGCTCACCGTTGCCAAATAAAATAAAAGAATCTTCTGGTTTGCCGACAACAAATGCTGCATGGGTTGCCATATGGACAATTGTAAAATCATCCATTTGTGGCACAGTCATTTCTGGGTTAAAGGCATTATCTAAGATTTTCTTTGTGCCTGGAACGATGGTGGCTAAATCTTCCACTTCTTTGGCTGCAAAAGGTAATCCAGAAAAAATTTCTTTCCGATTAGCCACTTCCACTGTATAACTGCCTTTAGTAAAGGCTGCTGCCAAAATGCGTAAGTCTGATGAAGGTGGAGTGTTAAAGTTTGTCAAACTTGCTGCGGTGATATGGTTGATACTGTAGCGCTGCACTAACCATTGTTTGCCATCAAATAAAGCGGCTAAAGGAATGTAACGTAACTGCCCATCTGGTGCATAAACTATAGTTTGGGTAGCTGCTTGGGTAAGGTCTTTTTCTATTGGTTTGATCAGCCAGTCATACAACTGGCGTGCAGGTTTTTTTACATCTAAACTAGGGTTTTCTAAGGCTTTACGAAAGCTGAGAGTTGTTTGGTGGAGGTTTTCTTTTTTAACAGGAACTGTACGATGAATGGGTGGAGAATCAGGAGTTACTAATACCAATTCCAAACTATTTTCTAAAACCAGAGGATATAAAATTACAGATTTTCCAGGTAGTCGCGCTAAGTTATCACGAATTGCATTAAGACTTTCCAAATCTAAATTTTGCCGCCTCGCTGTGCGGCTAATTTGTTCTAATTGTGCTTTGACATCTGGACTATTGATAAAATTCTTGAATTCATCCAGAATTTTCTGCTGATTTTCTACAATTTGTTGGATACGTTGTTTTTGCTGTAGCGATCGCTTCTCTGGAGGAATCTGTCGTAATTTCGTCAGTTCTTTACCTAGTACAACTGCACTATCTAGGTTTTGATCTAATTTTTGTTTAATTGGTTTTTCTGTTGGTGTAATCTCAATCCCCTTGGCAGTGAGTTGATTTCCTTTGACGTTTTTAAGATATTCCTCTAGTTCTTCGACTTTGATTAAATCCAGAATCCGCTGTCCTTCTGTGGTGCGATCGCTTTTTAGTAACTCTTCACCCAAAGCATAGTATGTTTGAGCCACAGTGAGATTATAAGCGTCTAGTTGCTCACCAGTAAAAGCTGCTGGATTAAGACGGACTTTTTCGCGATTATTGACACAATGCTTATAAAAGAAAATAGCCAGTTCTGGTTGATTCTGAATCTCTGATAAGTATCCTAAATTACTATAAGTTTTTCCTAAGGCTATGTGAGCCTGTCCAGGATTTTTTTCATTGATACTAAGTTCTTTATTGATGGCTAAAGCTTGCAGATAAACATTGAATGCTTGAGAAAGTTTACCTTGTTGTTGGTAAACTCTGCCAATATTATTAAAAGTTGCAGCTTCTAACGGACGTTCTTGAATATTTCTGCTGATCGCTAAAGCTGTTTCTAGTTTTTGCAAAGCATCTTGAAAACGATTTTGTCTCGATAGCCGTATTGCCTCTCGATTAAGTTGCTTAATCTGCTCAGAACGACTAGTATTTTTGATAGAATTTTGGCTTATTTCAGTATAATTATTTTGTATACTTGTATTTGCTGTTACCAAGGTGTTTTGAGAAAAAACCATCCCTGATCCCAGAGAAAATACCACAGTGGCAGTAACAATTTTTGAATATAGTTGCGGAGGGTGCATATAAAAACCCTACCTATTTTGTTTTGCTGTTTGCTAAAAGAAAATAGTTGTATGAAACAACTATTGTTTATGCTATTTCAAAATTTGGAAAATTTCTGAGAATTCCTAAGAAAATTTAAGATGTCTGAAGAAAAAACAAACTTACCCGAACTACCTACAACTGCCATAGACAGTCCTACTAGTCAGACACTCGAGTATTGGTTTGAGTACCCAGTCAGAGTACAACCCCATCACACCGACTATTTAGGCGTGGTTTGGCATGGAACTTACCTCGCCTGGATGGAAGAAGCACGAGTAGAATGCTTGCGTTCCATAGGAGTAGAATATGCGGATTTAGTTGCTTTAGGTTGCGACTTACCAGTTGTAGAACTTTCGCTACGTTACCACCGTTCGATTCAATTGGGTAGGGTAGCGGTGGTAAAAACACGCATGAATGAAGTTACCAACGTCCGCATCAATTGGGATTATGTAATTGAATCTCCAGATAGGCAAGAATTATATGTTACAGGCAAAGTTACATTAGTAGCTGTAGACCGAGAAAGAGGTAAGATCATGCGTCAGCTACCTGCAAATGTTCAAGATATGTTAGCGAAAATCTCAGCTTCATTGAATAAATAGTGGTTGATTGTTGGTTGTTGATTGTTGGTTGTTGGTTGTTGGTTGTTGATTGTTGATTGTTGATTGTTGATTGTTGGTTGTTGGTTGTTGGTTGTTGATTGTTGGTTGTTGGTTGTTGGTTGTTGGTTGTTGGTTGTTGTACCAGACGTGCCATGGCACGTCTGGTACATTAGTTAGTGGTTAGTAGTTGTTTAATACTTACTCCTCACACCCCACCCTTACCTTAAGCCCTACTCTACCTTGAAGCCTATGAGCGCGTCTACGGGTTCGCGCTTTCGCTCATGGGGGACTCACCGGCCCCCACTCCCTGTCGCTCGTGGGGATTGGGGGCTAGGGGCCCCCTTTGGGGTTGGGGGAGGGAACCCCCTTCTGCGCGCTGCCTTACCACCGCACTGCCTCGTCTACACACTCCCCCCACTGCCCCTAATCCCCACCAGGGGCCGGTGAGTTCCCCATCTACCTACCCAACTGTGGTAACTTCTGGGGTAATTGCACTATATAATTCCACATCTCTTGAGGCCCAATACCATAACCAACCTGTAGCAAAACGATGATTGCAGCAATTAAGAAAGCTGTTTTCACAGTTGTTTTGACTACTTTAACTAAGATTGTAAATATTAACCAAGCGACAATTAGGGCTATAAGCATAATCATAAATCCCAAAATATCGCCTTTACTGTTAATGAGTTGAGATTAGAAAAGGCGATTGAATTTTGAATATAAATTGCAATGATGAAAGCTCTCTGAAGAATAGCTACAGAGATTACTCGTGTGGTTATGAGGATAATTTTATTTAAAGAACCACAAAGATCATAAAGGGCACAAAGAGTTTTGATATATTATTGACTGAGAATTTGTATTTATTTTTCCTAATATTAATATACTGGACAAAAATACAATGCACCATATTTTTAGCAGTTATTTTTATAAAGAAATATAAAATATTTTTTGCCTAAATTTAAAAATAGTTTATGAAAAAATAATTGTAAACATCAGCGTTTAGTTTGAAACTAAACGCTGATTAATTAAAGATCGTTATTGGTTATCGCAAGGAAATTATATGTGGGCGAGATTCTAAATTTTTAGTGGCAGTCAAAACTTCTTGCCTAGCCCATTGATCGGCAAGCAAAATGTCATCTAAAGTGGGATTTGAACGGTTATTGGGTGAGAAGCGATCGCACACCGATTCAATACACCGGGCAATATCTAAATAACTAATTTTTTCTTCCAAAAATAATGCTACGGCTTGTTCATTTGCCGCATTCAAAACAGCGGGCATAGAACCACCAGCTTTACCAGCAGCATAGGCCAACTGCATACAAGGATACTTCTCGTGGTCTGGTTCCCGGAAGGTCAAATTGCCAGCTTTTACCAAATTTAATCGTTCCCAGTCGGTGTAAATGCGTTCCGGCCAAGATAAAGCATAAAGCAAAGGTAAGCGCATATCAGGCCAGCCGAGTTGAGCTAACACCGAGGTATCCTGAAGTTCTATTAAAGAGTGAATAATACTTTGGGGATGGATGACAATTTCAATGTCCTCATAATCCAAGCCAAACAAAAAATGAGCTTCAATTACTTCCAATCCCTTATTCATCAAAGTGGCTGAGTCTACAGTAATTTTCCGCCCCATCGACCAATTGGGATGTTTCAGGGCATCAGCAACAGTCACTTCTGCTAATTTTTCTGTAGGCCAATCGCGGAAAGCGCCACCAGAAGCTGTAAGTAAAATTTTTCGCAAACCACCTTGTGGTACGCCTTGTAAACACTGAAATATTGCCGAATGTTCTGAATCTGCTGGTAATAATTTTATCCCATGTTTCTCAATCAGAGGTAGAACAATAGGCCCGCCAGCAATAAGAGTTTCTTTGTTAGCTAAAGCGATATCCTTACCAGCTTCAATGGCGGCGATCGTCGGTAATAATCCTGCACAGCCAACAATACCCGTTACCACAGTTTGGGCATCACCGTAACGGGCGACTTCTACAATTCCCGCATCACCAGCCATGAGAATTGGTTGGGGATCAAGATCAGCGATCGCTTCCTTGAGTGCTGGTAATTTTTCCTCTGCACAAATCGCTGCTATACTCGGTCGAAACTGCCGAATTTGAGCAGCTAACAATTCCACATTATTCCCAGCCGCTAAGCCAACAATCCGAAACTTATCGGGGTTATTAGCGACAATATCTAAGGTTTGAGTACCAATAGAGCCAGTAGAACCAAGAAGAGTTATTGCTTTCACAATTATTTAGGGATCGACAGACAACTCAATCTTAAATTGCTTAGGACTCTCAAATAACAACAAATAAATTACATTTTTCGTTAATATTTGTCATTTGACCAATGACAAATGATTTTTCCCTAATCACCTCTTCTGAGATTTTGCAGCAGCTTTTCATGCCGCCAATAAATAAATTTCAAAGGCTCACAGCTCAACTAAGCTAAAGCTTACTGAAAATACATTTGCTCTTCCCCAATAACCAATGACCAATGACCGATGACTAATGACCAATAACAAAAGCTTATTCAAAAACGATTTATTCTTTCCAGCAACAATATGGCTAACCAGTAGGCTGGTGATTTGGAGTGTCATGTTATTGCTTGCTCCTTTTTTGGATGCACCGCCAGGAGGTAAAGACGCGATTTTTGGCTGGGGGGTTTTTGATGCTTGGGATAGTGTTCATTACCGCAATATCGCCACCTTAGGATATGAATACCTCAATGATGGCAAGGGTCACAATGTAGCCTTTTTTCCCTTATTTCCTCTGATTGTGCGGGGGATGATGAATTTTGGCTTGCCATTTGAAGTCGCAGGGGTAATAGTAAACAATGTTGCTTTTTTAGCCGCACTTTACTGTGTGTACTTTTGGGTAAAGGAATTTCACAATCTCCAGGGAGCAAGATGGGCAACAGCTGTACTGGCATGGTGTCCGCTGTCAATGTTTACAGCAGTAATTTATACTGAAGGACTGTATTTATTTTTGAGTACAGCAGCTTTACGGGCTTTTGATCAACATCGGTACACTTGGACTGCTGTTTGTGGGGCAATGGCAACAGCGACACGTCCCACAGGATTAGCATTGATCCCAGCTTTTTTAATTACTGCTTGGAAACAAAAGCGATCGCCTATTGCTTATCTTGCTGGTTTAGCCACTTCTGGTGGCATACTGCTGTTCAGCCTGTATTGTCAAATCCAGTTTGACGATCCTCTGGCATTTATTCATGCCCAAAAAGGCTGGCGTTCAACTGTGGGATTTGATTGGCAAGGTTGGTGGAAAATGCTAATGCAAATTACAGTAGGCACAGCTAATTGGAAACATGGCTGGATTAAAGATCCCCTGCATCCGCTATTATTTGCTGCGATCGTGATTATTGGTTTTTTGATTTGGCGCGATCGCCAACGCCTGGGTGCAGCCAAGGCAGATTATGGATTTGCAGCTTTATTTTTACTTTTATGGATACTGGCAGGTGATCCTCTGCTGAACACTATTTCGGTTTTAGGTAGTGCTTACTTGTTATGGCATTTGCGCACAAAATTAACCCTGATCACAGTAATCTATGGTTTTTGTGGTTTGGGATTAATTTTTGCCTCTGGCGGTACTTGGTCACTTAGTCGCATTGCTTACGGCATTGTGTCATTCAGTATCGCCCTTGGTGTGTTATTGTCTCGCTATCCTCGTTACGGATATTTAACCTTATGCTTCTTCACAATTTTACTCGCCAGTTTCTCTATGCGGTTTGCCCAGGAACTTTGGGTGGGGTGATGGGGAGGTGGGAGGTGGGGCTGTGGGGAGGTGGGGAGATGGGGAGGTGGGGAACTCACCGGCCCCCGCGACCGACAGGGAGTGGGGATTAGGGGCAGTGGGGAGGTGGGGAGATGGGGAGGTGGGGAGGTGTGAGGAGTGTGAGGAGTATGAGGAGTGTGAGGAGTATGAGGAGTGTGAGGAGTGTGAGGAGTAAAGAACTAAACACTAACCACTAATGTAGAGACGCGAGGAACATCGCGTCTCTACAACCAACAACCAACAAACAACCACCAACAACCAACAACAACCAACAACAACCAACAATCAACAACCAACAACCAACAAACAACCACCAACAACTAACCAATAACCAGTGAAAACATTACCTTTTCGGCTTGGCACTGTTGGTTTCATAACTGGCGCTAGTGCCTTAGTGTTATTTGGGTGTAGCAGTTTACGACATGTACTGTTTCACTCAGCCGCTTGGGATTTGGGAATTTTTGATCAAGCCGTCTACTTGATTAGCCAAGGACAGTCCCCTATTTCCTCATTCTTGGGGTTTCACATTCTTGGGGATCATGCCGCTATAATTTTCTATCCATTAGCTTTACTTTATAAAATCTATCCTACTGTTTACTGGTTGTTGCTTGTGCAGGCAATTGCCTTAGCATCAGGTGCGCTGTTTACCAATTTGATCGCGCGTCAAACTGGACTCACGACGCGGCAAGCCATAGCGATCGCAGTAGTTTATCTGTTATATCCATTGGTATTTAACGTTAATCTGTATGACTTTCACCCAGAAGTCATCGCCCTACCTGCACTCTTAGGAGCAATTTTAGCTGCTCGTTTAGCAAAATTTGGCTGGTTTTGTTTCACTATCTTCTTAGTGTTGGGATGTAAGGTAGTATTGTCTCTCACAGTTGCAGCAATGGGAGTCTGGCTACTGGTATTTGAAAAAAGGCGGCTATGTGGTGCGATCGCTGTACTTAGTGGTATTGTTTGGTTTGCGATCGCGACCAAAGTAATCATCCCTTTTTTTGGTGGAGAAGCAGCCTCAGTCACTCGTCACATCTCACGCTATAGCTACCTGGGGAATTCCTTTGCTGAAATAGTCCAGAATCTGCTGTTCAATCCAAACTTAGTTCTGGGAAAAATTTTCTCCCTCGATACTCTAGAATATTTAGCTTTACTGTTTGCACCAGTTATTTGGGGAATTGCACCTCGATATCTGCTACCCCTGATTGGTGCAATTCCCACACTCATGTTGAATATTCTTGCTGATGCTAGCCAGCAAAGAAACTTAGTGCATCAGTATTCTCTCCCAATATTACCTTTTTTGTTAGTGGTCGTCATCCAAACCCTAGCTGCTGGCCAAGGATGGATACAAAAACCAAGAAAAATTATCCTCTGGTCTTTAGTAGCTTTTTTTGCATTAGGTAAATACGGTTATTTCTGGACAATTTATCTGGATTCGTTGGATACTTGGCAAGCGACACGGCAAGCGATCGCCCAAGTTCAAACTCAAGGAGGTGTTTATACTACTGCCGAAATTGCCACTCATTTAGCCCATCGCCCACAGATCGAGTTTACAGATGCAAACTCGCCGCAAGCAGATCTGACGAAATTTGAATATATACTCTTAAATGCCCGTCATCCTGGTTGGCTAAGTAATCGCGATTTTGCGATCAATTTGATCAATCAACTCAAAAATACTAAACAGTTTCAACTCAGCTATCAGCAAGACGACGTTTATTTATTTGTGAAAAACTCTTCTGTTAGAGATAAAACGAGTTAATTTAAACTTAAAAATCTCTAAATAAGTCGATGAGAATAAACATAACTATGTCACGAAAAGTAAACATACTTAAAACCCTTACCAATGACAAATGACGAATGACGACCCCAACTTGTACCAGACGTGCCATGCCACGTCTGGTACATTCGTGCCGACTTACTTCTGTCTTTTTTCCAGAAAACCGTAAAATAATTAGGTTAAGAAAACATTAACAATCTTTTTTACTGTTTACGAGGAGTGAAAAAACAACTTTTTCAGCTTGGCATTATAGGTTGGATGACTGGCATTAGTGCCTTAGTGTTATTTGCGTGCAGCAGCATCAGGCATACACTGTATCAGTCAGGAGTTCTCGATCTGGGAATTTACGATCAGGTTGTTTACTTAATCAGCCAAGGACAGCCGCCTATTTCCTCTTTTTTGGGCTTTCATCACATGGGGAACCATGCAGCTTGGGCAGTCTATCCATTGGCTTTACTCTACAAAATTTATCCCAGCGCCTACTGGTTGTTAGCTGTACAAGCTGTTTCTTTGGCTTTGGGTGCTGTACCAACTTATTATCTTGCCCTACAAGCAGGACTGAAGGAAAGCCAAGCAGTGGCAATGGCAGCAGTTTATCTGCTGTATCCATTGATTTTTAATGTCAATCTCTTTGAATTCCACCCAGAAGTGATGGCAATTCCTGTATTTTTAGGGGTTGTTTTGGCAGCACGGTTAGGTAAGATAGTGTGGTTTTGCCTTGGCACTATTTTTATTTTGGGTTGTAAAGCCGTGTTATCGCTGACGGTAACGGCAATGGGTTTTTGGTTGCTGGTATTTGAACGACGGCGTTTTTACGGTACATTCGCCCTGATTGCTGGCATCAGTTGGTTTTTAATAGCTAGCCAAGTGATCATTCCCTTTTTTAGTAATAGTGAGGTAGCAGCAGTTTCACGTTACAGCTATTTAGGCGATTCTGTAATCGCAATTGCTAGCAATCTTGTGCTGAAGCCAAATATTGTTTTAGAGAGGGTATTTTCACTCAAGACGCTGGAATATTTAGCATTATTAGTTGCACCCTTAATTTGGGGACTCACACCTAAACATTTAACTCCTTTGGTAAGTGCAATTCCAGCATTAGTTTTGAATATTCTTTCTGACAAGCCAGCCCAACGTGACTTAATTCATCAATATTCTTTACCTATACTGCCTTTCTTAATAGTGGCTGTAATTGCTAGTCTTGCTGCTGATAAAGGATGGCTGCGTACCAGAAGGGCAATAATTTTGTGGGCATTATTGGCTTTTATGGTGTTAGGAAAATACGGCTATTTTTGGTCACGATATCTCAGAACAGTTGACAATTGGCAAGCAACGACCGAAGCGATCGCTCAAGTGCAGACAAAAGGCCCTGTTTTAACTACCCACAGCATTGCCCCACATTTAAGTCACCGTCCGATGATTCAATTTGTGGATGATATTAGTGGCCAGCCCGTAAGCTTCACTCCATTTGATTATATATTGCTAAACGTGCGTCACCCAGACGGTACTCGCAACCCAGAGTTTGCCGCCAACTTAGTAAATCAACTGAAAAATAATCAATTATTTCAACTGGTTTACCAACGCGACGACGTTTATTTATTTGTGAAGCAGTCTCAATAAAATTAGTTAGAAATTGATGGTAATCACTAAGTTTTATAGGCAGGGCTACTTCATTTTTGGCTAATAGCCAAAGTACAATCTTTGTGGACTAAAAGATTTTTTAGTCGTCTTTACACAACTTTAACTCTAAGCCAAGAATTAAAATTATTGACAGACTTTATTAACTAAAATATTTATCAATACTCGACCCTAGCAACTATCTCCAACCTACAATTGGCAAGAGTATGTCCAAACTAAAGAATATTTTATTGCAGCTATCTCTCATATTACTTTTTATAAGTTTGGTCATTGCCATTAGATTTGCGCCGATGACAGAAACTTTTCAATTTGACTATGATGAAGGCTTTAATTTAATGAAAGCCGTTCTTTACTCCAAAGGTTTTTCGCTTTATAGCCAAATTTGGAATGATCAACCACCTCTTTTTACAGTGATTTTATCAAAATGGCTAAATTTATTTGGTCATTCTATCTTTGCTGCCCGCTTACTAACGCTTTTATTTTCAGCGATATTAATCTGGTGTTTTTATCAAATAGTCTTTTTTGAATTAGGTCATTTTCCAGCTATAGTAGCAACATTTTTATTATTTACCTCTTGGTTATATATTCGTCTAAGTATTTCTGTAATGATAGGCATTCCCTCATTGGCTTTAGCAATGCTAGCTATTTATTTTTTATATAGATATAAACAAAATTACTATAAAATTTATCTAATTTTATCTGGTGGATGCTTGGCATTATCTTTACAAACGAAATTATTCACTGTATTTTTAATTCCTTTAATATTGTTGCAGATATTAGATTTTTGTAGCAAAATCAAGAAAATTAAAAACAATCGGTTATTCTTTTTCAAATCTATATCTTTATGGCTAATTTCTTTAGGATTAATTTATAGCCTGCTTGGAGTTTTCTATCAGCAATTCTGGAATAAAGAACAATTACTTCTTACCCATCTCCAACAACCCCCAGATTCCAGAGTAGAAAATTTTAATAACCTGCAATATCTCAATTACATGAGCCATCAAGATTATGATTATATATTTCTCGCTGCCATCGGTATCTGGGCAATTATTTCTCAAAAACAAAAGAAAGGAGTATTACCGTTGACTTGGCTAGTTACCGCCACATTAATTTTACTGAAACATCAACCGCTTTGGTATCACTATTATCCCTTACTTGCTATTCCTATATGTTGGCTTGCTGCTTATGGAGTGTGCTTATTATATAATTTATTTTCTCAAAAAATACAGAAAAAATTTCAGCTGATCAATATAAAAAATTAATTTTACCTGCTTCTTTAGTTGTAATACTCATTGGCTTAATAATTATCACTCCCCCAAATCCTCGTGGTAGTGTACCCAAAAATTTAGAGTTAATGCAAATGATTCTAAAATACAAAAGTTTGACAAATTGGGTATTTACTGATAATCCTATGTACGCTTTTTACAATGATTTAATTGTGCCGCCTGAAATTGCTGTTATCTCCTATAAAAGAATAAACTCTGGAGATTTGACGTTTGCAGAAATGCTTGCCATATTAAACAAATATCACCCAGAACAAATTATCTTGACCAGATGGACTACTCAGATGAAAAGTGATAAAAATCTTATGGATTATATCAATGCTAATTATTCCATAACTTACACAAACTCAACCAAAACTGAAGAACACTATGTTTTGAAAAATCTCTCAACAATCCTAAACCATTTGTAAAATTATTTGTTCTTTGCCCTCTCTTCCTCTGCTTACTCTGTGTCTGGTGCGGTTTTTTACTCCAATTTAATTTTCACAAATCGGATAGAACTAAAATAGCGATCGCACCTCTATTTGTAGCTGTATATCATCAAGATTGAGGATTATTATGGCAAAGTAAGATGAAGTTTTTATCCTTAAAAATTGTTAATATCAATACCATAATTGTGCATATAAATTATTAGGATATTATCAATAATATTTCAGCATTAACTACTGAATATAAACTTCAAAAATATTAGTTGCTTGAATTGCTTTTCAGTAGATGATTGAATTTGGTGGAGGAGTGAAATGTACAAAATATTGCCAAGAGACATTTCGTTTGCAGTCATAAGCAAAAACATTTACTAAGGAGTTTAAAGATAAATGCTTATGGCTCAAGTTCAGATATTTATCAAAAAAAGTATATGGGAAAGTGATTTCCTTTTTCCAGGAGCAATTTGGTTAATCAGCCGATTATTTATTTGGATTGCCATGTTGCTTATTGCACCAAACCTACCCAAACCTGTGGAGGGAGTATTACCCAGTTTTGGTTTGGGAGTATTTGATGCTTGGGATAGCGTACATTATCGTAGCATTGCCACTTCTGGATATGAATTTATTAATGACGGGCGTCAACACAATATTGCTTTTTTCCCATTGTTTCCCCTCATGGTTCGTGGTGTCATGAATCTAGGCCTGCCGTTTGAAGTGGCAGGGTTACTAGTGAATAACATCACCTTTTTAGCAGCCCTTTATTGTGTATACTTTTGGGTTGCAGAACATCATGGAACAAACGGGGCTAGATGGACAACTACTGTGTTAGCTTGGTGTCCTCTTTCGTTATTTGGAACAGTAATTTATACCGAAGGGCTATATCTGTTTTTAAGTGCAGCAGCTTTGCGTGCCTTTGATCGTCAGCAATATCGCTGGACTGCCTTTTGGGGTGCAATGGCGACAGCAACACGCCCTACAGGTATGGCATTAATTCCAGCCCTGTTACTTGCAGCTTGGAGAGAACGTCGTCCCAGGATCGCCTACCTAGCTGCTGCTGCTACGACGATAGGTCTGCTTCTGTTCAGTCTATATTGTGCAATTGATTTTGGTGATGCGATCGCTTTTATCAATGCCCAAAAAGGATGGCGTCCTTCTTTAGGATTTGATGGGCAAGGTTGGTGGAATATGCTGTTAGAGATCGCACTAGGTAAATCAGACGGACAGCACAGCTGGATTCAGAGATTATTACATCCACTGTTGTGTAGCATTATAGTTAGCAGTGGTTATCTGTTGTGGCGCGAACAACAAAAGTTAAGTTCTGTCATTAAGATTTACGTCTTTTACGCTGTAGTAACAATTTCTCTCATACTGGCTAGCGATCGATATATTACTAATCTACTCAACGCAGTCATGGTGCTAGGAGGTGCTTACCTTTTATGGCGCTTACGTAAAGAATTGACCTCGGTTACTGTTTTTTACGGTTTTTGCGGTATTGCTTTGTTACTAGCATCTGGTGGTACGATATCCCTGAGCCGTCTCGCCTACGGTATTGTACCCTTGAGTATAGCTCTGGGTGTTTTTTTGGAGCGTTATCCTCGTCAAGGATACCTGATTATAGGCTGGTTTTCTGTTTTGCTAGCCAGGATTGCCATCGGCTTTGCTCAGGATCGGTGGGTAGGTTAAATAAAATACATGGTCAGAGACGGTTATTAGGTATTGCCTCATACCCAACTCTGACTAGTTTCAAAATCAATATTATTAAAATTTGTTACAGAAGTATTTACATACCTAGAAAGCGCATCAATCATCAGATAATTAGAGGGCTTTAGTATTTATACTGTATAGGTATGTGTTTAATTGTAATCTTGATGATGTAAACAATATGGTTTACTTTAAATTAGTAGATAGTAAGATTCAATTCTTACTCATCTTTAGAACAGGAGTTAGCATCATAACTTGAGATCAAGAAACTGAGTTTGTTTACTACACCTAAACAAAGCTCAATTTTTGTTGCTTCTAATCCAAAGGAGCATCCTAAATGTTTAAAAGCCCCATAAGCTCGAAGTCTGTAGCTATACAAACCAAGTCCGCCTTTACGGACTAATCGCAGCCTGCGTAGGCAAGCTTTCTTTGTGTAGCTGTGATTTCTAATCGCCAGAGATTTTTCAAAAATTGGGATGCTGACTAAGTTTTTGGGATCAACAAATTATTATTTTAGTGACTAGATTACTAAAGTATCGGCATCAAAAATAGTACTTGAGTTAACTGTCCACAAATTCAGCTATTGCTAAAATAGCACTTGTTGACTCGCTTAAGAGTAGCTGTACATATATATTGCACATTGCTTTCATAAAGCCTATCACTAAAGTTCTAGGCTTCTAGCAAAACTCATCTAAGAATGAATAAGATTAATCTGTCTACTAAAGTAGATTGAAGATATTAGCCAACAAATTTATTGGCTAAATAAAATCTGTGCAAGATGATGATGGTATAGCTTAAATTTTAAATGTTTAAAATAGACAAGAAACTATTTTGACCGATACACGTCTAGCTAGTTTACGTAGATTTAATTGCGAAACTAGACTCGAAATTTAAGATTTTTTTCAAGCTCAAAATATTATCTAGCCGTAGAATATAATTGAATAGATTATGAAATCAATACTTTAAAATCTTAAAAATCAAGAAATATTAATAAATATAGTAAATTACAAGCATTGGCCTTCCAAAGCTAAATCATATAGGATTCAGTTAGACTTCTGTAATATCTCTGTCCAATATCTAATTTTCTGTTAATCTGTGTGAATTTTTTAGGATTAACAGAAAACAGCAGGCTATTTCAAAAATATCTGAAAAACTGTGTTATAAATTACCGTCAGCAAGGTGACTGATGGTTAATTCTGTGAAGGAGTTATGAAGTGGAAAACAATAAGTCTGTTGTCTGGCCGCAAGGAATACTAATTTCACTAATTGCACTGTGCGGCAGCTTGAGTCTTGGTTTGATTATGCCTATTAATCAGAGTACCTCTGAGATTAACACTAAACATAATATAGAAAATACAAATGACAAAGAAGTCAAAACAGGGACTCAAAAACGACTCAAACAATTCAAAGTTGCAATGCTAGCAAGTTGGCAACAACAGGCAAAATTAAAGGGTATTTCTTATATCATACCATCGCGTTTTCAAGGAGCAGTAATTAATCAGGCAAAACTTCCTCCTAAGGATAAAGTCATAGCTCTTACCTTTGATGATGGCCCTTGGCCTGACCACACTGCACAAGTCCTAAATATATTAAGAGAAAATAATATTAAGGCTACATTCTTTGTTGTTGGACAAAATCTTAAGAATTATCCCAATTTAGGCAAACAAATTGTGGCAGAAGGTCACGTCATTGGCAATCACACTTGGCATCACTGGTATCACTTTTTTAATCCACAAGCAGCAGCTTTTGAAATTGACAATACATCAGAATTAATCTCTCAAATTACAGGTGCAAAAACAACTTTGTTTCGCCCTCCTGGTGGGATGCTGCACAATGGTTTAGCTAGTTATGCGAAAAGCAATAAATATACAGTAGTAATGTGGTCGGTTGATTCAGTAGATTACAGTCGTCCAAGTGCCCCTATTTTAACGAGTCGAGTTCTAAAATCTTCTAAACCTGGTAGTATTGTGTTAATGCATGATGGTGGCGGCAATCGTTCTCATACAGTAGCAGCTTTACCGCAAATTATTAGTAAATTAAGGCAACAAGGCTATCGTTTTGTCACGATCCCAGAATTATTAGAATTACAAGATAAGAACTATAAGTTGATTGCAAATACAAAGAAATAGTTTGCTTGATTAAAATAAGTATTACTTGTAGTTAGTTATTGTTAATTGATAGGGTGGTCTGGTTTTACGCTTGGGCAATTATCTTTTTTAAGTCGAACACAGATGCACACAGATAAACACCGATGAATGCAGATAGATTTTGCGTTAGTGGTTATTATTTATTAACAATAATCGCTATAGCAGTCCTAAATTAGTTGTTAAATTCTCTTGTATCTCTTTCTCTGCGTCCTCTGCGTCTGGTGTGGTTAGTTCCTTAACTAAAAATAGAAAAGGCGCAGATTTTTGCGCCTTTTCTCTATCAATCTGAAAAAATCAAGGCAAAATCACAACGATAAGTGCCTTCTGCCTTTTGAATTAAACTGGACTCAACTGCTTTTCTTGTTGAGGATTAGCTTCTGGACCATCGGCTTCAGAAGGTGGAACTAACTGCCAGAATTTAGGCAAGAATTCTTGCCAATTTTCTAGGATCATCTTCGCCTTTGGTGATTCGGTGCGATACAGATGAGCTGTGATTAACTCTTTGAGTTGCTTTTCACCAGCTGCTGTCATAACTCGCTGAATTGTCACAATTTCCCGGTTGACTAATTCTGGGAAGTTACCATCTTCATCCAAAAAGTAAGCTAGTCCGCCAGTCATACCAGCACCTACGTTACGTCCGACTTTACCAAGGACAACAACTACCCCACCAGTCATATACTCGCAGCAGTGATCACCTGCTCCTTCAATCACGGCTGTACCTTTCGAGTTGCGGACAGCAAAGCGTTCTCCAGCCAAACCGTTGGCAAATAATATTCCACCAGTAGCACCGTAGAGACAGGTATTACCAATAATTACGTTTTGTGATGAGTCGTAGTTGGCAATCGCAGGCGGTTTAATGATAATTTCACCGCCATTCATCCCCTTGCCTACGTAGTCGTTGGCTTCGCCTTCCAAGGTAAGAATCATTCCGGGTAGGTTAAAAGCACCAAAGCTTTGTCCCACACTACCTTGGAAGTTGAGGTGAATCTGTCCACCAAAGCCATCGTCGCCGTATTGAGAAGCGATCGCTCCTGCTAAGCGCGCGCCGACGGTTCTGTCAGTGTTGACAACAGGTACAGTCTTCGTGACAACAGTATGATTACTAATCGCAGCTTGGATATCAGGATCAGCAAGCAATTGATCATCCAAAACCACACCATTGCTGTGGACTTCTTCATGCACTAACCAGCTACGGTCTGTTTTAGTGTTTGGTAGCTGTAATAAGCAGTCGAGGTTCAATGCTTGGGTTTTGTTCAGATGCACATCTTGCCGTGCTTTCAACAAATCAGCGCGTCCAACTATATCTAGCAATGAACGATAACCAAGTCTTGCTAGCAAGCTCCGCACTTCTTCGGCGATAAAGTAGAAGAAGTTGACTACGTGTTCTGGCATACCCGTAAACCGCCTGCGTAGTTCTTCTCTCTGGGAAGCAACGCCCACAGGGCAATTATTGGTATGACAGATGCGGGCCATGATACAACCTTCGGCAATCATGGCGATGGAACCGAAGCCGAATTCTTCTGCTCCCATCAACGCACCCATAATTATATCCCAGCCGCTCTTGATCCCACCGTCTACACGCAGAATCACGCGAGCCCGCAAGCTATTCTCCATCAGGACGCGATGCACTTCTGTTAAACCGAGTTCCCACGGCGAACCAGCGTGCTTAATCGAACTCAGTGGTGATGCGCCTGTACCACCATCGTGACCGGAAACCTGAATAATATCAGCGTTGGCTTTCGCTACACCAGCTGCGATCGTGCCGATCCCGATTTCTGCAACTAGTTTCACCGATACTTGGGCTTTGGGGTTAATTTGGTGCAAATCAAAAATTAGCTGCGCTAGGTCTTCAATCGAGTAAATATCATGGTGTGGTGGTGGTGAAATCAGGGTGACACCAGGCTTCGAGCGCCGCAGCATGGCAATGTAGGGGCTGACTTTTTTCCCTGGTAGTTGTCCGCCTTCCCCTGGTTTTGCACCTTGGGCGATTTTGATTTCAATTTGTTTAGCGCTCATCAGGTACTCTGGTGTGACACCAAAGCGTCCCGATGCTACTTGCTTGATGGCGCTGGAAGCGGTATCACCGTTGCGTAATCCTTTGAGGTGAGCGAGGGTCGGTGAATGACCAGAAGTGTCTACATCATCCAAGACTGTGAACCGGACTGGATCTTCACCGCCTTCTCCAGAATTAGATTTACCACCGATACGATTCATGGCGATCGCCAAAGTTTCATGAGCTTCCCGTGACAACGCCCCTAAGGACATACCGCCTGTACAGAAGCGCTTGACAATTTCGCTGACTGGTTCTACTTCTTCTATCGGAATGGGCGCGCGATCGCTTTGGAAATCTAGCAAGTCCCGCAGTGCAGTTAACGGTCTTTGTTGCAGATACTTCTTATAAACTTCGTAGTGGTCGTAGTTTTTGCCATCAACAGCTTTGTGCAGTGCTTTCGCCAGTTCCGGGCTGTTCATGTGGTACTCGCCACCGGGACGATAATTGACAAAACCAAGGTTTTCTAGCTTCTTGGTTGTCAGTTCCGGGAAAGCCTTGCTGTGGAAAGATAACACCTCTTGGGCTAGGTCGCTGACACTCAAACCGCCGATGCGGGAAGTTGTACCCTTGAAACCCAGTTGCAGCAGGTCGCCACCAATACCAATCGCTTCAAATATTTGGGCTGCTTGGTAGCTAGCGAGTAAGGAAATTCCCATCTTTGAGAGAATTTTCAGCAAACCACCTTCTACAGCTTGACGATAGTTACCGATCGCTTGGTCTAGGGTGAGGGTAGCAATTTTACCGCGCTCCATGAATTGCTGTGTTTTCGGATCTGCCCACCAATCACGCACTGTTTCTAAAGCCATGTACGGGCAAACCGCACCTGCACCGTAGCCAATTAAACAAGCAAAATGATGAGTACTCCAGCATTGCGCTGTATCAACCACCAGGGATGCTTTCATCCGCAATCCCTCCTCAATGAGGTGATGGTGTACTGCACCCACCGCCAACAAGGGAGGAATGTAAGAGTATTCTGAACTGATGCCTTCACCAGCGCGATCGCTGAGGACTAAAATCTTGGCGCCAGCACGCACTGCCTCTGTTGCTTTGATTTGCAAAGCCTTGACTGCGGCTTTTAACTCTTCTGGGCCTTTGGCGATTGTAAATAGTGTGGATAACTCAGCTGTCGTAAACTCGGAATTTTTAATGGCTTCCAGTTCCGCTTCTGTCAATACTGGTGACTCTAGTTTCAACCGTCGCGCATATTCGGGTTTGGGGTCTAACAAATTACCCCGTTCGCCTAGTTCTACTTTTAACGACATCACCAATTTTTCCCGCAATGGGTCAATAGCGGGGTTTGTCACCTGGGCAAAACGTTGCTTGAAGTAGTCGTACAGCAGGTGGGGTTTTTCTGAGAGAACTGCTAAAGGAATATCATCACCCATGCAGAAAGTTGGTTCTTTGCCATCTATTGCCATTGGCTGAATTACCATTTCCACATCTTCTGTGGTATAGCCAAAGGCAATTTGATGCCGTAGCAGGGTTTGTCTATCTATATGGGGTGTTGGTTGATCGTTGGTGGTTGTTCGGAGTCCATTGCCATTTCCGTTGGCGTGGATTCCATTACCATTAACTGATGACCAATGACCATTAACCAAAGTTTTAAGTTCTTGCCGATGTTGCCGCAACCATTCTCCATAGGGTTGTTTTTTCGCAATGCGCTGCTTGATGTCCCAGTTTTTCAGGACTTCATTGCTTTCTAAATCTACAGCAATCATTTGTCCTGGCCCGAGTCTGCCTTTTTCGATGATGTTGGCTTCATCTAATGACACAACTCCAGCTTCGGAAGCAACGATGATGTAGTCATCTTTGGTGATGCAATAACGCGCAGGTCTTAAACCATTCCGATCCAGGGTTGCGCCTACTTTGCGACCATCGCTAAATACTAAAAGTGCTGGCCCGTCCCATGCTTCCTGGAGACCACTATAGTATTCATAGAAATCGATAATCTCCGGGTAATCACGCAGAGATGGTTGATTTTGATAGGCTTCTGGAACCATGATCATCAAGGCTTCCAGGGGGCTACGACCGGAACGAACCAGTAACTCAAAGACATTATCTAAAGTTGCCGAGTCACTGTTATTAATATTGACAAAGGGCTTGAGTTCCTCAATGCGATCGCCCCACACTGGATGCTCTAAACTTGCTTGTCTAGCTGTCATCCAGTTGATATTACCCAATAAGGTGTTGATTTCGCCGTTATGACCCAAAAGCCGCATCGGTTGTGCCAATGGCCACTTAGGCATGGTGTTGGTGCTAAAGCGACGGTGATATACAGCAAAAGCACTTTGATAAGCTGAGTTTTTTAAATCGAGATAAAAATCTCCCAAAACAGCTGAACGCACCATGCCTTTGTAGACGATTGTGCGAGTAGACAGGGAACAAATATAAAATTCTTCTGACCAGTTGTGATTGTGATTGCGGATAGCTTTAGCGATCAGGCGACGGGTAATATACAATTGCCGTTCCAGTTCGTCACCACTTTTCTCAGCAGAGACTAAAAAAACTTGTTCGATTTGGGGTTGATTTTCTTTTGCTTGTATACCCAATAACTCTGGTTGTACTGGTACTACTCTCCAACCCAGTACAGTCAATTTTTCTTCTGCTGCTACTTGCTCAACTACCGCTTTAGCCTTTTGTGCGGCTTGGGGATTTTGTGGTAAAAATATCATCCCCACAGCAACATTATTATTACTAGGAAATTCTATTCCCCGTGTGGCAAAATCTTGTTGGAACAACTCCCAGGGAATAGCGGTCAAAATCCCTGCACCGTCACCAGAGTCTTGATCAGCACTGCAACCACCTCGGTGTTCTAGACAAGTCAAAGCTGCTAAAGCTTTTGAGACAATTTCGTGACTAGCATGATTTAAACGATGGGCAATAAAACCCACACCACAAGCATCTCTTTCTTCAACTAGCCACCTTTGTCCTTGGTAGGTACACTGCTGTGAGTTATCCACAAATCTCATGTCCTGGTCTTGATTCACCGATTTTTTATTCATAGACTATCCCTGTCATCCTAATGCCGATATGAATTCACAATTGGGTCTTTGCTAGTGAGAAAAATTATCTAAATTGACAGATGAAGAAATTCACAACCACCGAAATTTAAGGAAAAAAAATTTTAACTTCGGGCTGATATTTGCTAGGCCCGTGTTAAAATCTATGCGTCGTTTCTTATGGGTTTTTGCTGAGTAAAGCAAACGAGGTTTGCTCACCCAGTATTTTATTTATTTCGTGAAGCTATGTACTCCTCAATGCCCTTTATTTTCCAATAAAATTCACTACTTTTGTGTAGCCTTTTTCGGCTTAACTAAAAAAATCAAATTCTTGAGTTGTCTATCTTTTGAGACAAAAATGATCCTGATTCAAAAACAAAATCAGCGTATTACACTATATACCCATTTGGCAATTCCTAAATATCTCTGGAGTAACTCTCTAGATTTTTACTGACCACCCTTTGTCACCTGTGTTGCTGCTAGCTAAACCTCACTTAAGTAGCAAGTAATTAGTGAGGATGGCCCACCTAGATCCAGCTTAAAAGCTTTTGACTGCTGTCATGTATTTGTTTAGCGCTAGTTGTGATTTAGCGCTCTTAAAATCGCAGTCTTCATAGTGGCAGAATTGCTTGTTGCTTTAACAAGAGACAAAAAGCCCATATATACATTATCACGTTCGTGTTCCAAACTCACGTCATGATTTTTTGATATTTGAAAAAGTTTGGTTAGTTTGTGTGTGAGTTGATTGTTTTCAAAAATACCTGATCATATATGGTAAAAACATCGAATTTTAGCCGATACAATCGCAGTTATGTTGTAGTTGTTAACATCAGCAAGCTTGTCAAGTTTTTGGCATCACCAATGGTTTTATCTGTACTGTGCTTAACAGCACTTGGAGATAGTGCGATCGCTTATAGTAGTGTTTCTCAAAAGTTAATCACTTCGGAAAAACAAACCAAGACAAAAATTACCCAATCCCCAAATGTAACTCAATCAAAACCAACACTGATTCCCAAACCACCTGCACCTCCTTTGCAAGGGGTAATATACTATGGTAATCAAATTTCTCTCAATGGTCGAATCGTGCCAGGGGCATGGTTACAAAGACGTCTGAAAGCTGGTCAATTGACAACTCACATCAGCGATGCAGCAATTAGGCAATTCATCGGCGTAGATTTATTAAACAGCAATATTTCTACTAAACAACCAATCCAGTGGTATTCATCTGCGACTAAACCACCGATTTTAGTTAGCACATTGGCAGGAGGGTATCGCTACTTGGATATGACCAATTTTGCCAAAACATCTGGATGGCAAATGCAAGTGCAGGGTAATACCTTAGTCATATCCACACCCAACACCAAAATCACAGATATTACTCAGACAAAACAATCTTTAATAGAACGCATCACCGTCAATTTAGATCGTCCTACTCCTTGGCAAATTAACCAAGAACCACTAGTTAAACAAAATCAACCTTTAAGCGACGATCCAAATAACCCAGTTCCCAAACCAGCTGCTCCCACTACAAGAGACTGGACAATAACCTTAAATGGCATCGCCGATCCAGTTTTAATCCAACGTTACACCCCTCCACCACCACCCCCGGTAGAAAAAATTCCTACTCCTGCACCATTTCCAGAAAACCTACTCAAACAGTTATTGCCACCAAATGAGAATCAACAAAACACTCCTCCACCTCCCCCGCCATTAATCAAGCAAGTGCAGGTAGTTAACAACCAAACAATTATTCGTCTCCAAGTTCCGATTGGGTTAGCTCCCTTAGTTAGCACTGTACCCAATCCTAACCGCCTGCTCATCGATATTCGCCCTGATACACTACTACCACGAGCAATTACTTGGGCTCCGGGATTAAACTGGCGTCAGCAGTATATCAATTTAGGTCAAGAACGCTTTCCACTCGTGTGGTTAGAAATCAATCCGCGTACCGTCGGCTTAAAAATCAAACCCATTTTAACCAACTCCAATACTCTGGAAGGAACTGCTCCCCTATTGCAGACAGCGCAACAGCAATTAGCAGTCGCAGCCATTAATGGTGGTTATTTTAACCGCAATAATCGCTTACCTTTGGGGGCAATTCGTCGGGATGGTCAATGGCTGTCAAGTCCAATTTTGAATCGAGGTGCGATCGCTTGGAATGATTCTGGACAATTTTACATGGGTCGTCTGGCTCTGTTGGAAAATTTAATCACTCCTAACAACCAAAAATTGCCGATCTTAACCCTCAATAGTGGTTATGTCCAAAGTGGCATAGCTCGTTATACTCCTGCATGGGGAGCGAACTATTCTCCCTTAACCGACAACGAAATTATCCTTACTGTCCAGAAAAATCAAATTATTAATCAGTTACCAGCAGGCAAAGTTGGTCAAAGTACTTTTCCGATTCCTGTAGATGGATATTTGCTCACCTTACGCGGTAATGGTACAAATATTGCTTCGCTGTTACCTGTTGGTTCTTCAGTTCGCATCGAAAGTTCCACCACTCCTGCTGAATTTAGCAATTACCCCAATATTTTAGGAGCAGGGCCCCTGCTAGTACAAAATCGTCAAATTGTCCTTGATGCCAAAAGCGAACAATTCAGTAATGCCTTTATTGTCCAAAAAGCAGTCCGTAGTGCCATTTGTAAAACTACAACAGGCAACCTCATGATCGCTGCTGTTCATAGTCGTGTTGGTGGTGCTGGCCCTACCTTGGCAGAACACGCTCAACTAATGCAGCAAATGGGATGCGTAGATGCGTTAAATCTGGACGGTGGTAGTTCTACCAGTCTTTACTTAGGAGGGCAACTTCTAGACCGTTTCCCCAATACCGCAGCTCGTGTTCATAATGGCATAGGAATTTTCTTGCAACCACGTTGAAGAAGATGGGGAGATGGGGCAATGGGGTGATGGGGAGATGGGGAGATGGGGGGAGTGTGAGAAGTAGGCATTGAAGATTAGTTATTTCTCCTTTGTCTCCCTTGTCTGGTTTATCCCCCAAGTCGTCCCCCTTGTCCCTGATCCCCTATCCCCTATCCCCTATCCCTTAATTTAAAGCTAACTAAAAGTTGACAGCTAATTTGATGAAGACTTGATATAGATACGTTAGCGATCGCAGTTATTGATTACACCCTAGACAGTGATTTTGCTATGTTTGGCAGGTGTGGGCTAGATTGCTGATTTATACGGTTGCAACATAGCGCCATATTTTTACATCAATGGTTAAGAGTACTAACGGTTTTGTTATGTCTCCAAACGAGGTAACTATGGCTCAATACCAAGAAACAACACAAACTAATGCGCTGCCTTTGCCTTCAGCTATTACTGCCAGGGGTGTTGCAGCAACAGAACTGCGTCCTTGGGGTTCTTTTACAGTTTTGGAAGAAGGGCGCGGTTATAAAATTAAGCGTATCGAAGTTAAGCCTGGACATCGGCTAAGCCTACAAATGCACCATCACCGCAGCGAACACTGGATAGTTGTTTCAGGTACAGCAAAGGTGGTTTGTGGTGATCAAGAAGTGTTGCTGGGCAATAATCAGTCTACATATGTACCCCAATGTACAGCCCATCGTTTGGAGAATCCTGGTGTAATTCCTTTAGTTTTAATTGAGGTACAAAACGGAGAATACTTAGGCGAAGATGATATTATCCGTTTCCAAGACGATTATGCTCGTACAGAAGATTAAAGCCATAACAGTCACGTACTAGATTCAATTACTCACAAATTTTGAATTTGTTGGTTTTAATCTAGAACTAGAAATAGAACAATATTTCATTGCATAAAGATTTTTCTTTAACTATTGCGCGCGGTATGCTCCTGTTGTTGTCAGGTTTGGTATGCCGCGCGTTAATAATGAGAGGAGGTGGGGTGATGGGGGGCTAGGGGTCCCCACTTTGTGGGGTTGGGGGGCAATGGGGTGATGGGGTGATGGGGGGAGTATGAGGAGTGTGAAGAGTCGAGAATTACCACTAACCAATGTACAGACGTGCCATGGCACGTCTGTACAACAACCAACAATTAACAATCAACAACCAACAAACAACCACCAACAATTCACTGATACATGTAATATTTTTAAGATCAAGCTTTCAATTCCCAGACCCATTCTATGATTCATCTGAGTCCAGCAGCCGTAAGTGAGATTAAAAGATTAAAATCTAGACAGCAGCAACCAAATCCGTTGTTTCGGTTGGCAGTTAAACTCGGTGGTTGTTCTGGTTGGTATTATGATACTTCTTTTGATGAAATTGCTTCATCAGGCGATCGCACCTTTGAATGTGAGGGCATTCAAGTAGTCATAGATGCTGAAAGCTTTAATTACGTTGATGGCTTAACCATCGATTATTCTGAAGACCTCATGGGTGGAGCTTTTCGCTTCCACAACCCTCAAGCAAATGCTAGTTGTGGCTGTGGTAATTCATTTGCTATTGGTTAGTGGTTGGTGGTTGTTTGTTGTTTGGCATCAACAACCAACAACCAACAATCAACAACCAACAATCAACAATCAACAACCAACAACCAACAACCAACAATCAACAACCAACAAATTTCCCTTGACTCTTGACACCCAAAAAAGATATAATCAGAATTTGTTGTCAAAAGTTAAACTATAAGCAGCTTCACGCGCTGTAACTCATGCCCACAATACAGCAGCTAATACGTAACGAACGCGAAAAAGCGCGTCAGAAAACCAAGTCCCCAGCTCTGAAACAATGCCCACAACGTCGGGGCGTTTGTACCAGAGTATACACGACCACACCGAAAAAACCTAACTCGGCTCTGCGTAAAGTCGCAAGGGTAAGACTGACATCTGGATTTGAAGTCACAGCCTACATTCCAGGAATTGGTCATAACTTGCAAGAACACTCTGTTGTGATGATTCGTGGCGGTCGGGTTAAGGACTTACCAGGCGTGAGATACCACATCATTCGTGGCACTTTAGATACAGCCGGAGTCAAAGACCGCAAGCAAGGTCGTTCCAAATATGGAACCAAACGTCCAAAACAATAGAGAAGGCGCGATTAATCGAGTATTCACGCGATTAATTGCGTTTGTCGCTAATGCGCCTTTACATTAATGTATGGAGCGGTAAGTCATACAGACTAGCCTTTAGTTTAAATCCTTCTGCGGAAGGGCATCACGTGGAAGTAAAACAATACTCGTGTAGGCGAGAAGCTCATGCCGTTAAATCGAGTAGCCCAGGACTCCGAACCCGCGCAGTATGCATAGCATCAGCGTCGGGTAGAGGAGAAACCGGGATATGCCACTAACTAACTGAAGCGTCTGTCTACATCAGCAAAAATAAAAGTTTACTTTTTGTTTTTGCGATGCTTGTAGTACTGCTGTTCTAATAAACTCGGTGATAGAATTTGAATTGGTTCCGTGCAAACACACGAAAATAATTTTCACGGAAGCTAGTTGCAGTCCCGAAGTTTCCTGAGGGATAAAAGTTATGTACATCAGAACGTAAGACCTGAATGAAAGTAATTACTCACAGGCGGTTTGAAGTTCAAGCAGCTAGCTTCTATGAATCAAGTGTGAGTATCACTAGAACTCTAAGTTAAATTTGTTAGGTGTCCTACACCTGTTTGCTGTGAGTGTAGGAATTTTTTAGAATGCTATCAGCGACAACAGCATTTTAAATAGGGTTTTATTAGCTATTAAATTAGCTATTAAGGTATATAATTATTGTCGCCTTGTATGTCAGTTGAGGGCAGCAAGTTATATAGGTCAGTGTGATTGCGATTTCAGCAATAAAAACTGCCTAAACACAAACCATCTAGTAGCTAAATTCAAAAATCTAAGGTTTAAGTATGTCTCGTCGTGGTGTTACTCAAAAGCGCCCAGTTCCACCTGACTCTGTTTATAACAGTCGCTTAGTGAGCATGATGATCCGTCGGGTGATGCGTAGTGGCAAAAAATCACTTGCCGCACGGATTGTTTATGATGCGATGAAAAATATCGAGGAAAGAACCGGAAGCGATCCATTGGAAACGTTTGAAAGAGCAGTGCGGAATGCAACGCCATTGGTAGAAGTAAAAGCTCGACGAGTAGGCGGTGCGACCTATCAAGTCCCAATGGAAGTACGTGCAGAACGTGGCACAAGTTTGGCATTGCGTTGGCTAGTACAGTTTTCTAGATCTAGACCTGGTCGGACAATGGCTGGCAGACTCGCTCAAGAATTGATGGATGCTGCCAACGAAACTGGTAGTTCAATTCGTAAGCGTGAAGAAACGCATCGGATGGCAGAAGCAAATAAAGCCTTTGCACATTATCGCTACTAAGTGTAGGGACGCGCCTCTTGCGCGTTTCTACAAAGGGCAAAAATATATCGTGGTATTTACTAAAAGAAAAAGACGGTTTACCGAAAAGATAGAATCTTAACAAAGTGTAATATACAAGATATCATGAGGCGAAAAGTATAGGAGGCAGCTGTGGCACGTACGAACCCGCTAGAGAAAGTACGCAATATCGGTATTGCGGCGCATATAGATGCGGGCAAGACAACAACAACAGAGAGAATTTTATTTTACTCTGGCATAATTCATAAAATTGGTGAAGTCCATGAGGGAACCGCTGTCACAGACTGGATGGATCAGGAGCGAGAGCGGGGAATTACTATTACAGCTGCTGCCATTAGTAGCAGTTGGAGAGATCATCAAATTAACATTATCGACACTCCAGGACACGTAGACTTCACAATTGAAGTGGAACGTTCCATGCGCGTTTTGGATGGTGTAATCACAGTTTTATGTTCTGTGGGTGGTGTGCAACCGCAAACAGAAACAGTATGGCGTCAAGCGGATCGCTACAGGGTTCCCCGTATCGTCTTTGTTAACAAGATGGATCGCACAGGCGCAAACTTCTACAAAGTTTACGAACAAGTGCGCGATCGCTTGCGGGCTAACGCTATTCCTGTTCAACTGCCTATTGGTAGCGAAAGCGATTTCCTGGGTCTAGTTGATCTTGTGAAGATGCGGGCTTATATCTACACCAATGACCAAGGAACAGACATCAAGGAAGAGGATATTCCCGCAGACATGCAGGAACTGGTCGAAGAGTACCGTACCAAGCTAATTGAAGCGGTAGCTGAAACTGATGACGACTTGATGACCAAGTACTTTGAAGGTGAGGAACTCACAGAGGAAGAAATCCGTACTGCTCTACGTAAAGGCACGATTGCTGGTACGATTGTGCCCATGCTTTGTGGTTCTGCCTTCAAAAACAAAGGTGTACAATTACTCCTTGATGCAGTAGTAGATTACCTGCCTGCCCCCCCTGACGTACCTCCAATTCAAGGTACACTGCCCAATGGCGAAACAGTGGAACGCCATGCCGATGACAACGAACCCTTGGCAGCGCTGGCGTTCAAGATTATGGCAGACCCTTACGGTCGTCTGACTTTCGTTCGTGTTTATTCCGGCGTTTTGAAAAAGGGTAGCTACGTCCTTAACGCCACCAAGAACAAGAAAGAAAGAATTTCTCGTTTGGTGGTTTTAAAGGCAGATGACCGGATTGACGTAGATGAACTCAGAGCAGGGGATTTGGGAGCCGCACTAGGTTTGAAAGAGACTTTAACAGGTGACACCCTCACTGATGAAAGTTCACCAGTAATTCTGGAATCTCTATTCATTCCAGAGCCTGTAATCTCGGTAGCGGTAGAGCCTAAAACCAAAAACGACATGGACAAACTGTCCAAAGCTCTACAAGCTCTCTCCGAAGAAGATCCGACCTTCCGCGTCAACGTCGATCCGGAAACCAACCAAACCGTGATTGCTGGAATGGGAGAGTTGCACCTAGAAATTCTGGTAGACCGGATGTTGCGGGAATTCAAGGTAGAAGCTAATGTCGGTGCGCCACAAGTAGCTTACCGTGAAACCATTCGCAAACACGTCAGCAGAATTGAAGGTAAATTCATCCGTCAAAGCGGTGGTAAAGGTCAGTATGGTCATGTAGTAATTGACCTAGAACCAGGAGAACCAGGAAGCGGCTTTGAATTCGTCTCCAAGATTGTTGGTGGTGCTGTACCGAAAGAGTACATCTCGCCAGTAGAAGCAGGTATGAAAGAAACCTGTGAATCGGGTATTCTAGCTGGATATCCGCTAATTGACGTCAAAGCTACCCTGGTTGATGGGTCTTACCACGAAGTGGACTCCTCGGAAATGGCCTTCAAAATCGCTGGCTCAATGGCAATGAAAGAAGCTGTAATGAAAGCTTCACCTGTCCTTTTAGAGCCTATGATGAAAGTTGAGGTTGAAGTTCCCGAAAACTTCCTTGGGGATGTGATGGGCGACCTCAATTCCCGTCGTGGACAAATTGAGGGGATGGGTTCCGAGCAGGGTATCGCCAAAGTGACTGCTAAAGTCCCATTGGCAGAAATGTTTGGCTACGCCACTGACATCCGGTCGAAGACCCAAGGTCGAGGCATATTCTCGATGGAATTTAGCCACTACGATGAAGTGCCTCGCAACGTGGCTGAGGCAATCATAGCTAAAAGCAAAGGGAACGCTTAATTAAAAAAGGAAACGAGCATTCATGGCACGCGCAAAGTTTGAAAGGACTAAACCCCACGTTAATATCGGCACTATTGGCCACGTTGACCACGGTAAAACCACATTAACAGCAGCTATCACCATGACTTTGGCTGCGATCGGTAAGGCTACCGGTAAAGGTTACGACCAAATCGATAACGCACCCGAAGAAAAAGCGCGGGGTATTACTATTAATACCGCTCACGTTGAGTATGAAACCGACAATCGTCACTATGCTCACGTTGACTGTCCCGGACATGCTGACTATGTGAAGAACATGATCACTGGTGCGGCGCAGATGGATGGTGCAATCCTCGTGGTTTCCGCAGCGGATGGCCCAATGCCCCAAACCCGCGAACACATTCTACTAGCACGCCAGGTGGGTGTACCCAACCTAGTAGTCTTCCTAAACAAAGAAGACATGGTGGATGACGAAGAATTGTTGGAACTGGTAGAGTTGGAAGTTCGTGAACTACTTTCCAGCTATGATTTTCCTGGTGACGACATCCCTGTGATCAAAGGTTCTGGTCTACAAGCTCTAGAACAAATGACAGCTAACCCCAAAACACAACGGGGTGAAAACAAGTGGGTAGATAAAATCTACGAACTGATGGATGCTGTAGATTCTTACATCCCCACACCAGAGCGTGATGTTGACAAGCCCTTCTTGATGGCTGTAGAAGACGTGTTCTCAATTACAGGTCGTGGTACAGTAGCAACCGGACGTATTGAACGGGGTAAAGTCAAAATCGGCGATAACGTGGAACTGGTTGGTATTAAACCAACTCGTGCTACCACCGTCACTGGTATCGAGATGTTCAAGAAGAGTCTCGAAGAAGGTATGGCTGGAGATAACGCCGGTATACTGTTGCGCGGTGTCCAAAAAACCGATATTGAACGGGGCATGGTAATCGCTAAGCCTGGTTCTATCACTCCTCATACTGAGTTTGAAGGGGAAGTGTACGTTCTCACCGAGAAAGAAGGCGGTCGTAAAACTCCTTTCTTCGCAGGTTATCGTCCCCAGTTCTATGTACGGACAACCGACGTAACTGGCACTATCAAGACCTTTACCTCCGATGACGGCAGTGCCGCAGAAATGGTTATGCCCGGAGACCGGATTAAGATGACAGTAGAACTGATCAACCCGATCGCTATCGAACAAGGAATGCGCTTCGCTATCCGTGAAGGTGGTCGTACCATCGGTGCTGGCGTTGTTTCCAAGATTGTCAAATAGCATCTGTTTATCTTGATTAAACAAGGAGCAGAGGTGGTATAATTCCTCTCTGCTCCTTTATATTCCCCCAAATATTTAAGGGTGTAAGGGGGTAAGAGTTTAAGGGTTTAGGGGAAAATAATTACCCTACTCATCTACACCCCCACACTCTCATACCCCTATACCCCCAATTACAATTCATCAGAACCAGGACAACCGAAAATGGCTACTTTGCAGCAGCAAAAGATTAGAATTCGCTTACAGGCATTTGACCGTCGCTTACTAGATACATCTTGCGAGAAGATTGTAGATACTGCAAACCGTACCAATGCTACAGCGATTGGCCCGATTCCCTTACCTACAAAACGCCGGATCTACTGTGTGCTGCGATCGCCACACGTGGATAAAGATTCACGAGAACACTTTGAAACCCGCACCCATCGCCGCATTATTGATATTTATCAGCCTTCTTCTAAAACTATTGATGCTTTGATGAAACTAGATTTGCCCTCAGGTGTGGATATTGAAGTAAAACTCTAAATTAGTTGGTAGTTGATAGTTGTTTGTTGGTTGGATGTGCCAAACAGCAAGCTCAATGAGTCGATTGTTGATAGTTGTTTGTTGGTTGGATGTGCCAAACAGCAAGCTCAATGAGTCGATTGTTGATTAGACTTCTTGTCAAAATCGAATTAACCCCCCTTAATCCCCCCGAAACGGGGAAATCTTACTCCCTCCCCGTTTCGCTTAAGGTTGGGGAGAGGTTATTTTTATTTTTGCAAGAAGTCTATTGTTTTCATCCAAACAACAACCAACAACCAACAATCAACAAATAAATGTGTGAATATTTACCTTGCCCTGAAAGATATATCTTCAGGGCTTTTTATTAGCTGGGAAACAGATGATAGAATGTAGACATAGTGCGGCAAAAGCAAAAAATAAAAGAATATTTTAAAGAGAATCATCAGATAAAACTTATACCAAAGTCGTAACAAGGTAAAAATGACATCCTCTTCTAAAATTGCCGTTCGTGAGCTACCTCTGTTCCCTTTGTCAGAAGTAGTTTTGTTCCCCACAAAGCAGTTACCCCTGCACATCTTTGAATTTCGCTACAGAATTATGATGAACACAATTCTGGAAAGTGATCGCAGGTTTGGTGTATTAATGGTCGATCCGGTTAAAGGCATGATCGCAAATGTCGGTTGTTGTGCTGAAATTGTTCATTTTCAGCGACTACAAGATGATCGGATGAAAATGATCACTTTGGGGCAACAAAGGTTTCGCGTTTTAGAGTATGTGCGTGAGAAGCCTTACCCCGTTGGTTTAGTCGAATGGATTGAAGATCACCCGCCAACAAAAGATTTGCGTCCTTTGGCTAGCGAACTAAGTCAGTTGTTACGAGATGTTGTTCGTCTGTCAGCCAAGTTAACTGAACAACAGATCGAACTACCAGAAGATTTACCTGATTTACCTCTAGAACTATCCTATTGGGTAGCAAGTAATCTCTTGGGTGTACCTTTAGAGCAGCAAGCGTTACTAGAAATGCAAGACACTGTTGCTCGTTTAGAACGGGAAACAGAAATTTTGACTTCTACTCGTAATCACTTAGCAGCTCGTACTGTTCTCAAAGACACTTTTAATCAGAAGTTGTGAGTGGTTAGTAGTTAGTAGTTAGTAGTTAGTAGTTACCACTAACCACTATCAACTAATAACTAACCCATAGGCAAAACACCATAACTGCCAAAGATTTTTAGTATTTCTGTGTATTTAGTTAATTCTTGTAAAGCAGATTGCATTTGGGCTTGAGATGTGTCTGCTTCTGCGTCGATAAAAAATAAGTATTCCCCTAACGATCGCTTTGTCGGACGAGACTCAATTCGACTCAGGTTAATACCTAATTCGGCAAATACTTGTAGTGGCTTAACTAAGGCTCCCGGTACATTAGCACCAACGCTAAAACCTAGGGAAGTGTGGCTAATTTTGAGAGAAGATTTTTCATAACTATTAGGCATATCACCCTGACTTACTACCCAAAAGCGAGTACAGTTTTCTGGGTAATCGTTGATGCCATTGACTAGTACAGGTAAATTATAAAGTTGTGCTGCTCGCTCAGAGGAGATAGCTGCTGCTGTCAAATCTTGCTTGAGTGTTTGCAATGCCTCGGTTGTAGAATTAGCAGGAATTATCTGCACCCTTGGCAGAAATTCCTCCAACCATTTTTGGCATTGTGCTAAAGCTTGCGGGTGAGAATAAACTGTTTTAATGCTTTCTAGGCTATGAGCGCAGGAAATCAAAGTGTGAACAATTGGTATCACTAAAGCCAACTGAATTTGTAAATTGTCCAGTTGCCATAGGGTGTCCATAGTCATAGTCACACTGCCTTCAATCGAATTTTCTACAGGTACAACAGCCAGGTGTACCTGAGATTGGGCGACAGCTCGCAGTGTTTGGGCAATACTAGGATAAGGACATAAAATAGCCTTAAGTCCTTGATTTTTGCTCAACCAGCTGACATACAAAAGTGCTGCTTGTTCTGCGTAAGTGCCAGGGGGGCCTAAATGTGCGATCGATAGAGTCATGAGGTTTTATTGAAAATGTAAGTTTGTTTAGGGTGGCAAAAGGTAGTGATGCTAAAGAAAGTTAGTTAGGGAATAGAGACTTCTATCCTAAATCCAAACTGCTAAAATTTCTCTGCACGAAGTCTGCACTTCAGATTTGGTAGATACTTTTTCAATCTCTGTTGAGAATAAAAACTTGAATGGGAAAATTTGCACCTAATACTTGATAGAATAGACTTTATAACCTATAGTCACCTAGCTGCAAATAAAAGACAAAGTAATTAAAATATAAATTTACGCCTTATGTAAATTAAAACTATGACAACAATCATGTTTTTATAATCGAACACAGATGAACACAGATGAATACAGATAGATTATCGGTGTGTATCTATGTGTATCTGTGTTCGTTAATCAAATCAAATTCTAGTCAATTACGCAAAAACCTTATATTGCTTATTCAGTTCACATTAGGCGTTATTTTTAATTTATAATATATGACTCTCAGTCAATACTCATTGAAAAAAATTTTTAGTCGCTTACTCTGATTTTTTATCAAAAACCCCAGAAATTAAAAAATAATAGAATTATAAAACAATTATTTTCATGAACGCATGTCTACCAAATTTACCGCTTCCCAATCGGTAGAAATTGCTGTTCCACAACAGCCTATTCCCATTCAACACTACTTGCGTCAGCCCCGACGTCTGGTTTATGCATTAGTAGACACGAATCGAATCCAGCCCTTAGCTGATGATATTTTTCGTTTAAAAATGCGTCCCCTTGCTTTTATGTCACTCAGTATTCAGCCTACCGTAGACATGAAAGTTTGGGCAGAATCTAATGGTAAAATTCATTTGCGATCGCAAGGTTGTGAAATCCTTGGTATTGAGTATATTAACCAGCGCTTCAATCTAAATTTAAAAGGGTATTTATCACCATATCAATTAAGCACTGGCACTTATTTACGAGGCAGAGCGGATTTAGAAGTCGAGGTAGAGTTACCACCACCATTTTCCTTTACTCCCAAACCCATTTTAGAAACCACAGGCAACGGTTTATTGAAAAGTGTACTCTTAACGATTAAGCAAAGACTGCTACATCAATTAATAGCTGATTATCGTCGCTGGGTAATGTTGCAAACCCAAGAAGGAAAGCTGATTAGTGATGATCAAAATCCAGAGTTACCCATTCTCAATATTGAGTAATCATCGTCGAGACTGGTAGGGGGAGGGGGAACGCAGGGGACAAGGAGGACGACTTGGGGGACATGGAAGGGGAAGTTAGAGAAACATTCTCCGCGTCTTCTTCCCTCTCCCTTGTCCATTAAATTCGACAAGGACGAAAAGACCTGCGATGTAAAGGTGAAGGCCCATGTTCTTGCAGCGCTAGCAAATGCTTTGGACTTCCATAACCTTTGTTTTGCTCCAAGTCGTACATGGGATATTTAGAGGCAAGCCGCACGATTAACTCGTCTCGCCACACCTTAGCAATAATACTAGCAGCAGCAATAGCCAGCGATCGCTCGTCTCCCTTGACAATATTTTGTTGCAGGAGTGGCAAATCTTTAATTGATTGCTTACCATCAATTAAGCAGAGTGTAGGCTGCACCTTTAGCTTCAGCACTGCTCGCTTCATCGCTAAAAGTGTAGCTTGCAAAATATTTATTTGGTCAATTTCAACAACTGAAGCAAAGCCTATTTTACAGTCAATAGCAGCAGACCGGATATGCTGAGCTAGCTTACTTCTGCGAGAGCTAGACAGCTTTTTACTATCCTTGATTTTTGCTGCCATCAGTGCAGGCAGAGCATCATTTGGTAATATCACTGCTGCTGCAACTACAGGCCCAAACAAACAGCCCCGCCCTACTTCATCCACACCTGCAACTGGCCCACAGATGTCTGAAAACGCGGAGAATTCTAGCCAACTAGCTTGCTGCTGAAGTGTTGGCAAATCAACAGAAGCTTTATCTGGCTTGAGCTTGGCCATATTCAATGTTTTGAACTTTTAGCTTTAGCTTTCATCTGTTGAATCTGTCTCCAAAGCAGAAGAACGACGGCGACGACGACGGACAACAGTAGTGGCAGTAGCTTCTGTTTCATCTGCCATCATAGGCAAGTCAGATGTCTCAGTTGCTACTGGTGGGGATGGTTCTGTTTCGACAGGAGCCTCTATAGTGCTAGTTGCTGTTTGAGCAACGACTTCCGGGGTTGTTTCTGGGGGCATAGTAGCAGCTTGACCAGGCAGAGTGACGTTAATAATCACAGACTTGGGATTTCTCACTTCCCGGTTCAACTTCACTAATGGTGAAACTCCCATCAAAGCGTACACATCTTGTTCCGGTGGTGTCATTTCTACGGTGACAATCTCCGGTGGTTCTACCACTGGTTTGACTATCTCTGGTCTTGAGATTTTAGCTCGTTCTCCTCTTTCCACCCAACCTGATTTATTAATATTAGGTATTGGTAGATCAGAAGGCTCTACTAAGTCTCTGTCTGCATCAATGTCCATATCTGGCTCATTCACCAGTGATAACGGGTTGCCATTGATGCGTGGTTCTTCTTTACCATTACCGCCATTGATTCCAATGCGACGACGACGACGTCTTTTGCTATCACTAATTTCTTGATAGCTGGGATGGTTGCTAAGATTCAATCCACCTAAATCGGTATCGTGTTCGTATCCTTCCCCGAATCCTTCGTAACTTTCCCGTGGTTCACTCAAGCGAGGAGATGGCAGACGGGGTTCTCTGTGAGGCAAAGACACAAAGCGTTCTGGTAACTCGACTGGTGATGCAATTGAACGACTTTCTGTTTCTCCGGGTAAATGCACAACATGCCCTAAACCACCACAGGTTTGGCAAGGTTCGCTAAACAATTCGTAAATATTTTGGCCTTGACGCTTACGGGTGAGTTCTACTAGACCCAGTTCTGTGAGTTGAGCAATCTGAGGACGAGCTTTGTCTGCTTTCAGGGCTTTGTTAAAGTGTTCCAGGACGTGCTGTTGGTCACGTCGTGTTTCCATATCAATGAAATCAACGACGATCACACCAGCAATATTGCGTAAACGTAGCTGGCGGGCTATTTCTGTAGCAGCTTCGCAGTTTGTCCACAACACTGTTTCCCTAGCTGTTGCTGATCGCGTAAATGAACCAGAGTTGACATCGATCACTGTTAATGCTTCGGTGGGCTGGATGATAATGTAGCCACCAGAAGGGAGGTCTACTCTGGGTTTCAGGGCTTCTTTGATCGCTGCGTTGATCCGGAAGTATTCTAAAATTGCTGTGCGATCGCGGTGGTGGTCGATTAACAATCCTTGTGGTACTTGTCCACCACTCCAGTTTTGCAAGTACTGCTTCACCCGTTTTAAGCCAGTACTGGAGTCTACGACTATACGGTTGACATCCGCACCGTACATATCGCGCAATACACGCTGGATAAAGTCATCATCCCGGTTGAGCAGTGCAGGGGCGCGGGTAGAAACTGCTTCTTGCTGAATAGCTTCCCATTGTTTTTGTAGGTTTTCTAAATCCTCAATGATTGCTTCTTCTGGTTTGCCTTCTGCTTCCGTGCGAACCAACAAACCCATCCCCGCAGGTTTAATTAAAATTGCTAATGCCCGCAAGCGGTTACGCTCATTTTCATTTTTGATTCGCCGGGATAAATTTACACCCCGTCCGTAGGGCATGAGTACGACGTAACGTCCGGGTAAGGTAATGTTTCCTGTCAGCCTTGGCCCCTTTGTTCCTGTTGGCTCCTTCATTACTTGCACCAAGACTTTTTGTTGTGGTGCTAGTAATTCTGTGATGGCTGCTGCTGTACGCTTTAGCCGTAATGGGCCTAAGTCTGTAACGTGAATAAATCCGTTGCGTTCTGGGTCGCCGATATTTACGAAAGCAGCATCTATCCCAGGTAATACATTTTCTACTACTCCTAAGTAGATATCACCAATTTGGTGATGACCTGTAGCAACAACTAATTCTTGTATTTGATCTTCAGAAAAGACGGCAGCTATTTGATGCTGCTCCGCGATAATAATTTGTTTTGGCATTCAATTTCCTCAAAAATTGGCAGCAAAAATAGACTTGGAGGCACGTTGTCCCTATTGCCCCTACAAGCCCAAACAGGCGCTGCTGTTAGTAAAAACTGCGAACCAAAGCCCACACTTAAAGAGCGATCAACTGAGAAAATGCGTTTACACGCCCGATTCTTCCAGAACGGCTGCATATTATTTAAGCAATTTAATCACCCGTCCATGGTTAATTTTTAATGCAATGCACTCATTCTCTAAGAATTAGGCATTCAGCATGTGTGTTAAAAATCATAAAGTTGAGAGAAGCCGACGAAGCCTTTTATGTAGTCACTGATTCACAAGGTAGCCATCAAGAGAGAGTGTTCTTGAATCTGCCTGGTGGTGGTCTGGGATAAAATCCTAGATGTTGCTCTCTAAATCTTTGCTTTCAAACCCTGAGTACCAGGATTGTGAACCAAATAACTCAATGCAGCGCCAGAAAATTCTCTTCATATCATTCTAACGCAACCTTGTTAAAAATCAATTCCCTATATCCAAAATTGAGGGGCAACTAAATAGCAAGTTACCCCTGAAACTATTAACTAGTCCTGCAACAGCAAACGACGGCGATGGATTTGTAGTAGTTGTAATTCTTTACCAGACACTTGTTCTAGCATAAACAGAACTTGTTCAGGACGCAACAGCGTACCATCTGGACGACAACTACCCAAATAACGCAAACTCACTGCTGATTGTGCATCGACATTAGTAATTTCCAGCAATTCCATCTCAAATAAGTGATCGCGCAGATTTACTAACTGAGTTTTGCCTGACTTAGTAGTTTGCTCATACCAAAGCTCACTTTTTTGTGTAATTGTATTCAGCCATTCTTGCCATTGTGTTGCTGTTGATGATTCTGGGACAGCGATCGTAAGTACATACTCCGCAGCTTCTAGCCCTTGGGTAGCAGCAGGAGCTTTTAAATCCAACTCCACCACATCATATATAGGTATGTCACTCGGTAGTACCTCTACTAATCTCTGGCGAAAAGTAGCCACATCCAGTCGCTGGGTTAACTCAAAATCCACAATTTCACCACTACTGGTAGCCCCCAAAGGCAAAGCTGAAGCCACAGAAATCCGTGGTGATGGATGATACCCACCAGTAAAGGCAATTGGCAATCCGGCTCGCCGCATGGCTCGATCAAACAAGCGCATGATATCGAGGTGGCTAATCAGAGCCATATCGCCCTGTTTACCAAACCATACCCGTAGTCTCTGAACTCTTGTAGTATTAGGTACAAACTGTCCCGCAAATTCTGGAATTGGTAGTGGGGGAATGACAATGTTATGACCAAAGTCTGGGCCACAGACACCACAGTGAGAACAACCATCAAAAGAGCAATCAGGAACGATCGCAGCTTCGAGGGCGCGTTTTAAGTCTTCTTGTAGCCACTTTTTGTCGATACCCGTATCTATGTGGTCCCAAGGTAGGGGGTTGTTGAGGGAGGGACGGAGGGGAGTGGGGGGAGACAAGGGAGACATGGGAGACATGGGAGAAATTCTTCCTTGTCCTCCCTGTCCTCCCTGTCCTCCCTGTCCCCTGATCTCCTCTGTTCCAAACAAATTCCACTCGCCATTCTCAACTTGACGATATTTCCAAGTTAAACCAGCTTCAGCGATCGCAACTCCCCAAGCATTGTATGCACGCTCGATGCTGTCATACCAGGAGTCCATACCTGCACCTAATTCCCAGGCTCGATGTAAAACTTTACCAAGAGAGCGATCGCCTCTACCGATAAAGTCTTCCATTGCCGACAGCCGCACATCGGTAAAGTTTACCTTCACGCCTTTCATGCGGCGGAATTCTTGTTGCAGCAATTTTTGCTTACGTTCAAACTCAGCAGTAGCAACTGAGTGCCACTGAAATGGTGTATGGGGCTTGGGTGTAAAGTTAGAAATTGTTAAATTGAACGCCAGTGGTTTTCTACCTTTGGCTCGACATTCCCGTTGTAACCAACTGACTGTCTCCGCAATACCCAACACATCTGCATCGGTTTCACCAGGTAAACCGATCATAAAATATAACTTGATTTTGTCCCAGCCTTGTTCCCAAGCTGTTTTTACACCCCGTAACAACTCTTCATTCGTCAAACCTTTGTTGACAATATCTCGCATTCTTTGAGTGCCAGCCTCTGGGGCAAAGGTTAGACCACTTTGTCGCATTCCACCCAGGATATTAGCGATATTTTCATCAAATCTGTCTACCCTCTGGCTGGGTAAAGAAAGAGAAATATTGTCATTTTTGAGGCGATTTTTGATTTCCATGCCCACTGCTGGCAGGGACAAATAATCAGAACAACTCAAAGAAAGTAAAGAAAATTCATTGTACCCAGTTTCCCGCATTCCCTTCTCAATTGCTGCCACTACCTTTTCTGGTTCCACATCCCGCGCTGGACGGGTGAGCATTCCTGGTTGACAGAAGCGACAACCACGAGTACAACCGCGTCGAATTTCAATCGTCAAGCGGTCATGGACTGTTTCAACGTAAGGAACCAACCCAATCGAATAAGCAGGAATGGGCGTAGCAACTCGTCGCAAAATCCGTTTGGGTACATCTGGGCGGTTGGGATGTACAGAACCATCCGCAGCCATATCGTAAAACTGGGGAACGTATACACCCGGTATCTGTGCCAAGTCTAACAAAAGTTCTTGCCGACTTAACCCTGCTTGTTTACCTTCTTCTAAAACTAAACCAATTTCTGGCAAAAGTTCTTCACCGTCCCCTAAGGCGAAAAAGTCAAAGAAATCGGTGTAGGGTTCGGGGTTGGATGTCGCCGTCTGTCCACCAGCAAAAATCAAAGGATAAGAAGAGGATTGGGGAATACTGCCATGTCCCCTTGTCTCTTCATTTCTTTCTTTCCAGGTCAAGGGAATCTCAGCCAAATCCAACATTTCTAAAATGTTGGTGGCTCCGAGTTCGTAACTGAGGCTAAAACCCAAAATGTCAAATTCCGTGAGCGATCGCTTTGACTCCACAGCAAATAATGGCGTTTTGGTTGCCCGCAATTTAGCAGCTAAGTCTGAATTTGGTAGGTAAGCGCGATCGCATAATTGACGTGGTTGGGCATTCAAGATGTTATAGAGAATGATATGCCCTAAATTAGAGGCTCCTACTTCGTATACTTCAGGATAAGTTAATACCCAACGTATCACTGCCGTTTCCCACGGCTTGTGTATTGCCAGACGCTCATTACCCAGGTAACGACCTGGTTTGACGATATCTGAGGTGATTAATTTTTCAACTGCAATAGCCACTGTGCTATTCTTCTAGCTATTTTTAATAAATTTCTTTGACACCAACTTGGATATAGATTAAATCATTTAAGATTTGCTGAACAGCATTCTGCTAAAGAATTTTAATCCGTCTTAAAAAGCTTTGAGATTCCCTCCGGGACGCTGCCCGCAGATGCAAAGCATCTACAAACTTTTCGCAAAATCCGTCTTGAAAAGCTTTCAGCCTCGCTATCGCTTTTGTACTTACGTTAATGCCGGAAGCCACTACTCTTACAGGAAGACGCTCCGCGTCTACGTGTCTACAAACTTTTCGCAAAATCTAAAATCCAAAATTGGTATTACTCACCTCCAACCTTAGCATTGATTAGGTCGTTTCAGAATGTTAATTAGTGTTTACAAAATTTTTCATGGCAATAAACTCAAAAGACAGTGAGAAGCAACTTAAAATACCACTTTAGCTTCAAAATATGTCAAAAACTTTATCGAGTTGGGTAAGTTCAAATACAATTCTGATAGATGGGGAAACCGAGCAAAGGCTAAATTGTCTACCTAAGTCTTGAGCAAACTTGAGTGCAGATACTAGCGCCATTAAGCCAGCACTATCTAATGCTTCTACTTGCTCCAAATCTACCAGCAATCTACTGCTTGTATTTTGTGCCAGTGCTTTTGTTAAATCTTGTTGAAATTCCAGAGCATTAGCAGCATTTAAACTACCCTGAGGACGAATGACCGTAATTGTTGGATTCTTAAGCACCGCTTGCATAGTGGCATCCTAAATGTAAATTTTTTGAATAGTTAAAGATATATGTATTTGACCATATACTCTTTCTCGTTACATCGACCATTCGTATTACTTCTCTTTGCTGAATCTTTATTGGTCTAATATTTCTATTTAAAGATTGTCAAATCCCAGACAAAATGTATTTAAGTATACTTTTGTTAAAATAAAGATTAAATATTATTGCTTGCCATGTCCCTCAGTTTTTAATCAGTTATTACTAAAGTTGGTGGATGTCAACATTAAAGTCATGTTAAAGGTTCTGCCTGTACCTCAACCATGTGATAGATACAGGAAGCGATCGCTAATCAAATCACTTCTAACCAGTGATTCAGATCACTGCTAACCTAAGTGTCAGATCACATTTTATACAAAATAGTGGCTGGGATAATAACTATATAAAGTTGGTTGGTTAATTACGTATGAAAACTAGATATGTTATTCGTCAACTAGTAGAAAGAGCGCTTCTGATTAAAAAATTAACTCCTGAAATAGAAAATGAAATTAACTCAGAACTAACAGAAATGGGTTACATCTCTGACATTGATTATGAAGCATTGGAATTGTTAATGGCAGAAATGGATGCTGGTCATATCCAATTAGTGCCAAATATCTAAAGAATACTTGCTACTACAGTAATTTATGTTACTAAATATACCTAAAAATCAACTGCAAATAATTAAACTTAGGCATTTGGTGACACAAGTCTTAGTAACAGCAACGTTTGCTGATATTTTGTTTAAAAAATTTTTCAATATTGAAAATTAATTACAGGACACGCTTTGTTTGCAGAAAAAGGAAAAAGGGCTTTGGATTTCCTTTTGTGGTGTGAGCAGTTTAAAAGCGTGTACATAAACTTAACAACTATTTATTTTTTAGCATCGCTTAAACTTTTCTCAAAGGAGATTATAAACTCTTCATCAAAGCTTTGATTATTTAGAAATCATGTCCAATGTGAATTAATATAGCTAAGACATTATATTTTCATAGAGACATGGGAAATTTTGCGTATTTATTTAGATATAACCTAAAAAGCTTTGAGTAAGTATCATTTTTTATCCCACACAACGCTAATAGCCTGTACATCCTTTCTTATAGGCTTGCCAAACTTTATGAATAAACTGATGAAGTAGCTGTTTTGCAGGTGAGTCTAATTCAGGTTTTGGTTCTTTTGCGAATACCTGACTCAATATATCAATGACTTCTGTATCTAAAGCTGGTCGAAATAAATTTATAGGCCAAAGTAGGTCAGACGCTTCACGTAAATCATTAATGATTGGTGGTTCCGAAGATTTGACCAATAACAGCAAAGGACGTACCCAGCACAACTGACGGGAAATCACAACTTGAATCACTTCCGCATATAGCTTGCTATCATCATGCTCTAAAGATACTATTTGCCCTGGTTGAAAATTAGGTGTAATCTCCATATTCACATAGCTTCGGCAGTGGCAATCATTGTGCTGCTGCTCTTTTAATTTTAAAAGCTAGCATAGGCAATAGCAATTTGGGGATAGGGGAAGGGGAGGACAAGGGTCGGAGTCGGGGATTGGGGATTGGAAGGAAGACCAGGGGGACACGGGAGAGTGGGGAGTGTAGGGAGTGTGTAGACGCGCCCATCGGCTTCCCGTAGGGTGGAGTGTGGGGAGTATAGAATAACCACTAATGTATAGATGCGATGTTCCTCGCTTCTGTACCCACTAATCACTAACAACCATCAACCAATAACTACCAACAGCCTTTTCAGTGCTATACAATAGTTTAAGTAACTGTGAAGCTAATTCTAGTAAACAACCTTTAAACAAAAATTTGTTGTAGTAAATTACCAAAAGAGCAAACAACCGTGTCAGTCGAAACCCAACAGAAGCGTTCAACATCCAGAAAACTAGCGCCTCAGTATCGCGTTTTGCTCCATAACGACGACTACAACACTATGGAGTATGTGGTACAGGTTCTATTAACCACGGTGCCCAGCCTGACTCAACCTCAGGCTGTTAGCATTATGATGGAAGCCCATAGTAACGGTCTTGCTTTAGTTATTACCTGCGCTCAGGAACCTGCTGAGTTTTATTGTGAGACATTAAAAAATCATGGTTTGACCAGCACAATTGAACCAGAAGAATGAATCAGTTAATAGTTAATAGTTATTAGTGGTCAGTTTGATCACTAAGAAATTTTAAAACCAAGTTGGTTTCTCAGTGAGATAAACTAACTTAAATTCCTAAAATTATATCCAACTTGGTATGAAAATAAACCTTGCTTCTATAGCCCAGCGTTCTGTATTCATCAGGCTGGGTTATTTTATTTTCGCTTTATTAGTACTGTGGTCGCCTTTTGCCATACCAATATATTTACTAGTTAATGACAAAAATTTGGTAAATATTATTACCATGGCACTACTGTATATAGAATTTATTGTTCTACTAAGAATATGGAGTAAGCAAGTTTACAAACAACCTCACATTTTTCAGCACTACGGTTTACAATTTACGCGATTAAACGGCGTAGATTTACTGAAGGGTTTGGCTATTGGATTTATTAGCATTTTGATTTTATTTGGTTTAGAAGGTTTGCTAGGTTTATTGGTATGGCAACAACCCAAAGTTTTTTTACTAAAAGTAGTATTAGAAGGTTCCCTCACAGGTTTAAGTGTTGGGTTTGCTGAAGAATTGTTATTTCGAGGCTGGTTGCTGGATGAGTTACAGCGAGATTATTCTCCTCGTGTAGCACTTTGGGCAAATGCAATGATTTTTGGGGTATCGCATTTTATTAAGCCAGTCCAAGCAATTATTCACACATTGCCACAACTCCCTGCTTTGGTGCTGCTGGGGTTGACTCAGGTATGGGGAAAGCGCTGGCGTAGGGGACGTTTGGGTTTACCTATTGGTTTGCATGGTGGTTTAGTTTGGGGTTATTACATCATTAATGTTGGGGGATTGATTGAATACACCAATCGGGTTCCTGATTGGGTGACTGGGGTAGATAAGAATCCTTTGATGGGGGTGATGGGGTTAGTGTTGATGGGCGTTTTGGCGTTTTGGATGAGGGGACAAGCATCCAGAGTGGCCATAAGTGGATCTAAGAATGCATAATTGAACATATAAAATTGCGAATAGATCGATGATTTCTTGATGATACAAGCCGCCAAATTTGTCAGTGGGGTGAATCTAAAATTTTCTGACGTAATTACTGAACTGTTAAGGGATTGCGAATATAGCCATCTTTTTCACTATCAATCCATGCCAACCCTTCAGAAAAGGTTCCAGCACTGTTAAATTGTGGTTGAATTACGAAGTTACCATTTTTGTTAATATAGCCCCACTTATTGTCAATTTTAACCGGAGCTAGTTCTTCAAAAAAGTTGTAAGCTTCAGTAAATTGTGGTTGGATCACGACTGTGCCACGCTTGTCAATGTAGCCCCATTTACTATTCGTCTTTATCCCTGCTAAGCCTTCAGAAAAATTATAAGCATGATCAAATTGCGGTTGAATTATGATTTTACCTGTCTTGTCGATGTAACCCCATTTGTCACCAATCTTGACTCTCGCCAGTCCTTCGGCAAAGCGATAACCATCATCAAATTGTGGCTGAATTACGATTTTACCTGTCTTGTCGATGTAACCCCATTTGTCACCAATCTTGACCTCCGCATGTCCTTCAGAAAAGTTCCCAACACCATCAAACTGTATCTGGGTAATGAGGTTACCGCTTTTGTCAATAAAACCCCATTTACCACGATTCTTGACAGGTGCTAGCCCTTCTTTAAAATCGCCAGCACCAGTGAATTTTCTCTCAATGACAAAATTCCCTGTTTTATCAATAAAACCACAAGTACTGACAACACATGCCCTTGCTAACCCCTCAGAAAAATTATTTGCATTGTCTTTAGTAAATTGCTGAGGGATGACAAAATTTCCGGTCTTATCGATATAGCCCCAGTTTTGTCCCGCAATCCATGCTTTTGCTAGTCCTTCAGAGAATTTACTCACGTCGTCAAACTGCGGTTGAATCACTATTTTGCCACTCTTGTCAATATAGCCCCACTTACCGTCTACCTTTACCTCTGCAAGCCCTTCAGAAAAACTACCAACACTATCAAATTGTGCTTGAATGGCAAAATTGACATTTTCTGAAGAGGTAGGGGAAGTTGATGCTGTAGTTGATGTATCTGCTGGTGTAGGAGAACTAGCTATTAGTGACGGAGTTGAAGTTGGTACGGGTGGTGGAGATGGAGAACGACTTAGTAGAGCAACAATAGAAATAACTCCTATTCCCAATCCACCTAGTCCAATTAAACTTCCCCATAGTAATGGTTTGGGAATTTGTGAAATTATAGCAGTTAGTGTAGAAGATACAAAAGGTTGTGAATGTGGTTGTGAATGTGGTGTTATTGCATTTAGCGCTTGTAATGCCTCAGATGCAGACTGGTAGCGTTGGCTAAAGTGATAGCGTACCATTGTGGTTAAAATATTGGCTAGCTGATCGCTCACCTGTACATAATTGCGCCAAATCAATTCACCTGTTGTATTATCCATCAGTAACTGTTGCGGCATCAAGCCTGTGAGAGCTTGGATACCAATCATACCCACCGCATAGATATCGCTGCATAATTTGGGGTCACGATTAGCTTGTTCACTTGGCATATAGCCAGCAGTACCGATCGCAATGGTAGATCTGACCTGACCTTGAGTATTCATTGCTAAACTGCCAATTTCTTTGACTGCCCCAAAGTCAATCAATACAATCTTTCCATCACTTCGACGCCGCATTAAATTTTGGGGTTTAATATCTCGGTGGATGATATTGCGCTGATGGACGATCGCCAATACTTCTAAGATTTCCTGCAACAGTTTGACAACTTCATTTTCACTAAAACGCCTACCAGGAGTCAGTTCTTTGCTCAAATCATGCCCATCAACAAATTCCTGAACTAAATAAAATTCGCCATTTTCTTCAAAGTGAGCAAACAGCCTTGGTATTCGATCATTTTGCCCTAATTGGTACAAAACTTGTGCTTCTGTTTCAAACAATCTTCTAGCAATAGGTAAAACAGATGGATCGGGACTAGTTGGTTTTAGGTGTTTGACCACACATTGGGCATAAGTGGGTAAATCCATATCTTTTGCTAAATATGTGTCAGCAAATCCACCACTCCCCAGTTGTTGGACTATCTGGTAGTGATTACGCAGGATTGTTCCATTGACCAGCATAAGGTTGAACCAGTAGGGCTAAAGCTAATGTGATTGTATTAATCAACATCAATGCTCAACCATTTGATTACTGAAAAAATAATATTTTAGTTACTTTTGTTTAAGAAGTAACCTCAGCCATTGTCCCCACTAAGCAAGCCCGATCTAAATTCACTCCACTTAAATTTGTCCCTTCTAACTCTGCACACAGTAAATTTGCACCCGTCAAATTTGCCCCTGCTAGATTTGCCTCTCTCATATCTGCTTCTTCTAAATTTGCTTCACTCAACAATGCTCCTTGTAAATCTGTACGACTTAAGTCTGCACCTTTGAGATTAGCTCCTGTAAGGTTGGCACCTCGCAAGTCAGCACCCCGCAAGTCAACCCCTTGTAAGTTGACATTCATCAAATTTGCACCACTGAGAAAAGCACCAGCAAAAGATACTTCACTCAGTCTCGCCCCCATTAAATTAGCACCACGTAAATTGCTACCCCGTAAGTCAGCGCCTGTCAAATCTGCTTGCATTAAATTTGCACCCATTAAATTAGCGCGCAAATCAGTTGCTTGTAGGTTTGCCCCCATTAAATTTGCACCTTCCAAATGGGCGCCTTCAAGTTTAGAAGCAGTAAAATTTGTACCTACAAGAGTAGCACCAGCAAAATTGATGCGGTTTAAATCCAAGTTTGATAAATCTTCGTCTTCTAAATTGGCTCCTGCTAAGTGCTTGGTTTTTCCTGATTTAATAGCTTCGATGTTCATGTGGTTGTTAAAAAATTTATTTAACAGTTAATTGGAGGTTTGGGTGAAGTCGTAATTTTGGAAACGCAGAGGGACGCAGAGTAGGCGCAGAGGTACGCAGAATTTCTCTACGTAGAATTCACTAGGAATGAATGGAAATTTGTACTACGATAGAAACAAATTACTAAGTTAAAAAAGCGTTCATTGTATACGTGAATTCTGATTTATTTCTACACTGCTTTTAGTTTCACTCTCTAGTCGAGAATCTAATAACCACATACCAGCACTGACTTTGGGTGTAATTATGGGTAACTCTAGTCCTTGTTGTAAGCCCATAACTAATAGTGTCAAGGTATCTATCAGTTTTGGATCGAACCGTCGCGATTGTTGTCTGCATTCTTCTAAAGCTTGATTGATGATTTCTTCACGGCTTAACTGAGATGATTGTTTTTGATGCACTCGCCATTGAAATTCAACTATGAGCGCCAAAATTCTCGATTCTAGAGGAATTTCATCGCCAGCTAGTCCCGCAGGTTCACCAGTTCCATCCCACCACTCACTTTGGTGAGTTATAATTTGTGCTGCTGCTCGTAGCCTGGGCATGGTTCGCAGTACCTGCACGCCTGGTACAAGAGGACAAGTTAAGGGACAACTGGGTGCATCTTCTTGGTAAGAGGTAGTGATACCAGAAGTGAGTACACTTTCTACTCTTTGTAGTGGCTCAATACGGTGTAGTAATCCGGCTAAGCGCAATCTTTTGATTTGCCATGCGGGTAAATCTAAAAGTTGCCCCATTGTTTCTGCCAACGCTACAACTTCTGCTGCTGCCATGGGATTGGTTATATCAGCAGCATCTATAATTTGTGCCATCCGCAAAAATGCCTGGATTTCATTAGAAACTAGGTTATTATCTAGGGCTTGGTGGCGGATGGTGGTGGGAACGGATATGTTTACTTGTTCGGTTTGGAGGTAATCAACTACACGAGATACTACTGCACTTAATTCTTCTGGTGTAGCTAAGCTGGGTTGAATAGCTTGTTGCTCAGCAGTGAGTTTTGCTGCTAATTCTGGATTGTAGCGTTGGATGTGAGCGATCGCTAATGTGGCTGTTTCTTTGACTAACTCTGGTTCAAATGTCCACAAGCCGTAAAATTTTCTTTCTAAATCTGACCCAGGCAATCCAGAACTACCATAATCAGCAGCAGATAATTCTTGACAAATTACCATTGCTGTGTATTTAGGTGATAAAATAATCAAGTGCCATTCTTGGGCTACCGGATCAGCCGGATCTAAAGCAACTAAGTTGACATTAGGTAACTGACTCGTGGAATGTTCTGCCCAGCCAGTATCTGGGGCTGCCATGATGGCTATTTGACGCGATTTTTTGGCGATGTCTGCGTATCGTTCTGCCTCTTGGAGATACCATTTTCCTCGTTCAAAGGCGGTAATTACCAAGGGTGAGGTGACATCATTCAATATATGGTCTTCTAGAGCATGACAGAGGGCGACTAGGGTATTTTTATAGTACACCCCGAATCTAATCGGTCTTTTGCTATGGCGATGAGCTATTTCCAGCTGTTGGAGTATGGAGCCTTCTAACATGAGGTTTGATTAAACGAACCGCGAGTGATGCCTCTGGGCAATGAGGAAAAATAAGGGCTTATGACACTTTAGTTTACAGTTTGATACTGAATTATGCTATCCAAAATTAGAGTGCTAATATTCTGTAAAAAACTTAAGCCAAAGCACCCAAAGCTATCAGGGTAGATTTTTGTGCTGTAGTTAAACCATAAGCTCCTGTAATATTCATGCCTTCATATAATCTAGGAGTTTTTAAAGTTTTTAGACACTCACCTGTTTTGATATCCCAGACTTTTATTGTCTCATCTTGGGAGCCAGTGGCGAGTATCTTGCCTTGAGGACTGAAGGCAACTTCACATTCCAGAGTTTGACTAGACCATCTAGTCCAGCACTGGCGACAACTTTACCATCTGGACTAAAAGTAACAGAAGATATTCCATGATAATGTCCCGTGTAAGTTCTAATTTCTTTGCCGCTGCTAACATCCCAAATTTTTAATAAAGAGTCAAAACTGCCACTGGCAAGAATATTTCCTTGAGGACTAAAAGCAACGGAAAAGACTTGATTGGTATGTCCTCTTAAGGTAAGAAGATGCTTTCCTGTTTGCACTTGCCACAAGTAAACATTACCATTGGCATCACCTGTCGCTAACAATTTACCATCTGGACTTAAGGCTAAAGATAACACAGCAACCAAAATCTCAGAAAAAACAGATTTTGTTAAATCTGAATTAGTAAAATTGACATTATGCAATTTTATTCCTTGAAGATTAGCTTGCCAAACCCGAAGCTGAGAAAAGTTGTAACCACTTAAATCTATGTCTAACTGACGTAGCAAATTGATGAGATTGCCACTGATATATCCGGTTTCTCTTAAAGATTCACTCCTTAATGTCGCGAGAATTTTTTGACAGTGATTTTCTATATTTTTGACAGAGCCAAAACTGGTAAGCAATTTCTCAATTACTGGTAGTAGTATCAAGCAAATTTGACTATCTTTAATATAATCTTTAGCAGTAGATATAATCAAAGCATGAGTAGTAAATAATTCCAGTTGCCCAGAAAGGATTTCTGTATAAACTTTCTCGAGCAATTGAGCGGTTACGTACTCCATGACAACAGGTTGCTGGGTGAAATAAGCAGCATTTTTTTCAATTAATGACCGCCTTTGCAAACAAGCGATCGCTTGCATAATTTCACTCTGGGGAATGTTGGAAATAAAATTATCTTTTAGTTCTAACAATGTAATTGGCTCTCTATTGATAGCAAGCCAGTACATAATATCTTGTTCTAATTTACTCAAACGCTGAAATTGTCTATCTAATAAATCGCGAATATCGTCAAAGACGAATGTACCTTGATTTAAAAATTTTAAAAATTCGGAAATATTACTATCAAAACAATCCCGAATCGCGGAAGCTACAATCTTTAATGCTAAGGGATTTCCTGCATAATGAGAAATCAAAACTTGCCATTCTGTTTCTAAACCAGTAAAAGACCCTTTAGTAGAGAAAATTTCGCGAACAGCAGTCAAAGGTAAACCAGTTAGTTGTAAGCTGTGGACAGGTAAATTTTCGCCTTCGGATGTCGCAAATCCTCGCGGTTTTTCACGAGAGGTCAGGATTAAGCAACTGTTGTGGCGTGTGTCTGCAATACATTGCAGCATCTGACCATAGCCGGAGTACCCTTGACGATAACCTCCAGTGCGATCGCCACTTTGGAGTACCGCCTCAATATTATCTAAAACAAGCAAACAGCGCCTAGTACGTAGGTAATTCATCAACCGCAAGATTTTTCCATCCAAGCTGCTTGGTAATTGTGTTTCTTGTTGGTTGGAGAAAAAATAAATTACTTCTGCTAAAATCTCTTCTACCAAGGGAGCGTTACGAAGACTTCGCCAAATAATAAAATCAAATTCATTTTGAAGTTGCTGTACTAATTTGGCAGCAAGAGCAGTTTTACCGATTCCACCCATGCCTAACAATAACAGCAAACGGCAGTTATCTTGAACAATCCATTGTTTGAGGGTATGCAATTCCTCTGTACGACCAAAGAAAATCGATACATCTGGTGCTTCTCCCCAATCCTGCTGTCCGTTGCGTTCAACAATTTCGTTCCAGTTCAATCCTAAAACTTGACAGTAAGCTTTAAAAGCTCCAGCATTAATAGGCACTTTTCCTGCTAAAAAACGTTTCCAAGTTCCTTCAGAAATTCCCTCAGCAAGAAAACCCTCTGCTTCCGAATCTGTTCCTAAAACTTTACTTGCTTGCTGAAGCCATCTGGGGTTGTCGATTGTCCAGCCTTTTTCAATTCTTGCTTGTTTAATTTTCGCTCTTCCATACACAGATGCTTTGAGAGTAGACATTATTCTTGCAAAAGAATACTTTTGCGATCGCATATCTATTTAGAAATCAAGTTTTTATTTGCTATTTACGTAAAATTTCAATTGTCAAGATCAGTTCTTATAACTGCTGCTGATCCGAAACCGATCTTGTGACATTTAGATAAAGTAAGCCACCTTAAAAATATAGAAAGTCAAGTTGCTGTAGCCAAAGCCGATTAGCTACAGGAGCTTTCTCACCTTTACTAACAAATGCATTTACAGCAGATTTCAACTCTTTGTGAGGTACAGAATACCCCACCCGCACTATCGCGCACCCTCCTCTCCCCGCTTACGGGGAGGGTTAAGGAGGTGAAGCGAAGAATTAGAATCTTGGCAATTTTTATTGTCACTGTTGCTATTTTTGTAGTCACAAATTTAGCAGTAAGTAATGTGTATGTTCCCATAGCACAAGCACGGGATGCTGTAGAGGATGTTCCAGAGACTCAAAATCCTACACCTGAACCCGGTGTTTTGCGTAACCTTCCCAGCAACGCTGTAGAACAAAAAACAAATACAAACCAAACTATTACTCAACCACCATCAACCCAGGCACAAAGTGGAGATTTGGCTTGTAATAACGATAACTTTACTTCTTCAATAGCAGGTGGATTTTTATCAAATAATCCATTTATCAGGACAGACAAAACACCTAATAATTATTCTGCTTTCAAAACAGACTGTCTTAATCCTGCTGCTAGTGAACAGTGTTGGGGACAACCCCGTTATCGTTACTACGCTAGATGGAACAATATTAAAGAATGGCGGGGGAAAATTTGTGCTAAGTCAGTACAAAATACTTACAACAATCATGTAGTCTCTTATCAAAGTTCATCTGATTCATCTTGCCCAATTGGAGGACAAAATTATTGTCAGATATACTACGGTCCTATTATTAGTTTCCAAGTAAAGGGACATAATGAGTCGGAAAATCAGTGGAGATCGATAGAGAAAGATGGAAAATTAGCCTCCTACGAAATTCCCGCAAACGAAAGGAGGTGGTATCACTGGGCATGGAAGACATCCCAACCTAGCGACTTTCGTCTAGTAGTTAGATATGCTAAACCTTACGATGAATTTGATTTTATGATGGATAAGAAGATGTAGAGTAAATACGGGCAAAAGATTTTTTCAAAGGGAACCCAGGTTTTTAAACATGGGATCGAATTAGGTTAATTACGAACACAGATGCACACAGATGAACACTGATTTTATCGGTGTTCATCTGTGTTAGTTTTTTTTGAAAATAGACTTTTGCTATCAAACACCCACCAATTGTTTTGGTTTTGTTTCAATGGGTGCAGAAAGTGCTTCTTCTAGTTCAGCACACCCTAGTCTTTCCTCTAATATTTTCATAACTTCGCGTCCAAAGTCGTTGGGGTTTTGTTGCCAAGCTTGCAAGCAGACTTCGCCAAAGAAGGAACCAAGGGGTTCGGGGTTCCACAGCATCTTCTGGACAGTCCAAGGTGTGATGTTCATCGGATCGTACCCTGGTTTGAGAATATTTTCTTTGAAAGCATATTCTTCTAGGTGGGTGTGGGGTTGCAATCCGATAAAGAAGATGGCAGGTTCGACTTTATCTGCACCAAAAATCCGTTCCAGTTCGCGGTGGTAGGCAATAGTTTGACGAATTGTTTCTGGACGTTCGTCAATCACATTAAAAGAATAATTCACCGAAACTAAGTCGTTAAACCCAGCGGCTTTTAAATCCCGACAGTTTTGTAAAACAGTACGGAGATTGTAGCCCATCCGCATTTTCCGTACCAATTCTTGGGAACCGCTGGTGATACCGATTTCAAAGTAGTTCATCCCGGTTTTTACCATCAATTCACATAACTCGGGTGTGAGGTTATCAGCCCGGATATATGCTGCCCAGTGAATGTCTGTCATTCCCGAATCGACGATTTTTTGTAAGAGTTCAACGGCATCATCTATAAATTTGCGGGCGGGGATAAATTGGGCATCGGTAAACCAGAAATTGCGAACACCGCGATCATATAATTGTCGCATTTCGGCAACGACTTCATCGGCGGGATTAATGCGTACTTGCTTACCTTCAACAACGGTGTAAACACAATAGCAGCAGTTGTGAGGACAGCCGCGTTTGGTTTGGACACCAATGTAAAAGTCTCCGTCTTGCAGGTAATATTTAAACTCTGGCCAGATTGTTTCGATATAGTCGTAGTTACAAGCGGTTTTCTCTAATGGTGTGGGTTGTTCATGAATGAGGCGATCGCGTGGTTGTTCTTCGCCAACAACATAACACCGTTCATCCCGAAATTCTTGTCCGCTCAGTAGTTTTGTCAGCAAAGTTTCGCCTTCACCCACAGAGACAATAGTCCCTTTAGGCAAGCTTTTGCCCACCTGTTCATAAAAGACGCTGACTGCACCACCACCGACAATTACACGAGCATTAGGGTTATAACGTTGAGCGCGTTTGATACCCCGCTTTAGTAAGCCTAGATTCCGCCACAGTTCGCCGTAGTATCCTGATGCAATCCGCAGCAAACCCATTGCTCCCTGTAGCTTGAGAAATGGATTGCGGGAGTAGAAAAACTCAAAGGTATACTGTAGTGGATTACCGCCACGTCCACCTACTGGTGCATAAATTTGAATATCCCGCCACGAGAATACTAGCAGTGTCGGCTGAAATTCATCGATACAGCGATCTAGGGCTTTAGCATAATCTAGAGGTGGCACTGTTCCTAAATCAAAGATCCGCTGTTCAATGTTAGGAAACTGTTTGTGGACATGATCGCTAAGATATACAACCCCAATAGGAAAGATGGGGTTACAAGGAAGGCGAACATAGAGAATCCTGTTGAATGTTTTAGCTTCCATCTTGCCGATTGTCTGGGGTAAAAGAGCAAATTTTGGTTCTGTAATCGGTTTGTTTTGATTTTTGTCTTCTATTACAATCGTACTTGACATTAATGACGATTATTGGTACAGACATTTTTTAAATGATGAGCAAAATAGCTAATATTGTCCGGTATCACAAATGCATAGCATAAGTTAAGTTTTATGAAAGTAATATATCTATAGCTTTACAATAACATTGAGTTCATTCTGTAAGCGATAAGCTGCACTTGATACGTCTGAGCAGGAAAAATACAAAATAAGTCTTAAGGTTAATGTAAAGTAACTAGACAGTTTTTAATGAATGGGATCACACAATCAACAGGAGAAAAAAGTGTAAGTTATTTGCTTTGTCCTGATCCCAATGTCCATAAGAGTTACAACTGATTGATTTACCTCTAAATTATTGATGAATTGTTCACGCATAATGTATAATTGCGATAAAAGCATAGATTTTTACGAAAATTTCATAACTACAGTCTGTATTTCTTTAGGTAGAAATAATTTAGAAAACTTCAGTTGGTAGTCGGGGTTACAGCAACTGGGGATCACTCAGTGTTAGCGTTGCATATGTAAGATAAAAATGTGGCGTAAAGCTCCTCAGCAGTTATGGCTCAAATATTAGATCCTCTACCACCGGAGCAATCGGGAAAGATTCTCTGCTGTTACGTAAATGCCACGAGCAAAATCCAGGTGGCTCGCATCTCTAACATTCCTAACTGGTACTTTGAAAGGGTTGTTTTCCCTGGACAAAGGCTAGTGTTTGAAGCACCCGTTGAAGCTCAACTTGAAATTCATACGGGTATGATGGCAAGTGCAATTTTGTCGGATAAAATTCCGTGCGATCGCCTTGCACTCAACGAACCTAGCAGTTATGAGTTGGAAGGCTCAGAAAAAGCAAGTGACTCTATCAATAAAAAAACGATAGCACAGTCAATTAATACAAGAACCGAAGATACTACAAAACCATTAACAATAGCTGGTTTCGTATCCGTTGATTAAAAAAATTCATTTAATTTCTAGCAGGGTTGCACAATTTAGCAGCCCTTTTTTATTTCTAGTTATTTGTCATTTGTTAGGGGTTAGTGGTTAGTGGTTAGTGGTTAGTGGTTATTTGTTTAATACTTACTCCCCATCACCCCATCTCCCCACCTCCCCACTGCCCACCTCCCCATCTCCCCACCTCCCCATCTACAATCATTAATTATGGATCTACCTTCATTTTTGTGGTTGTGGAGAATAGCAGCGTGGTCGATGGGTTTGTCGCTAGTAGCCTATGTGCTATTAGCGCTCATTGGTATACGGATGTTTAGTGCCAGAACTTTGTGGCAAAGAGAATCTGGCTGGTTGCGCTCTCTCCACTATAAAATCGGTATCTGCCTGGTCATTTTGGTATTATTATTACTACTTATTGGAATTGTTGGTACTTACGGTCACTTTGGTTCTTTAGGACACTCACAGCATCTCTGGGCTGGATTAACGACTGTGATGCTAGTTTTACTATCAGCTGGAAGTGCTACACAAATTGGTGTTGGACATCCTTGGGCTAGACGTATTCACATCGGCGCTAATATTGCCATATTCTTTGCTTTTGCTTGGGTATCAATAACTGGTTGGAGTGTGGTGCAAAAGTATTTACCTTAATATCATTTTCGCTTGACTAGTTAATATTATCTGCCCATGTCGGTAATTGATAATAGGGATATTAACTAATAGTTGCGATCGCTTTATTTAAACACTTTTCAACTAGATAAAATCAAACTAAATCTTGGCAATAAGCCAGACGGGGATAACCATGAAACAAGCTATTGAAGGAGTACGATGGACAATTTATGATCTAGAAGTTCTGCCTGAAAATGAGTGGACGCGCTATGAAATTATTGACGGAGAACTTTTCATGACTCGCTCTCCTCACCGCCGCCATCAACAAGTTTGCGGTAAAATATTCCGACAACTCGATGTTTGGTCAGATGCGAGTGGTTTAGGAGAAACAATTTTTGCTCCCGGTTTAATTTTTTCTGAGGCGGATAGCGTCATACCGGATGTGGTTTGGGTAAGTCGAGAACGACTGGCTCAAATTGAAGATGAAGCGGGACATTTGACAGGCGCACCAGAATTAGTTGTAGAAGTTTTATCTGCTGGAAAACAACACGAACTTCGAGATAAGAAAGCAAAACTTAAACTTTATTCAGTTCAAGGTGTACAGGAATATTGGATCGTTGATCGCTTTACCAAACAAGTCGAAGTTTATCGACGAGAGAAAGCACGATTAGTTTTAGTTGCGACATTGTTAGGTGATGATGAAATATCCTCACCACTTTTACCAGGATTTTGTTGTTCTATTAGTTGCTTTTTTCCTGAATAGTAGCAAGTTCAAAAAAAATTATTGAAGTTAAAAGCTCTGAATGTTGAGTATTTGGGAAAAGGCGATCGCATTTACAATCTTGATTCCCGGTGATGAGATGGCAAGATTTCCAAAGTGCGATCGCCTGACTTTTTAAATAGTTTTCAACTTTTATAAAGTCCTAAAAGTAATAAAGCTAATATTGCAGGTAGTGATTGGATTAAAAACGCTGTTGGACGTTTGAGGCTAAGACTGCCATAAATACCCGCGATCGCAACACAGATGAGAAAGAAAACCCAAATCCAAGCAGCTTCAATCTGTGGCAAATTTTGCGATACAAATAATCCCCAAATTAAACCCGCAGCGATAAACCCGTTGTATAACCCTTGATTGTGAGCCAAAATAGCAGCAATCTCTTCTGAAGTAAAATTTGCAACTATTCTTTTTTGAACAAAATTTGTGTTCCAGAAAAATATCTGTACGACAAGAAAAACAATGTGAATCAAGGCAACAATACCTATGAGTAGTTTGACAAATATTTCCATGTTATTTTTTATAAATTCTAATTTATGAAGTAAGCAGGTGGGAATAAACATAACGCGAGTTACGAAAAGTAAACATGCACTAAACCCTTACCAATAACAAATGACGACCCCAACTAGTAGAGACGTGCCATGGCACGTCTCTACATTTGTGCCGACTTATTTATTTAACTTGAAGATATGATTATTGAGTTTCAACTTTTGCAGCTTCAATGCTCAGTTGTCGAAATTGAGAAGAAATATTTTTTAATTCTTCTGTGTTTTCTACATATTGAACATCAATTAATAAGTTACTAGCTTGAGCTTGGAGGAGACGATAACTTCCAGCTTTTTGTTTGACTGGAAAGGCATTGCCAATAGCTTGAATAGCTACAATTACTGCCCCTAAAACGCTAGTAGCAACTTTTTTATTTTGCTCATCTATTTGATTCAAAGAAGCCAAAATCGTAATAATTAAAGTGAGAAAAATAGTGCTAATTGTTAAACCTGCATTCCAGCTAGCATTAATTCACCTGAGCCTGGTCATGTCTTGAGTGAGTTTTTCAATTTTATTTTGCAAATTTTTTGCTTGGTCTTGAATGTCTTGCACTTTAGTCTTTTCCTACTTTTTCATTTGGCTTAGAGTATATACACCTTTTAGTTAGCAATAGTCAGGATAGAGACTCACTCTGAGTCAATAATGAGCGATCGCTCAGGTCTTCAGATCCCTGACTTTTTAAAAAAGTCGGGGATCTATAACCTTTCATAATCAACCCAGAATTAGATTTTCGCGGGTGGGTTGATTTCAAAGTGAATGTGATGATCGTGACCATTTGCCCAAGTACATAGCTTTTCTTCGATCAACTTCTTGTCATTGAAGAAAACTGCCCGCACTAGCTTCTGCTTGCGAATGGATTTGAGGAGAGATCGCGTAGCGCTTTGATCGTAACTTGTATCCCACAAATAAATACCACCAAATTTCCCATCTTTTCTTGGCAAAAGAACATCACACATCAAGCCAGTCTCATGTCCGGCATGATCGGGAGTATCACCACCATGAGGAATGCTGACATCATTGATTGCAAATGGAGCAGCATTGAGATTAGAACTGCGATAACTGGCTTGAAAATCCTTAGCGATCACTAGGATGAACTTCAACTTCTTGAGGAAAACGGCTAACTTGCAAGTTCACAGGTGATAAGGGAATCGTAACCCCTTTGACTTTCGCAAATAACTGCTGGGCTTCCGGAAGTAAACCCATCACCTTGCCCAGACATTATTATCATTTGCTTTATTCACTCTCTTTTGCAGAGATTCATCTACACTTCTAGTAATATTAGGAGTACAATTAATGACGCTATGACCTGCGGCTGATAACTTTTCCATCAGCTTGGTTCCTACTGCTTTAGTTAAGTCATCTTCTTTTTTAATGCTGACTGCACCTGTATCTGGTTTGCAATTATGTCCTATATCAATACCAAATTTCATTTTGTGTTTCCTTTTTTGCCTCTTAAGAAAAATTTTCTTCCTGTATTACATTACGAATAACCCATCTCTAATTGCTTTGTCGGTGAGAAAAAGTGAGTTATCTATGTAAATTTACGTAAAATTTCTGTAATATCACTAGCAAGCGACGAAAGAAGACTAGTTAGATTACAAACACAGCCTTGCAATTGGAAGAATCTTCAGCATGAAGCGATCGCATTTACAACCTTGATTTTTGGTGATGAGATGATCAGGTTTTGAAGTGCGATCGCCTGACTGGCTTCTGCGTGAGAAAAAGTAAATTACTTATGTAAATTTACGTAAATTTTCCGTGAAATGACTAACAACGCGCTGAATAAGCAGTTCATAACACGCAAATAAAGCAATACTACTCACAAGAACTAGGCATGAAGGGACAAGAGGCGCTTAACTTAGTCGAGAAGCTCTTACAAGCTGCTAACCAAGGACAAAGACTGAGTTATGTTCAATCTGTTGTATTTTTAGAAACTTGGGCAGGACGCACTTATACGGAGATTGCCGATCAGTTAGATTACCAACACGACTACATTAAACAGGTTGGTTCACAGTTGTGGCGTAGTCTTTCTCAAATCCTTGGTGAACCCGTCTCGAAGCAAAATATTCAAGCAGTTTTGCATCGTTACCAACAATCGTCAGCCATCAGACAAGGTAAGCAAGATTGGGGAGAAGCAATTGACGTTTCCCGATTTTACGGTCGCCAAGAAGAACTGCAAACTTTAGAGAGTTGGATTATTGAGGATCGCTGTCGCTTAATTGGAATTTTTGGACTCGGTGGAATCGGTAAAACTGCCCTCTCGGTAAAAATTGCTCAACAGGTGCGATCGCAATTTGAATGTCTGATTTGGCGTTCTTTGCAGCAAGCACCACTCCTAAATGCTTTACTTGATGAGATTTTACCGATTTTCACACAAACAACTCAAACCCCAGAGGCTTCAATTAACAGTCTCATGGAACAGTTACGCTCAAAACGCTGTTTGTTAGTTCTTGATAACGTCGAATCAATCTTGTCAGGTGGAAATCGCAGCGGAAAGTACCAATCTGGTTATGAAGATTATCGCTCTTTGTTCGAGCGGATTGGCGATGAACCCCATCAAAGTTGTCTTGTAATCACCGGACGCGAAAAACCTGGTGGTTTTACGGTGCGAGAAGGCAAAAAGTTCCCGGTGCGATCGCTCACACTTCCAGGACTCTTAGGGGCAGATGGTGAGCAAATCCTCATTGCTAAAGGCGTAGATGCTAAGAATACACAACTTAGAGCAATTGTCAACTATTTTGGAGGCAACCCCCTTGCCCTCAAGATTGCCGCAACCACTATCCAAGAACTCTTTAGCGGCAATATACAAGCATTTGAGCAACAAGGCAGTATTATTTTTAGCGATTTGTGGGACTTACTCGAACAACAATTTGAGCGTTTAACGCCTCTACAACAACAGATTATGTACTGGCTGGCAATTCACCGAGAAGAAATAATGCCAGCAGATTTACAAGCAAAAATTTTGCCTCAAACCCCTTTAATAAAACTCCTAGAAGTTTTAGAATCGCTTAAAAATCGCTCTCTGGTAGAAACTACTGACATCGGCATCACGCAACAACCCGTAATTATGGAATATGTTACGGAACGTCTGATTCAAACTATTGAGCAAGAGATTACAACAAACAATCTAAATTTATTTAGAACCCATGCTTTAATTGAAGCCCAAACCCAAGACTATTTGCGCGATGCTCAAATTCAATTTATCTTACACCCCTTGAGTGAGCGACTATTAACTTACTTTGTTACACAGTCACAACTTGAACAACATCTGTGCGATATTTTAGCGTCCCTACGGCATCAAACAGCAAACGAAACTGGTTATGCGGGGGGCAATTTATTGAATTTATTTTGTCATCTTAAAACTGATCTCAGAGCATTTATTGAGTGCTAGCTTTGACCAAACTATTAAACTCTGGTCAATCTCGACCGGAAAATGTCTCCAGGTATTTACAGGTTATCAGGTGTCTGTTACAGTTGCCAAGTTTAGTACGGATAGTCAGTATATAGTAAGTGGCAGTACTGATCACACTTTAAAAGTTTGGAATATTGTTACAGGAAAATGCCAACAGACGTTGACAGGACACTCTGATCTAATTTCCACTTTGCTCGTTACTAATAATACTCCCCTCACAGATGTAACCCCAATCAAACTTGTGGCATTCAGTGGTAGTTTTGATGAAAGCATCAAACTCTGGGAGCTACAACAGAACAAGTGTTGGCAAACTTTAAAAGTACCTTGCCCCTACACAGGCATGAAATTTAAGGGTATGAAAGGGCTAAGCGAGGCACAATGGGCAACTTTAGAGGCATTAGGGGCTAATTCCGAAGTAGGGTAAGTATGAAGCGTTCTTTGCTTAATTCTAGATAAATATTTGATTGGACTGTTTTATCCGTTTTAACACTTGTTTTCCTCCTTCTGGCTCACCAACATTGGCTGCTGTAACTAAAATCCTCAACACTAACCCTCTTGTGTCACTTTAGGCAGAAGAAAAATAGAAATCAGGGTGAGACAGGAAACGACTTTTTATACCACAGAAAATATTCGTCCACAAAGAAAGATGTTTGATATCGGTGGATGAGGCTCTACCATGCTCTGTATTATTTTTACAAAATTTGTATATTATTATACTAAAATTCATGTTAAAGTGATACAACAGAGTTAATATTATCTAATAATTTTTAATCTCGAATTTTTATTAATATCTATTTTTATTTCTTTATTAATTAAGTACTTTCACGAGAAGGAAATAATTGAAATATAAAAAGTTTATATTTACATCCATATTTATAAAATTTAAACAAGTTTTAAATATATGAATTTGTCAACAAAATGTGGAAATAACGGAAGCCAAAATAATGAATAAACAAGATAATTGGTTACACCATAAAAATAGGGTGCATATGAGCAAAGAGATTATTAATTGAAAAACTTGTAAGGAAAATATACGATGTACAAGCTTTGGGGAAAAATAGTTTTTGGAATATCTACAGCATCATTAGTGGGACTTTATTGTTTGAGCTTTATGCCTTCAGCTTTAGCAGGTAATGGCAAAAATCAAAACAATACTACCACTACTTCTAACAGCAGCAACTCCAACAGTAATAACGGAGGTGGTAACAACAACCAAAATAGCAATACCTCAACTACTACCAGTTCC